>JAHLWS010000073.1 GCA_019057795.1 Promethearchaeota archaeon | reverse complement strand
CGTAACAGCAGTACACAACTTATCTGCGGTCCCAAGGTCAATTTTATTGATTTTACGATATCTGGGTACAGTTTGTAAATGTTTAACACCTGGAACAATAACTCCGGGTATATTTTCCGCTTTTATCAAACGAAGGACTTCTCCTAGACCGATTAATTTATCCTTCTCTTTTTTATCAAATTTTAATAATGTAAAAAAAATATCTTTTTCAGTTATATCTTTAATATTTTTCAACGGTAATCCAAAACCGCTAGGTGCTACTATTAAATCAACATTTCCAATTGATTTTATGATTGAAATAGCTTTATGTGGCTCTTTCATTAATTCCTTTGTAGGAATAGAAGCATCTAGGATAATTTCATCGTTTTCCAAACCAAAGAAATCCCAAGAAAGAGAGCCAGGGTCAATTCCGATTACCTTATACACAAAAATCAATAAATCTTTTAATTTACTAATTATGAAAGTTCAATAATTCTTTTTATTTTTATTAATTTTTAATGGTTCTTCTTCAAAATTAAAAAGTTATAATTAAAGCATTAAAACATAAAGAATTAAAAATCTTGGAAGTATTCTAATTTATACAAATTAATAAATTAAATATCTAAGGTAATGTCATCCACATTTCAAACAAATCCCAAATCTATAGGCTTAAAAGAAGATTACTTGTATGAAGTTTTAGCTACAACCTTCTCAATAAATAACAACAATATCATACCAAATACTGCTTGTATGGGTATAAGATTAATAGATAATAGCTCGATAACATTGCGTCCTTATCCAAACACATCTACATACAATAATTTGAGAAGTAATAAGCTTATTACGCTAAATTTTGTTGATGACATATATCTTTATGCCTTAGCTTCATTAAAAGATTTAAAACGTTCTAAGAATGTTAAAATCTTTCCAGAAGAATTTTACGATTATTATAAAATAAAGAATAAAGAAAAAATCAAAGAGGTTTTTAAAAATCACTCAAATTCAGAAATCGTTTCATTACCTTATATAAAACAAGCATGGGCAATGATCGCTTGTGTAGCTAGGGGTGAAGAGCAGATCGTTAAAAATGATGATTTGGGAGAATTAAGAGTTATTGAATTTACCCTATCTATCATTTCGTGCGATAAATTTAAAGAATCATTTAAAATTTTTAATAGAGCAGAAAATTTAGCCCTGGAAGCTATTATATTAGCAACTAAATTAAAAGTTGCTGAAGAAAAAGAAGACAAAGCTTTAGTCCAAAAAATAGAGCAAAAAATTGAAGATTACTTTGCCGAAATACGAAGATTTGGAAAAAATTTAAGTGCTTTAAAAGTAGTAGAACATGTTAAGGACTATATTAAAAATTTAAAGGACTAGTTTTTAGTTGTTATTTTTTCAATAAACATCAATGGATATCTGAGATCCTCAACCCACTCTACTTTTGCTGTGATTTCAACTGATTTATACTCAAGCACGACTGTCGCGTTTATGACTTTTCCAGTAATCTCATCGTACTCAAATTCAGTTGATTTATCCCCTTTGATTTTTTCGCGGTCAATATTAATTTTAACAGATTTTACATATGGTTGACACGAGATTGCTGCTTCTATGCCATTTTCGATAGAATCAACAACCTTAGTATTTGTAGATATAGGTATCCCACATAAAATATGATAAAGAGTTCCTAATTTTATACCTATTTCGAAACTAGCTCTTTCTCTTAAACTTACATTAGAAGAAAAATAGACTTTTTCATTATCATTTGGCATTAATTATCATCTAAAAATTCAATTTTTGCTCCACAATTATTAGGTTTGCATATGTAAATATGACCAATAATGTTTTTCAGGCGTATTTGAACACTTTTTAAAAGTTTATTCGCTTCTTCATCAGATTCAACAATTCCGACTAAACTTGGTCCGAAAGAAGACATTCCAAACGCTTTAACTCCATATTCTTCAAAAAGATATAGAACATTTTTGACAATATCATGTTGTAAAGATATCTCTATTTTCTTGAACCCGATACGTTGTATTCTTTTTAAACCTTCACCAAAACATTCTAAATCTTCGTTAATAATTCCGGGAATAACTTTCATCAAAATTTGGTGCGAAACTTCATTAACTTCTTCCTTTGGGATTGGAGCATGGCTTTGAAAAATGCTTATTTCTTCGTCTCCATAAGCTCCTTTTTTAACATTAGGTATAACTAACACAAACCTCCAGTGTTCAGGTATGGCATATCTCATAATCGTAAGAGCTGGATCCGCTGTTAATGAAGCTGAAGAAGGTAAGAACGATTCTTTCTCTTTTCCTTTACCAAAATTGTGTCCTGCATCAACTATAAAGCCACCTTTTTCAAAACCTCTCCACCCTATTCCTGATGTTCCGCCTCTTTGAACCAATTTTGTTAATTCTTGTATGGAGACACTCTTATTTTTCAGCTTAGTAATAGCAATTGCGATTGCTAAAGATAATTGAGTTTTAGAACCCAACCCTACATGACTTGGATAATACCTTTTAAGATTAAAATGAAAGTTTTTATTATTTATACTATATGCCTTGAAAATTTTTGATGCTTGTTCGTTGATTACTTCTATTGATTCTCGATAATACTTGTGAGCTTCAATTTTAAATTCTTCTGCGTGATTTGTCGCTTCAAAAACTACATTAGGACGGTCTAACATGAGACCAATTCCACCATCAACTCTACCAGTGTATCCATTTTCGTCTATTAAGGAAAGGTGGATTCGACATGGGGTCGTAATTCTTATTTTTACCATTTTTAGTTAAGCTTTAAAATAAATTCAAAACTAAGAATATGAATTTTCAAAATAATATAAATATAATATAAATAAAAATTGGGATAATTATGGTAGAAATAAGATTTAGAAACTTGAAAATATTATAAATCCAAAATTTAAAGCACCCCCAATCAATAAGGCCACACCTATCTCTAATAATGAAATTTGGATCGCGTATTTCCAGTTAGTTTGTTTAGCAATAATAATAACGGTCGCAAAACATGGGATATAGAGCATTGTAACTAAACTAAAATTAATCATTTGGAAGGGCGTTAATAATTCTATTAAAGGAACACCAATTGAATTAGCTAAAACAGCTAACAGTACTAAAGTTAACTCCTTCCTTAAAATTCCGTATATTAGAAATACTCCAGTTATTGGAGGAAGACCTAGCCAGAACACGGTTATAGGAGACAAAATGACATTTATTGGCTCTAAAGCATTAAAGATTAATAAAATTTCTAAAAGAATTCCAAGAACAATTATAACTGGCAAAGCCTTATATACAAACTCTTTTGTTCTAATCCACGTTTGTTTAAGAATAACTTTAGAATTTGGCATCCTATATTCGTGCATTTCCATTATGAGTTCTGTGCATTGACCAGGCATTACTTTATTTAGAATTCGACCTATTAAAAAAATAACACCAAAATTAATTAAAAACAAAATAATTACCCAGAAAAACCCCACATATCTCCCTACCAATCCTAACACAACAGTCATTACTGCTGCGCATGGTACAAGAGAAGATAATACTACAGATAATTTTTTTTCTCGTTCTGTTTCCATTATTCTACATCCAGCACATGCAGGGACATTACAACCAAAACCTAAAATCATTGGAATAATTGTTTTTCCATGAACCCCGATTGTATGCATAGCTTTATCCATTAAAAATGCTGCTCGAGGCAAGTAACCAGAATCTTGTAAAATTTCAATTACTAAAAAGAAAGGTATGACATATACTAAAACGCCGCCTATACCGCCTAGAAATCCTCCTAACCCGCCATCCCAAAATATCTTAACTATTAAATTTTCTTTCCCAAAAGAATTGTAAATAAATTCACTCCATATCGTATATAGCTCATCTATTAATCCACCAAAAAAATCTCCAAAAGAAAAAGTAAAGAAATAAATACCAAATAATACAGCAACTAAAATAAGATAACCTAAGATTGAATGTGTAGTAAGATGATCTAATACATCAGCGAGTCTGACTTTCCTTTTTCCTTTATGTGGTTTTATTATTAAAACTTTATCGGTTATGTCATGAATCCTATTGTAAATTTCTGACGATATGATCGTATGAACATCTTCTCCGTGAATATCTTCTAATTGATTTCGAAACTCATCGGCAATTTTTATAATATCATTATTTTTAAAACTCCTTTTAATTTCTTCATCATTTTCCAATAACTTTATTGCTAAAAACCTTGGTGGGTATTTAATTAGGGCAGGAGATAGTTGATTATTATTAATCTCCATAATTAATTTGCCAAGACAAGACTCAACTTCTTTCCCAAAGGAGAGCACTTTAGATAACTCAGGAAATTCAAAAATTTTTTTCACTTTACTATTTACTTTTACTTTATCGTGAATATGTTCTGTTCGATAATAGTTATGAGAGTGATGGTCGTGCTCATCTCGGGTTTTTCCGTTGTAATGAGTATGGGGATGCTGAAAAACGACCATTTCAATCGCTTCTTCTAAGAGTTGATGGACACCTGTACCATGTACAGCAACTACAGGGAGTACTGGCAATTTAAAAACGGTCTCCAACGCTTTAAAATCAATTTCCATATTCCTTCTTCTTAAAATATCCATTTGGTTAATTGCAATAATTAATGGAACTTTTAATTCTAATAACTGAAACGTAAAAAATAAATTTCGTTCTAAATTCGTGGCATCAACAACATTAATAATAACATCAACATCATCAGAAACAATATATTCTCTACTTACTATTTCCTCTAATGAGTAGGTAGAAAGAGAATAAATACCTGGTAAATCAACGATGTTAAAACGATATCCTAAAAAATCAAGATAGCCTTCCATTCTTTCAACTGTTTTACCGGGCCAATTTCCTATGGTTTGGCTTAACCCAGTAAGTTGGTTAAAAATAACTGATTTTCCTACGTTTGGATTTCCTGCTAAGGCGATATTTATTGTTTCTTTAAACATTCCCTTGTTTTTTAGTTTATTATTTGGGATGTGTCCACTCATTTTTTAAAACTTCCCATCTTTTTTGAATGAATTATTCTTAAGAAATTTATATAAAATAATCTAATTTAATCTTATAACGCTATTATTAAGTACAAGAATTGTTACGACTTACTATTATTCTAGATGCTAAACCTCTACCAAGGACTAAGGATGAGCCTCTAACTTTTATTTCTATTGGTCCTCGAAAAGGGGCATTTTTCATTTTTTTCACTTTTACTCCTGGTACAATCCCTAAATTAGCAAGGCGTGTCTTTGCCCTATATCCAGCATTTACACTTAATACGATAACTTCCTCTCCGCTTTCGCACTCAGTTAGATATGTTATGAGTCGAGTTCCTATTTTTTGACTTATTCTACGATTTCTAGGATGTCTAGGGTGTCTAGGGTGATGTGGATGGAATGGCATTTTTTTTTTTATTAAAGTTTTTATTACCAATTAAAAATAAAGATTCTACTTATTTAAACCTTTTAGTTTTAGTTAATTCATCAAAAAATATCTCTCAAAAGAACGATAATTATTTTTGTTTTAAGGAAATATGAACCCAAAATCTTAAATTTTAATAATTTAATTTATTGATATCTATATATTGTTATGCTTTTAACTTAATTTCTTAAAAGACAAAAAATAAAGGATCAAAAATTGTATTATTATTACAAACAAACAATTATAAAAAAAGTTATCTTATATTGTTATTTGTAATCGTGGTTTTGTGTTTTTTAGACAATGATGTAAAAAGATTGAGCAAGTTTTTATAAAGAGATTTTTTTATAGAGTTTATTAAATCATTTAGTTTTAGTTAGAAGAAATTATTATGAAAAATTGAAATTAATTAAATTAAATTTAGCGCTTGAGGTGGACTCCTATAATAACCATTTTTATCGTTGAGGATGATCACTCCCTAAGGTTACTTTATGAAAAAGCTTTAAAATTAAACGGTTATAATGTCGTTGGCTCTGCTAAAGATGGAGAAGAGGCCGTAAATATGTACAACCGTTTTTCTACTAAACCAGATATTATTTTAATGGACCACAGGATGCCTATTAAAAATGGAATAGAAGCAACAAAAGAAATTTTCCAAAACTCAAGCGACATAAAGCCAAAAATTATTTTTATAAGCGCTGATCGCTCAATTAAGGAGACAGCACTTTCAATAGGGGTTATAAGTTTTAAAAACAAACCTTTTTCGCTCGAAAGGTTATTTAATAACATTGAAAAAGCCGCTTCTATAGAAAAAATTAAAATTCACGTATAGTATTTTAGAGTTAAAATAATTTTGTCAAATGTTTTTTTCTAAGTAGACGGTTTTAAGAGCAAAGATTTTTTTGCTAATTATTGCTATCATTCTTAAAAATAAAATTTCAAATCTAATATCAATCTAATTTTAAAAGTATCTAATAGGTGTAGGGTTTTGAGCGACTTAGAAGGGTTAACAAGAAGATTATTAAGACAAAAAAAATCTGACGAAGAAATTCTTAAGAGGTTAGTTCAAGAATATGTTGATTTTAAGGATATTGATATAGAGTCAGCTTATACGCTTGCGAATGCTGTTCTAATAGAATGTAAGAAGAGCGATATATCAAAAATTTCAGAACCTTTCATTAAAGATTTATTAGCTGTTAATAAAGCCAATGTGACGGTGGGAAAGCAAGGAGTAGGGTGTAGAGGGGCTGGGGATTTTTTTGTTCATAAATTGATAGCTGAACTATCAGAAACGAAACGACAACCATATTTATCTCCTAGTTCTTTAGACGATGCTGGAGCTGTTAAACTATCGAATATTAAAGGTTTTGAAGGAAAGGAGGATTTAATAATTGTCTCTAAAATGGAGGGAATCCATAGTCGTCTCAGCGATTTTCCATTTATATGCGGATTTCACGTTACACGAGCGTGTTTGCGCGATCTATACGTAAAAGGAGCAGAACCAATTTCTATAATGATTGATGTCCATTTAGGAGACGACGCCGATGTAGGAAAATTATTTGACTTTATGGCGGGGATTTCGGCAATAGCAGAGCTTTCACATGTACCAATTACTGCCGGTTCTACATTAAGAATAGGGGGAGATATGGTTATTGGAGATCGCTTAGTAGGAGGGATAAGTGCTATCGGTCTTGTTAGAAATAATTTGTTAGCGAGACGAAATATCCAAGTTGGAGACAAAATATTAATGACAGAAGGAGCAGGAGGTGGGACCATTACGACAACCGCAATATACTCGGGAAACCATAAGGTTGTAAACGAAACGATGAATATTAAATTCTTAGAGGCATGCAATGTCTTGCTAAAAAAAGATTATCTTAAAGGCATAAGGGCGATGTGTGATGTTACAAACGGTGGTCTTAGAGGAGATTTATACGAAATAAACTACGAAGCGAAATCAGGCGTAACGATTTATGAGCATCGAGTACGAGAACTCGTTAACCCCATCGTGTTAGAGTTATTAGAAAAAGTGGGAGTTGATTACTTAGGTGTATCACTAGACGCGCTTTTAATTTACTGCTCAGACACTATATCGGAACAAATAATTAGTGATTTGGCTGCAATAAATATCAAATGTGCTGAAATCGGTTATGTTGACAATTCTAATCAAGTAACTATGATTTACGAAGGAGAAGAAAAAAGATCAATTCTCCCCCAATTTCGAGAATCTGCCTACACTAAAATTAAACAAGAAATAGGGGAAGAAACTCCTGAATTGAAGTTAGAAATGGAAAAGAAAATTGAAAAAGCAGCAACAAAGGCTTTGAAAAAAAGACAAAAAATTATTGATTACATTGAAAAACAATCATTATGAATGTTTAAAGCTTCTTTATACCATATAATTTAATCTTCTTCATTAAAAGTTAGAACTTCATTTAGTGACCCAGACCTAAATCCTTCTAAATCAATCGTAATATAGCAAAATCCTAACTGTTTGAATTTAGTTTTAATGTGTTTAATGTTTTTATCAGTCATAACTTTTATAATATCTTCAGGCATAAGTTCAATTCGTGCTAGCTTTCCTTTGTGAAGTCTGACTCGTAATTGGTTTAAATTGTATGAATTTCTCAAGAATTTTTCAGCCTCTCTAATCATATCTAGTTTCTCCTCGTTGATATCTTGATTGTAGGGTATACGCGACGAAAAACACGCCATTGAAGGTTTCGATTGTACTTCTAAGTTAAAGTATTTGCATATCTCTCTAATCTCTTGTTTGTTAATCTTGAAATCTATATAAGGAGTAGCGATATTTAATTCTTTCAAAGCTTGCATTCCTGGTCTATAATCTGATAAATCGTCTATATTTGACCCATCTAATATTAAATCGAAATTCCTTTCTTCCTTGATTTTTATAACATCCTTATATAAACCTGTTTTACAAATATAACACCGATTTTTAGGATTAACCCTAAAATTTTCATCTTTTAAAGGATCACGCTTGATTATCAAGTGCGTTATGCCGTACTTTTTTGCAAATTCGCTAGTTAATTTAATCTCTTCATCAGGATAAAGTATTGACTTCTCAGTTACAAGTAGCGTTTCTTTTGCGTATTTATTTGAAAGAAAAGCAAGTAAACTACTATCAACTCCACCTGAAAAAGCCACTAATACCTTTTTTCCACTTAAAAAAGATATAAGGCTTTCAAGTTTGTTTTTTAGATTATTAGATAAATCCATTGTTATTCTGATAAATATGAATAAGTGAAGCATAAAAAGCTTTTATTTTACAAATAATAAAAAATGAAAACATTTAAATATAGTATTTTATATATACTATATAAGAAACAGTATTGATAAAATACTATTCAAAAAAATCAATAAAAAATAAAATAAATGGAGTTGAAAAACATGATAAAACGCGTGAGAGAATTAGACTCAAAGGCTTTAATCGCATCAAATAAATTTCGAGATTACGTTGAAAAACAAGAAACTGAGATTAATCGTGGAATAAGTTCACTTTGTATACTATCCATAATTATACAAGCCGGTGAGGACGGTTCACATGGTTATCAAATCTTAAAAGATTTGACTGACCAAACGAATGACATGTTAGTCATTGTAGAAGGTACTTTATATCCAATTCTTAGAAAGTTAGAATCTGATGGGATAATCGAATCTAAAAAAGAAGAAACTGGTAGAAAAAGAAAATTTTATAACATAACCGAATATGGTGAAAAAATATACTATTATCTATCAGGATTTTTTTCCAAACTTACTGAAGCAATAGCGCCTTTATTCGATGTAAAAGTAAATTTAAAACAAGATAAGTACCTTTATTGTCCAATGTGTGCTAATAAAATAGATCTTAGTAACGAAGAACTCCGATTTTGTGACGTATGCGGTCATAATATAGAAAAAGAATTAAATACAAGAGGTTAAAAAAATGAGTGAAAAAATTTTGGAAAAAACAATTAAGGAATATTTAAAAGAAGTGAAGGCAAAACTACCTGATTGGTTAAAAGACAAGAAAGAGCATAAAGATCTTCTAGCTGAACTTGAAGAACACATTTGGAGTAAAGCAGAAGAATTGTCAGAAACTGGAAATCCTACAGAAAGTTCAGTGAAGTTAGCAATTTCCCACATGGGGGCTCCAGAGAGCATTGCTAAAGAATATAAGCGTCGTGGAACGCCAAAAGTATATATAACAGAAGAAATGTGGCCATTATACACGAAAGTTTTGTTGATAGTGTTCTCAGTAATAGTCGCTATAAGTATAGCTACTCGGATAGTTTTTGACTTAATCCTTGGAGGCGAACTTTTCATAAAGGTTCTTTTGTCAATAATTTCGGATATTCAAGGAGGGTTAGTAATAACTTTTGTTATTATATCCATTATTTTCGTAGCACTGTCGATGGAAGGCTATTTTCCTGAGGATTTTAAATCTAAAAAAGACTTAACAAAGGAGAAACTTTTAGCTGAAACCGCTGAGGAGAAAGGTTGGCCAATTTCCCGGAAAACGGGTAAACCGTTAAAACCATTCATAAAACCAATCGGTGAAATTATTGGTGGTGGTATTGTAATACTAATTGGATGCATATTCCTATTTCTGCCATTTCCTACAGATTTCCTGGATGCACAATTTCTTATTTTGCTTCGCATTTTTGGAGCATTAATAGCTACTGAGGGTGCGTTAGACATTACGAGAGGAATTATAGGTAATCGACAACCTAGTACCCACCAACTTATTCACATCATCACGATCGTCGTTAAGTTGGCACCAATACCTTTAATGTTAATATTGATGAATCAACCTGAAATCTTCCCAATCCTTAATTGGGATGATGTCACTGAATCATTTGTCCATATAGGAATTGCTCCCGAATTCTATGGTCTTTACAGGAATATTATCGTTCTCATAATTGTTGGTTCCGTACTATTATTAGCAGAAGATATGTACAAAATATTCAAAATACAAAATTATAAAGTATAAATCAAATTCTTTTTTTTTTTTAATTTTTATTAATATTTCCGTAAATTCTATTTTTTTAGATAATTTTAGATAATTTAGAGTGTTTTAGCGTAATTTAGAATTACTATTATTTTTTTTAGATTAACCCAGTATAAGATTAAGCTGACTTAAAATTTTTTAATATTAGAAGCGATTCGGGGATTAACCAAAGAAAAGCTGCAAGAAGCATCATCCATTCAAGAAAGGGTCTTGTCACTGAATTAGGTGGAAACAAAAACAAGATACTTGCTGTAAATGGACCTACTATCATATAGAGCCCTAGAAGTCTTGGAAACATTGTTTTTTTTAATTTTAATAGGATAGCTATGCCGTTAAATAACGCTCCAAAAGCTAATCCTGCGAATACTATAATTGAAAAAGTAAAATGTAATCCCAACTCGGTAGTTCTATCCTCGCTAAATAACCCTATCCCAAACAATCCGACTGCTCCTGAGAGAAGCGAAAGCAAACCAAAAAACGCGTGTAAATCGATGTATATACAAAGAATTCTTTTAAAAATAGACTTATTTGAATTAAAAATAATATTTTTTGTATCTGAAACTATTATTAAATCACTAATGTAATTGTCAATTATGTTATAACTTTCTGGACCAAAAAAATATGCAATTAACACCCCAATAAGAAGGCCAGGTAAAAAAGTTAATAAACTTACATAAATACATATTTTAATTAATTTTTGATTCAAAAAATGGTTAGAAAGACGATTGATTTTCATAAATAAAAAATTAATCTAACTCATTTACTTTTGAAATTTGAATTTGTGTTTAAAATTATCTAAAAATAAAATAATAAAATAAAAAGAAATAAAAGAAAGGCTTTAATAAGCCTTTTTTAATTTTGAATATTTTCCTACTTTAAAGAAATTTCCAATCATTCCACCCATAATGCCTAAAATTATTGCAATAATAACCCAGAAGTAAACGATGAAAATGATGTTTGTTGGATCAGCAGGTATAGCTGGAATAGTACCTCCTGAAAACAAAGAAATCGGGAATATCTCTGGCTGGTTTATAAGTAGCACAAATAAAGGAATATAAGCTAAATTATAGATGGCTCCAATTACCAAAAAGACTTGTTGTCCCGTGTAATTACTCACGCCAATTACAAGGCGAACTAGGCTAAATAAACCACTTACTAAAATTAAAAATCCCATCATCTTAAGCCAATCTAGAAAAGCTTGTTGCATTAATCCCGTAACCGCAAACGGTTGGATTATTAGAATTAAACCAAAAATTATTCCCGCTAAGGTTCCAAATATTAGTTCTCCTATAGTGACCGGTTGGGTTTTACCGATTTCTCTTTTTAACTTAGCTTCTTCCACTTTTTGCTTTCGAAGAACTTTAGCCGTTGCTAACTTCTCTTTTTCTATGGCTTTCACTTCAATTATTTTCTCTTTTACACGATGTTTAACTGCTGCCATTTTTTCTTCTCGAAGTACTTTAGCTTCTTGTATTTTTTGTTTGGTATATATTTTCGATTCTTCCAATTGTTCTTCGTTAAAATCGAAAGGGAAAAGTATGGCCAAGCGCTTGGGAATTATTCCAAAATCTTCGGGTAAGAAACCTTCCATAGAAAAATAAACGAATACTATTGTAATTACAACTGCGGAGATTAAGCAACCAATCCAGATTCCAGTTAGCATCTCTCCTAATACTTCCCACCAAACTTTAAAAAAGAACTGAAAAACTGCGCCTAAAATATTAACAAAAAACACAACTCCAAAGAAAAAAAACAATGATCTTAAATAAAACTCGATGAGTTCTTGTGTAATATAGAACCTTGGTGTACCCCGGCGTTTATATAATTTTGCTATGCTTTCGGGAGTCCCCATTCGCATGATCGCTTCTTGTACATCTGCGTCAGTTAATGATTCTCCTCCAGAAATTGCTCTTGCCTCGTTATAAAGCTGCTGTTCTAAATCGTTTAATATGTTTTTTAATTCTTCTTCTTTCCATTTCAACCATTCTGGAAGTTTCTGTTTAACTTGAGCAATGTAATTTTTAACAAGTTTATTCTCAGAATCACTCATTATTGTCCACTTTATTATTTGATCACACTTTTATTAGATATTAATTCAATATTTTAATAACAACTAATGATAATACTCTTTTAAAAAAAACGGAGACCAATTTTAAATATCACATTGTATCAAGATGGAAGAACACATTGAATGTCAAAAATTAGGTCTATAACTACATAAAAACAAGATTAGATTAACAGAAAAATGGATAATAATTCAAGAAATTCCAAGGAAAAAACAAAAAGGCGAAAATTCGGTATTCATTTAACTTCAGTTGAAATATTCAATAAATATATTTTTCCTGAAATTAAAGATCTATTAGAAAATTACTTATGGGTTGATCTTTACGCAGGTGAGGGGAATTTAATTTTGCCAATTTTGAACGAAATCCCTTATGATAAGCGAGAAAGTTTTTTCCGAGGGCATATTTTTTTATTTGACACTCAGAAAGATATGGTTCAAAAGTGCATTTATAATGCTGAGGAATATGGAATTCCTAAGCAAATCGCAGAAAATAATATTAAAAAACGTGATAATCTTGAAAGCTTTCCTCAAAATTTAAAACGAAAAAAGTTTCCACTTTTTCACATTACCAATCCACCATACTTATATTTAGGTTACATTAGGAAGCACCACGAAACCCAAAAGTTTCTTCAATATTTTAAAAAAGAAAATAAGGGGTATCAAGATTTATATCAAATCGCTATGATTAATGACTTGCGTAGCGATGTTGAGAATCTGATTTATGTAATTCCTACTAACTTTTTATATGGCGCATCTGTTTCTAATAAATTTCGTTTAGATTTTTTAAAATACTATAATATTCTTAAAATGATAATAATTGAAACTAAAATCTTTGAACATACAGGTTCAAACATTTGTATTGGGTTTTTCAAGAAGAAAAAAGTTCCGCAAGATGAGATTCAGACATTTACGGGGTTAAAGACCAAAAAGCAAAATGAAATTTTGAAAATGGATTATAATTTAAACCCAAAATATAAATACAGGGCAGGTTCCAAATTTGACGAATTTTTAGAGAGTTATAAAGCGGTTAATCGATTAATAGTTAAGTATTATTTATTGAAAGAAGATGTTTCGCAAAATAAAGGCAATTTTGAGATCGAAGTAATTGATGCGAACCAGTACAAAAACAATCAATATGTAAAATTAAAAATTAAAGTAAATGAAAAGCTAAAGCGAATAATTGAATCAAATATTTTATATGTTAGAACTGTAGATACAGGCTCTTATAATGGACGAGCGGGATTAGGTCAAATAAATGAAGATTTTGATGTTAGTGCGATTTATGTATCCCATAAAACCTATAGAACCCATCCGATCCAAATCTTCTTAGAGCCAATTATTTCCACAGATAATCAACTTCTCTTAAGAAATTATTTTAATTTTATTTTAGAGCAATTTAGACTCAAATTAGACAGCGAATTTTTAACATCCTATAAATACTCAAACGCAGAATACACGCGAAAATATTTAGGTTTAAATCAAACGAGAAAATTAATTGAAACATTCCCCTATGGAAAGCTCACTTCAAATAAAACGCAAGAGTTGAAATCCTTAATTACTAGTAAAGATTTTGAGGGAATAATAGTTTTTTTAAAAAGCATATAGTTTATAAAAGCGTATTAAATGCTAGCAAAAAGAAAAGCAATTAACCCTAGAAATGCTCCAATTTTTAACAGTAAACTAATCCTTTTAAAATCCTTTCTTTCCAATTTCGTAGTAAACATTAAAAAAATTGCGTAAAGTACATCAATTAGACCAAAAACCATTAAAACCATAAAAAAGAATGGATTTATAATGTTTGTAAAAATAGGTAATATAAAAAATACTATTGCTGTAATTGAAAAAACTAAGGAAATATAGGTAGATTTTCTAATTCCAATCTTAATAGCTAATGTTTTAACCCCATGATTTTTATCGCCTTCAATATCTTCACAACCTTTAATGATTTCTCGAGAAACTAAAAGAGAGAATGCCGTTATAAAGAAAAAATAAATGAAAGGAGGAATAGATGAACTGTTTAATACCGCTCCATAAATCATACCAATTGAAAAAGAAATACCCACTGCCATATTTCCAAAAAAACCACTCTTTTTACCGTATGCGGCATACAACCAACCTATGAATCCAAAAAACGACGCTAACACGATATTTAATAACCCTATATTAAAAAAAATACTATGGAAAACGCTAAGAGCTAATCCGATAATAAGATAAATTGAATAGAGTAATTTTGCTTGCTTTAAATTTATTGAACCTCTTGGAATAGGGCGTTCTGGTCTATTGATTTTATCTATTTCAATATCGTAAATGTCGTTGATAACCATTCCTGAAGCTGCAATAAAAATATATGTAAAAACGCCTAAAATTATATTAATTAATAACTTATCTAATGGAATTCCTAATCTGGTATTTAATAAGCCAATAATTACTGTTAAAGCCCCCATTAAGCAGTTTATAGGCCGTATAATTTCAATAGCGTCTTTAAATCTCATATTAAAAACAATTAAAGGATTTTTAATTTTTTTTATAATTATTTTTACGACTTTTACCAGCTTTCTTTATTTCGTCAATAATAGCTTTTAGAGAGTTCCCATCGTCTTTTAATACTTTATTTTCTAAAAATGTTCCCATTACGATGATGTCTGCCCCTGCTTCAACAAAGTTTCTAGCGTCTTCTATACTACTAACACCTCCACCCACAATTATTGGAATGCTTAACATATTTGAACAAAGCCGAATAATTTCGGTGGGAATACTTTCACTACCAGAACCAGCTTCTAGATATATAAGTTTAAAGCCAAAATATTCAGCTGCTAATGAGTAAGCAGCAGTTAATTTAGGTTTTTTTCTTGGAAGTAGTTTAGCTTTACTTATCCATCCAGCAGTACCACCAGGTTCGATAATTAAATATGCTGTGGATATTATTTCAAGGTTAGACATTTTCACAGTATATGAAGCAAGCGCTTGTTGTCCAACAATAAAATAAGGATCTTCAGAATTTAAAATAGACATGAATAAAATAGCATCTGCTTCTTTTGAAACATTTGCGATACCTCCCGGAAAAATTATTATTGGTAAACTTACTTTTTCTTTAATTGCCAATATTGTCTCATCAACAAATCTTTGGTCAAAAACAGTACTTCCACCGATTAAAATAGCATCAGTTCCTGCTTGCTCAGCAAAAAATGCCATTTTTCCTGCTTTGGTGGGATTTTGCTTAGTGGGATCAGGATCTATTAAGGAAAAGTGGAGCGTGCCATCTCGATTTATTTTATTTATTAGATATTCGTAGGTGGTTGTCTTCAAGGTATTTTTAGTCAACGTATCAACCATAAAATTCACTTATTATAATTAATTTACTATTTTAGTCTTTATTAACGTTTTCTTAATTTTATCATATACTTGTGTAACCCGACTCTTCCATTCCCCAAATTTTACAATATCATTAGGAAAATTTTTGTATAATTTAGAAATTTCGTTCATCCTTATTCTAAGGTAATTTAAATCTAATAATAGTTTTGGCTTAGATAGCCCTTTAAACACCTTTGTTACCATGTTAAGTAACGATAAATCCATTCGTCCAGTTGAAGAGATTTCAAGAATTTCTTCTCCACTTAGTAAATCTTGTTGCAAAGCAAAATTTAGATCCTCGTTGGATAGAACTTGGAGAGTCATTCTTAGCAAATCTAATGAAGCAAATTCTGCGCCGAAACTGGTCATTACGCTATAATTATAACCCCATAATGCGTTGATTGAGTAATCTTCTTTTTCAATAGCGGTTAAAGCAGTGTTAGCAGCAAAAAAACCTCCTCTCATTGATGGATCGATCCCACCTCCATGAAGTGGATTAACTTGGCAAGCAGCGTCTCCAACGAGCATAATACCATCGTCTGCGCACGACCAAATAGGCTTTCTAACGGGCACTACGCCCCCTCCAGAAGAAATAATTTCATACTTTAAAGTTTTAATATATTCTTTAAAAACATTTTGTTGATAGAAGTTTTTTACTTTACCTTTGTAATCCATAAACATCCCTATACCAATATTGACGGATGACTCATTTTTTGGGAAATACCAAATATAACCTCCCGGTGCTTTTTCGCTATTTAAAATTATTGAAATATATTCAGGATCTTTGACTTTTAGGTCTTGAGGAGAGAACTTTACAATTTCCCTGTAACAAAGAATACAATCTTCCTTTAAAATCTCTTTTTCAATTAAAGCGCTATTTACTTTCTTTCTAATTGGAGAATAAAATCCAGAGGCATCAATTACAAGTTTAGATTTCAAATCTATTTTATCTCCATTTTTTAGCTTTACTTTTACCCCAGCAACAAAATTCTTGTTATATAATAAGTCTAAGACCATAGTCTTATCCATAAACAGCTCTACACCGGCATCTAACGCTTCGTTAAGTAATCTTTGCCCAAACTCTATTCTATTAACAATATAACCTGCTTGCTTCGAATCAATTAAATCGATACATTTTTTTAGATCTGGAGTAAATAATTTCGCACCTTTGATACGGCATGAAAGCTCTTCATCTTTTGGATGGTTAATACTTAAAAAATCAAAAATGTCTGTTCCAACAGCGTCCCCACAAATTTTATCGCCGATTTTGTTTTTTTCCTTCCTGTCGATAAGGCAAACTTTTAAACCTTTTTCAGCGGCAAACCGAGCAGCTGTACTGCCTCCCGTTCCCGCTCCAACTACGATTACGTCAAAATTATTCTTTAAATTTTCCATTTTGATTTTCTTTATTTTTTAGATGATAACAATAGCTCTAATGATAATAAAAAATAAAAAGTTAGATTTAAGATTAAATTAATGTTATTAGAAAAATTATTAGCGTTGTCAAAATTGGGACCGTTAGATCATCCCACGTACTAGGAGAAATTAGCTCTATTATTGTTGCTAAAACACTGGTAATTAGTGAATATAAAAGCGCAGCTTCTAATGAAATATGAATTTGCGTTATTGGATTTGTGACTCCTAAAAACATAAAAGCAATGAAACAAAGCATAAATCCACTTACAAAAAATGCTAACGACCCTTCCAAAGTCCTCGTAGTGTTTACCCACGGAATATTTATTTTTATTTTTCCGTATTTTTTGCCAATTACCGATGCTAGAGTATCAGAGATAATCATTAATAGAATTCCTGCAATTGGGAAATACATTTGATCTGGAGCTATAATAACAAAAAGTGTGATCAATATTGTAATCGATAAGCAATAATGAAATGGCCCCTGTAAATAACCCGCTTTTTCTTCTGCTTCTTCTCCTATTGAATCGTATAAATCTCTTAACTGTTTTACTTTACTTTTTTTTGAACTCAAAAAAGTTAAAATTGTCATTGAACTAGCCAATAATACAGCCCACCATGGCGTTGTAAAATATGGAGTTATTAAAATACTTAACCCAGCAAATAAATGAACCATTTTACGAGCTTGGAATTTAGTGATTTTATCTCTCTTCTTCAATTGAACTGGTATTAAAATAGTTGCAAAAACATAGACAAATGTTAATAGTAAAAGCAGTAAATCAAATAAAATATTCATAGAAAGTCGGTCCTTTTAATAATTTTTGTTAATGAACCAGAGAAAATTTTATTTATTAAAAATAAAATCCCACTCATTCGAATATTAAGTGTTACAATCTTAAAAAGAATGTTATTCTTTTTGTCATACTAGTTTTTTGTCCAATTTTGGTTTTTTTTAAAAATCTATAAATACTACTTTATTTAAATTAGATATGCAATATTTCAAGTGAATATATCATGACAGAACAAAAAAAAATGAAATTTTCTGATACAATAACAACAAAAAAAATGGTTTTTTATACTCTTGGGGGTATAAGTAGTGGTTTATTGTTCACTATGTGGGGTCAAATTCAATATTTTGCGGTTAGTATTCTATTAATACCAACAGCAGTAATTCCATTGATATATTTAATATATTCGATTATAGATAGTGTAAACGATCCAATAATTGGATACCTAGCTGATAAATCCAACAAATTGACCTCAAGATTTGGAAAGAGATTTCCGTGGATTATTGGAGGTTTGGTTATAGGTCCAATTTTTTTAATCTTAAGTTTTATCCAAATTTCTCCTGACATTCTGATATCTGTAATTTGGCTAATAGTTATTATGACGGTATATGATACTTTTATGTCGTCAAGTGAGATTAATGAAATGGCTTTATTTCCCGATTTATTTAGGGAAGATTCCCATAGAAGAAAGGTTATCGTTATAGGAGCAATTATAGGGGGTATAGCAACAATTTTTATCAGTGTCTTAATCCCTAGATTCATATCGTCAATTGGATATTTAGGAACGGTTTTTCTTGTTGTTATTATTGGTTACATTTTGGTCATTCCATATAGTTTTGGAATTCGAGAACCTAAAGAAATGAAGGAATTTCGTGCTGAATTGGACAGTTCACAAAGGGGATCGTCACCTGTGGGTGAAGTGGTTAAACGGGTTTTTAAGGATCGTTGTTGGATGGGAATTACAATCGCAGGTTTTTCCTGGTCTGTAGCTGGGGCGTGTTTTCTATATGGGCTTAATTTTTATGTAACACATTCATTAGGTTTAGAGATAGGGGCTACTTATCTACCTCTTTTGATGGTGAATAGTGTTGGATTTCTTCTTGCTCCTTTGTGGACATGGATTTCTAGAAAAATCGGTGTTAGAAATGCATATATAGCGGGTATGTTTTTTAATATTATCGCGTATTTCTCATTGGTGTTTGTTACTGATTTAATTAGTTTAGCTTTAGTATTTGCTTTGGCGGGTGTTGGGTTTAGTGCAACTGCGGGAGTCATTTTTGGATTACTGAGAGCACAAGGTATAGACAACGCAACAGTTAATTCCGGAAAACGCGAAGAAGGAAGTTATTCAGGCATTTACAAGATTTTCACAGCTTTCTCATACTTTTTTCAGACAGTAATTTTTGCGATTGTAGCAATATTTACGGGTTACGATCCAATTCTAACAACAGGGAACACTGATGCTGCAAAGTTTGGTTTACTTTTTCAAATGTCAATAATTCCAATGATTATAACTATAATTGGTACGACCGCTTTCTTCTTCCTGTATAAAATATCAAAAGAAGAGGCTATAGATCTCAAATTGAAAATAGAAGAAATGAATCTTTAATCATTTTATTTTTTTTTTTATGAAAAGTTATTTTTAATTCTGCATTTTAACTTGTATAATAAATTATTAAGGGATAATTGATATGAACGAGATTTATTCAAAAGAACAACTCCAAAAATTACCATTTATGGATAGCAACCTTAATTTGGAAAATCGGGTAGAAGATTTATTAAATAGATTAACGCTTGAGGAAAAATTTAAGCTATGCTCTGGAAGATTTATGTGGCATACTAAACCTGTAAAGAGGTTAGGAATCAAACCATTTACGATGTACGATGGTCCTCACGGTGTTCGACCCGACACTGAGGGTGAAATAAAGTGTACCTATTTTCCTTCAGGTATTTGTAGGACAGCAACATGGAATCCTAAACTATCTCACGAATTTGGGAAAGCTGTAGCAGAAGAAGTTCTTGAGGTTGGTGCTCACATGCTACTAGCTCCTGGTATCAATATTCAAAGAACTCCAATGAATGGAAGGACTTTTGAGTATCAAACAGAGGACCCACATTTAAATAAAGTTCTTGCTGTTGCTACCGTGAAAGGAATTCAAAGCCAAAAAATTGCGGCGTGTGTAAAACACTTCATATGTAACAATCAAGAAACAAATAGATTCACAGTGAGTTCCGAAGTGAGCGAACGGGCGCTCCAAGAAATATATTTACCCGCTTTTAAGGCGACCGTCCAAGAAGCTGATGCGTGGTCCTTCATGACTTGTTATAACAAAGTAAATGGAATTTACGGATCAGAGAATTATAATCTATTAAGAGAAAGATTGATGGAACAATGGGGCTTTAGAGGATTCACAGTTTCAGATTGGAATGCCACAGCTAATACAAGTACAGGAAGTTGTGTTACAGCGGGTTTATCTCTCGAAATGCCTACAGCAAAAAAGTATAATAAAAGAAATATGAAAAAAGCCTTTCAAGAAGGTAAATTCACCGAAGACTCATTAAACGATAATGTCAAGAGATTACTAAGGGTTATGTTTTTAGTTGGATTATATGACGCTGAGAATACGCTCCCTCGCGGTAGTAGAAATACTCTTGAACATCAAGCGGTAGCTCGCAAGATAGCCGAAGAAGGGATCGTACTTTTGAAAAACGAGGAATCTTTACTACCCTTAGATATCGATACAATAAAAAGGTTAGCTGTTATTGGACCAAATGCGAACTTTAAAATAGTAGAGGGTGGTATATTATCTGGGGGGGGCGGTAGCTCAGTTAATTATCCTCCATACGAGATTACCCCTCTTGAGGGTTTAAAGCAGAAATGTAAGGATAAATTAGAAATTATAGATACACCTTCAAAAGCAGATGTAACGATAATTTTCGCTGGACTCAATCACGATCCAGGTATGGATGCTGAAGGCGTAGATAAAAAAGCGTTTGAATTGCCTTCAGATCAAATTGAATTAATTAATAAAACAGTAAAGGAAAATCCCAAAACTATCGTAGTACTCATCAATGGAAGCCCTATAGCCATGGAAGATTGGATCGATAACGTTCCTTCTGTTATTGAAGCTTGGTACGGAGGAATGGAGGCTGGACACGCTATAGCTAACATTTTATTTGGAGATGTGACCCCTTCTGGAAAACTCACTATGACATTTCCAAAAAAACTTTCAGATTCACCCGCTCATGTGTCAAAGAGAACTTACCCGGGGGATGATAAGGTTTTTTACGATGAGGGAATTTTTGTTGGATATCGCCATTTTGACACAAAAGATATCGAACCACTCTTTCCTTTTGGTCATGGGTTATCTTATACTACTTTCGTCTATGAAAATGTAATAATTAATAAAGAAAAGGTAAGAGGAGATGACACGTTTAAAGTATCAGTTGACATCATAAACTCAGGTAAATGCGTTGGAGCTGAAGTTATACAATTATATATTAAAGATATAGAATCTAGCGTAGAGAGACCATTAAAAGAATTGAAAGGATTTAAAAAAGTAAATCTTAATTCTGGGGAAAAAACTAATGTTGTATTTGAATTAGAAAAGAGCGATCTCTCTTTTTATGATGATGTAAGCAGTAAATGGAAAGTAGAGGAGGGTTTATTCAACATTTTAATTGGAAGCTCTTCACGGGATATTCGTCTTCAATGTAAAATCGAATATATCGGATAAATTTGTATTTTTACAATTTTCTTACTATTGCTTTTTTTCTTTCATATATGTGATTTATTGGGAAAGCTCGTTATTTTATGTGGGTATTTCACTTAACTCTTCATTTAACTTAATGTTTTTTAGAAATAGAAGGCTTATCAAGTAGAAGATACCCATGGATGATAATAAAAATGTAATTATAATTGGATTATTTTCATTCGGTCCAGAAAGAATAAAGCCTAATATGATTGAAGAAAGCGCTTGACCAATAGATGTAATAAAGGTCAGTGATCCATAATAAGCTCCTGATAATTTAGAGATTGCTATACTAGTATTTAATTTTTCATCTTTATGAGAGGCCTCATGAACCAAAGTAGCACCAATAGGGATAGCAAATAATGGAAACGCATACATAGATCCTAATACCGTTCCAATTGATAGTATAAAAATAAAAATTTTTAATTCAAAAGAAAGGAACTCTAGCAAAAAGAGAAGTTCTAATAATGAAGCAATTGCCGCAAGTCCGATACATACGAAATATTTTGTTATGATACTTCTTTTAGTAAGGATTTTTCTCCATATAAAGTACCAGGTAAACTTACTAAAAATAGAGACTATTACATATATAAAAAATTGGCTTTCTTTAAATTTAAGAACAATCACTAAAAAAGGGAATACCAAAATCCCCAATAGGATTCCTGATATTGATTGAAAAAACCTAACTACCAAGAAATTTCTAAATTTTTTATCTTTAATAGGTACTGCAATTTGTTGAATAGTAGACACAATCGATATTTTATTCTTTTCATTAATTGAGGTATTTTTATGAAATTTTTCGTCTACTGAAAAGAAAGTGAAAATTATTGTTATTAACCCAAAAATAGCAAATGTTATACCTATCATTGGAATATAAAGAAGTATTAATTCTCCTGAAGGTTGCCACCATTTTACATTTTCAGGATCGGCGAGTATACTCTGTACTATTAAGGGTAACAATAATGCTAATATTGAAGCAATAATTGAAAATATGGCTCTATTAGAAGCAACAACTTTCCTGTTTTTTTGAGTCTGAGATTGTTCTGGTAACATTGATAAGTAAACATTAAAAATTAATGTACCCGATATTGCTTGTAATATCATTATAAACCATAAATAAATTGCCGTTGGCCAAAAAAAAGAATCCGCTTGAGGAGCATACCATGGAGGAAACCATATTAAAATGTTTGCTAAAACCCATAATGGCAGTGCAAAAAGTAAAAAAGGTCGTCTTTTTCCCAATTTTCCGGGTGTTTTATTATCAACAATAACTCCAAATATTATTGAGAAAAAGGCACCAATAATTAATTGCATTGAAATTCCAATTGAGACAAGTATTGAGTTAAGATTAATTGTATACACATAAAATTGGAAAACAAACGTTCCGAATAATATATTTACTAATGATATTCCAAAATCTCCAATTGAATAACCAATTAATCGAAATCCCAATAACTCCCTGGGGCTAGCTTCTTCAACCATAATCGCTAAAAAATTTTTAATATAATATTTATAAAATCAAATGTAGACTAGAATTACAATTTTATTTTTTTTTTAAAAAAAGGATAAAAAAAAAGATGTGAAATTATGTTTAAATAATAATTGAAGATTTAATCTTCAAAATATTCTGCTCCTTCTTCCATAGCTAGGCCAACAATTTCCCCATAGGCGATAGCATCTTGAAGGTTGCCTTCTATAACTAGATCCCCAGACATGTACGCGCTAGTAGAATCTAATTCGCCAGAAGATAATCCTGCCCAAGTTGCTCCTGTCGCGGACATGGTAACGCTCGGGTCAGTAGCATCTCCTTCGCCATAATCGATCTTTCCGTCTCCCAGTGTAACCCAATACTTATAATTAACGTCAGTCACTACGAGTTGAACCGCCATAGGATCGATATCTTCTAATTCTTCTTTTAAATCTTCGCTTTCCTCGGCCATTTGCTTGACAAACTCATACATTTTGAGAGCGTCAGAAGGTTGGCTTGCACCTTTTTCTCTCATTTCTTTTAATTCTTTTATTAAATTCTCGTCAACCATTTTAAATTTCTACCTTTTTTTTTTTTAATAAGGTTACAGTTATAGATTACGATTTAAGTTTATTTAAAGTTTTATTTTTTGAGAATGTACGGAAGTAAAATATATCAATAAAAATTTTAAATTTAGAAATTAATTTGCATCAATTCCATCTAAAACTTTTTAATTTTATGCAAACTTAATAAGATAACGTTAAATACATGACTTCTGTTCTATTATGTTGAGAGTAGGGATAATTGGTTGTGGAGATATCGCAAACTTAAACGTGTTAGGATATCTTCGTTCCCAAGAAACTGAACTTGTGGGAGTAAGCGATACTGATTTAAAAACTGCTGGTAAAAAGTTAGAAAGATGGGGCTTACGGACAGTCCCAATATACGAAGATTATAAGAAAATGATTGATCGCGAAGATCTTGATATCGTAGAAATTTTAACGCCACATCATCTTCACGCTCCAATGACAGCATATTGTGCTAAAGCGGGAGTTCCAGGAATTTCGGTACAAAAGCCAATGGCTCATACTATAACAGACTGTGAAAACATGATTCGTGTTTGTAACGATGAAAATGTAAAACTTAAACTATTTGAAAACTTTAGGTTTTATCCAGTTTATTTAAGAGCAAAAGAGCTGTTAGATCAAGGAATAATAGGAGAATGTTTAAATTTCAGAATAAATACCATTGCCATGGGAGGTCCAAGTATGCCAGTAGATATGAAAGCTCTTCTTTGGCGTCGTAATATTGATAAATGCGGAGGGGGTTCATGGATATATGATGATGGAATTCATAAATTCTCAATGGCGCTATGGTTAATGGATCAAGAGAAAGTCGATGAATTATACAGTTGGATCGATTATTTTTCGACGGTGATGGATTCACCAAGTCTCATTTTTTGGAAATACCCCAAAAAAGAATTAGATGATCCCCCTAAATACGGTTCAATGCAGTTTACTCTTGCTCCTAATGTTTATTATCCAAGTAATTATTACGATTGTGACGAATTTATTGAAATCTCTGGAACGAAAGGTATGATATGGTTAAACCAGTGTACTTGTGGAGGAAATCTGATATCTAAAACGCCTCAATATCCACCTATTGTTGTGTATAGTGGTGGTGAAGTCAAAACTTATGGAGAAGAATTACCACGGGATTGGAGATATTCTTTTATTAATTCTACTGAACATTTTATTCGTGTTATACAAGAAAAGAGCGACCCGATTTATACTGGCGAACAAGGGAGGGATTTAAGCATTTTTGCTAAAATGCCTTTTATTTCGACTCAACAGAAAAGGATTGTAAGGTGGGACGAAATTACTCCAGAAAATGAACAAAATGATTCTTGTACCGTGAAGGAGCTTGTGGAAGTTGATGGAGGTACATTTAGAAAATATCTTAAAAATATTAGAATGGATTTAAAAAAAGGGATTCAAGAAGGATTAGAGCATAAAGAATTTAAGTATCAATACGAACTTTAATTTATTTTAAGGGAATTCTTTCAATGATACTTCTTTGCCCAATTCAGAAGATCTTATAGCAGCTAAATTGAATCTTAAATTATATTTGGCTTGTTCACCAGATAATATTGGTCTTTTGTTTCCTTTAACAACCTCTATAAAATGTTTCGTAGCATTAATAAAGCTTTGTTTCCAGTCATTTTCAAATTCGTTATAAGTTTCCACTTTACCATCGCGAATTATAACAATAGGAGCAAAAATGGCTGAATTTGACATAGGGTTTCCAATAGAAGTCCCTTGATTTATTTTCATGATTCCTCTACTTGCGATAATTTCAATAAATTCATCAGTGGAATAATATTTTGAAGGAAGGGTCATCTCAGGCATCAAAGAAAATTCCATATGACCGTATTGTGGAACAACATGTTCTCTACTTTGATTATATTTGAACATTACATATGCTGGAGCATCTAAACCTTTAAAATTGTCTGTCCACGCAAAAACTTTATCGATATCTTCATCAAAGAACCACCTTGCTAAAGCAAACGCATGCCACCCGTTGTCAAGTAGAACTGGGGAGCCCGTTTTAGCGCCGCCTATCTTTTTTGGGTCCTTTCTCCATTTGTTTGCACTACTTGTCGTGCTCCAACCACCTTTACCGCCCATCGCAATTTTTATTCGAATTGATGAGGGATCGCCAATATAATCTAAATCGATTAATTCTTTGGCTTTTAATACGTGGGGGGTAAATAAGAAATTCTCGTATATCGAAAGAATTGATCCAGACTCTTTACACGCTTTAATCATTTTGTCTGCTTCACCTAGCGTTAAAGCCATGGGTTTTTGGACTGAGATTGCTTTTACACCCCTCCCAGCAGCATAAATAGTTACTTTGGCGTGAAGATGATGAGGTAGGAGGATTTCAACGATATCTAATTCCTCTTTATCCAACATTTCTTTAAAATCAGAATATATTCTGATGTTTTTATCTAAATCGAACTGTTTGATTTTTCTTTTTGCTTTCTCTGTAGTTCTATTACATAGGCAAGTAATCTTAACATCATTATTATTTAAATATCCTAATACATTAAGATCAAAAATAACGCCAGTACCAATTATTCCTACTTTCAGCATGACAAATAGTAAAAGATTTAATTTAATATATATAACTCTATTTCTGAAAATGTTCTAAAATACTATTAAACAAAAATTTTTAAAAAATAGTTGGTTTTCGGATAATATCTAGAAGGAACATTAAATTTAAATTATATAAATAAGTCGTAGTAGAACTTAAAATGCCAGCAGAAAAAGAAGATTTAGATCCTTTGAAAGCTTATTCCAGAGCTTTATTTCGTGGTTGTGGCTATTCTTATAAAGATTTAGCCAAACCACATATAGCGATCGTCAATTCATGGAATGAGATTAATCCTGGACACATTCATTTACGGAAGTTGAGTAGTTATGTCAAAGAAGGCGTAAGAGAAGCAGAAGGCACTCCTATGGAATTCAATACAATTGCTACATGCGATGGTATTGCCAATTCAGGCAATTATTCAAAATTTGTCTTACCTTCGCGCGAGATAATAGCTGCGTCAATTGAAAGTACAATAAAAGCCTATAACTTTAATGGAATGGTAATGCTAAGTTCGTGCGATAAAATTATTCCAGGTATGCTCTTAGCAGCCGCCAGATGTGATATTCCTACAGTATTTTTAACTGGAGGTATTATGAAGCCAAAATATTTCAATGACGGCCCGTTAAAAGGAAAGACTTTTGTAACTTCTGATATCAAAGAGGCAATTGGTAGATTTAAAGCAGGAAAAATTAGTGAGGAAGTTTTTTATCTTATTGAATCTGAAACTTGTTGTTCTCCAGGAGCGTGTAACATGATGGGCACAGCAAACACAATGGCTTGTATCGTTGAAGTAATGGGGCTTTCGTTACCTGATTGTGCTACTACAAGCGCAATAGGAAAGGAACGCGAAGAATTGAGTAAAGAAACGGGAAAAACTATAATGAATTTGGTAGAAATGAATATTACCGCTCTAGATTTGATCACACATAAATCGATAGAAAATGCGTGCAAAGTTGCTTTATCTTTTGGAGGGTCCACTAACATGATTCTTCATATGTGTGCGTTATCTCACGAAATTGGCGGCACTCTAAACCATTTTGATTTCGATAGATTAAGTAAATCTGTTCCGTTATTGGCTAAATTCAAACCGGCTTCCGAATATAACCTCACAGAGTTTCACGAAGCGGGGAGCGTTAAAGCTCTTACCAAGAAATTATCCAAGCTTTTAGATTTATCGACAGTAAATATTTTTGGAGAGTCGTTAGAAACATATCTTGAAAGAGTTGAAGTATTAGAACATCAGATAATACGCGACCTAAACGATCCGATTTCAAATGAAGGAGGTATTGCGGTATTAAAAGGGAACTTAGCGCCAGAAGGAGCAGTCGTAAAACAGAGTGCAGTTGACTATAAAATGAGACATCATAAAGGACCTGCCAAAGTATTTGAAGCGGAAGAAGAATTAAAAGACGCTTTGATGAGTGATAAAATTAAAGAAGGGGATGTTTTAGTCGTTAGATACGAAGGTCCTAAAGGAAGCCCGGGTATGAGAGAATTATCTATCCCCGCAGCCGTTCTAATAGGTATGGGGCTAGGAGATTCTGTAGCAATGATAACTGATGGAAGGTACTCAGGCGCAACAAGAGGACCTTTCATAGGACATGTTTGTCCCGAAGCATTTGAAGGTGGTCCAATCTCAATAGTTCAAGATGGAGATATGATTGAAATAGATTTAGAAAATCGTCTATTGAACTTATTAGTTTCAGAAGAAGAAATTAAAAATAGATTAAAGAATTGGAAAAAACCTGAACCTAAGGTAAAGAAAGGTTTTTTAAATATATACAGAAAAATTGTAAGTTCTGCAAAGTACGGGGCTTATTTAGATTAAATAAATTGATAGAAATCATAATGATCGACGAAAAACGCATAAGAGAAAACTTAAAATCGTTTGCCTTTCCAAGATTATCGGGTACGGACGACGAAAGAAAGGCTTTTAATTTAGCATTTAAGAAACTAGAACAATTAAAATTTAAACCGTTAAGTCAAGAGTTCGTATTTAGTACTTTTTATGCAAGAATATACCCTAAAATTGCGGTTTTATCGGGATTTGCACTTCTGTTAATGTTGTTTTTAAATTTTAATACAATTATTATTCCAATTTCTTCAATACTTATTTTATTGTTATTGGGCTTTTTATTTACAATTACAAGAAAACCGGAACGCATAAAAATAGGAAAGAAGTTAAATTCAGCAAACCTTTACGTTAAACTTAACTTAATGTCCAAGAATGAAGAGTCAGAAATTAACATAATCAATGATAGCAACCGCGAAAAAGGCGTTCTATTCTTTTGCCATTTAGACTCAAAAGGGCAAAGGTTTTCAATTCTTGTAAGAATAAGAGCTATAAGAGTTTGGGTTTTCTCATCCCTTACAATAATTATTATAACCGTTTGCAAGAACTATATTTTCGTTTCATATTCATTATTGTTTTACATCATCGGAGCATTTCCAATTGCAATTAACCTAATATCCACAATTTTTATCCTATTAAACGCCACAAATAACAAGTCAAAAGGAGCTATTGATAACGCTTCTGGAATTGCGTGCGTACTTGAATTGTTAAATTACTACTCAAATCCAGAATTTAGGTTAAATCATTTCAATTTATGGTTCGTGTTTACGGGTGCGGAAGAATGTGGAACTATGGGAATCCGGAATTTCTGCTATAAATTAGAACGCATTAACAAAAGAGAGTCCATAATTTTCAATTTTGACGCGATCGCCAATAATATTTACTTATTTCCCGGTAAAAAAATGTCAGGAAACGTTAAATCCATTTACAACACGTTTTTAAATAATAATAAGGGTTTGGAAATTAAAAGAAATCCTAAGAAAATATATTTTGGCTCTCATTCGGATGGATATTATTTAAAAAATAATAAGTTTGAGGGGATAGGAATTGGCGACATGGAATCGTATAAATATATTCATTCGATCCGCGATACAGTAGACAAAATAGACAGTTCCTTGTTAAAAAATTTATGTGAGATGATCATCGATAACTTAATAGTATTTGATAACCAAACTTAATTTAGATATTAAATTTTAAAGTGTTTAACAATAATAGACTCGAGCAAAAAGAATTTAGGAGTGGTCTTAACTCCTCCAAAAACGGCAGATTATATCATATCAAAATTAGGTAAAATTAAAAACAATCAAAAAGTATTAGATCCATGCGTAGGTCCCGGAGCTTTTGTTAAATCATTATTGAAAGCTGGAATTAAAAAAGCACAGATTTCTGCTTATGATGTGAATCTTGTTTATAAAACAGATATTGAAGAATTAGGTGTATCCTTTAAAGCAATAGATACTTTAATATCGTTTGATTCGGATTGCTATGATGAGTTCGATTTTATTGTTGGAAACCCTCCATACTTAAATAAGGCAAGTAGTTACGTAAGAGAAAATAGGGTAAAGTTAAAAAAAATTTATGGGAAAACAAACGCTCACGAAACTTATTCAATGTTTATAGTGAATAGTATATGGCGTTTGAAGGAGGGAGGGAAATTAGGCTTCATCACGAGCGATACTTTCTTAACTTTAAGCACTCATAAAAAATTAAGAGAATTCATTCTTAAGAATTGTATAATAAACGAAATATTACTCGCACCAACTAATTTATTTGATAAGCAGAACGTTAGCACATATCCAGCAATAATTTTTTTAACTAAACGTTCCGGAGATACCAATGAGCAAGTTCGAGATAATAATTTAATGAGTATAATTTCGAGGATAAAAAATGAAGACGAATATTGGAAACCACAAGTTGTAAACGATATCAAGCAGAGAAGATATAGTTCTTTACCTTTTAACATATTTTTTTTTGAAGTAGAGGATCAAATAATTGATTTGTTTGAAAACGCTCCTAAACTAGATAATTTTATTAAAGGGTACATTGGAATGCACACTCATAACAATAAGAAATACATTGCTGCGATTAAAGGTACGGAACTAGCAGACATTTTCAGAAAGAAAAACTATACAAAAATTAAACAGAATGAGAAATTCAAAATTATTTTAAGAAGCGATTTGAAAACAGAGAAATGGAAACCATATCTAAAAAGAGGTGGAGGAGATCAATACTATAGACCTATTATGGAAGCTTTAGATTGGAACGATAAGTCGATCACTGTTTACGACATTCCAAGTAACGTGCCTTTTGAAAAAGAAGGAGTCGTTATTAGCGGTATCAGCTCAAGGTTAGCCGCCCGTTATATGCCAAAAGGTTGTTATTGGGACTCGAATAAGGCAATTGGTTTTATCGCTAAGGACAAATCGATTTCTATTGAATATTTCTTGGGGCTATTGAATAGTTCTCTATATAATTATCTATCTAAAGGAATTATAAACAATACCAACAGCATTCAAATATCTGGGATTCATTCTTTACCTTTTATTAAGCCCAACAAAGAAACGCAAGAAGAGGTTGAAGTATTGGTTGAACAAATAATTGAATATAAGAAAAAAAACTTAGGTTATGATTATACACATGAGCAGAAATCAATTGATGATATAATTTTTGATTTTTATGCTGTAAGATTTAATTTTTCATCAAAACTAAAAAAAAAATTAGAAGAAAATTACGCGATTTATAGATAATTTATAATAACAAATACTTATCCAATTCCCATTTGGCTTCTTTTCCGTTGTTTTTAGCAATTTGGTATTGATCAATTTCTTCTCGTTTAATATCTATATAAATATCTACCAATTGTTTTCCAAGAATTTTCTTGATAAATTTACTGTTCTCGAACGCCTCTAAAGACTTTTGCAAATTCTGGGGTAATTTTTTAATACCAAAAATTTTTCGCTTCTCCTCAGTTAAAGAGTCTATATTTTCAGTAATTGGAGTATTGGGTTCGATTTTATTTTTTATTCCATCTAAGCCAGAGGCAAGTAAAAGAGCAGTTCCAAGATAGATGTTCATGGCCGCATCACCAGCACGATATTCTACCCTAGCAGATTTTTCGTATCCTGGAACGCGAATTAAAGCGGTTCTATTACCTACCCCCCAAGACACATAAACTGGCGCTTCGTGATTAGGAATAAGTCGCTTATAAGAATTTGTGATAGGATTTAAAATGGCTGATATGGCGGCCACACGCTTTTGAATCCCCCCGATATAATAACGGAGGATATCGCTTACACCTACATTAGCATCAGCAAAAATATTCTTCCCATTATTGACTAAATATTGATGAATATGTAAACCACTTCCTGCTACTAACGGAAATGGTTTTGGCATGAATGTAGATATTAGATTTTTACAATCTGATTCGACATGTACAATCATTTTTGCTGTTTGGACATTATCAGCTTGATATAACGCATTATTAGCTAAAAATTCTACTTCGTGTTGACTCGGTCCAACTTCGTGGTGAATAGTTTTGAGCTTAATGCCCATACTAATCATATCATCGGTTATCTTACGTCGCAATTCGTGAAATGAATCTTTAGGAGGCATATCCATATAAGCGCCCTTATCAGTAAATTCTAGATCATTTGATAGTAAATACCATTCTAATTCTGGTCTTGTTAGAAATTCATAGCCCTTAGAATTTGCATAGCTTAAAATTCTCTTTAATATCCCTCTTGGGCAGGTAGGATAAGCAATTCCTTTATTGTCGGATATATCGCAAATAAATCTCCCCACCCTATGATTCCATGGAAAAGTCGCAAAGGTGTTTAAATCTGGCACGACTTTCATGTCGCTTTGTTCTGTTTTTAAAAACCCAAGACTAGACCCGTCAATACCGGCCCCCTCTTTCATATCTTCCCAGATTTTTGCTGGAAATTCAACACACTTAAATTCCCCTAAAATCGTGGTAAATTGAAATTGTATGTAATCAATACTTTTTTCTTCAAATAATTCCAAAAAATCTTTCATAAGAATTCTCACTCAATATAATAATTGATTATTAAATTTCTTTTTTTTTATTTTTATGAAAGAAATTAAAATTAAAGGGTTGAATCATATCATATAATAATACAAATTAGATGTGAAAAAATGCCAATTATTCATGTAAATGTTTGGAAGGGCTTTGGAGATGAAAGAGTTAAAACCGTAATACAAAACATAACCAAAGTCTTTGTTGACTTAGGCGTCCCCCAACACGCTATAGAAGTAATTGTTCACGAAATCCCAAAGACTCATTGGGGAATTGGTGGAGAACCTGCTTCGGAAAAATTCAAGGATCAATATACAACAGAAGATAAGTAATATTGAAAAAGATTTATAATTTTTCTCCTTTTATTTCTTCTTCGTACTTTATTCTACGTTCTGTTAGATAATCTGGAATTGGTACATCCCAAAATCCGCATGCGGGAGAGCCAGTAAAAGGAAAAATCCGATTTACAAGAATTTCTATAACTACAGGCTTATTTGATTTGGTCGCTCGCTCTAACGCGGGAATTATTTCTTCTTTTTTAGAAATCTTCTCAGAGTAGCATCCAAAACCCTCAGCTATTTTTGTAAAATCGGGAGAATAGGTATTTCCACTTTTATCGTAAAAACTAGTGCCATAACCTCGATTTTCGCCAAATGCTGCTTGCTGAAGGTCCTTGATAGCAATCCAACCATGATTATTTAAGACTATAAAGAAGATGTTAGTTAATCCTAATTGAACTGCTACAGATAGCTCCGAAATCGTCATCATCAAATCACCGTCGCCTACGAGTGCTACGACTTGACGATTAGGTTTTCCTATATCTATTGAGCCCAGTTTTGCGCCAATTGCGGCTGGAACGCTATATCCCATCGTAGAGAATCCTCCAGCGGTAATACAAGTTTTAGGCTCGTAAAATTCTAACTCTTGGATCATTTGAGCTTGTACATTACCTGAGCTAGTTACAATTATTGCGTCTCTATCGAAAAACTTTCTTATTTCCCTTAAAACGGTTGAAATCATTACTGGTACTTTTGAATCGTCTCGATGCTCGTCAAGAAATTCGAACCACTTTTTCTTCTCTTTTTGTATTTCTTTAAAATAATCCGTTTTTTGGTAATTTCTTGCGTAATCGCCAAATTCTTCAATAATTTGACGCAAACACGCTTTAGCGTCTCCTACTACTCCAACTGCAACAGGATAATTTTTGCCAATTTCGTGTGGATCGATATCGATTTGTATTAATTTTGTTGGCGGAATCGAAAAGCTTACACCATCCCTGTAGGAACTAGCAGTTTCGTCGGCAAATCGACAACCTATAGATAGAAGCACATCTGCAGTTGAAGTCATTTTCAACCCGACAGTAGTCCCTTTGCTACCAGTGCTCCAAGCGAATAACTCGTGATCGTTTGGAAATGCGTCTTTACCCATCATTGTAACGACGACAGCAGCACCAAGTTTCTCTGCTAATTCTTTAACTTCGTCGTAAGTTTCGGCTGTAACTGCACCACCACCTAATAATAGGACTGGTCTTTTCGCTTTTTTTAATAATTCTACTACCTTTTTAATTTGTTCTGGAGCACCTAATACTTTTCCACTTGCCCTTCTTTCCAGAGGCTCGGGTATTTCGACATCAATAGCATCCGCCTGAACATCCATAGGAAGATCAATGACAGTTGGTCCCATTCTACCAGTCATCATTTGATTAAAAGCTCTTTGCATGACTGTAGGTAATTGTTTTACATCACTTACTTGCCAAGAGCGTTTAACAATAGGCTCTAATATTCGAGGCATATTAGAATCTCTATTTCTTTCAATCTCTTGAAGTGTTCCCTTGCCTCGCATGTGTGTGTGAGTATTTCCTGTAATGCAGAGGACGGGAAAACTATCTACGAAAGCATCAGCAAGACCAATGGCAGTGTTAATAGCACCAGGACCTATCGATGTAAATACGCATAATGGTTGAGAAGTGACTCTAAAATAACCTATCGACATATGAACCCCGCTCATTTCCTGCTTTGGTTGAATTAATGTAATTTTATCTTTATTTTTATATAATGCATCTACGAACGCTAAGCACCCATGCCCAGGTATCCCCAAAACATATTTTACGCCTTCTTTAATCAGATATTTGGCGATTATTTCGCCTCCAGTATATTTAGGCATTATTATCAATCAATGGTCTAAGTATAAAATAAATATATCTAATATTTAACAGAAAAGAAATTAAAACTTAAATTTTTATAAAAATATGATTTATTTTAAAAATTCAATATGCCCCTCGATTTATAAAGTAAACATCAAGAGATAGATTTATACACCTTATTAAAAAAAACAATTCTATTTAACTGATGATTTAAATGCCGTCTACTTTAGAAAAGATTCGAGTCTTGGGAGCAAATTCAAAATATGATATTTGTGCGAGTACCGCTTCCAGTCGCACTGATAAATATCCAAAACTTTTTGGAGATTCGAAAAATTGGATTGGAGTCACAGCAAGTGCGGGAATTTGCCACAGCTATACCCCTGATGGTCGATGCGTGAGTCTTTTCAAAACTCTATACACTAACAAATGCATCTACAGTTGTAAGTACTGCTTTACTAATAGTTGTAAGCACCGGATGAGTTTTACACCAGAAGAATATGCTCGCACATTTATGAAACTCTATTCGATGAACGTAGTGGAAGGAGTTTTCATTTCATCTGGAGTTTGTGGCAGCGCCGATGAAACATCTGAAGAAATGTTGGAAGTAGTTCGACTACTTCGATTCAAATATAACTTTGGTGGATACGTGCATTTTAAGTGTTTACCAGGTGTGAGTAAGTATCTCCTTAAAGAGGCAATATCTCTATCTGATCGAATTTCAATTAATTCGGAAGCCTCCACTAAAGATTACTTGGCTGAAATCGCTGAACAGAAAGATTTTAATAACGATATTATAACTCGCCAACGCTGGTTAAAGCAGATCCGCATCAGACACAATGAGGAAACTCTCAAAATCTTGAAAGATTTAAAACAAGACAATCAATTGAGATACCAAGAAAATTTGATTAAAGGTCGACGGGATGATGGGTATAAAAAATTTCGATGGGATGGCGCTCCAATTCTCAATAGTGGACAGACCACGCAATTTGTAGTGGGGGCTGCAGAAAGTGAGAGTGATTACGACCTACTCAGACGAATTGATTGGGGATATAAAGAAATTGATCTAAGGCGTGCGTATTTTTCTTCGTTTATTCCAATTGTAGGTACGCCGTTATCAGGTAAACAAGCAGCTTCGTTAGCAAGAGAACATAGACTATATCAAAGCGATTGGTTATTACGAATCTATCATTATAAATTAAAAGATTTGAAAGAAGTATTGACCGAAGAAGGTAATTTACCCGAAGGAGATCCTAAAATTCACTTAGCAAGAGAGTATTTTAAAGATCGTGGTCCAGTAGATCCAAACCAAGCGTCATACCAAGAGTTACTCCGCGTTCCTGGAATTGGTCCAATTTCCGCTAAACGGATAATTAATTTACGATCTAAAAAATTTTTGTTTAAGCGCAGACAAGATCTAAAATCTATTGGCGTTGTATTAAAAAGAGCTGACCCGTACCTCTTGATAAACGGACAGAAGCAAACTACTCTTCCTGCTTTTACCGATCTTAACAATAACACAATTTTACAGAGTGAAATCTAATGAAAAAGATAACAAATAGTCGGGATCCATTAGAAGTTATTGGGCGCGCTAAAGGATATTCACGCGAAAAATTGGTCCTTAATCTTCCGCGCCATTCTAAATTTTCTCCTGTTCTAATGCAACACATCAAAAAGCTTCCAGAAGTAATTTTACGCAATTCAGGAACTCCATTGGCAAAAAAAATTAACCGAATGATGCGAGAAGTGTTTACTGAAGCGTATCGTGCGAAACAATTCGCTCGAACAGAAATAAATAGTCGTGGTGTGTTATTTGGAGTTGTACACCTCAAGCATAGAGTAATTGATCTTGTCTTAAATTATTTTCACGATAGGTGGCCACAATGTGTAATCTGTTTGTATAATGAACACACCCATAAAACTGGAGTAATAGACGAAAAAGGATTAATTCGTGAAATTAACTTTCCTCTAAAAAATGTTGTAGAAAAAATTAGTAAGAATCGTCCCCTCATCCCATATTTTGATGATATACAATTTTCCGGTGAAGAAATCTTCGAAACGCTATACAAATCACAATTCATATCTGAACGAGAAAACCAACCTTACTTTAAAAGGATGATTCCTGACCAATGTTTTAAGTTACCGGGGATGAAAAATGGCGTAGAAAAGCGTTTTCGAAATAGGAACCTTAATGAATTTCTTTAACAACCTTTGAATTTTTGTTATATTAATATTTAGTTTTTAAATCAAAAATATAACTTTTATAGCTATAAACGAGAAAAATAAACGATTCTATTATTTTTTTAGTAATACGATATATTTTTTAAATCGAACATGCAATAGACTAGTAATATGAAACAAAAACGATCAATATTTATTTTTGTGTTGCTAATTTCCTCAATTTTTATTTTCATTTCGATCAAATACGCATATGCTGCAGAGTTCAAAGAAATTAAAAACGCTCACATTGGACACTATCAACCGTCAGGAGTAAATGTAATGTTTGAGGACATTGAAATTAATGGTACATACGCGTATGTATCAGACGCCAGTTTACCGGGTTTAAGAGTGATCTCTTTGGCAGATCCTTCTAATCCGTCTCTTACTGCTTTTAGAACAGTAACCGGAGAGAACAGTTACGAAATTGAAATCGCTAACGATGTTGCATACTTAAGAGTAGTGGAGGATCAAGACTGGAATATCGAATATTTCAATATATCCTCGCCAGCATCTCCCATCTATAAAGGATTGTTAGATTTAGGCTACGCGAGGGGTTTTGACGCTTCGGAAACTACTCTTTTCGTAAATAATTACACTGAAATTATATCTTTTGATTTTTCAAATGTAGATTCCCCAGTAGAATTAGATAGACTTAATGTGACTGAAGTTGGTGAATCATTAACTTTCATTGATAATTATCTTTACGTCTGTACGGCAACCTACCAACTGAAAATTGTAAATGCTACTGACCCTTCAAATCTAAATTTAATAAGTTCGTTTGACTTAGGGGAGTATTACGCTCAAAGCTATTTCGTTGAAGGAAATGTGTTGTATACTTCGGGTCTTAATAGTACAAGAACGGTTTCACCAGAAAGGACTCATCGGGCCCATGTTAAATCAATTGACATCTCAGATAAAACCAACGCGTCCTTTTTATCAGACATTTTTATCGATGGTATTAACGGAGTAGGAATCGCTATTCACGATAACAAATTATTCTCGGGAGCTTGCGCCGAAGGAATAGTTGTTGCTGACATTACCAATCCATCGTCTCTACAAGCGATAGGGTTCTACGACGATTATCAGGACATTTATTGCGAAGGAAAAAAACATTATGCGATGTATCCAAAACTATACGAAGACGCAACTCTTGGTAATTTGCTGGTATTTACCTCTATGGGATGTGGTTTAAACATAATTTCAATTGATAATTTAGAATTCGAACTAAGCATCCCTGGTTTTGATGTTTTCCTATTGGCTCTGACAACAACGATGGGTATCTTTCTCGTGTATAAAAAATTAAGAAAAAATTTAGATTCTTCAGAATCTACCACTAAATCATAAGCTTTTAATTCAGTTTTAATATAATTAAAAGCTCTATATTATTTTAGCAAATATCTCTTTTGCTTCTTGATAGGATGAGTTTTCTTCGGGTAAATCGATTAAATTACCACCAGTAATGTTGATCTTGCTTATCTCTTCGTTGTTAGATATGAACCCCAACAATTTAACGCGGTCTCTATTCAGATTCTCGACTTCTTTTACCAAAATATCCTTTAAATCCTCTGGAAAGCGATTTCCTAAAATCCAGATATTCTCAAATTTCAGAGTTAACTCGTCGATTATCTCTAAAATCCGTTTCATCGTATGTATGCCCATTTTCGAAGCGTCGGATACGATTACAAGGTCGGTAACATCTCGACCAGTTTTTCGAGCAAAATGCTCCAATCCAGCTGGAGAATCTAAAAGAGTTAAATCGTAATTTTTAGACAATGTATCGATTACCCTTTTTAGTACATCGTTAATAAAACAGTAGCACCCTTCTCCCTCTTGGCGACCCATTTCCAATAGGTCAAAATCGTCCATTTCTATCAAACAAGTATAGACATCCGACTCAATTAGTTGATTTTTTGGAGTATTAGGTGAAAGTTTCATACTTTGGATTTTATCTTTTAATATTTTCATTTTTCCTCCAATTGTATCACAGAATTTAACTTCTTCACCAATGACATCAGCAACATTCGCATCGGGGTCTGAATCAATAACGAGAATATCTTGCGCTTTTTTATTCTCAAGTACATATTTTAAAAAAAGAACTAAACTCGTGGTCTTTCCAACTCCTCCTTTTCCGGCAAAAGCTATAATTTTTTTCATTTTTCGTCTCTCAATATAATAATAAAATACTACTTTAATTAATGAAAATCTTAGATTGATTAAAAAGTTGTTATTCATAGAATAAAAACAATTTAAGAGAATTGTTTTAAATAAATAAGAAAAACGACGAAAAAAATTATTAGACAAGTAAAGAAGAAAAAAAAGAGAATAATTACTGTTGACGATACATAGGAACGATTTTGGAAGTGAATTCTTCTAAAGTGTAGGGAAAATCGTCTTCGCTTGAAATCTTCCCTAATTCCAGCAATATCTGTCGTGCTAACAACCAAAAAGCTAAGCCTAACGCTTTCTTCCCTCTATTATTTGCGGGTATTGCAAGGTCGATTCCGTCAAGTAAATCGTCAGTATCGAACAACGCTACGACGGGAATTCGAGCTAATTGAGCTTCTCTTAAAATTACTTTATCAGCATGAGGATCAACGATAACTACCACCGACGCATCTTTAATATAATCCTCAATGATAGGATTCGTTAAAGAGCCAGGAATAAAACGCTCGGTGATTGCCCTACATCCTAACACTTTGCAAAATTGCTTTACGGGTTCTTTTCCGTATCTTCTGACAGAGGATACGATCACCTTATCGCTTCCACCCTCAACGTATTTGCTCAGGAATTTTGCGGCAACATTTAGGCGTTCGTCAGTTTTAGTCAAATCAATAACGTACAAACCGTAATTAGTTTGTCTGTACACAAATTGTCTCGCATCTCCAGACAATAATTTTGTTCCAATGTGGATTCCACAACTTAGATATAATTGCTTTTTTTCCTCATCCTTGTCAATAATTTTTTCAGCTTGCTCAACTTCAGCGTCTATATCGTCAGTATCGAGCAAATTAAGTTCCTTTTCGATATCTAATTCTTCATCAAAATCTTCTTCAAAATCTTCTTCGATATCTTCTTCTTCTTCCTTCTCTTCCTTCTCAGTTTTCTTAGATTTTTCGGTTTTTTTCTTTTTTTTAGCCAATGTATATACCCTATAATAGAATTAGTATATTAAATTACAATCTTAGATAAACTAAATAAAATAACATAATTTTAATATTTTATTAAAAGAAATCTTCTAATTCTCTTAGAACTAAAGATTTAATATATCAAAATAATTAGATTTATTATTAAACTCAAATAGTATATTTGATTGAAAATGGTTTCGTATAGATTATTGCTTGGAATTGTTGTTGGAATTGTTTTTAGTTTTTTTACTGCATTCTTTTTTAATATGGAAGAGATAATAATCCAACTACAACTTTATTCACAAATTGACGTTTTTAAAGTTATAATTATTTTAATTGGAGCTAATTTTAAATTTGATCTCTTTTCAATATTTACAGGATCGTCCACGATAATCGACATTTTCGCTCCACAGCTTCTAGCGAGTATTTTTATTGGCTATTTGAGTGGTACTATTTCAAAAGGTTTGAAAAGAGGTCTTCTCGCAAGTTTGCTGGTTATCGTAATCGATTTTTTAATCTGGATGTTGTTAAGCGTCATATCTGGTGAAGATTTAATGGCTTTATTTCAAGGAACTCAACTATCTGTTACAATTGGAGGAATAATTACTGCACTTATAGGGGCTATTATAGGAGGCTTAATTGGAGGGGTAATTAGTGGCCCGTATGAAGAAGTTTATTAATTCATAAAACAAAAAAAGTATTGGATAGAGTTTGTTTCCTACTATAATTGAATTATTTCTTAATATTAGACTAAACCTTATAGTTAATAATTAATTATTAAAGTGTAATGGCAAGCGAAGAAACTCTACCAAATAGCGATTTTGCTTTTGACTTATTGAAAAAGTTAAAAGTTCCTTATAATGTACGGCGTCACTCTCTAAAAGTTGCTGAGAAGGCCTTAGAATTAGCAGAAAAAATAAAGTTGAGAGAGATAGATATGGATTTAATTGAAATTGGAAGCCTATTACACGATATTGGTAGGTGTAAGACTCATGGATTTAATCACGCCTTAATTGGGGCTAAAATAATTAGAGAAAGAGGTTTATCAGAGCGACTTGCCAAAATTTGTGAAACTCATATTTTAGGTGGATTAGATAAAGAAGATGCTAAGCAAGTTGGGTTACCTGAGAGAGACCTTTTACCACAAACCCTTGAAGAAAAAATTATCTGTCTTGCGGATAAACATTTAGCTGGAACTAAAGAAGTTTCAATCGAACAGAGATTTGAAAAGTGGTTCAACAAATATGGTAAAACTCAGATCCTCACTAAAGCTAAGGAGCGGATTGAAAAAATCCAAAGAGAAATTGAGGATTTAATGTAAAATACAAAAATATGTCTTTTTTTAGCTGGTTAATAATACCTCCGTGTTTCAGATCACTTCTCTGAAATTATTCCGGATTTTTATCAATTGCGGATTAATTTTTCGATTCCATTTTTTGATTTAAAAAATTGTTTTTGATTGTTCCAATAAAATGAATTTTAAATAGTGATTAACATAAAGATATATTATAATATTTCTTTTTGAAAATGAAATTTAATTAATTCGGGTGAACTCATGAACACTTATGATATAATAATTGTTGGTGCTGGTCCTGGAGGTTCAATGTCAGCAAAAACAGCAGCAGATTTGGGATTAAAAACAATTTTTTTTGAACGTGGGCGAAAACCAGGTGAAAAAAATTCATCAGGATGTGGTTTAGGTCCTCGGATGTGGAAGGATTTTCCAAGTATGATGAAGGAACTAACACCTGAAAAATGTCCTTCTATGAGAGCAGGTTCTGCTGCTCGAAATTATTTCATCAATCAGGAGGGTATTGTTGCTGGTTATGTAATGGCTCGTCCCACCGAGTCAGTATCATATGAACCAGCAAAAAGTTGGATTACGATGAATTGTTACCGAAGTGAGTTTGATCCTTGGGTTGCAGAGTTTGCTATAGATGCTGGCGCTGAATTAAAAACGTCAACTTTAATTACTAATCTCTTGAAAAAGGATGGTATAGTTTGTGGTGTAATGGATGAGCATAATAATAAATATGAAGCACCTATCGTTATTGGAGCTGATGGAGCAGTTTCGATGGTTGCAAAACAAAGTGGATTAAGGACTAAATGGGCACAAGATCAAATTACAGTAGTACCTCAATATGATTTTCAAGCAAGTCCTGAAAAAATTGATGATATAATGGGAGATGAAACTCTGGCAGTATGGTGGTCTGCAATTTTTCCAGCTTCTTATCAAGTGTTCTTTCATGATGGCTTTCATCAAGGTCTTGGCAATTGGTTAAATAAATGGGATAAAAATCCACTATATTATCTAAATCGCGTAATAAACCTCAAATATTATCAAAGATTATTAAGAATATTGAATGCCAAACCAAGAGAACTTCAATCTCACCTCCTTCCGTGGTTAAAATATCCATATAACACGCACACTGATGGAATTATCTTAATAGGTGATGCAGGAGGATTTCCTTGTCCACTTGAAGCTGAAGGAATATATCCTGCCATGGTAACAGGGAAAGTAGCAGCAGAAGTAGCAGCAGAAGCAATCACCTCTGAAGATTTTTCAAAAAACTTTCTCTCAAAATATGACAAAGTATGGCAAAATACATCTATTGGTGAGGAATTCGAAGCTGGAGAAGAATTATATAATCTTTGGAAAGCACTCCCTTTCAGTCCACAAGAAACGATGTCTTGGTTTGTTCCAATGTTTATGGAGGTAATGGGAGGAATATATGATTGGTCTCAACCACATGCAAAACGAGTTCGACAGATAGCATCACAAATTAAATCATACATGCCTAAAGCTCTACCCTTCATAATGAAATACGTCCTTCCACTTGTAGCTAAAATATTCGAGGAAGATCTTGATGAAATGATGGATCCTCAGAAATTAATGTCTGTAATTCCTAAGGTAATGGATTTAATTCCTAAGAAAAAAAAACCAAGGAGGGATGATACTTGAAAACCACTGGTTTAACAAAACACATACCTGGTACAGGGGATTTTATATTCATTGATCAAAATAAATGTAATAGATGCGGGCAATGCATTCTGGTTTGTGTAGCTAATTTATGGCGTAAGATCGACAATGTAATTTCTATTTCAGAAGATTATAAAGAGAAATGTTTAGAATGTGCTGCGTGTTATCAAGTTTGTGAAGCTGATGCCATTAAATTTCATTATCCATCAGGCGGTACAGGAGTAATATATGAAAAAGGGTAAACTTATTTGGATAAAGGTATAAGAAAAATCTAAGTTGAAGTTGCTTTATTAATGTGATTTTAATTTTTCTTTTAGCTGATTTAATATTCCTCCAGATTCCAATATTTCTTTTAAAAATTGAGGGAATTGTTTATATGTTATATTAAGATTTTTTGATTTATTGAATATTATCCCATTTTCAATCGAGATTTGTACTTGATCTCCATCGGAAAATGTTGCTTCGTCCCAATCACATTTGATTCCAGCAACTCCATTATTAATAAGATTTCGAAAGTAAATCCTTGAAAATGATTTAGCAATAATGGCTTTAATCCCGAGAATTTTAAATACATTTACTGCCTCTTCTCGGGAACTTCCAGTCCCAAAATTATATCCTCCTACAATTATTAATCTCTTAACTGCCTTTTGAGCAAAATTTGGTTCTATAAATTCTAAAACATGTTTGGCCATTTCATTTGGATCTCTCAATGTTAAAGTATAGCTAGGTACGATATCATCAGTATTAATGTCATCCCCTAAAATATAAATCTCTCCTTCAATATTTTCCATTATTATAGCACCTCCCGAGGATCAGTTATTTTTCCTCTTATTGCTGATGCGGCAACCGTAGCTGGTGATGCTAAGAAAACTTCTGAAGTAGGATCCCCCATCCTACCGATAAAATTTCGATTTGTGCTACTGATGCAAACATCTTCAGGTCCCAATACTCCAAGATGCCCCCCAATACAAGCACCACACGTAGAATTAGTAACTATAGCACCAGCACTTAAAAAGACTTCAATTAAACCCTCTCTTAAAGCTTGCAAGTATATTTCTTTTGAAGCGGGGGTTACGATCAATCTGGTATTGGAATTGATTTTTTTACTGTTTAGTATTTTAGCGGCAATTCGAAGATCTTCCATTCTACCATTAGTACAACTACCTAAAAACGCTTGGTCTATTTCATATCCCTCTACATCTTCTATTTTAGCTATATTTCCGGGGTTTGAAGGTTTAGCTACAACAGGAGTAATTTCGGATAAGTTGTAGTGAAATTCTTTCTCATATTCCGCATCTTCGTCTGGCAAAACTTTATTATATTGTTTTTCCGTTCTCTTTTCTATCCAATCTTCTAGTTTTTTATCGGGTAAAAATAATCCAAATTTTGCGCCCGCTTCCACAACCATATTTGCAACTGTCATCCTAGAGTCAATAGATAAGCGTTGAGCGCCATTTCCATGAAATTCTAATGATTTATAAATAGCTCCTTTAGTGGAAATATCTCCTATCAATGTTAAGATAAAATCTTTTGACATTACACCTTTATCTAGAGTGCCAGATAAATTAATTTTAAACGATTCGGGAACTTTAAACCACATCTTACCCGTAGCAAACACGACAGAAACATCTGTAGCACCTATACCGGTAGACAAGCAATTAAAAGCCCCGTATGTTGTCGTATGACTATCAGAGCCCACAATTAACATTCCTGGCCTTGCAAAACCCATTTCGGGTAAAACTTGATGACATATGCCTTTGTCTAATTGATAACCATAGTTATTAGTGAATTTATATTTCTCAGCAAATTTTCTTGCGTCTTGGTGCATTTGGGCTGCTGATATCGTGGGAGGAGGTACCCAGTGATCTAATATGAAAAAAATCTTATCTGGATCCCATACATAATCAATTCCGAGTTTCTCGTATTCTATATGAACTCTTCCACCTAATTGTTCGTGAACCATTATCAAATCAATTTCAGAATTGATAAATTGTCCAGGCGATATCTCTTTAAGATTTGAATGTTCTTTTAGTATTTTTTCTGCTATTGTATAACTCATTCTGTTTCACGCGTAAGTTCTTGGTTTACACAAAAAATATTATATTATACAAACATTATTCTTTAACTTGAATCCCCTTAACTTTTAATTTATTTAATACAATTTGTTGAATTTTTTCTTGAACAAGTTCAATAATATCGTCGGTATTTATTATAAAATACCCCTCTTCTTTGGCACGGGTAATGTAGAGTTTTCTTACTTGTTCTAAAAATGAAGTATCTTCGAATTTTTCCAAATCCCTTTGATTTTTTCTTGCTAATGACATTTTAGGATCGATGTCTAAAATAATTGTTAAGTCGGGTTTACCTGCAAATTTATTTAAGCTCTTCACCCATTCAATTGTTATTTTTTCAGTTTGACATGATTGATATATAATAGAAGATTCAATATATCTATCTGATATGACAATATAACCTTCTTCTAACTTCATTTTTATTTCATTTCTATAATGAAGGTCCCTGTCAGCAGCAAACAATAAGGCGTCCGTTGACGGTGGAATTTTATCATCTTTCAAAAAATTTCTTAATAATTTTCCAATTTCGCTATTTGAAGGCTCTTGAGTTAAATGGATTTTTAAACCTTTCAAGCTTAAAAATCCCGCTAATAATTTGCTATGTGTTGATGTACCTGAGCCATCAATACCATCAAGTACAATAAATAATGTTTGTTGCATCGTTTATTTCATGTTAAATTATTATTTGAATCTATAAAAATTAATAGGAAAATATTGTAATTTCTCTATAAATTAATAATCATTTGAATTTTAACTAATTTAGGTTTTAAGGTTGATAAACATTTTCTCTACTTAAGAGTGAAGTTATATAAATTAATTAAATTTTTAGTACAATTGTAAATGTTCGATTAAAATTTTAAAGGAAAATTTGTATTCAATATCTTAATACATTTTAATAAGTTAATTTAAAAATAAATTAAGGTGATAAGTATGACAACAAGAAATCCCACAGGATTTTGTCCTAATTGTAAACAAAATGTTTTATTAGTTAGAGAAGAGATAAATTGGCCATTAGCAATAATTTTATTGTGTTTTACGGCAGGAATTGGTCTTATTATATATTTAATAATTTATTATAGTAAAACTGAAGATCGCTGTATTCACTGTCACTCTCAAATTACAGCAATATCAGCCCCTTACGTCCAACCTGTGCAACAAATAGCTCAAAATGTTCAAAATGTTCAAAATCCATATCGCTTTCAGACTGAAACTCAAAAGCAGCAAAAAAATGAATATACAGCTAGTGAATTGGTTGAAGGTGTTAAAACCATACAACTTAATTTCTGTCCGTTTTGTGGAGAGCGTTTAGAAAATAAGGACGCACAATTTTGCCCACATTGTGGCACGAAAGTTTAATTTATTAAATAATTCCCCATTAAAAATATAACCTACATCTTATACTAAATAGATCATTTTCGTGGATAGAATAAATATTGGGGCTTTTTTCTTTTCTCAAGTATGTTTTCTCAATTGATAGGATTTTTTGTACTCTAAAATAGATTCTATTGTCTTTCACCCATATTTTATGACCAAAAAACTAAAGAAACTAAAAGTTATCGAGAGGTTAAACTTTACAAATCAAATGAGGCCGCATTTGAAGAAGATTCCCATTTTTGCTACAACTGTGGAGTACAACTTTCTGAGAGAGACGGGTTAAAATTTTGTGCGTTCTGTGGAACAAAAATTAATTAAATATTTATTTTTTATTTTCTCTTTTTAAAATATTCATAAATTCATAGAAGTACTTGTAAGAATTCTCAAAGTAATTGTCTTTTTTAGAATATTCTAAGCTTTGAGAAAAAATTTCACTAAAACCTTTAACATTTTTTTCTTCTATTATTTTTTTATATTGATGGAGTAACTTTTCGAATAAATCTAAGATTTTAAGAAACTCTTTATTTTCCATTTGGATTTCTCCAAACATTTCCATTTCTCTCTGGATAATACTTTCGGCAAAAACTTTTTGAAGCAAGAAAGTAGTACCTGTGTATCTGGTTAATTCATTCAAAGGTTCATTGGTACTTCTAAGAAGATTTAGAAAAAGAATGTTCAACATGTGAGGTACGCCTAACGTTAGAGCTATTCTCTTATCGTGAATCTCTGGTAAGGTTTCAGTAATTATTAATCCATCAAATTTAAATAAATTCAAAAGTTCATTAATTAATTCGTCGTATTGGTCAGTACCTCCAACTTTTAATACCATCATAAAATAGTTTTTCATATCTTTTATTCCTGGACCAAACATGGGATGTAGCGAAATGCAATTTACTGGAAAATTATTTTTTATTTCTGTCAATGCTTTAAAAACGGCATATTTTAAAGAAGTAATATCAAAGACTATTGCATTTTCTTTCAAAAGTGGTGCTATTTTTCTTATCATATCAGGAGTAGAGCTTATTGGGATTGAGATCATAACAATATCGGCGTTTTTAACGCTTTTTTCAAGCGAAAGCTCGTAATTAACACTCAACTCTATTGCTGCTTTTTTTAATTTATTTTCGTTTCGAGCAAATAAAGTTATAGCAAAACCATGTTTTTTAAAAAATCTTCCAAAAACTTTACCCATTCCGCCAGACCCGCCAATAATAGTAAATCTTTTACCCAACATTATTTTTTCCCTAAAAATTCAACTACTTTTTCTTTCATTAAATTCAAATTTGGTTTTTTACCAGTCCACCATTCAAATGCTAAAGCGCCTTGATTAACAAACATATCTAACCCACCTAGTGTTTTGCAACCACTTTTTCTAGCTTCTTTTAATAATCGAGTTTCGAGAGGATTATATACGATATCAAATACAAACAAATTATTGTGTAGCATTTCCTCAGAAATCGGCGATTCTTCAATATTTGGATACATACCGAGTGGAGTAGTGTTTATTAAAATATCTACATCATTTACTAAATTTTTCAGGGTATTTATACTCAAATTCTTTCCTACTGCTTTAATCGTCGTTTTATTAGTCAAATCCTTAGCTAATTTTATTGCTCGCTTTTCTGTTCTATTAGCTATATATACCACATCTAAATCCTCTGAAATAGCAAAACTAACCGCTCTAGCCGCCCCTCCTGCACCCAATATTAATGCTTTTTTTCCAGTTATTTCGCACCCCGCGTCTAATAAAGCATTTTTAGCCCCAGATGCGTCTGTGTTTTTCCCAATCAAATATTTACCTTCATTTTTTATAGTATTAACAGCACCAATCTTTTCAGCAAGTGGGTCAATTTCATCTAAATACGGGATAATATTTTCTTTATATGGAATAGTAACATTTATTCCTTTTATACTAAACATTTTAAACCCTAACACTGCCTTTTTAAGGTCGTTAGGTGGAATATTAAAAGCGATATATACATAATCGAGAGACAGATCTTTAAGGGCAGCATTATGCATTATCGGACTCATACTATGTTCGATTGGGTGTCCAATAACACATAAAACATTAGTACGAGCTGTTATATAAGGTTTTTTTAGCATTTTATTACTATAATTATTAAATTTAAAACTATTAATATGTTTAAGAATAAAATTAATTTATAATTATTTAGCTATAAGTAGAAAACAAATAAAGGATGGATTGAAGAAATGAAAAAGATTTCTCTTAACACCGGAATAACAATGTTCCCAATGCCCGCAGCAGTTATATCTGTAGGAATTGGTGAAGAAGCGAACTTAATCACTCTCGCTTACATTGGTAAGGTATGTATGAAACCTCCAATTATTGCAATATCAATGCAGCCAAGGAGGCATTCCTATGGTTTAATCGAAAAACATGGAGAGTTTGTCATTAATTACCCTACTAAAGACCAATTGAAAGAAATGGATTATTGTGGGACGAGGTCGGGAAGAGATGTGAATAAATGGAATGAATTGAACCTAACTCAAGAACAAGGAGTAGTGGTTAAAGTCCCGATGGTGAAAGAGTTTCCATGGAACATGGAATGCAAAGTCATAAAAAGAATTGAGTTTGGTTCTCATGTTTGTTACTTTGGTGAAGTGGTTGCAACTCATTCTGATTCGCGATTTGTAACGAATAATAGATTAGACCCTGAAAAATTTAATTGCTTCGCATATATTAATGGAAATTACATAGGTTTACAAAAGGGTATTTTAGGAAAACACGGATTTTCAATGAAATGATTGTTCTACTTTTTTTCTTGATATTAGGATACCAGTAACAAAGAAAAAAAATTGAAAATATAGTTAGGTTTATCAAAAAATACTATTTGGTTTAATTTGGTATGATTAAAGATTCTATTGCGTTGATTGGTTTTATGGCAACGGGTAAATCCACAGTAGGAAAGGCATTGAAGGAATATCTAGGAAAAGATTATAAATTTATAGAAACCGATCAACTAATTATAGAGATGACAGGTAAACCAATTCCTAATATCTTTTCGGAAAACGGTGAAGCGAAATTTAGAGAATACGAGATTGAAGCTTGTAGGAAAGCAGCAGAACTAAAAAAAACAATTATATCATGCGGGGGAGGAATTGTTTTAAATAAAGTAAATATAGAAAATTTAAAAAAAACCTGTCATATCGTTTTATTAACAGCTAGCCCTAAAGAAATTTTTAATAGAGTAATGATCGATGGGAAAGAGACTAGACCATTAATCGATAAAGAAGATCCAATTAAAGAAATCGAAAGCGCATTGAAACAAAGAGAACCTTATTATAAAATATCAGCAGAAATTGTTACTAACACCACAAACAAAACAATTGATGAAATCACGAGTGAGATCATTGAAAAAACTAATATTTGAGAGAATAGAAAGAAACTGAAAAAATTTGGTTATAAGCGTTTTAAGAATAAGAAACCTAATACATTGCTTAAGCTTAGGGAGGGAGGGAGGAAAGCTTTTGAAGAGTATCGGAAAAAATTAACGCAAATTCTAGGAAGTACAGATAATTAATTTATTATATTTTTAACAATGAATCTATTTACATTTTCACTTCTATTTGTAAAGATGACATAACGCACATTTATTGTAAAACCTAAATTTAAATTTATATAACATATTATTTATTCAAAAAACCTTCGAGAAAAAAATGACAGAAACTAAACGAACCAAATGTGGAAATTGTGGAGAAGAAAGTCCTCGGAAATTACACGAAGAGCCTGATAAAACACAAGTACTCTATTATTCAATGCAGGGTGCCCCAGTTTATAAAAAAAGAATTAAATGCGGTAGTTGTGGTACTGTATTTGATAGATGATACTAAATATAATTTCTTATCTGTTATTAAATAATAATTGATAAGAGTTTCTTATTCTTTTCATATTTAATTTTTAAAATAATTTTTACATTAATCAATCAATTATGAGTAATAAATCACATCCAATAATTGTAGGAGCTGCTCAGTTCACACAACATAAACATACTCTTGATCCTCTTGATCCGCTAAATCTCATGGCTAAAGCATGTAAGATAGCTTTAAACGATGTTGGTGCGCTAAATTTGAAGGATTTTATTAATTCAGTTTATATGGTTAATATTAATAGTTGGTCTTACGAAGATGCTCCAGAAGAACTTAGCAAGATACTCTGTTTAAAACCCGAACATAAAGTTTATTTACCTGATGGGGGAGATAGTCCTCAGATGTTAGTAAATAGGGCAGCGAAGGCTATAACTTCTGGAGAAAGTCAAGCAATTCTGATTACCGGTGGAGAAGCCTCTTACTCCAGATACAAGGCAAAAAAGGGTAAACTTAATTTAAATTGGCCTCAATGGAAGGATCCTAAGTATATGGAGGGTAAATTGTGGAATGGTATAAATGAATTTGCAAATAAATATAAGTTGAAATATCCTTCCGTTACATACGCCATTCTTGAGACTGCTGTACGCACTGCTTCAGGAAGAAGTTTGGAAGAGCATAGAAATTATATAGGTAAAATCTTTGAAATTTTCTCAAAGATTGCATCTAATAACGCCCACGCTTGGACCAATTGTTCTTATTCTGCTAAAGAAATTATAACACCTACTCTTAGTAACCGTTATATCACGCACCCTTACACTAAACTTATGTGTTCTAATGTATTTGTAGATCAATCTAGCGCGTTAATAATGACCAGTGAAGAAAACGCTGAGAAGCTTAAAATTGACCCTAAACTCTGGATTTATCCAATGGGAGGCGCAGACTTAAAAAATATTTTTAATATTACTCAACGTCCAAAGCTTTATAATTCACCCGCAACAAAAGAAGGAGCACATCTAGCTTTAGGACAAGCTGGACTTAAACTAGATGATATCGATTTATTTGATATTTATAGTTGTTTTCCATCTATTGTAGAAATCATTAAAAATGAATTAGGGATAAAAGAAGATGATCCTCGGCCATTATCAATTACAGGTGGGCTTCCATTTTTTGGTGGTCCATGGAGTAATTATTCTTTACACGCAATTGTTTCTGCTGTATATCTTATTCGTAAAAATCCTTTATTGAAGGTAATGGTTATAGCAAATGGAGGATATAATACAAAACAGTCCTTTGGTATTTACGGTACTGAACCACCTTTTATACAATGGGGTGAAGAAAATCAGGTTGAAATACAACAATCAATCTTAGCTAGACAATTACAAAAACCTATAGAACAAGCTAATGGAAATCTTACTATTGATGGATATACAATAACCTATGATCGAACTGGAATACCCAAGCAAGGGATAGTAATAGGAACTCTTGAAAATAATCGTCGTACTATAGCTTTTATTAATGCTGTTCCAGATATTTTAATTAAATTAGAAAAGCAAGAACTCGTTGGTCAAAGATTTCCTGTTTATTATGACATTAACCTGGATCGGAATGTCATTAATCTCAAGAATTAGAATTAAATAATAATTGATACATTTCTCGTAAAGTATTGATATTAATTTGTCCAGGAGCTGTTTTATCTCTTAGAGAACCATATGTCCATAATGACCCAAATTTAACACACATAATTCTGGAAAAAATCCCCAATTCGCCCATAGCAAAACATACTATCTTTTTGCCGTCTTGTGAAAGTGTTCTACAAATTTTTAAAATGTTTAAATTATCCTCAAAAATTTGAGGAGTAAATATTAATTTAAAGACGCTTTCACCCATTTTATCTAAATCTATAGAGCACTCATGAATTAACTTATCTTCAAACTTATCTAGAAGAGTAATTGTTTCTTCATATGTAGGAGTATCTTCAAAATCATGAAAAGAGAAAATTAAATCTACATTGTTTTTGTAAGCTAAATTTGTAATTGTTTTCAAAATCTTAATATCAGACTCCATTTCTATGTCCAAATAATCGGGTTTTGCTTCAACCAATAACTTTAAAATTTGTAATCGTTCATCTTTATTAAGATTATATTGACCTCGCTCTTGAATTCTCCTAAAAGTAAAGACTATTGGTATTTTAGGAGTGATGAGATTCAATAATTCTGTTAAAAAGGAAAAAGTGATAAATTTTACATCATTTATGTAATCAAATCTAAATTCAATTAAATCAGGCTTTTTTTCTAGCGATGTTTCTACTAATTGACTATTTATATTAAGATCATCAGATTTAATTGGAATTGCAATACAGATCTTATATTTCATTATAATCCTATAAAAAAATTATTGTAAAAATAAATTTACACTTCGAGTATTTTTATAATATCCTTCTCGGTTAATTCTAAAGTATTTTCAGCGTTTATCTTTCTCATCAACTTTTTCTTTTTGTAGTATTTTATTATTGGTTTTGCGTTCTTTTCGTAAGTATCTAACCGATTTTTTAAGGTTTCTTCATTGTCGTCGCTTCTTTGTTCAAATTTAATTTCAGCGCCACATTTATCGCAAATACCTTCTGTTTTTGGTGGAAGAGTGTATTTATTATAGATTTCACTGCAATTTTTACAAGAGTATCTTCCTAAAATTCTTTTTGTAATGATATCGCGACTTACATCTAATAAAAGGAATAAATCTATTTTAGTTATCTCCGTTAAAGCTTCAGTTTGGGTTAGAGTTCTTGGAAAACCGTCTAATATGAATCCATGTTCTTTTACATCTTCTTTGCTTAGTCTATCCCTCACCATATCAATAGTTACTTCGTCCGGAACTAATTCACCCTTATCCATATATTCTTTAGCCTTTAAACCAAGGGGTGTTTCATTTTTTAAATTTTCTCGGAAAATATCCCCAGTGCTAATATGTGGTATATCAGGTAAAACTTTCTTTATTTGAGAAGAGAACGTGCCTTTTCCACTTCCTGGAGGTCCGAAAAGAACTACTCGCACTTTTGATTTCAGTTTAATCATCTCTTATACTAAGCGAATATTATTTTTTATTAATATTAAAGAGTATAAGTGAATTAAATAACTTTCTTAAAATATTTACCAAAATTCACTAGCATATTATTCCGTTACAAAAGGATTATCTACATTTTTAATTAGAAATTCAACTCTTTTCTTTTCTTTAATACTCAACAAATTCGAAAATTTACGAACAATTGAGGTACCATAATAACTATTTCCGAAAAAAGTATTTGATTTATTTATCGTATTAATTAAGTATTTATTGCTCCCTAAGTGCAAATATAAAGAGATATCGTTGATGATTAACACTGGAGTTGGGTTACTGTTATAAATTTCTATAATTTCATATATTTTATGAAAATTATGACAAATGTTGCTATACATTTCATTTTTATTCTTAGCATTTAGGCGGGGGGGAATAATCTCTCCTATTAATTTAATGTTATTGCATTTTACGCTATTTTCGAAATAATCTTGAACTCTTCCACCAATCTTTAAATCGTTAAAATAAGTTAACTTTGGAGCAAAATCTAATATGCTAACCTCTTTAGGGTCAATGTTTTTACTTTCTAGGAGAAATTGAACAAAATTAGCGGTATATAAAGTTTTTCCGGTATTTGTTTCCCCATAGATAAGGGTTTTCTGACCAATTAAATTGCCAAAATTTAAGTCTCTATTAAATTTCATAAATTTTTTAGAATAACAAATTTTTTTGTATTTAGTAGAACCTATCTCTTGAATACCCAGAGCGCTTAAGAATTTTTAAAACTATGAAACCTAGAACAGATCCCACAACAGAGCTCAGCATAAATAACCACCAAAAAAATAGTAGATTTGCTAGTGTAAACCCTTGAATTAAAGCTGTTATGGTACCACCAATGAATACTGTACCAATTGGTTCTGTAAATGCGGCATATTCAACATACTTTGGTTTTTTTTTCCATAAAAAGTGAGATACGATTCCAACAACAACCGCGCCAGATACACCCCCATGAAAAGCATGGATCGTTCCAATTCCAGCTGAAAACCGTATACTTGCAATACCTAAAGCAGTAATGCTAGAAAAAGTAACTCCTATTAGAACTCCCGTTATTACATTTATTAAATGAGCGAAAGGATTTATCTTTGTACCGAACAAGAAAAAATATCCAAATGGATTAAGATAACTTAAAGTAATTCCAACAGCCATAAAAATAGCTGCCATAGCAATTTTTAATGTCAAAATTACATCTTTTTCGGTCATTTTAATCAATTTTTCTTTGTTTTAACTATTTTTTACTTATAATTTAATCTTTTACTATTATCTGAAAATTAATTATCTTTAAAATTTAAATCTTATTTAATTAAGTATAGTTGCCTTGTTCTAGAAGACAACGAACTAAACGATTTTTTTTAACGGAAGGCACTAACTACTTAAAGGAGTGATGTATTATTATAAAAATTGGAGAAAAGACGATTAGCCCTACAAAAATAATATGTATTGGTACGAATTATTTGGATCACATTGAAGAAACAAAGTCAGAAATACCAAAAGAACCCGTTCTTTTTCCAAAAACATTAAATTGTCTTATAGGGGATGGTGAACCAATTATTTATCCAAACTGGATATTTAGTAACCGTAAATACAATCGAATTGATTTTGAAGTAGAACTAGCATTTATCGTTAAAGATAGATGTAAATATGTGAGTGCAAGTCAAGCTTACGATCACATTTTAGGTTATACTGTATTTAACGATATAACTGCACGGAAGATACAAACTAAAGATATAGTTTCAAAATTACCTTGGTTTCGCTCTAAATCATTAGATACTTTCGGTCCAATTGGCCCTAGAATTGTAAGTCTTTCTGAAATTAAAGATCCTCATGATCTCAAAATTGAGTTAAAAGTAAATGGAGAGACTAAACAATTATCGAATACTAAATATTTGTTGTTTAAAGTTCCGGAGCTTTTAGAAAATATTTCAAAATTTTTTACTATGGAACCAGGAGATATTATAGCAACTGGAACACCCGCAGGCATAGGACCAATCAAACCTGGAGATCTGATAGAAGCATCGATCGAAAAAATTGGTACTTTGACAAATAAAGTTGTATTAGAGAAGGAGTTGACTTAAATGGTAAAAATTGGCAATAGTAATATAAATCCAACCAAAATTGTATGTCTAGGACGGAACTATTTGGATCATATTAGAGAAACAAATGCTCCAATTCCTACGGAACCAGTATTTTTTGTTAAAACACTTAATACGCTAGTAACTGATAATAAACCAATTATTTATCCTAAAATTTTGTATGAAAGTCAGATTTATAATCGAGTAGATCACGAAGTGGAACTAGCTTTTGTTATTTTCCAAACATGTAAAAACATCTCGGTTGATAACGCTTTCGATTACATCCAAGGATATACAATTTTTCTGGATTTAACTGCGAGAATTATGCAAAAAAGCGATAGAAATATAAATTTACCATGGTATAGAAGCAAAAATTTCGATACTTTTGGACCGATAGGACCAATAATTGTTCCAAGCAGCGAAATTAAGGACCCACATAACCTAACAATTCAATTAAAGCTTAACGGGCAAACCAAACAATTTTCTAATACGAAACATATGTTATTTAAAATCCCTCAAATTTTAGAATATTTATCGAAGTTCGTTACTTTGCAAAGAGGAGATATAATCGCAACGGGCACTCCAAGCGGAATAGGTCCAATACAACCGGGAGATATCCTGGAAGCTTCTATAGAGAAAATAGGTACCATTACCCATGAAGTTATTTTAGAACGGAAATAGCAAATTATTTTAGACTTCTATTTAAATTTAAAATTCCTAAAGATACAGATTATTATTATTTATAGCTAAATTATGCAAATTTTCGATAATCTTTTTCTAATCAAAAAAATATTTATTATTATATGACTGAAGATATATCTGAAGAAGTAAAGAAAGAGATATTTAGATTAGTATGTATTCCAGGAATAGAAATTGAACATATTCCTGAAATGGTCAATAAGGATTATAATACTCAACTAGATTATGAAAAAGTTATGAAAATACTATCTAATGAATATCTGAAACATAATCTCGATTTTGGTCGTCGTTTATGTTGTAGATTCTAAGTTAAATACAAAGAAGTCATAAAGGCTTTTGTACTTAAATTTAGATTAACAAAAACAGTTCTAATAAATACATATCTAACCCCAAATCTCCCAATAATTCCATATTATTAAAAATATAGGTATAAATTCTTTCTTCACTAAAATACTTCAAACACAAATTTTTCCCTTTTACTTCCTTTAAAATTTGAACGGTCTCGTAAAGAATAGACTTTAAATATGTAGTAATGACTTCCTTTTCACATTTCAACAAATTGATATCTATTATGTTGAACCAATTCTCTTTTGAAAATGTAATATTTTCAAATTCGGGTTGGTTTTTAAATTTCTCTTGTTCTCTAAATTTCTTAAATACTTCTTCTATTTTCTGTAAAATTATGTTTTTTGATTTGGTATACATTTTATTTTCTAAGATACTTCTCAAAATAATAAAAATTTGTTGAAATACTCCTAAAATATCAAAAAAGTCCGCTACTTGACTTATTGATTCTACTTCCTCCCATTGGCCGTAATAATCTTCAATTACTTTAAGAAATGGTAAATAAACATTCATATTTCCATTCCAACTATGTCCTTTTTTTATCCAAACTGGCTTGAATTCTTTTATAAAAGACTCTTTTATAACGTTAAGTCTACCCATCAAAATCCCCGTTTTAGTACTTTTTATACCAGCAGCAACGAAAAGCAATTTGAATTTTGGTTCCAATATATATATCCACCTTAATCCACCCATTTCTATAGATTCCAGTGATTGGTGAAACTCTTCCATAGAGAAATGGTGAAAGGCCGTTAAGAATCCAGAAACGATATCCTCATCAGCGTCTGTTTTCAAAAAGGATTTATATAACAATTTAATGCCCGAATCACTATTTAATATCCAAAGGATCATCTTTCAACCTTTCCCTTTAATGTTCTTAAAATTTGAATAGATTTAGTTCTATAATTACTCTATTTGTTTCTCAATTAATGATATTATTAATTAGATAAATAAATACATGTCAACAAAAAATAATAATTTTCATAAAATTTTTTAATTTCATTTCATTTTTAAAAAACACTAAGTTCAAAATTAGTTTTTTGAAGGACTTAGAACGTAATAATAATACGGTTTCAATATAAAAAAGATATTGGAATGAATAAAGTCGAAAGATTATGCGTTATTTTTATGTTTCTTAGCCTTTAAATCACTAATTTTGAGTATAAAATTTAAATAAAAATTTTTGACGAGGAAAATGAGTAAAACAAACAAAATCATTGTTAAGGCACTAGTTACAGGGGGATCTGCGAGCGGAGGACCGCCTATTACATAAAGCAAATCGCTTTATTTATGTAAAGGTCCCGCTGTAGGTCCTACTGGCATAAACGGAAATTGAATCGATTTCCTATGCAAACATCAAGGACGTAGTGGACGCAGTTAACGAAAAAACCATGCTTTTTAAAGGTTTAACGGTACCCGTTAGAATCGAATGCGATCCTGAGACAAAACAGTTTGAGATATTCGTAGAGACGCCAAGTACAGCTTCACTACTTTTAAAAGAATTAGGCGCTGAAAAAGGGAGTTCGAATAGTTCTGAGGAAAAAATTGGAGATTTAACTCTTGAACAGGTAGTTAACGTTACTAACGCTAAAAAAGATATCTTTTTAGATAAAACCTTCAAAACTGCTGTAAAGACCGTAATAGGGACAGTGTTGTCAATTGGAGCCACAATAGAAGGCGAGGACCCGCGAGTAATTCAGAAAAAGATTGAGAATGGAGAATATGACGACATGATAAAGGGGGAGCTGTAAAAAATGAAAATTGATGACAAACTATTAAAAAAATCGTTAGATGCTGCAATTAAACATTCGATTATTAAAAAGGAAGGCTTTAAAGATAAAGTCAGGAAATTTGACGAATCAATTGACCTCATTATGAATTTGAAAGACATTAACCTCAAGGACCCTAAGCAGAGGATCGATAAGGAAATAATCCTACCTAATAACATAATAACTAAAGATAGGCCTAACATCTGCGTAATTGCGTCAGACGAGATACTTCTTGAAGCTAAGAATCTTGGGCTCGAAACAATGGATAAAGACGGTTTAATCAAACTAAATAACGAAGAAAAAAAGTATAAGAAAAAATTTGTAAAGAAATACAATTTCTTCGTAGTAGAAGACAAAATGATGCCAAATGTAGCTCGATATTTAGCGAGATTCCTTGGACCGCTAGGTAAAATGCCGAAACCTTTCCCAAGTGGATATGGTATTATTTCCAATCCGAGTGATTTAAACGTGGCAATTGAGAGATACTTAAAAGTTATTCGAATTCAATTAAAGAAGCAACCAAGTATTCAAGTTAAAGTAGGAAAAAAATCTATGGATAAGGATAAAATATTTGAAAACATGAAAGCTGTCGTTGAGTACGTTGCTGATCAGATGCCTCATAAATATAACAATATTAAATCTATGTTTTTAAAAACTACAATGGGGCATCCAATAAAAATTGATGAACAGTTTTTGAAGGGTATAGAGGTGTAAAATAGTGATCAGAAAAAAAGAAATACATCAATGGAAATTGGATGAAGTTGTTCATTTAGTTGATTTGTTTAAAAAACATAAAAACATTGCTGTAATAGAAGTTGCTAAATTAAACGACAAGCAAATTCAAGAGATGCGAAAAATCTTAAGAGGGAAAGCAATCATAAGAATGTCAAAAAAGAAGCTTCAACTAAGAGCCGTAGAACAGTATAAACACGATTCTAAAAAAGACAACTTAGATGAACTCGCCGAAAAAATTTCAGGACAATCCGCATTATGTTTTACCAACATAGATATCTTTGAATTAAAGAATATATTTAATGAAAATGAATGGATGGTCTCTGCTAAACCTAACGAGATAACGCCAGTAGATATTTGGGTTACTGAGGGGGACACAGGATTGCCCACGGGACAAGTTATCAGTGAATTAAACATGACGCTCCGGCTTCCAACCAAAATCCAGAACGATACGATTTGGGTTAGAGAAGATACGCGAACGCACTCAGCTGGAGATTACGTTAACGTAAAACAGGCAGCAGTCTTAAAGAAGTTAGGTGTAGCTCCAATTAAATCGCTTATTAAAATCCATTACGCGTGGAGCGACGGTGAAATAATTCCTGAGGAAATTCTGTATATGGATATGGAACAATTCCAACAAGAGCTTGCATTTGCGTACTTCGGCGCACGAAGTTTGGCTTTAGAACTAGGCATTATCGATAAAGAAACGATTGAACCGTTAATCCAAAAAGCACACCGAGAGGCTCTTGGAATTCTTTTTGAATTACCTGTTTATTTTGACGATATGAGGGACGAATATATCCGAAAAGCCGTATCAAATGCTATCACTATCAAGGCTATAGTACTTGGAGAAGACCTACATGTTTCAACTAAGAAAGAAGAAGGCAAAAAAGAAGAAGATGAGGAAGAAGAAGTTGGAATTGGAGGCTTATTTGGTAATTAAATTAATTTTTTTAAATAAAATAAATAAACACAAATTTTAATAATAATTGGATAAAAAAAAAGAGGTATAAAAGATGGAATCAATATATGCTGCGTTACTGCTTAACAAAGCAAATAAGAAAATTACAGAAGCAAACATCGAAAAGATATTAAAAGCTGTAGATGTAACTGTTGATAAAGCTCAACTTACAAAAGTAGTAGCAGGGCTTAAGGAGGCTGACATTGAATCAATAATCAGTTCTGCCGCCGCAGCTCCAGTGATGGCCGCTCCGGTTGCTTCTTCAGTGTCTGCAAAAGCAGCCTCCAAGAAAAAGAAGAAGGAAAAGGAAGAAGAAGTTGAGGAAGAACCTACGGGAATTGGCTCGTTATTTTAAACGGGTTAAGACTCTTCAGCAAAACAAAGCAAAAGTATAAGCAAAATTTATTTCAAAATTTTTTTAAATTATTTTTTTTCTACTATTTTTTAACGATAATGTTTTTGAATTATATAAAGAAACAAAATATCTGCTTAAACGAACTTATTAAATCAAAAAGTTTTTTTTAAATTCATTTTTTTTTAAGTTACATTTCTAAACTGAGAAACTTTTATTTTAACTAAAAAGGATTATACTCACTAAAGGTTTTGTGCTGATAAACTATGACCGGAAAATTCCTCAAATTCTTCTCTCCTTTTGTACGGGTAATGCCTGAAATCAAACAGCCTCAGAGAGAAGTAAGTTTCAAAGAAAAGTTAATGTGGACAGGGCTCGCATTAATAATATATTTAATAATGTCAAATATTCCGCTTTATGGAGTAACCACTCAAGCCACCACAGATTATTATTATTGGTTAAGAGTTATTTTAGCAAGTCAGAAAGGTACGCTTACAGAATTAGGTATAGGCCCAATAGTAACGGCAGGATTAATAATGCAATTACTCTTAGGTTCCAAAATCATAAAAGTTGATTTGAGCGATCCATACGATCGGGCTATGTTTAGCGGTTCTCAAAAAGTATTCGCAATGTTTTTGACTGTGTTCAATATCATCGCATATATAATCGGAGGTGCTTTTGGACCGTTAGACCTTCAGGCTATGACGTTTATATTTTTGCAATTACTTTTTTCTGGAGTCGTCATTATCTTACTCGATGAGTTACTACAAAAAGGTTGGGGAATTGGAAGCGGAATCTCCTTATTTATCGCTACGGGTGTTGCTGGACAAATATTTTGGAATTTATTTAGTTTTATTGGAGTAGGTGAAACTAATGAAGCAAGAGGAATTGTTATTGCTTTCATTCAATCTTTGACGAATCCTAATATAGATACAGCTGAACTGTTTTGGAGGCATGACCGACTACCTTCCATTTTTGGAGGAATTACGACTTTAGGCATATTTCTAATAGTTATTTGGTTCGAGTCTACTAGAGTCGAAATTCCGTTAGCCTATAAAGGGTATAGAGGTTTCAAGGGGAAATATCCAATGAAGTTACTATATGTTTCAAATATCCCTGTTATTTTAGTTAACGCCCTATACGCCAATTTTCTATTTTTCGGGCAAATGATTGCTGGACCTAATTCTGGTTTTAGAAATGACGATACTAGATGGTTCCTTGATTTAATAGGTAAATTCGACAGTGTTCCAACGGGGGGAGGTGGTGATTATTTAGTCCCACTACCAGGGTGTTTACTTTATTACCTTACCCCTCCTCAAGGATTGTTGGAGTTACTAGCTGACCCCTTCAAAGCAATAATATATCTAATTATATTTATATTTCTGTGCATTATGCTCGGTAAGATTTGGGTCGAAGTCTCAGGACTTGCGCCGCGCGATATAGCCCAGCAAATAATAGATTCTGGGATGCAGATTCCCGGATTTCGAAGTTCGGACAAAATAATTGAGCGGATTTTAAAGCGATATATTCCAACTTTGATCATTATAAACGGCATTATAATCGCAGTAATGAGTTTCTTCGCAGATTCGCTAGGTGCGTTGACTTCAGGCACGGGACTTTTGATAGCTATAGGCATCGTGCATCAATACTCTGAGCAAATTGCAAAAGAAATGGCGGCACAGCAATATCCGGGCATGCGCGCTTTCTTAGGCATGGATTGATGAGAATCTTCTCCAAAAGAAATGGTAACACATTTTTTTATTATAAAATTTTAATCTGAAAAGTTTAAAAAATTATTAAGATTACTTCAATATAACTATGCTTTTCTTATTATTACAAGGATCAAATGCTTTTTTAGATTGGATTAGCTTCCCGCCTGGGTCCATGATTTTTATATTATTAATGGCTTCTATAACGGCAGTAATTAGTACTGGACTAACTAAATGGTTAATTGATACTGATGAAATTAATAGAAAACAAGTTATAAAAAAGGCTCATGACGAAGAAAAAGCAAAAATCATTGAATTATCTGAAACGGATCCAGAAAAATATAACAAGTTAAGAAAGAGGTGGGAAAGATTGGATTCGATGGTAAAACAATCACAGCAGAAAATGGCTTTAAGGCGCATGTTGCCCAGTTGCATAACATTCGTTCCAATGATAATCATATTTACAGTAGTAAGAGGAGTTTTCTTGAATAACCCCATTGCGTTGTCTCCAATGAATGCTAACGATGTAGTGCTCATAGGCAACATGATGGCGGGTACTACGGGTTCTACGGTATATCCCTGGACTGCCCTTGTGTACGGCGTTGCCAGAACTATTAGATTAGAAGCTGGTTGGATAAATTTTACTGCTTGGTATTTTCTATGTAGTTTTGGTGTGAACACGCTTCTTCAAAGAATTTTTAAATTACAGACACAAGCATCGGGAGGAATGGAGCAGATGATGGGTGGTGGGAAAGCTAAAGCTATGGAATTTCCTGACGTTTAAATTAATAAAAGAGATTTTTTGATTCTATTACTTTCCTTATTTCTATAAGTAATAAAGCGCAGACAGAGGGATTCGAACCCTCGGATGCTTTCACACACCGGCTTTCTGGGACCGTTTTTCCGCTCCAAGCCGGCGCCGTACCAGGCTAGGCAATGTCTGCAAAAAAAAATTAGCGCTAACGACGCACAATGGCGACGCTCAGCAATATTTCTATTTTTATGGTTTTTTAGAAGTTAAATAACTATTTTGTAGGAATGGAAACTGTCTCTTTCATTTTTTTTTCTAATTTTGCTTTTTTAATAGCAGTTTCGACATTCTCATGTGAAGCACCTTTTTTGATTTCAATCGTGTCTGTTGTCGGTTCTATATGTTTATAATTTACTCTTCTTCGGCGAATTCCCAAACCATCAACTAAAATATAATTTTTATCGATGATATCGACGACAACGCAATAGTTTCCGGCTTCCCTTCCCATAGTTTTAACGCAAATTCTTCCAATATCGTATACGCTCATATAATTTGTCACCAAATTATTTTCAATAAATTTATCATTACTGAATTTTTTAATTTTCAGAAAAGATAAACGATCTATCGTAAATTAAGGAATAATTTCAATTATAAATTTTTTATGATTTTTTTCGTAGAAAAAGTTTAAAATAGATTTTTTAACTCAGATAGGATTTTAGCTAACACTTCTTCAATAGATAAATTTTCTGTGTTAATAATTAAATCAAAAAATTCGTTAATCAAGTTTTTATCGCTTAAATCAATGTTATAGAGGTTTTTGAAGCGTTCCAATTCAGATTTTTCCCTTAATGTTGTTTCTTTTAATTTTTCTTCGAAAGATGTTTGATCTCTCCCTGACATTCTTTTAACACGTATTTTTAATGGACAAGTTAAGTGTATTCTAAAATCTGCTATGGATTTGAGAATATGTCCGCTTAATTGGCTATCAATAATAATATTACCTTTTTTTGCCATGTTAACGACTTTATTATCTAAATCTTTGTCAATGTCAGGATGATTTTCGACAAAATTCGTATATTCTTCTAAAGACATGTTCTTTTCTTTTGCAAGATCTCGAAACGCTTGTCCCGTTGAGTAGTAGAGTATCCCGAGGCGTTCTGCCATTAGTTTAGCAATTACGCTCTTTCCTGTCCCATGAAGCCCAGATATCGTAATTATCATTTTTACATTTCTCAAAATTGAATTTAGCTATTAAAAGAAATTAAAACCAGAAATTATTTAATATTTTTGAAATTCCAAGATCGGATTAAACTTCTGCTTGCCACACAGATTCTTTTAGTAAGGTTTGCAAACATTTAGCACAGTATCTTCCGCTTTCAGGTCGATTTGCTCTTCTGGAAACCCTATTTGTTTTTTTCATTTTCGCTGGTCTTAATCTTGGTACAGCTTGAAGCGATTTTTTGCAAATGGCACATTGAGCCTTACTAGGTTTTTTTCTCCAATAATGAGAAACGCTCTGAGTTCCAGGAGTTTTCAGCTTTTTTCGTTTTTGAGCTTTTGATCTTAAACCCGGCCTTGGCAAGAAGATTACCTTTAGTTTTTCAGTTTATTCAATTTGAAGTTTTTATTGATATGGTGTTAAAGCATGTAAACTTAATTAATTTTATTATTTTTGCAGCTTCCCAATATTATATTTTTTTTTGAATTCTTTAAACACTACATACAAATCGTCTGCTATGGAATCTCTATAATTTTTATTATTAACAATTTTTTCTTTGTTTTGTAAGATTTCTTCGAAGATTTTTTGCAATTTTATCTTGTCTAATTCTAAACCGGGAAATCTATCAAAATTTTTCTTCAAATCTTTAAAAAATACAAAAATTAGCTCGTTATTATCAAAACCATCTAATTTTAGCGCGTCCATTAGCGTTATAAAAGAGGCTGTAATTTCCGAAGTAATCCCTGGGATTTCAAGAATAGAAGAACTAAGTGATTCCGAGAATTGGCTAGTAGAAAAGTTAAGAGAAGATATTTTGTTGAGAATGTCAATAGCTTTATAATAATCATTAGTAAAACTCATGTGATTCAATAGTTTTGAAAGGACTATATTATGCTTATTTAACGATAAGTTAAGCTCCAATAAATCGTTCGTAGCACTCTTGATCGATCTTTGAAAAAAAATTTCTTTTAAAATACCTTTTTGATATTTTTGATTTAAATTAAGTATTGTATTTACTGTTGCAAATATTTCAGATTCAAGCTCAGATTTAATGTCAATAGAGTTTTTTTTGCGATTTGTCATTTCTCTAAGGCTAGTAATGTAATGCTAAATTATAAATGTAGGGCGTAAGAAATAATAAAATACCGCAAATATTATTCCAATTATTAATGACGAGATAAGCACGCGAAACGTGGATGAGTTGGATAATTCTCTAATAGCAAGGGTAATTAATATAGGAACCCACACGGCAATCGTTAAAGCGTCAATAAGATGAAGCACCGTCCAAGTTGGGGATGCAAACATAGGATTGAGATCAAACGATAAGAGATCAGGAATAGTAATATTTGGGATTAAAATTAAAATTATTAAAATCTCAATACCATTTATTAATAAATAGGGTGCAAACGCACACAACATCATTTTAAATTTTGACGCTTGCTGTTGGTGCAAAGTTCCTCCTTTATAGATGCTGAAAGGACTCATCTCAGCTTGACTGTATTTTTCTTTTCCTTCTTTCTTTTCTCCAAAACGCGCTTCTAACCTTTCTGAAAAATCAACGGCAGCATTTGCCCCTTTAGTAAAAAGCCATATCAATATTAGACCAAAAATAAAATAAAACATAAATCCAAACGCAAAAAAGGATATAAAAGCGGCTAAATCTATAATAAACCTACCAAAAGGCGTTATCGTTTGAATATAAATATGTGAAAAAAAGGCTAAACCCATGAGTCCATAAATGAGCGAATTAAATAATAAAATTTTATATCCTGGAGCGTCTTTCCTCTTATGGTTTATGTTCCAAAAAGCCCTATTTGGCTTAGTAAACAACCAAAGTATTATAATATACCAAGGGGCAGGAGAAATGAATTCTTCTTCTATACGCTTAAATATAGAAAATTTTTCTATTCTTTCACTTCTAAGTCGTTTACCACAAAAAGCACAAACGAACGAGTCGGTTCGATTATAGTTGCCACATCTAGGACATCTATTAGATACATTTGTTGACATGGTTATTTAGCACTTTCTAATTTTTATATTTATCATATAATTGTAATCATTTAAAAATTTCTTTAATGAGAGCATTTTTTTTGAATTTAAAGGTATTAAAAAGTTAATATTAACTTAATTTATAGAATTTCGTAAAAGTACAAATACAGAATAAAAATCTGATTAATATTCAATTAAATAATGGTTATCAAATTTTAAAATTTTATAGCTTTTATCTGTAAATAGTTTAATTAATTCTAAATTAGTTCGTGTATGACTCGTAATTTCAAATACTTTTATGCTTGAAGGGGTTTTAACAAAAGCCATTAATGGAATTAATTGATCGCTAAGGTAATTGTCAACAGGAATTTCGTTTTGAATATATTTAATCATTTCTTTAGCAGCAATATAACCTAATTTTTCTGATGAAAGTCTTTTTTCCCCTAAAATAGTACCTGTTGATACTATTGCTCCAGTGTTAGAATGAGCCCACAAACAAAGGCCAACTCCAGGACTCAATGAATTTACCCAAACATCTTTGATGTCTGTCTCGATCCCTAAAGTTTTCTTTATTGCTATATTAATAGATTTCTTAATTCGATTCGCAATGTTGTTTCCATTACGTTTTAATTGATTTGTCAGAACAATTTCCCCTTTGATTAGATCAACATCCCCTAAATTAGTAAGATTAATAGGTTTAAGGTTGTTTTTTGGAGGAATTATCGTACAATTAGTCTGAGCTCCTCCCTTAGGATAAAATCCAAATTTTTTAATTTCTATATTAATTGTCAATCCAGATCTTTTAAATATTTGATAGATAACATTAGTAAGGTAATTTAAGCTAGGTGCCCATTTACCAAAAGTACCTCCTCCTTCGAGTATAATATTAATTTTATCCTGTTGAACTAACCTTAAACACGCAATTTGAATTGGTTGGAGTAATAGCCCTATGCTTGCTGCTGTATTGATTTTTACATGTATTTTACTTTTTAAAGATTTAATATTAGGAATAAAAGTAATTTCTTCAGTTCCAACATTGCAATTGCTTAATTTACTATTGGTTAGATTAGCAAGGGCTTTAAGACCGAGTAAGTGTTGTAATCTTAAACCGGGTTTAGGACGATTAGCACGAATATTCTTTATTCTCAGTGGTTTGTTAAATAGAACCGAATATCCCGCGCTAAGACGTAGGATTGCTCCGCCTCCTTCTCCAAACGAACCATCGATTTCTAAAAAATCGCTTCCATTCAAAATCAATCTCCTTTTTCATATAATAATTTTATACGTTGGATACCATCGTAACCTTTTATTAAATTTACGACTTCCTTAGGCACTAACACCGTCCAATTTCTATTTTCTTTGCTTATTAATTTTCTTACATTTGTCGCGTTATATTTTTTCTTAAAAATTTCTAATTTCTCTCCTATAATAAATCCCTTATTTTGAAAAAGTTGTCGAACCCAATCACTATTGGAATATACCGTATCAAAATCGCCTACTATTGAAATAACATGGTTCACCCATTTGTTTGCGTTAAAAATATCGGGAATTGCAAATATTTCGAATCTATCTGGGTCAATATTTCTCACTTTTAAGGCAGAATTTATGAAACTTACTCTTTCTTCACTAGTAAAGGGATCTGTTTTAGTTTTAGATAATTGAGAACTTCCTATTCCTATTTTAATTTTTTTATAGCCTTTAAATATTTTATTGAGCACATAAATATGACCGTGATGTAATGGTTGAAACCTTCCAACAAATAACGCGATATTTCTTTTCGAACCCGAAAATTTAGTTTTATTATTGTTGGCCTTAAATTTTGCAACTAAGTCCGTATTAAGTAATTTTTTCCATATCGTTTTTGTATAATCAATTGTTTTTTCATTCTGTAAGAGTTTTGTCAATTCAGACTGAGTGTAGAAACGACTTTCGCTGATTTGTAATTCGTTTGGATTGGGTTTTAGCTGCACATTATTTTTAACTAGTCCTAAAAATACATACGCAATTTCAGTTGTATTCTTATTTTCCTCTATATTTAAATCGTAAAATAATAGTTTGTCAATCGCTATCGGAGGTATACCAAACTCTTCTTTGAGCTCTCTCTTTGCTTCCTCTTCAATATCTCTCAGAGTTAAATTTCTTTTATGCACAACATGCCCCGAGGCTGAGTCTGTAAAATATTCGGGAAAACTTTTTTTATTTTTACCACGTTTTTGAACAAGATAGAGTATTTTTTTGTCAGGAGTAATAGAAACTATAAAAAGGCGTGTTATTAAATGACTTATTTTCTTTTCGTGAGCCTCTTCCCTTTCCACGGGAAAAATGTATTTTGAGATTTGTCCAGAGTGCAAATATTTAATATTTTTATCCGCAATACAAGCTAATATTTCTTTTTCCATATTCAAATCCTTTTTTAAAAACTAAATAAAATTTCGTCTCCCACTTTAAATCCTATTTCTTTAGCTGCGTTACCTTGATTGATTGAAATTTCAAGATACCCGGATGAGCCTTCAATGAACAATAATGATTTTTGTGTCACCGCTTCAAAATGGGATGTAACTGTCCCATGATATTCTTGATTTTTATAGAGCATTGCAATCTCTTTACCTTGCTCAAAAATTACTGAAGTTCCTGGTATTTTATTTTTTTTAATTTGTATATTAGTTTTCCCATTACCAAAAGTGTCTATATATTGAATAACACAAGTTATTTTTTTATTTTTTGGAGAAATTTCGTACTTGAGAGGGTATTTCACAAATTTTGAAGGATTAAAAGAAGGACCAAAATTATTCAATGGGACATTTTTAGTAATGTACGCTCCGACTGGTGCCATTATGTCTCTTCCGTGAAATATCTTTGAAATTGGTTTAAGAAAATAATTTTGATTTTCAACAGTTACACATTCAACAATATCGTCTGGAGAAAATACATTACTAAATATACCATTATCAGGCCCGACAAAAAATTGATTATTAATAGTTTTAATTGCTACAATCTCTCGGGAACTACCTACTCCCGGATCGACTACAACGATAAAAACAGTATCTTCAGGATAATATTTATGCGTTGTTTTAACGATATAGGAGGTTTCTATAATTGAGAATGGAGCGATATTATGAGAAATATCAATAATTTTTACTTTAGGATTAATTTTTAAGATTACTCCTTTCATACTAGCTACATAATGGTGCCCTTTCGCTCCAAAATCTGTAACTAATCCAATAATCTTTTTTTCCAATTTTGCCATTTTATAGAAACTTTAGTGAAGAAATTGAAAAACGATTAAATCATTTTTTTTTATATTCCTCATCAACTTTATAAAATTCCTCAAGAGCTTTTGACTTCAAACGATACTCTTCTTCCTTATTAAAATCAACTAATTTCTTAGAAAGTTCGCTAGCCTTTTTATAAGAAATATACGCTGAATGAAAATTTTCGTTCCTGAGAAAATTTCTTGCCTCTTGAACAAGTTTGTCCCTTGCTTTTGATACATCTGGAACATCTCCCGAAAAAGTAGCTTTCTCCTTTAAAGATTCAGCAATGTCAATAACATATAATTCTTCAGCAATTTCAGCAGCTTTTTTGAAGAATTTCGCAGCTTTTTCGTAATCTAAAGCCTTCAAGGCGGTATCAGCCGTATCATAATACTCCGAGATTTTTTCGTGTTTCCCATCTTCAATTTTTTTTAATAATTCTTGAGCAATTTTTCTTTCTTGTTTCCCACCGCTCAACATAAATTTAGTTATGGTAATAACACTATCTTTTAAAGCATCTGGTTTTAGGATGTCGATTAATGGTTCGAGGTGTTCTAAATAAATATCTTTTAAGAGCGGTTCAAATTCTTCTGAATTCATTTTTAAAAAGTTAAACCCTAAAACTTCAATTGCTTCAGCTCCTTCCTTAAGAGCGGATCTGAATTTCTCAGGTTTATCGTTTTCATTTAACAATAATCCAATAATAATCCCAGAAGCCTTTCGAGCTAATTTTCCTTTAAATTTATAAATATAAGAAAATATTTGATTTTCTTTTAATTTCAACAAGTTGTACTCGTCTTTAGAATGATCTAAATTAAGCCTTAGAAATAAATCGTTAGTGATTTCAAAATCGGATTTAGATTTATTATAGTAACCTAATACTCTGTAATCGGCATCTAGAGGGATTAATATCACAAAACTTCCTTTTGGCATATTTAACTCCTTTTTCTCTTTGTTGATGATATAAATAAAGTTTTATCATAAAAAAACTAGATGCTTTGCTGTTCTTTAAAGCTAATAATCCTATTAGTTTCTTCTCTTATAGATTGAATGACATTTAATAATTGAGCGTAATAGAGGTTATTAGAAACAGCTTTAGCAGCTTGTCTTATTATTTCAATAGCTTTCTTTTCTTCTTCAGTGATACATTCAATTGATTTTTTTTCGTATAATTCTTTTATCTTAGCGTTAAAATCATCTGAAATCTCTTGCATGTTTTCACTAGATTTCATGCGAAATTGTTTAAGTACTTCCACTATAAGTCGGATATTCTCGTTAACAGAAATTGTTTCTTCAGAAAATTTTTGCGACATATTCTGAATTGAGGTACTCATTTGAGTGATCTGAGCGATTGTACCATCTAGTGAAGTTGTAATCTGATTTATTTTAGTTATCATGTCATCCAATAATCTTTCTGCCATTTTTTTATCAACTCATTACGATTATACTACATTATTTATACTATACATCATTTTGAGATATTTCTCTCATGGATTTTACCGAACTAATTGCTTCAGAAAGAAGCAAATTAACTGTATCTTGGTTAAGTACTTCCCCGGACAATTTTGAGAATTCTTCTAAGTTTTTCACGAGCGTTTCAAGAGCAACTAATCCTAGTCCTTCCTGTATTTTCGTCAATTCAAGTTTTGTACTCTCTCCAATGTCTTTCAGAACTTCGATGTGTTTGCCCTTCGTTACTTCAATTTCCTCTGAAAATTCTTTTAACTTTTCGTTTAGATTAGAGATTTTTTGCTCAATATTTTGATTTAGCCCGTCTAAAGAGGTTTTCAATCCTTGAATTGCTTGACCAAGTTGGGCAATTCTTTGGTAAATTGAGTTTAAGAGGTCTTGTAACATTTCGGCCATTTGTTTTTACACCCATTTGTGTTTTTTTAAATATTATGTATAATATCATTTTTTGATTTTAATTATATATTTAATTAGAGCACACCAATAAAAAAATTTTTATTATTTTGTGCTTTTTGACTTTATAATGTAAGTAAAATAAAAAAAGTATTTAAAAATACAGAATATAAATTAAGCACAGGGCCATTAGCTCAGTTTTAAACGAGAATTTATCTTGTTTACTGAAATGGTTAACAAGGCTTAATTGAAGCTTGGTCAACAAGCGCAGGTCTTATAATTGACCCATGGACAGACAAAATAATTTAAAATGTCCATATCAGTAAAAGCCTGAGATCCGGGGTTCAAGTCCCCGATGGCCCACTCTTTTTCTTTTTTCTATATTTCAAGAGGAAATCATTTAATATAACCACTTATCTTTAAGCCGTTAATAAGCAATGAAATCACAAGTTCTAAACCGAGCATGTTTTCTTTAGTGTGGATTGTCGAATTAGGAGTAAAAGTTTCGTGATATTTAAGAGTTATATATCCTATGTCAGGATTTTCGTTATACCATTCAATTAATGTATTTTTTGTTTTAAAGTGTTGATCTTCCATTTCATTTAATACAAAATCGAAATCTTCATCTTTCCATATGCCGAAATGACTTAGAGAGATAGAACATAAATCTTCTTTAAGATTTCTTAGTTTTTGAAAAGTTTTTAGGAGTTCAGATTCGTTAAAGTCAAAAGACATGAAAGTAGGGCTAAAAGTTTCACGTTCATACATATTTATTATCGCATCGCCAATAAATATATTTTTGTTTTTACGATCTAATATTGCTATAGAATCCTGAGTATGACCAAAAAAGTTCATTATCTCGAGCTTTAAACCATTAACATCAATTATATCTCCTTCTTTCAATGGAGTAACATTATCTATAGGGTTCACATTGTATCCAAATTCTTTATTTAGTTTATCAGGATTTTTCAAGTTATTTATTGCTCTTTCAGAAGCTAATACTTCAATTTTAGTTCCTTGCATCAATTTTTTTAATTTTCCTACTCCTTGAACATGATCAAAATGAGAATGAGTCAATATTATTTTATGAATGGGATATAATCCGAATTCTTTAATTTTTTTTACAAATTTCCTAACCATTAAATCTGAAGGAGTATCAATCATTATTCGCATATTATCGTTTTCGATTATATAAATTGCGAGATTTCCTTTCATTCTATACAGTTCGGCATCAATTAAATAAGTGTTTTCATTAAATTTTCCATCAGAATTGATAAAGACCATTTAAGATTTTCCTCCAATTTATTAAAAATTCATGATTGTATAAATAGAATTTTAGTTAAAAAATAATTTAAATGTTATATTTTTTGAAAAAGAACAAGACATACATAAACCAAACAAGTTTTACAAATTTTATTGTTATACAGGTATTGTTTATTTATCTAGATTAATAGATATTAAATTCAGAACCCACTTTTTAATTTGCATTATATTTTTAAGTAAGCCCGTGACAAAATTATCTGGAAAGGGTTTTTCCTGGTCGAAAGTTTGAACTGTGCTCATCCACTTATTTAAAGCTAATTGAACCAAACTGGCTCCTTCTGCTTCCATGAACATAGGTACGACTGCAGCGCTTTCCCGGGCGTCTCCAATGGCAAAATAGACTTTTCGATTAATATCTTTTAACATAACGAAGTTTACGCATTCATCTAGTTTCCTTTCAACTAGAATAGTTTTAAGGATGTCAGTTTTCATAGAACTATCTTTTGTTAAAAATTTTTCTTTTCTATTCTTTAGTTTAGGCTGGATATTGGTGATTAACTTATCCCCAGTACTTCCTTCAGGGAAGTATTTTGTAATTCTCAAAGAATCCTCAAGAGTTTCGATCTTTATAAATTCTTTAGTGTTTGAATATAGTATAGCCTGAGAACCGCCTTTACTTTCCGAGGCAGAGAGTTTTATAAAAATATTTCGCATTGCAACGGAATTACTTGTATGATACGCTAATTCAAATAATTCTCGTGAAGATAATGGTTCATGGTTTTCTTCAATTTGTTTAAAAGACCATTGAGTTGATATTACATTATTAAATTGATCTAAGAGTAAATTTTCTACCATCGTTAATAACCCTAAATATTTAGTATAATATTGTTCTTCTAGTTTTTATTATTTTAGTATTGAAAAATTATTATGTCATCGTAATTTACTATTAAAAGCGGTATTATATTTTTCCTAACTTAAATAGAAATAATATTAGAAAATTATTATTTTTGAGTTATTTGATCGTAAGCTTTTTCAAATCTCTCAACAGCAGAAACGATATCTTCTGATGTTGCCCCAATAGCGGCGTTCATTACGATATATGGTGTTATATATTCAGTACAACACGTTCCAAATACGCTTTCTTCAGGATTATATACTCGTGGACCAGTGACTCTTAAGTTGTATAAAGCGCCCCCTAACGCGAACAATTGTTCTTTTTTTAAGTTATTTAAAGACACAGCAACAGCTACAGGATTAAACACATCGAGAATTTTTTCGTTGATTTTTTCGGCAACTCCTTTTAATTGATTTTCTAGTAATTTTCGATTATCTTGTTGTTCTCTTAAGAGTTTTTGGTACCCTTCTATTCCTAAAGATAACATTGATATAAGAAAGTTCACAATTGGAGCAGCAGAAGCGCGACCTGCGTAAGCTTGGCTGATTTTGGTTATAATTTCTTCGCTTGGGGATGCTATTATTGCTCCACCAACAGGAGTAAGAACATTTTTATCAGTTGATTGAATAATTGCATCAATTCTACCAGCGTCGATACCAACCCGGATTAATTTCATCCATTCTGGGCTTTGTACACCATAGGCGTTAATAATTATATGAACCAGATCGTTTTTTTTAGCAAACTTGCTAATCTCTTTAATATTGTCGTGTTCTCGAGGAGGAAAGAAACTTGTTAAAGAGATTACAGCAAAACAATCACTATCTAAACTAGCTTCAATGTCTTCAATTGGTATTCTAACTGCATCCCCAAAAATTTTCCCTTCAACAGTTTTTATTCTCATTCCCATCAAATTAATAGCTTTTATTAGAGATTTGTGGTCAATTTGAGGAACAATTACAGTTCTTTTATTAATTAAATTTTTTTTATCCCAATTAGGTCTGAGCGCCCCTAGACATAAAGCTAAAGACATTCCAGTGCATTGAGGGACGACGATTGCTTTTTTTATATTTGACATTCCAAATTTTCTAAGGAAATTAAGAGCTAAATAATTACTGAGTTCATACATTATAGAGCCCCCAGGAGCTTTTGGTTGTGGTGCTGTTAAGAATCCACTTCGTCCTATCCCATGACAAAATCCACTTGAAGTTTTTAAGTGTAAGCTCGATGCAATTCTTGCTTCACGCTCCCCTACTCGAGAAGCTTTATCATCTTTGTCGGTATCCATATTTGAAAGCATTTGAAGCAAAAACTCGATTTGACCTTCACTCCAAGGCTTTTGAGGGACATTTCTTTGCTCAAATAGCGTTTTCATTGGTTTTAAGAAATTGTTTAAAACTAATTGCCCTCTATCTAACATATTTTGTGGAATTGATGTGCTCTTAAAATAATCAATAATTTTATTAAAGTCAAACATAAATTTCCCGTGAAATTACTTAAATTTTGAATTTGGCGGCCCCCAGGGGGATTTCCTCGAAAAGAACAAATCTCTTTCCATATCGAACCCCTATCCCTCCGCAGGATAACTGGGTTTGAAGCCCAGCGTCAGAGACCACTTATCGTATGAGATCGAAATGATCAAATCAAATTCCGACCGCCGGGGGCCAAATTAATTATTATATAGATTTACTGTTAATACTTAATATTTATAGATTTAAATGAATTTTATGTTTATTTTAAATTTTCGATATTATCTAATTATTCTATCTTTAATGTCTTCACAATTTATTCGTCGACATCCAGGTGTCATTAATCCAATATTATAGATTGTGTCAATAAAATTGACTATAATATGAGATGTCGCACCAAATATGACATATTTTTTATTTTCTGCGGATCTGTAATTAAATTTACCAACTCCAATTAGGTCTCCTTTGAGATTGTAAGTCCTTTCTTTGTAGTTTTTTTTATTTGCAAAAAAAGTTATTGGTATTTTTACAATTTCTTGTACTTCGTTTTCTTCTTTTACAATTCTTACATCTTGGTCGATATAGGCTACAAAAGCAGTAATAATAAATCCTTTAGGTGTAAGATGGTCGTCTATAGAGCCCAAAACATTGACATTTGTTTTGGAAACGCCTAGTTCTTCTTCGAGTTCTCTTAACGCCGTATCTAAATAAGATTTATCAAGCGTTGAGTCGAATTTACCTCCAGGAAATGACATTTCTCCTGAATGTTTATCTGTTTTACTTTTGGTTCTTCGAAATAGAACCAAATCATACGGTTTATCCTTGTATTGAAGAATTAGAAATATGACGGCAGAATTAATAAAATATTCGTGCGACATAGCCAGACGATCTGGAGAATTAAAGTCTTTCAGTTTCTTTCTAATAAAGTTCTCATCAAAAATGAAATCCATAGGTATCAGTATTTTGAATATTGTATTAAATTATTAAAATTTCTTAGTAATTTGGTTTCGATATTTAAGATACTCTTTTAAATCTTTTATTTTTTCAAGTCTAAATCGCTCCAATCCTAAGTTTGAAAGAGTAAATCCATATAAATCTTCCAGAAAAGTTACAATCATATAAGCCGTTGCTCCCCAAATAGTATATTTTTTGCCATTTTCTTTATTGATGTAATTAAAGTAGAATATAGGGAACTTATTGCCATCAATGTCTACAGCTTGTTCTCGAAAATTTTCTTTACTTAAGAAGAAATCGACAGGAATTTTTAATATCTTCTGAACTTCTCTATCCTCTTTAATTAATTTTTGATTTTGATCAATAATTGCTACAAATGGGGTGATAATATACTTCGTCATTGTAGGAAAATCGTCAAGACAACCAAGAATTTTAATATTTTTCCTTGGTACGCCAATTTCTTCTTCAGTTTCTCTTAAAGCGGTGTCTTCTAAGGATTTATCGTTATTAACTTCGAATTTACCTCCTGGAAACGACATTTCCCCCCTATGTTTTGTTCCTCTATTTGAACGATGAATTAATATTAATTCGTAGGGTTTTTCTTTGTATGGAACGATAGAAAAAAGCACTGCTGAACTTGTAAAAAAATTGTCTTTAAGAGATATTCTCAAAGGTGAATCGCAGTCATAAAGTTTGCTCTTAATAAGATTTTCATCGAAAATTAAGTTCGAAGAATCCATGAATTTTAGGAAAAATTTTAAGATGGTAATTAATTTAAGATTATAATATTCAATCCTAATAAAATTTTAGTAAGTGTTAAAATTGAAGTTACCTAAAGAACTTAGAGAGAAAGGAGACCTTAGCGCAACAGCAAGTAAGGGAAAAAGTTGTTCAGTGAGAGACTGTGGAGAGATCGCCATAAGATCGCTTTCAGAAAATAAATGGAAAACTTACGTTGAGAAAGCAAATTTAAAAATTTTTGAAAATAGGCAACATAAAATTTTTCTCTGTAAAAAACATTATAGAGACGCGAATAAATATAGAAAATCCCAAGAAAAGGTATACCAGAAGAAGGGTTTTTTAGAAAATTCAGCTGCTTTAGGTAAAGGGAAACGTTGGGATTAGCTTAACATAAACCGCTTTTATGTAAAAGAATTCATTAGTTCGTAAAGAGAATTAATTTTAAGATAATCGCTATTTATGAGCCCTATTGTTAGTAAAGATAAGGCAATTATAAAAATTATAAGACCAATTAGTTTTTTTCTCATATTAAATCAAATATTATAATATTCGAAATAAATTAAAAATTTAGGTTTTGATTATTTAGTAAGATTTACAAGAGTCTTGATTTTTATATCAATTTTTTTAAGTTTTAAATCAAAAGCTTTGCTTTTAGCTTTAAAATCGTCTTCAGAAATTTCTTTTGCTGAAAATCGTCCTTTGTTTAAGTTTCTCTCCGATTGGAGTTCAGCTTTTTCCATTTTTAATTCCTTAATCCAAAGTTTCATTCCTTCTGTCAAATCTTTTTTCTCCGTTTCGAGGTCCTTTTTTGCTTGGTTGTACTTTTCTCGTAGCTTTTCAAACGATTCTTTATCGACTTTGTGTAATTTAAATTCTTTTGACAGGTTTTTTAATTGAAAGATTTTCTTTTCAATATCGTCTTGAATTCTCTGAACAATAAATGGTTTCTCCAATTTTTGCTCTAATTCGCCTTCTTTTTGTTTTAATTCAGTTATTAAAGTTTTAATCGCTTCGAGTTTTATATTAACCGTTTTTTTATATTCTGGATCTACATCGTATCTTGGATCTTTTACAGATTTTTGAAGTTCTTTTAATTTTTCAAGCAATATTTGTTTATTTAATTGAGTATCATTATATTCTATGTTCAAGATCATCTGCTCTTTGACTTCAAATGGGAGAGGTTTCTCTACAATTTCTTTTTCGTCTTTTTTATCCTTTTTCTTTTTGCTTTTTTTTTCGGGTTTTTCAGACTTATCTTCGACAGCTTCTTCTATATTAATTTCCTCAGCGGGTTCTTCCCTAAGTTTTTTCTTGTCTTTAATGAATTCTTTAACTTTCTCGACCTCGGTTTTTTCTGACTTTTTTACGCCTGCTAGAACTGGCTTCCCACAGATTATACAGAATTTATCTTCACTTTTCAACGGATTGCCGCAATATACACAATATTTAGCCATTTAACTTCTCACTTCTCGGTTTGATTTAAAATAAGATATAATAAAATGATATTGTATTTGTAATTAAATTTTATTGGAGTCCAATAATTACACTTATTTCTCTGATTTATTAAAATAAATTATTTATTCTAATATTTTTATATTAAAAGATATTAATTTTAAATAATTATTAAATTACATCATAGATTCATTTCATTTTTCCTTTTTATTTCAATGTTAAAAATTGAGAAGAAAATTCCCGTCCATATCGGTCTTTTTGGTCATATAGATTCCGGCAAGACGGCAGTAGCCGCAGTTTTAAGCGAGTTTATTTCAACTGCTGGAATTGACGCTCATCCTCAGAGCAAGGAAAGGGGTATTACAATAGATTTAGGTTTTACGAGTTTTATTTTAGAGGAATATTTGATCACCTTAGTAGATGGTCCTGGTCACGCCGATTTGATTAAAATTAGTGCTTCTTCAGTGGAGATTATTGATTGTGCTCTAATCGTAATTGATATAACTAAAGGCCCTCAGATTCAAACTGGAGAACATTTAATAATGATAGAGTCGCTCGATATAAAAGATATTATAGTCGTACTTAACAAAATTGATTTATTTAAAGGAGATTTAGATGCAGAAGTTAAGAAAATTAGAGAATTTTTTAGATCGACCTCATATGGTTCGGATATACCTATTTTTTCGGTTTCTGCAAAAAAAAAACTCGGATTTGAAGATTTAAAGCAAGGAATTTTAGAGAAAGTTAAAACTTTTGATATTAAAAGAAATTACGAAGGAAGTGTTATCATCCCAATTGATCACCATTTTTTAATAAAGGGAAGAGGAGCGGTAATTACGGGAACAATCTTAAGGGGGAGGTTAAAGCTAAACCAGAATATAGATGTGATCCCGGTTAATAGTTCAGGTAGAGTCAAATCTATTCAAATTTTTCGCCAGAATGTTGATGAAGCTAAAGCAGGTGATAGAGTTGGAGTTAATATAAAAGGATTAGATATTAAGAAGGTATATCGCGGTTGTTACGCTACAAATAATAAGAAAGCATTCGACTTTTGCGACCTAATTGATATTCGAGTAAAACAAAATAAATTATTCAAACCTAAGACTCAATTTGGGACCCAAGTGCATGTTACAATAGGGATGTTCACAGTTACGGGAAACTTATTTCCTTATTATGAAAAAAATGGGAAAAAGATTCAATTAGAAAGTTCGGGTGATTTAAATACATACAATGCCTTTTTATGGTTAAACGAAAAAGTGTTTATTAATAAGGAAAGAAATACAATGCTTTTAAGTCGATTGGACCTTCCACCGACAACTTTAAGGATAATTGGCGCAGCAAAACTGATCACCGTAATTAAAGATCCTCCAAAATTGTATAAGTTTAAAATAAAGAAAGGATTTATTCAAAACCCCGAACATACTCAAGGGATCGTTTGTAGCGGTTTAGCCCAAAGCTACGAAGGAGCTAAAAAAATCATTGGTCGCAAATTGGAGCACCCATTTACTAAAATTACTGGTACATTTGGAACGAAAGGATTAGTAATTGTAGGGATTGAAACAAAAGACCAAACCCTGAAAAAAGGTGACCCAATCGCTTTAAAAGAATTACGGAGTTTCACTTTGAAATCTAAAAAAGATTTAAATTTGCTGAAAATTATTAATAATATTAAGTGAGGTAGTTAAAATGGAAAAAATTGAAACATCAGAAATCAACATCGATCCAGAAATATTGGGAGAAATTATGCAAAACTTAGAGAAGTTAGAAAGTTCTACAGATTTAGAGGGTTCTGCAATCGTATCAAAAACGGGATTGAGAATAGCTAGCTCTGAAACTGCTGATATTGTAGCAGATATTTATAGTGCGAGCCCTGCCACATTAATTTCATTGGGAGAAAAAATTAGTAGTGGTTTGGGACAAGGAGATTTAAGAGAAATTGTAATTAGAGGGGTAAAAGGTTATACTATTATTTTAGTTGGAGATTCAGACAATAACTTCATGCTATTTACCAATTGCTCCAAAGGATATAAATTGGGTTATTATTTCCATAAAATCCGTAAATCCTTTAAAGATATGGAGCCCGTTCTTAAGAAAATTGAATCAAAAGATTTACATACTTCATAAATTATTAGTTAAGTTAAAAATACTCATTTTAGATTTTTATTTATACATGTGTCCATTTAACAATATCGTTATCTAATAAATTGAAATAATTTATTGGCATACTCGGGGGCACACCGTTGTTAATTGTATATATCCAACCAACTCCAACACCATTAATCTCTTTTATATATACCCCCCAACCATAATCTATAATAACAATTTCACAACAATTAAGTAAAAGGTGATATGCTGTAGTTTCATAATTAGTCAAATTTATATTTTCAAATTTCTCATTAGGTTTTATACCGGAATAATCAATTATTAGCGTAATATTTTCAACACAGTACTGTTTCACATCTCTTTCTCCATTATCTTGATTAATAGGAGGTTCTGGATTTTGTAGTAGGATAGTATTAAAAATAAATAGTAAACTAAAGCAAGATATTCCAATAAATATCAATAAAATATATTTAATCCTTTTTTCCATGATTCAAAATAAAAACAATTTAAAAAAAAATAATAATTTATTGTAAATCTAATTTTTGCTTTTTTTCGTTTTTCTTTTTGCACTGAGAATTAAGATTATTGTTGTTATACTAAGGCTAGTAAATATGATTAATGTAGGGTATGCAGAAATAAATGGAAGTTCAGTGGTTAAGTCAGGTAGATTAGTTAATGTCATCTCAAGCGTATAATTTCCAAATGAAGTATTTGTGTAAACTAGAAGACCTGAAATTTTATCGTATATAGATTTGGTTCTCTGAGGTAATCCCCCTTTCTGATGAAATTCAAATGTAATGCTATTTTGAGTCTCTTCGATGATAACGGTTGCATTCATCCATGGAGGTTCATCTTGTGCGTAGGCTTGTTGTTTCAAGTAAGTGAAATTATTAATTGGAATTAAAAATCCTGACTTAAATTTATTATAGCCTATAACTAAATTATTGTCTGCTTCGCCATTTGAAGTATTGTAGAAAGTAGTATTTGTAACAAGAACGCCTAGTCTATTCTCCTTGAACTCTATGTCCATGTATGATATTGGACTTTCAAAAAGATTATAGTCATCGTTAGGAGCTTTATCGTAAAAACCAGTGAAATTTACTAGTATCTGCCCTCCAGGAGTTGTATTGGCAAAACCTCTTGGAATCCAATCTAAGTCTCTCCACTCAAGAGGCTTGCTTGTATTAAAAGAAGATACATTATAAATATAAACCTCACTTAAATCTAATTTTCCGCAAAAATTTTCTGGAATTGCTGTATCGGCTTTACTAATCGGAGTTAGGACTAAAAAGATTGTTTGAAATACCAATAGCGAGGTGAAAATGCCAAGAAATATGTTTTTTTTATTCATAAGATCAATTTTTTTCAATTTTTTATTTTTATTATTTGACAGAAATGTTAGGAAACTTATCCCATCTTTTCCTAAAAATTAAAAGTTAAAATATAATAAAAAGATTATGAATTTACCAGTTAAAACCTAGCCAGGATTCCCGCCTTCTACTATAGATAGAATTGATCTAGAGTGATTACTTTAAAAGGTTTTATGAAGGATAGCGCTCGAAACAAATAGGTTAGGATTCCTATAGGCGATCTCAGATTAAAATGTAATTAAGAGGAATTTCATTAATTCTTTTCTCAGTTTTATATTAATAGAGGGATTCTTTCGAGGATATTGCTTGGATCAATGTAAAATTCAGTAAAATATCTTGTAAACCCTGCATTTTTAAATATTTGATTTCATAAGATTTTAAATTAATAATTAATTAATCAAATTTAATACAAATAGTTTTGAAATATTTAAACTTCAACAGAATTTTGCCAAACAAAGAAGGAATAAAAGTTAAGATGGTTATTGATTCAGAAGTATCTAAAGAACATGGAAAATCTCACATCTCATTTGAAAGCAATAGTGTAAGCGAAGAAATTGAAAGAGTTAATCAATCAGTTTGGTTAGAAAAAAAAAGTTTTCGAATTGCGTTAATAGGTACATTTTCAGCCTTGGCAGTTGTTTTGGGGTATATGTTGGCGTATATTCCCAACATTGAGATTTTTACCTTGATGATCTTTTTAGCTGGTTTCGTTATGAACAAAAAGGAAGGAGCCATAGTTGGGTTGTTAAGTTCAACCATATTTACTTTTTTTAATCCATTCGGACCTTCGCCGCCACCACTTTTCTTTTACCAGTTAGCGCATTATACTTTAACTGGAGCGTTAGGTGGGCTTACGAGAGATTATTTATGGAACAAAAAATATTTTAAGCCAAGGGAAGATTTGTATGTTTTTCAAATAATGTTAATACTTGGAGTTTTAGGTGCGTCAATTACTTTTATATATGATATTTTAAGCACTTTATTTGGTGGTTTTATAGTTTCTATTGCGATAGAATATTTTATCGCGTCCTATCTTTCTGGTATTATATTTACAACGATTCATTTAGTTGGAAACACTCTAGGATTTATATTTATATTACCTGGATTAATTCAACTAATTATAAAATTATTAGATTAATTCCTAATAAACAAAAATAAAAAAGATAGGTAAAAAATATTAATGAGTTAATCATTTAGCTTCCGAAAGAAGCGTTACTTTTCCACCAGCAGACTCGATTTTCTCAATAGCTCTTTTTGAAGCTTTACTAACTGAAATATTAATTTTTTTATTAATTTCTCCACGACCTAAGATTTTTTGAATATTTACATCTTTTAAATCAATCGTATAAGTATTTCCCGATTTTGAGGCTATGTTATTTTTAGTTAATTCCTCTATTTTTGAATCTAAATCTTTTACATTTAGAGCGTTTACTTGATAAATACGATTAATATCTTGTGGTCTTTTAAAACCTTGTTTTCCAAAATCCCAATCTGGGTCTGGGAACCCAAGTTCTTTTTGCTTGAGATAATAGGATTTTTTACTTTTCTTCCATTGAGATGTTTTACCTTTTCCAGCTCTCTGGCCTGCTTTTCGATGTTGCCCTACTCTTCCATATCCATGTGTACGGGTCCCTCTCATTTTTCTAACTCTTTTTGGGAATTTTCGCATAGTTTTATTTCACCTTTCTAATTAAATCATTTTATGAATTATCTCATTAATATATTGCTCTACATATCCCAAGGTGCCACCTTCACGATAATGTTTTTTAATCGTACCGCGGTGCCCTTTTCTTGGGGGGTGCAATCGAAAAACAGGTTTAATTTTATATATATCTTTCGTTTTGTATTGAATTTCTCCAGATATTAAAGCTTTAGTAAGTTCTTTAAAATCCTTATATTTAGTTAGATTTTTAATATGTTCGTCGGTGAGTGGTTTATTTCCTTCTACTTTCCCTCTTGCCCTCAATAATCTCAACAGTGTTTTTTCGTCTATTTCACCATAAGCTATATAATCTTTACATTTTTTAAGCATACCAACATAGCTTACTTCACCCCAAATAAGAACTCCATGGTTAACCTTGTGCATTCTCAACATTTTCAATGTGTTTAAAATTACGCGTTTCATTCCTGGTGCACCTCTTATACGAACTGCGAAGTACAGGACAGGAGGTTTCGGTTTTTTTATTTTAGATTTTTTTCTAACTATAACTTTATTTTCAGCCATCATATACACCACTCATCATCTATAAATTGAAATTAAATTTGTGAGCATTTTTAAGCGCGGTAACAGTAGCTTTTACAAGATTTTCGCTTGTTCTAGTATCGCCAAAAGTTTTACTCCAGATATCTTCGATACCGGCTAATTTTAATACTTGTTTAACTTTATCTGCACAAGCTAACCCCACTCCTTGTGGTGCCGGGATCAATCGTATTTTCACAGAACCACATTTTCCATCTACCTTAAATGGTACGCTGTGAGTATGACCACAACCACATTCTTTACTACCACAACCTCTAAGAATGGGTATAACAGAAAGCTTTGCTCTATCAATTGCCTTTCTTATTGCCGGTCCTACCTCTCTTGACTTTGCTGAGCCTACGCCAATAAAGCCATCCGTTCCGACAAGTACAACTGCTTTGAATCTAGATCGTTGACCGCTAGCAGTCATTTGTTGTACCATGGAGATAGAAACCACACTCTCATTTAATTGTGGGAGGAGAATGTCAATAATTTGTTTCTCCTTGACAATGAGATTATTAGCAAATATTTTTTCTAAAGTAATTAGCCCTTCTTTGACCAATTCGCCCAAGCGCGTTTTTGGAACCCATCCTTCGGTAGGGTTTCTTGGTTTTCTTTGTCTTTGATTTTGTCTTTGATTTCTTTGTTGACTCATTTTAACTCACTTTTTTAAGCATTATTTTCAATTGTTTTGAATGTATTCGAAACAATTTGACTAATTTTTAATGGATTTATTTTATTTTTCTTTAGATAACCTGAGAAAGTTTGATCGTATTTTTCTGGATTCTCACTTTTTAGAAGAATAGCATATTTTTCTATTTGGACCCCAGTGATTCGTTCCTCCAAATCGTCTGGAAAGAAGCTTTCCTTATAGGGTACCTCTAATTCTGATTTTAAAATACCTTTAAAAGCCGCAAGTACTCGAATTCTATGATAAAAGACACCTAAATCGAGAATAGCTTCATGAATATTTTGTTTTTTAGCCCTTAGACCTGCTAAAAAACCAGTTAAATATGCTGCTGGAACATTTCCTGTATTTGCTTTCCATCCAAATTTTGATGTTAATTCCATAGAATGGGCAGAGACTAAAACCTTATCGCCCCCGAATTTAGATTGAATAATTTGGACAATAATATGATTGTTCGAAGCCCTAATTACAACTCTTAACTTCTTTGATTTTAATAACCTTAATCTCCTATGGTAATTTGTTTTACCTTCTTCTCTCCTTCGATTAGAACGACGATATCTCGGTCCTTTTGCCATTTACGATCTACCTCTCTTGATTAAATCTTTTTCTTTAATATGACGGTTCATTTGAGCAACGCTAGTAAACATTCCACCTTTAGCGTTTTTGTATAGCTTTCTATATGTTGCTGTAGTAATTAGTTTTCGATCCCTCAACTTCTTCAATTCTCGTCTCTGAGGACGAATGCGTTTCATCCAAGCTTTTTTCTTGGGAGTTCGTGCGCCTTTAGTTCCCTTTCTTTTGCCTAATCCTCTAGCCCTACCTTTTTTCTTTCTTTCGTGGCGGACATTTTTCCTATATTTTGAGTTTCCTTTTTTATATTTTTTCTGAATTATTCCTTCTTTAATTAAATTTCGGATATCCTGTCGAGTAATTGCCATTTTAATTTCATCGATTAAATAGGGATCGCAATAAACTCGATTTTCCCCACATTTTAAAATTTCTGCAGCCATTCTTTTTTGGGCTTTTAAACTCATTTTTTATCACACAAATCTATTATTAATTATAGGTATTCTTTCTAATCCTCATCGTCAAGCAAATCCTCATCGTCAAGCAAATCCTCGTCGTCCAAATCTTCAATAGAAGACTCTAACATTGCCTCTAATTCCTCTAATTCTTTTTGAGAGATTCCTAAATTAAGAATTTTAAATCCTCTACTTTGAGCGTAATCAATTAAAGCTATTCTTTTTTTAACACCTAATTTACTTGAAACTTTAAGTGCGTGTTTTTTGTTATTTAAATCTTTTATATCGTTAATAGTGACAACTCTTACTTCTTCATACCCAGATGGATGAAGTCCTCTAACTTTTTTGGGCCCTCTATACCCCATCGATGGAGATTTAACACCAGATTTAGATTTTATTCGAGTTCGTGAATCGATCCCTCTAGCCTTTCTCCACGGATCTTTTACTCTCACATATCTCCACGATTCTACACGTCTAAAGGATGGTCGTTTTTTATTGATTTTTTTCCTGAGTTCTATTAATCTTTTTTGTTTTTGTTCCATCGCTTTTACCTCAATTTATTTTATTTCCCAAGTAACTATTTCTCCAATCTGTCTTTTGTAGAGGTATACTCCATCTTGAAAAACTCTTGGATCTTTTTTCCTAATTCTACAGCATTTTTGTATATTTGCTGCTGTTTGTCCCAATGTTTCTTTATCGGGTCCAATCAAAATAACATCTTCGCCTTCAACCTTTACTTCTACATTATCTAAATAATGTGTAACTCTTGGAGCTCTTTCTCCAAGAAAATTTACTACATGAATTTCTTTTTTTTCAGGCTTCACTTCCACAGTGCATGGAAAATGACTATAGCACACTTTACAAATATATTTATAATTTGTCTGAACCCCGATTATTAAATTTTTAATTAAATTGATAATAGTCTTAGTCAAGGCGAGAGTTCCGCTTTTTGGGAAGTTTGTAGAAAAAATAATTTTTTTCCCTTCAATTGAGACCTTTATACCTCTCACATGAGAGAAATCTTTTGTTATTTTTCCGTTTGGACCTTTAACAGTAATATGATGATTTCCATCAAGGGTAACTTTCACTCCTTCCGGAATTTCCATTTCTTCCTTATAAAATGCTATTTTTACCATTTACTATTACCTTCTTTCAATATTAATAAATATAACATAAGGCCATGCCACCAATATGTTTTTCTTCTGCTTCTTTCATGGTCATGATACCTTGGTTAGTGGTTAATACAATTATTCCTAACCCTGGCGCTGGAAGCAACCTTCTTTCGAGTGATTCGTATTGATTAGTTTTATAGTTAAGCCTCAATAAACCAGCACAGTGGTTTATTTTACCTAATAGGGCAATTTTAAACTTGCCTTGCCTTCCATCGTCATATCTCTCAAATTCTCCGATATATGCGTGCTGCTGGAAGATGCGAAGAACTTTTTGTGTTAATTTCGAAGCAGGGTTAATTATTACTTCTTTTTTTCTTGCTCTTTCTGCGTTCTTGAGATTGTTGCACATATCGGCAAGTGTGTTTGCTATTTTTTTACACCTCATTCCTAATTTTAATCGTACCTATAAAATCCAATTTCTTTTCCAATTTCATAAAAACAACGACGGCATATATATAAACCATACCTTCTTATAACGCCTCTATGTGTATGGCAGCGTCTACATTCTCTTTGACCCTTACCTATCTTACCTTGCGGCATAATTATCAAAACTTTTTTTTTCTTTACATATATTCTAATTCTAATTTATCTACTATTTCGATTCCAAAATTTTTTTCTAAAAAATATTGAGCTTCCGCTCGAGAAACATAATGGTGTTTAGGAACTTTAGCTCGACCTTTTCTTCTGTACTTAACTCTCATACCAGGTCTAACTATTCGAGCAACAACATCAAGACCCCAGATGCCAATCAGGTTATCATATTCGATTCCTGGAATGGTGATATGTTCAGTAATACCAAAACCAAAATTACCATAATTATCGAAACTTTTTCTTAACATTTTATCGTTATTTACAACAAATAGTCTTTTAAGCAATTTTTCAGCTTCTTTTCTCCGTATAGTTACCATCGTTCCAATTGGACGTCCTATCCGCAAGTTGAATTCTTTTACGTTTTTCTTAGAAAGAGTTTTTACAGGAGTTTTACCAGAGATCGTTTGTAATACCGTAAAGGCTCTTTCTAATTCTTCACCCCCAACACCTACTCCAATATTTAGAACCACTTTTTCTAAGTAAGGTTTCTTCATTGGATGAGTCCACATCACTTCAAATATTTTTTCTAGTTCTTTTCGTGATTTTTTCTGAGTTTTTTTTGCTGCTATAACTGACATAATTGAATTCACTTCTTTATTTTATTCTATTTTTGGTAAACTAATTTCGGATTGATCCTCTCCTATAATAAATGTATAGTCTAAAAGGGTTTCAGTATGCTCTGAGTTATGCTGAATGGAAACCGTACTTGCTTTTGGACCAAAACGCTTTAATATATTTTTAATTTTCCCTAACTGTCCAATATTTTTCCCGGACATGATTACTGCTAAATTTCCTTCCTTGAACTTTAACACTTTAAGAATTTCTTGCTCAGGAACGGAAATTTTTAAAACATCCATTCTTTTGTAAATATCCTCTTTAGTGTTACTTGGGTCTTTAACTAGTATTAGAATGTTCTTTCCATCGTGCAAATTTAATTGAATATGTCCTCCCTTTATCGTGGTTTTTTGGGTTATTCGACATAATTTAAAAGTACTTTCTGCTTCAGTTATTTCATGCAGTATTAATCCATAGTGAGAATCTGGCAGAATTCGATAATTTTTGTTCATTTTTTCTATACTTAGCACATCCATTAAACCTACTGGATATGTTGTATCTTTTACTACCCTTCCATCTACTTTAAAATTACCGAGTCCTATTAATTTTTTCGCTTCTCTATGGTTATCGACTATCTTCAGAAGATCCCTGACAATATGGAGTAAAGGCAAGCAGAATCTCCTTGGATGAGGACCAGGTGATGGCTTCATAAAGAACTTGCCGTGCTTTCTTTTTATTTGTAGAAATTTAGGCGTGTTGAGTCTTTTTAACGCTCTTGAACCACCATGTCTAGTCATCTATTTCGCCCCCTCCTCTTTTTGTTTTTTTGGAGCTCTTAGCTCTTCTTCCCTTATCCCAAAAATGTATTTCCTGTCAATCATACTTGCCCGCCAGGGGTCCATTTTTTTTTCTTTAGCGAATTTTGTTATTACCAAATTCGATATGTGAATAGCTGGATGAAACTGCGTTCCATCTGCTTTATCAAAAGTTGCTTCCTTAATTTTTGTTCTCTGGTTTTTCGTGATCTCCATAACTTCTCCCTCAAAATTTTTGAATTCACCCTTCACAATTTTAACCCCATCACCAACTCTAAGGGGAAGTGTTCTAATCCCATACTCCTCTCTTAAAAAATCAGCAATTCTTGTTGATAATAGTTTTGACCTTTGATGATTCTTATAATTAAATAATGCTTTCCGCTGCTTTTTAGGCTGTTTTGATTTTGCTTTCATACTTTTTTTAACCTTATGATCTTAATTAAATAATTAATGAAGAAATGGATGCTAAACGTGGAAATAATTCAGCAGCTTCCCTCGCAATTGGACCTCGAATTTCTGTACCTTTAGGATCGCCTTCCTTGGTTATTAAAACGCCTGCATTATCTTCAAAAGATAATCTTGTGCCGTCTACTCGCCTATATATCATCTTTTGTCTAACGATTACAGCTTTCAATATAGTTCCGCGTAAGTCAGGGCGACCTTTTTTAACGGTTACTGTGCAAACTGACCCTACAGAAGCTTTTGGCAACCTTCTTAAACGGGTTTTTGCATGGTCGACGTTAATTATTTGTGCAATCTTTGCACCAGAATTATCAGTAATAAAAATTTTTGTACCATTTTGTACACCGTAACTAGTTCTTGCTTTCATCTGCGTTTTTCTTCCCATTTTTCTTCTAGTTCCCATCTACATCGCCCCACTCTTTATTTTATCTAATACTATGAATGCTTTCGTCTTTGAGAGTTTTCTGCTTTCTCCTACACGCACTAAATCTCCTACTTGAATTTCGGGAGTCAAACATTCGGGTAAATGACATGCAAGACGCGAATTACGCCTTTCATATCGTTGATACTTCTTAACAAATTGAACATAATCTTGTCTAACAATTACAGTGTTTTTTGATTTTTTATTAACTACTACTCCTTGAGTAATCTTACCTCTTATTCGTGTATTTCCGTGAAAAGGACAATCCTTATCGCTACATTCACGCGCTTTTGGAGGATTTACTCCGGGAATACCGATATTTCGAACGCTCATTTTATTTTCTCAACCACTTCTTTTTTTTTAAACTTCTTAATCTGTTTTCAGGAACGCCAACAATTTTAGATCCATTTAATTCTAACGTTCCTTCTTCAAGTTTGAATCTAAAAATATAATCTTTTTTGATATACTTTTTTATTGTATTATTTTTTTCAGATATTAACATATTTCGTGTATCGTCAATTATCATACCAATATCCGAAAATGTGGTACTATTTGATTTTGATTTAAGTTTAGCGTACGCCTTAAAGCCAATTAAATCGTGGTAAATCAAATATTTTGGACTTATCATTATACATTCAACGTTTTCATTTCATTTTTTACTGTAAGAACTCTTGCAATTTGTTTCCTTAAAAGTTTTGCCTTTGCGGGATTATCAGCAATACCACCACCCGTTTGTTGGCTGTATAACATCATTAATTCTTCTCTTAACGTTAATAGGGTTCGCTCCCTTTCTCGTTCGTCCATTTCTCGGACTTTTGCCGCGGTAATAATATCCATCTTTTACACTCTTTTTTACTTTTTTCCTTTTGTTTCCTTTTCATTATCTTTTTCTTCGTCTTCTTTTTCTGGCTTCAGCGAAATTTCAGAAATTTCTTCTTCTTCTACTTCTTCGAATAATTCTTTTTCTACTTCGGTGAGTTCTCCTTCTTCTACGCTAATTTCGTAATCTTTCTCTGCTCTCGTTTTGGCTAATTCTGCTGCCTTTTTTGCTTGCACTGTTGCTAGTGCTTCATTATTAATTTTAACTGTGTCTCCCATTCTTATGTCCGCTTGCATAATTTTTACTATGATCCCAAGAGTTCCACTCTTCTGAACGCATTGAGCTACTCCTTTGTCCACACCTACTTGAGCAGGTTGGCCCGATTTTTTCATTGTACCCGCTCTAAACACAGTTGTCCTGGCGCGTTGTGAAGTGACCTTACCCGAAACTATAATCTCTGTACCCCTTGCGCCAGAATCCATAATTTTACGTAATATGTAATAACCTGCCCTTCTATAATGCCTTCCTCTATCGAGACTATACGCTAGCCTCTCAGCCATAATTTGGGCGTTTAAATCGGGGTTAGAAACCTCTTCTACCTCTATCTGGGGTAATTCCAGGTCAAATTTTTCTTGTAAGATATCCGTAATCTCTTGAATACGTTTGCCGCCCTTTCCAATGACGAGGCCTGGACGGGAGGTCTTTAGAGTGATTCTAACGCCGAGTGGTGTCTGTTGCATGTCAATACCTGCAAATCCAGCTCTAACAAACTCTGAGCGCAAGAATTCGTTAATTTGCATCAACTTGATGCCCTGTTCAATGAAATGTTTTGCCAAAGGAGTCATTATCTTTAATATTTAACTTTTTTTTATTAATTTATTTTTATTAACTTGGAAATTCGTAAATTACAATTTCTACATGACTTAAATGCCTAAATTTTGCGGTCGATCGACCGTGAGCGCGTTCAATGTAGCGCTTTATGATTCGACCCCTATGCGTAGCAGCGTGAATAATCCTGCATTGATCGACGTCTAAGCCTTTATATTCTGCGTTGGATTCGACGGAAGTGAGAAGTTCATAGATTCTTGCGGCCGCTTTTTGGGGATATCTACCGGCATACCAATTGAATTGTTTTAAATCTTTTCTATGAGCTTGTTTTTTTTTATGTCTTCTGAAAGGCACTGATTGTTTTAACTGAATAACTTTTTCAAGAAACCCTTTAGCTTGGTCCAATTTCATACCATTTATCACGGCACAAATTTCTCTTGAGGGTTTTGGCTTTATCCGTAAATCTCTCCCTGAAGCTTTTGCTAACCTATCTACATCGTATTTTTCTTCGCTAAAGGAATAACCCCAGTTAGGCATTTTATATCATCTCAATTAGTTATTATATTATTATCATATAAATTACTTTAAAGGAACATATTTACTTGAACGTGTGGCCCCAATTCCGGGAGAACCATGTTGAACGCGCCTTCTAGTGAGTGAAAACTCTCCTAAGTAATGTCCAATCATTTCAGGTTTTACATCAACAACTTCATATTGTTTTCCGTTATAGACGCCTATTTTCAAACCTACCATCTCAGGAAAAATCAACATATCTCTCACATGTGTTCGCGTAAGAAGATCTTTTCCTCTTTTTTTAGCTCTGTATGCTCGTCTTAGCCTTTCAAGGAGCTTTTTCTGTCTAGGAGGTAATCCTCTTTTTAGAGATCTTCGCGCTCGTGCTGGTAATAATTGAATAAACGCGTCCATATTCATTCTCTTTAATTCGTCTAATGTATGACCTCTGTAATGAAATTTAAGACGATCTCTTTCTTTTGCAAGATCTAATTCTTCGGTATCTTTTACTTCTTCAGATTCTTTGGAAGATTCTTTTGCAGCATCTTCTGTTTTCGTTTCTTTCTGTTCTCCATCTTTCAGTTCTTCATTTGGAGCCATTTTTCCACCAATCTACTTGTTCCATTTAATTTATAATGTTTTTTTTTACACTTTTATTACTTCGTGTAATGATAGAAGTTATCTATCAAATTTTAATTTTATTAAAACAGAGGAACTAAAAACACAAAATTTAAAAGGTTGGAATGTGAACTCCAAGGAAAACTATATCATCTCAAAATCTCTTATATAATCGGTTAAAATGAGTAGTAAATTCTTACTTTCAGGAATAATAATTAATGATAATTATTGGGGTTGAACGCTCTTATTATATCTTCTTCGTCGAATTCACCGCTCCATTTTTCTTCTATTAAAACAAATTGTTCAGGATTGTTATTTGGATTTATAACGGAATGGTAAGTCATTTTTGCGTTTAAAAACTCTGTTCCATTTTCAACAAAATAATGTACTTTATTCCCGTTAATTATTATTGGTTTGCCTTTCAATACTTTCCATGTTTCACTTCTAAATTTGTGAGTTTGAATGGAGATTCCTATCTTCGGTTTAATAAATATTAAATTATAATTAGGATATGTGAATTTAATACTGTACCACTTAGCTAAAGTGTCGATGTATCCATCTGGAACGCTATATTTCTTGCTAAACCGAATTAGATTAAAAATTTCTTTTTTAGACGATTCGTACAGATAAGGTTCATAAATTACCATATGACTAGAAATATCGATACTATATTTTACATTAATTTCCTCATCTCCTTTATTAATTATCATGTAATAATCGTTTGGTTTAACAACTAGATTAGATGTGTTTAAATTTTGAGTGAAAAATATGGTTCCATTTATAAGAAATATTTTTTTTAGAGCATTTGAATCTATCAAAATTGTTAGTTCTTCTTGCCCATTTTTTCTAAGATTTGTGCCTTTCTCAGGTTGAATTATCTCTTCTAACATCTTTTTAACACCTACATTGTCTATATCACATAAATATCTATATATTTTTTGAAGCGTGCTTCAATTTCATCAATAAATGGCATTGATTCTTGCGCTCCTTTCCTCGTTACTGCTATTGAGGCAGCAACTGTTGCATACTTTACCGAAGTGATTAAATCTTCCCCTTGATTTAACTTGCTTGCTAAAACTCCGTTGAAGCAATCTCCAGCGCCTACTGTATCAACGGGTTTAACCTTAAAAGCGGGTATTTCAGTAATTTTATCTTCTATAGCGCTATATACCATACATCCTTTACTACCTAATGTAGTTACGATTGTTTTAACTCCTAATTTTGAAATATCTTTTGAAGCTTGAATAATTTTACCTTTAGATTTGCCAACTAACTCTTTAAGATTTAGAAGCGAATGTAAACGTAGTAGTTCTCCCTCGTTGGGGATTATTACATCAATATTTCTCAAAATTGATAAACTTATAGGTTTTAACGGCGCAGGATTAAGAATTTTTACAGCCTTCCCTTGAACTGCTATTTTAAAAATTTCTTCAATTGAATCAATGGGAATTTCCATCTGAACGATCAAAGCGTTAGCGTCTTTAATGACTTCGGAATTAATTCGAATGTCTTCTGGCGTTAAATTGAAATTTGCCCCAGGAGCTACACTAATCACGTTCTCTCCGTTTTCGTCTATCATTATAAAAGCGATTCCGCTCGATTCGTAAGGATCCCTTATAATATGTTCTATGTCCACGCCTTCATTGTTTAATTGAGAAATCATTTGGTCTCCGTACGAATCTATGCCGACTTTACCAATAAAAATAGTATTAGCCCCCGATCTCACAGAAGCTACCGCTTGATTCGCACCTTTTCCTCCCAGGAATTGCTTAAATGTGCCCCCAGTTACAGTTTCACCAGGTTCCGGTAACCGTTGCGAGTATATGTTTAAATCCATATTACTCGAACCAATAATTAGAACGTATTGGTTGCTATTTGACATAATTTTACCACTTTAAAATCGCGATTTTTCGAACTCTCTTCGCATTATATTATCAATTTATGAAACATCACAATTAAAGAGTACTTTTCTAAGTCTATCAGAAAGTGGTTTGGGTTCATAAATGTTAGAAAAAATTTCGTTATGAGTTCGAAAATGCTTGAGGTGCCAAATATCAGCTGAAAGCCCAGTTTTAAGGGCATTAAGGATTTTGTAATCCATAAAAATTCGTCCTTTAACGAATGGTTTTAATTTAATATAATTTTAAAAATAATATTAAGCAATGTAAATGTGCTTGAAAAAATATACTAAAAACTTAAAACAAAGGTATTGATAATGGCAAAAGATAAGATAATTGGCGCAATCGTCATGCTCCTTGGTATCCTTATCGCGGTAGTTTATACTCTGGGAAGCGTCGTTGATTTATGGTTTGGCACTCTTGGTGGGGACCCAAATTGGGACGCTGTCTTCCGAATATTTAATATCGATTGGCTCGATTGGAGATTATTCACAGTTCTACCACTCTGGATTATGGTATTATTAATAGCAATTATTGCTATATGGATCGGGTACAGTATGCTTACAGGATTCGTGCATATCGCAGAATTCAAGTTAAACACCGGCACCCGTTCCATTGGAAGAATTAGAGGAAGAATTAGCTGCTGAAGAAGAATCTGGAGAGTAGAAAGGATATAATTAACCTTTTTTATTTTTTTTTATTTAAAATTATATATTTATACCTAAAATTCTAATTTCATAGCATTCAGGTTTAGATTATTTAAATCAATTTGAATTAAAGAGTAATTAGGAATTTCTTTTGCATTCTCAGTTAAGGGAGTAGTGCTTACAAGGATTTCTTTTTGTTTTTTTCTTAAAAATAAGGTGTGGTGCCTGCCGTTAAAATTAGTTTTATGATTAGTGATGACATTGCAGGTGTGCGAATTAAATAGAAATGCGTTCGCGCCAGCACCTATCTCAATCTCTTTAAAAAGGGTTTCCAAGGTATTCTTTAAACTTTTACCTTCTTGTAGTTCGTCAATAATAGCACATAGATATTTTCGAGTGTCCAAGTTAGTTTTACTATAAATTTTTTCCAATTTTGGGTTTTTTAATTTTTTATCTGGAAAGCCTTTTATAATTCCATTATGAGTTATGATGTATTTCTCACCAATATCTATAGGATGTACGTCTCTAAAGTTCTTTTTCCAAGGGAGGGTTTTTCTCGCGTGGACTAAAAGGAAACGAGTTTTAATCTTAGTGAGGTTTTTCCAGTCCGCGTAGTATATTTGAGTTATATCTCGCTTTATTACGAGTTTGTTGTCACCTTCAGAGATATAAGCGAAGCCCCAACCCAATCCATGGTGCCCAAAAAGATTATACTTCCTTAAATAATGCCAATGGCACGAGGCTACAAATTTTTTTAAAATTTTAAAATCAATTTGAAAGGGTTCAAGCGAACACTGAAAAAACATACGACACATAGTTATTCGTTTAAAAAATTTTTATTTAAATATCAAAGTTAAGACTCCGCTAAAAAGTAAGCGAATATTGAACCGTTATCATGACAGGCAATTAAGATATTTGATTTCAAATCGTATTTTAGGTCGTTTAAACACGATTTTTTTTGAATTTTAGTAATAATTTTGCCAGAAACTTCGTCAATGATCAATAATTTCCCCTTAGTTGTTCCTAATACAATATAACTATTCGAATCTATTTTAGTTTGAATCAAGCATTCTGTATTTATGTGCGTTATGTCCCATTTTTTTTCTAATTTTTTGTTCCAGCACATAAGTTTTGAGCTGAATTCGATATCTTCGATATTAAGAGACTCGTCAAAATATTCAAACGAATAAGTACTTACTACTAAATAATTTTCGTCATTATGAAGAAACGAAAAGCATTTCCAGACATAATCGTCGAATTGAATTGATTTAATTTCTTCTTGAGTAATTTTATCAATTAAGTGGAGTTTTTTATCATCTCCTCCACATACAACCAATTCTCTATTTTTTGATTTAAAAATCGAAACGCAACGAATTTTATCTTTAAATCGTTTAATCCAGACTAAATCTCCATCCTTTCCCTTAAAAACTCTGATTGAGCCATCATTTCCACATGCAATTACTTCCTTTGTTCCAAAGTCAGTAGAATCTCGATAAATTATAGCGTCACCTATTCCATCTTCAAAGATTTGACCCCATATTAAAGATCCATTAATAGGGTTTAAAACTCTTAAGCTTTTATCTATCGAATACGCGATGATTTCGTCTGTGTTATTGTCGTTTATGTCCTCAAACAAGAACCCGCTAATAGATGCACCAAATTGATGTGCCCAAAAAGGTTTCAATTCATAGGAGGGACTACATTTAAACACTCTTAATAAACCATCTAAACCACTAAAAATAACTTCATTTTTATTATCGCGATCTATGTCGCATATTTTTGCTTGCCAAATAGAGGAATTCTCTGAGATTTCTAATTCAGAAATTAATTTACCTTTCATAGAAAGTATAAGAATTTTACCCGATTTAGAAAAAGCAACAATTTCATAGCTTCCGTTATTATTAATATCTCCTACTTCAATCCCAAGAATTGACTCGCTATTAAGGAAATCCCATCGTTCTTTAACAAACATCATTATTACTATTGCTAGACTGTTATTTCAATATAGGAAAATGTTTTTTGAAACATCAATTATTTTTTATAAAATATAATTATAAATAAAATTAAAATCAAATTTCTTTTTAATTAATAAAATTTTTAATAAAGAGGAATAAAAAATGTCAAAAGAGAAAAGTGAAGTTCCAACATCGATTTTTTTCATGGGGGCATTAATCACCAGCGCTATTGGTGGAATTTTGCTCTTAGCCTTAGATTTCGGTGGATGGGACGGTTCAAATTATTACCTTGGAGTCTATATATTTGGAGGAATAGGTGCGTGGAACAGTATTTATGGTATTCCAATAGTGATATCAGGATTCTTGCTCTTATACTGTATGGGTATTTCAATACTTGTACTTAGATTTCCTGATAAAATCCCTGATAAGAAATATGTTAAATATGGGTTTTTTATGTCAACTCTGGTATTTGTTCTTAGCTTAATTGGGGGTATTATTTTTGCCGTGGTGATGGAATTAGATGATGTTTGGTGGTGGTTTGATGCCGGTTTTTATGGTGGAATAATTGGTGGGTTCTTAACGGCTATTTTGTATTACCTAGGTTTAAAAAATCTTGATTTGCCTTAAATTTATAATATCTTTTTTTTTTTAAGAAAAAAATCTTCTATCAATTATTTCCCAAAATAAGAAAGAAATTTAAATTTTTTACGCAATTCTCCATATCAAAGATAATTAATTTATCTATATTCAGAAAAAAAAAACTTCGAAAAGAAACAAAAACAACAAATAGGTAATAAATTATGGGATTCGGAATCAAAATTGATATGGATGCTTGCACTGGATGTGGAACATGCTATGAAGTCTGCCCAAGTGAGTGTTTTGCAGAACCTGAGGGTGGAAAAGTAAATATAATAGAAGACAATAGAGACGATTGCGTTGGTTGCATGGCATGTGAGACACAATGCCCTGAAGAATGCATAACAATAACTGAGGATTAAAATTCAAAAAATTCCTCATAGATTTTTTAGAAAACTCTTTTTTTTATTTTTAAATTAAATTTTTTTTAATTATTTTAACATTTTTTAACGGTATCCAACCACTTTTACCAGTTTTATCTTAATAATTCAGATCGTGAAACACCCCTTTCACGAAAATTTGTATATATTACCGAAATATGATAAGATATATCGGTGTAATACAATCCTATAGGATTAAAGTTTTTAAGAAGAATAAGAAGAATAAAAAAATATGTTGAGTTATCGATTACAAAATATTTCTGAATGGAAATTTATTTTAATTCACAAATTACCAAAGCAATATTTTGCCGCAATTTTTACAAGTACCTTCATTAATCTGCAAGTTAAGACAGTTTTCGTGATAATTTGTACCACATGCTTGGCACATGTATATTTTACCTGTGTAATCACCAAAATCATAGCCGCAATAACTGCATTTATTTGCAAAAGAAAAATTACTACTATTTACATCCACTTCAACTATTTGCGAGGTCCCTGTTAACCCCGTATTTGCACTATAAGGGGTTAAAAACGAACTATCTTGAGAAGGTGTAACCATTTGTTGTTGCTGAGAATAAGGTTGAGGTTGCTCCCAGTTTGAGACGTAACCTTGAGCAGGTTTTTCAGATAGTCCCATCTTTAAAGAAACTTTCTCATCTAAAATATTTGTTAATATTAAAGCTGACGCGTATTTACCTTTTGCTCCGCCTTTTTGTAGATGAGTATGAGAAATTAAATGAATAACGCGCCCTCCTGTTTTACCGTGATCAAAATAACACAAAACGGGAGCTTGGCCCCATTTTTGCTGAATTCGCAGAGAAGAGATTAATACTCTTACGGAGGGATTAAGAACTTGAATTGGAAAAGATCTATTTTCAAGCCACCACTTAAATTCGGTTTTTTTAGTGTCTTTTGACGACATTTTTTGCCATTTAGCTTGTTGTATTTCACTTATTACTCCATCTAAGAAAGGGTGATTTGGCTCAAGAATTTGGCACGCAACAACAGCATCGGCAGTTCTTTCTCCGTTCCATCGGATATAACCCGGGAATATCGTTTCTACAATATGTTTTATAGCCCAGTCTGTTGTTATTATCCACCCTCCTTTTAGCGAAACATATTCACTAATTTTAGGGAAAGCCGAATGTGGGATTTTATCTCCTGGACATCCTATCAACACGACATCGTAATCACTTAAATTATACTTCATGATATCAGTAGGTTTAATGGTTATATGTTTTGCCGCATACATATGGTCTATTACTTTTTTAGGTTTTTCATAGCGACCTTCAACCGCGAGTATTCTGCCGTGCTTCTCGACTGCTTTTACAATATCTTTTTTATCAAGCGCTTCCATTTTACGCCGTTTAACTTCAGAATAGAGATCCTTCCAACTACTCATTAAATTACCTCTTTTATTAATATTATAAGGAATTAAATATTATTTTTATTAAATAATAAAAAATAATTCATATTTATATTTTCATTGGAAGCGAGAATTATGGAAAATTTAAAAAACCTTGGCGAGCCTTTAGAGTTTTGGCAATATTTTTATCAAATCACAAAAATTCCTCGATGCTCAGCTCACGAAGATCAGATGAGAGAATATATCAAGAAAGAAGCTGAGAAATTAGGTTTTCAAACTGAGGTTGACCAAATAAAAAATATTGTTGTGCGAATTCCGTCCAAATTAGGATCTAATTCAAAGTGTTTAGGAGTAGTTTTGCAGAGTCACATGGATATGGTGTGTGAAAAGAATGAAGATGTTATTCACGATTTCTTAAAAGATCCATTAAAATTAAAAACCGTTGAAATTGAAGGTGAAAGATGGTTAACTGCGGAAGGGACAACATTGGGAGCGGATAATGGCGTGGGGATCGCGTATCAGCTTGCTATTATGAAGAAAATCCACGATGGTAGTTTAAATTTTGATTCAATTGATTTAGACTTATTATTTACTGTAGATGAAGAGAGAGCCCTTACGGGCGCGAGTCAAATAAGTAAAGACCTGATTAGAGGAAAATATCTATTAAATCTTGATTCGGAAGAAGATGACCGTTTCACAATTGGTTGTGCGGGAGGTATAACATTTACTGTAAAGATAAAAAGAGAAAAAACAAAGATAAATAGTATTGATGCTAATTTAACACCAACTAAAATTTCCGTGACTGGTTTAGTTGGGGGGCATTCAGGCGGAGATATTCACAAAGGTCGAAGTAATGCGCTAAAAATAGTTGCCCAAATTTTATGGAAATTGAATAAAAAATATAAAATTTCTCTCAATTCTTTAAAAGGGGGTAATCTATCGAATGCTATTCCAAGAGAATGTCGTGCTATTATTTTTATTAATAAAAATAAGTTTACAGAAATTGATTCTTATATAAAAAAGTTGAAATTAAACATTCAAAAGTTGTATAATGAAATCGAACCAAATTTTAAGATTTCTTTCGAAAAATTAGATGCATTTACAGATGATCTCGTATTGACTAAAGAAATTCAAGATAAATTATTAAACTTGTTATATTTGATGCCTAATGGACCCATTTCTCTACATCCGACGAGTAAAGGATTAGTTCATACGTCTTCTAATTTAGCGTCGATAAAAACACTTGAAGATTTTATTGAATTTCAAATAAGTCAAAGGAGTTTGGCCCAGTATGACAAAGATATTATCCATGAAAAAGTTACAACTTTATTGAAGATGTCTGGCTTAGAATTCAATAAAACTATTGATACTGAATATCCTAGTTGGCCGCCGGATTTTGACTCAAAAATTACGAGTATATCTAAATCGGTGTATAAAGAACTATTTGACGAAGAAGTTATAATTCAAGCTATTCACGCGGGATTAGAATGCTCCTATTTCAACTTGCATTTTCCAGAGATGGAAATGATATCTTTTGGCCCTGATGTTTTGGGAGGCCATTCTCCTGACGAAAGGCTAAAGATAAGAAGCGTAGAGAAAGTCTGGAAATTTTTAGTAACTTTACTTAAAAATTTAGATTAAATAACTTGAATAATTATTTCTTTTTTAAAAAAATTTTAATTCAAAAGAAATTTATAAAACAAAGAAAATAAAATTCTAAGATTATAATGCAAAAAGAAAGAAGCACGAAAACTAAGCTTGTTAAAGAAGAAGTTATTGGCTCAGAGACTGTTTTTGAAAAAATCAAAGATAAAACTCCTTGGGTTTTTGGTAAAACACTAAGAAAACCTAAATTATTGTTTCCTGATATAAAAAGGCCTAGAATGGATATGCCTCTTCCAGGAAAATCAATCTCTGCGATAGTGGTTTATATTGCTTTGTTTCTTTTACAAACTGGAATTGTATATTTAATAATTAGAGACCCTCCAGCAATGGGAGCTAATCCAACAACGGGTGATCCTATGTTTCTTTATCCTGACATTAATGAATCGTTTATAATTGAAGGAATTGTCGCTTCAATTTTTATTTTTTTGTGTTCTTTAGGCTTTATTTTTTTATACCTAGCATCTCAATATGTTTATAACAAGAATATTGCAATAAGGTATTTAATTGCAGGGATTCTTTTAATTTTAATTGCTTTTATTACATTACAAGCAATGATTACGATTAAACTTGGTCAAACATTATTTAATGTGTAATACCGGTTTTGCCCTAAATAGAATAAAACTCTTTATATTTATTTATTATGCTAAGCTTCAAATAGTTAAATCTCAGATGTCGTTGATGAAAAATACTCATTTTTAGAAGCAAATCCATTAATACTCAAGTTGAACTTATTGAAGTAGTTCAAAAGTTTTCACAGAAAAATAAAAAAAAGTAAAAATTATAAATTTTCTAAGTAAGACTAAAAACTTGATTTATTTAAGCGAGTCTGTAAACGCTTTATAGGCGGCTTCGTCTAATAAATTGCCTTTTTCTGCGTCCCAATTTGATGCATCGATCTTATACAACCAAGCAGAGAAGGCAGCTTCGTTAATTTTCTCAGGCTCGTCCATCAAATCGCCATTTACTTCTTTAACTGTTCCAGAGACCGGACTATATATATCTCCAACAGCTTTACTTGACTCAACTGTGGCGTCAATTGGATCTGAAGTTGGTTCATCTCCATCCATAGTTAGCTGAGTAAGTTCAGCACCTTCAAGTGCATCAACATCAACAAAAGAGATTTCTCCTAATTGCTCAGCTGCAAAAGGAGTAAGTCCTACTTCACCATTTTCATCATTATACCATTGGTGGGTTTTAGTATACCAAATCGTCATGTTTTATATTCAACTTTTTGTTTAAAATTTTATAAATTTTTATAATATCGAATTTAAGTGTATGATAAAACTAATTATATAATAGATTTAAAATTTTTTTATTCCAGAAAAATTTTAAAAACAAAACAACGATATAGATGAAACATTCACTTAAGAAACGGATAGATTCATTTGTTGAATTTAAACAGTGGTATATTAAGATACTACAAGATTTTAATTTTAACTATCAAAAAGATTGTGAAGCGAGAGAGTTTTTATCTAGAATTTTAGAAGAAAAAAATGAAAATTGGAAACTTGAGAAAGTGCTACTTTCTTTTAAATGCCTTATTCAAAAGAAGAAGAGAATTTTCATTTATGGATGCGGCCCTTCGCTTGAAGAAACTATTGATTACATTCTAAAAATACGGGAGAAAAAGATTTTCAATAATTGGGTGAATTTAGCAGCGGATGGGGCCGCCCGATTATTAACAGAAAGGAAAATTCAAATAGATGGAATCTTTACTGACTTAGATGGTATTACTAAGCGAGATTTTAAACATTCAAAATTCATAATAGTCCATGCTCACGGAGATAATATAATTTGCCTAAAACATTTTAAGAGCGAAATAATCAACTTTCCAAATGTTATAGGAACAACCCAAGTAGAACCAGTTGAAAATCTAGTTAATTCTGGCGGTTTTACTGATGGGGATAGGATTATATCTTTTATATCGTCTTTACTTTTACCTAAACACGAATTATATCTTATAGGTATGGACTTTAACGACATTATAGGCAAATATAGTAAACCAGAAATAGAAAAGAATCATAAGGCTAGCCCAATCAAGCTGAAAAAGTTACAGTATGCTTTACAAATTGTTGAATGGTTATTGAACAGAATCAAAAATCCCGTGTATATAATCAATTCGAAAATTATCTCGAATAATCTTAAAAATCTAACATTGGAAATGTTTAAAGAAAAAATTCTTGAGAATTAAATTTCAAATTTCGTATTCCTCTATTCCCTTATTCGTAATAATATAACGTGTTTTCTTTTCAGGAAATTGATGAGAGTTTATTAAATGAAGATAACCCGTTCCACTTTCTTTACGATTTAAATATAAAGCTTCAGAAAAATAATGATTCAGGTATCGCAATCCTACAGGGAGTTCTCTTATAATTGAGTTTTCAATAAAATTTGGAGCAACTTGAGCAGTTAAAATTGTAATTAAATTATATTTACGAGTAAGATTACTAATTTTTTCCAAAATCTTCAAAAATCTTGTTTTAGCTCTAAAAGATGATACTTCTTTATCACTAAGCTCAAATCTATAATAATTATTGATAGAGTCAATGATTAGTATTTTGACATTATTTTGTTTGATTACATCTTCTATCTCGTTCAATTTTAGTAAAAAAGCGGGATTACTCAAAATTTTTGATACTAAAATATTCTTTAGAATCTTCTCGCTTTCAAGTTCTTGGGTTTTTGCCAATGCTCTTATCCTTTCGGGGCGAAATGTGTTTTCTGTGTCTAAATAGATCAACTTAAAGGATTTATGATACGCTTGAACAGATAACTGATGGCATAATTGAGTTTTTCCAGTTTTATTCGCCCCAAAAATTATATAGGTTTTGTTTGAATGAAACCCACCACCTATAACATCGTCAATATTTTTTGAACCAGTAGAAATATTTAATTTTTCTCGTTTAATTTTTTCGATTTCGCTAATAATCTTTTTTGTACCAATAATTAATGATTTTTTTAAATTTACCGTCCTTGATTTGTTTGATTTCATCTTTTAGCTGATTAAATTGTGTAATTACTATTAAATTCATAAATTCAAAAAAACTTAGTTCTAATAATTATTAATTATTTTAGCAATAAATAAATCGTAAAATTAATTTTTGATTAAACATAAACTATAAAATATATTAACTTTAAGATTTGTTTTTATATATTTCAATATAAAAAATTTTAAGTTCTTTTAAAATGGCAAAAAAAAAAGAAGTTTGTCCCTATTGTGGAAATAGTTTCGCTTATCTAAGTCGTCATAAATGCAAAGTAAAGGAGAGAATCGAGGGTTCAGAAGAATCCGATAAGTCTGATGTTGAAAGAAGGCTAGAAAGGATCGAAGAAAGAAAGAAAGAAGGAGCTCGCAGTTTAAGAAAAGATGAGAAAATGGTACTTAAAATAATTAATCAAGAAAAAGATATTTTTTTTCATAAGTTATTAGAGCTTACAAACAAAAAGCGAATGGAACTCGATAAAATCTTAGGCACTCTGTATTTACAAGATAAAATTAATATAAATCGCGAATTATTGGAAGCTTCTTGGGTAAAGCGTATTACTATAATTGAAAAAATCGATGTTAAAGTAAAAGATATTAATGTTAACAAAAATAATAATGATTTCATTTTAGATATTTTTTCACATCAACCATGTTTAACTTGTCCCTTTACAGGTAAATGTAATAACACAAATCTCGACCAATTTAATCCATTACATTGTCCTTGGTTAACTGAATGGGTTAAAACATCCTTAGAAGGACAAATCTACAAAACAAATTTTGAAGAAATACAATCAGATAAATAATTATTTTTTCTTTAAACCAATTAAATAGATTTCATTACTCTTTTTGCTAGACGAGCTTGGTTTTAGACTTTTAACGATCGTAAAGTTTTGCTTCATTTTTATGTAAAAATCATCATAATCAGCCCCTTGAAATATCTTTATTACGAAGTTTCCCTTAATTTTTAAAAATTTTGTAAGTTCAAGAATTTTAAAACAGAGTTTTACTTGCATGGCTTGATCACTAAATTTATTTCCTGATTTTTTGATACTGGCATCAGATAAGATAAGATCTAGTTTTTCTCCTTCGAAGTATTTTTTAACTTCAATTTGAAACTCAGGTGTAGTAAAATCAATTCGAACTGTGTTAATATTTTCAATAGGCGTTATATGTTTTATATCTATACCCATAATTTTATAATGATCTCGGTGATAATATTTATCGTTATATTTCAATAAATTTTCTTCAGCAAATTTCTTCGCAACTTGAAGCCATGAACCCGGAGTACTACCCAAATCCAATATATAAAAAGCCCTTTTAAAAATGGTGAATCTTCTTTGTATATCAAGTAATTTAAATGCTGAGCGGGCTCTATATCCTTTACGTTTAGCTTGCTTATACACGGCGTCTTTCTTATGATCTTCTGCTGCCTTTGGCATGGTCCACATTCCTATTTAATTTAGTATATTTTTTAGTATATTTTTTAACGCATTAATTCCCATATTTGTTTTAATTGATATAAAATCGAAATGAGTTCTTGATGCTGAATAACCACTTTCGCCAATTGCTTCAATTAATTTTTCGATTTTGGGAATTGATGGGAGCTTTAATTGTTGACATAATTTATGTATGTTATAATAAGAAACGGGCATACCTATTTCATCTAATGCGTATTTAATAATTTTAGATATTCTATTTTTACTCTTAAAATTGAATTTTTCATTTAACTGAATTATTTCTTCAAGAAAATATCTTTTATGTAATTCTTTAATCCATAGGGGGCCAGAATATGATAATGGTTCTTCTTTTAAGCATGATGGACATTTTTGAGGAATTGTTAATATATCGTTTAAAACGGACGAACGATACCCGCAATTCTTACAATGGATAATATATCCATAACTATTTGATATGTCCTTAAAAATCTTCGCCTTACTTTTATATGTAAGAGCAAAAATTCTTATGAAGTGATTTGAATAAAAAGTTAACAACGGAATTATTCCTAAATTGTTAACATTAGCAATTCTTGAAATATAATATATTAGTATCCTTGCTCCAATTTCTTTACAATATTCCGTGTGAAGTGGTTTAGACATGTACTTTCTAATACAAGCCTTTGGTTTTACTCCAAATAATACTGCGGTATCCGTGGCCGTTATACATAACAATCCATTTTCTTTTTTAATCGATTTAAATGCAGAATCAATATATATGTTTGGAGTGCCAAAAGGATCAATTGAAATTACATTGGGGCTTTCAATCTTTTTTTCTCCAATTAAGCAAGATTTTTGCGCGATTTCTATGCATAATAAATTGGCATCTTTGAGTGAGGAGATGATTTGAGTATTTTTTTCTAAATCGTTTAGTTTTAAATTTCTTTTAATAAGTTTTACGGCTATCGGGTTAATATCGTTGATAAATATTTTTTTAAAGTTATTGGAAGCTTTTAACAATCTAATAGAGCCTATGCCCGAAGCAGCCATACAATCTACCATTACCAACGAATCTCGATTAATCAGTTTATTATATGTTAGTATAGTTAAGATTGAAATATCTCGATTTATTTCCATTTTTTCATTATAAAAAACACCCATTGATTTGGAAGGTATACTATCTTTGTCATTCTTATATAAATAGAATTCTACAGAACCTTCTTGTTTTTTGACATATTTGTTATTATTTAGGTTGAGATTTCCAATCTTCATATTAGATTAATCATTTTGCTCAAGTTAATTAATAAATTAGACAAAATTATAACCTCTTTTAGAGCGATAAAAAGAGGTTAACAGGTATTGCGCTCCCTAACAAACCACCAGAAGTCTCATCATGTATCTTGTTCACATTAGTCTTAGTTAATGGCTCAATATGTTCAATCTTTTTTACTTTGTTATGGTCTTCAATACTTCCAATAATTAAAAATTCTCCGTTTAAAATTTTGATGATAAAAGCTAACGGGAGCCACTCATAATATACGCGAATTTTTGGTTTTGGTGAAGGAAAGTATGAGTAAATTCCACCATAAGTTATTATTGCATGGAAATCACCAACAAAGCTTCCGCTATAACGATTTTTAAAATGATGATTAATTAATAGTTGTTCATAAGCCCTACATTTATCTGACCATTCCGTAGAATCACCTCCAAGACATCTAATGCCCCCCTCTTCTTTGTTGGGCAAAGTTTTTAATTCTTGAAAGACATAATGGTAAAAAGTCATGCTATAAGGTGATGTATCTAAAATGAATTCAGCAACTTGTCCATTAAGCGCTAAGATTAAGTTAGTATAAATCCCATAAAGTACATAGAAACTACATACAATGCGCCCCGCCTCGTCATAAATTCCCACAATCGTCCCAACAGTTCTATTTACTATAACATTTGAAGAGCCATCAACAGGATCTATTGTTATACCAAACTTTCCATCACTTAAAACGGGCTCTGCTTCTTCAGAAGCAACAAAAAGAAAATCTGTATCGCTTTCTTGTAGCGCTTTTAATATAATGCTGTGTGTTAATATATCTTCGTGAATTTGGGATTCGCCGTAAACATTTATAGTCTTTTCTTTTACCTTTTTAATATTCATTCTCTGCTCAATTTCGCGAGATGTGATGCCCCTTTCTAATAACCCGCGAATAGGGATGGTTGCTTCAGCAATAATTTCTATAATTTCTATTAAATCGCTTTTATTTGAAAAATAATGAGGGATGTTATTATTCAACCATTTTGACAATTTCATTTGGGGTATTCTGATCTTTATTCAACTACTTTTTTCTTTTTTTTATTCTTCAAAACCTTGTTTATTTAATATAGAATAAAATACGATCGAATTATTACTTTTTCCTTTCATTAAAAAAAACTTACGGTGGTTCAATTTATCCGTTCGTTCAATTTTGATAGATTTTTTTACCCAATATTCCATAACATTGCCGCCGCGTTCCACTTCATAAATTTGGCCCTCTTGAGTTTTTCTGCTAAGTTCATTTACAATTAAAACATCAATGTGATATTTTTTATTTAAAAAAGTTAAGTTAGCTAGAATTTGATTTAACTTATAATTCAGAATGTAATTTTTCTCTTTTTTATCTTGTTGTAATTCTAATCCATATAAATCAGTTATTGAATCAACTATAATTAAATTAAAAGAGCCATCATCGTTTTTTAAATCATCAATAATAATAAATTCTAAATTAAAAACAAGGTTATATAAATCTTTAAAAGTTATAGGCTTACTAAACAAAATATTATTCAATACTTCATTTAAATCGTTTTCAATAACAGAATCAATTTTATAGTAAGGGAAATTTGGTTTGCTATATATATAAATTACCTTAAAACCACTTAACGCGTTATTATAAGCTGTTTGGAGCGATAAAGTAGTTTTACCAACGCCAATATCACCCCATAATGAAGTGATTCCCTCGAAGATATCTATGGAATTAAAGAAATCGTTTATTTGTTTGATAGGAAAATTCATAATTAAAAGTTTTTAATTAAATCTTTAATTTATATTAATAAATTGAGAAATAAACATTTATATATATTAACGGAGAATCTGAACTTTTTTTATAAAATAAATAAAAGATTAAATGAAAAAAGAATTAAAGCTGAAATATTAAATCCTGGAAATAAAATTCCAAACGCTCCATCCATTATCTTAACAACACGGGATGAATTTGAAAGTTATTATAATAAAGATCTTAAGGTAAGTTTTCTTGTATATTCGAAAGGCGAGAATTTCGAGCAATATCTATTAAGAGTAATCTCTGCATATCGTATAGAATATAAAAATAACTACTTAAGTTTAACTTTTTCAATCGATCCGGGAAAAAAAATTGGATTGATGATTTTTTTAGATGATTATTATTTAGATTCTTTTTGTTGTTATGAAAAAGACGAGTTATTGGTAGCTATAAAGAACAACATTCACACTTTTCAAGATAGCAACCCAAATTTAATGGTGCTAACTTTTAAATTAGGAATGGGTGTACCATCATTTACATATGAATTAATAGAAAATATTTTTAAATTTTTACACGGGAGAAAGAATGTTAATATATTTTTAATTAATGAATACAAATCCTCGAAAATGAGAATAATTAAAAAACAAAAAGAACGAAATTTTTCTAAAGATGAAATCTCAGCATTAATATTAGCATTTAGGAAAGGCATTGAAGTAAACGAGAAAAATTACGACTCGATTTACAAACAAAAAAGATTAAATAAATTACAAAATGAAGGTGTATTCAAAAGGAATTTTGAAAAGATTGACGAAAATATAAATACACTGGGAGAAATTGCTGAAAATGTGTTACACGGTGAAATTTCACTTAAAGAATCTACTCGGTTGATTAATGAAATAAGATATTATTAGTTATAGCTGAAAAATTTAATAATTTTGAATAATTTCATCAAATTACAGTTATAAAAAAGATTTTAAAAATTATTGCTATCTATAGCACTTGGAGCTTTGGGGATACTGTAATTGAAAAGATTTAAAACTATCGATATTTTGCGCGGATTAAGCATGGTGCATATGATCGTGGGCCATATGACCGAGTGGTACCTTACTCAAGAGAGCATGTGGTTCTTTGATATATATAGAGCAATTGCAGATCCAATAGGATCAGGAGCCTTTTTATTTCTTTCTGGAGTAAGTGCAGTTTTATCGTATAGAAGCAGAACTAAAAAGGCTGAAATATCGAAATCTTACGGTAAAAAAACTCTAAGAAACGAGTATTTCCTTCGAGCTTTTTTTATTTTAATAATTTCTTTGCTTTATAACACATTTGTTGCAGTAATGTTTCATGATCTATCTATAATATGGCATTGGTTTATTCTTCTTACAATTGCAATTTCTCTTATTATGATTTGGCCGTTGTTTAAAACATCGAAGCTATTTAGAATCTGTTTTGGAATAAGTTTATGGTTTCTAAACCAAATATTAATAACTTTTTTATTGGGATATGTTGGTCAAAATAATCTTTTTGGCGTTATGTATTATGTATTGTACAATAACTTGGAATTAGACCCGATATTATCGTTTTTTACGTTTTTTGTTATAGGTACTGTTATAGGAGATGTTCTTTACGATTTATATTCAGATGATAACAAAAAGGTTAATAGAGAAGTATTTAAAAAGAAATTTCTAATTCCTTCATTAATATCAGGAGTAATTTTAATAGTATTTGGGGTTATCTTTCAATTTCCAAACTTTTTACATCATCGAACATTTTCTTGGTTTTTTTATTCTTTAGGAATTGAATTAATAATTTTTGCATTTATATTGGGAATGGAAGAAATTGGGATGCTTAATACTCAAAAAAGATACCGATTTCTCTCTTATTTTTCTTATTACTCCTTTACAGTATACCTCTTACATAATTTATTATATTTTCTATTTGTAGATAGTTTGTATCCATTTAACATTTGGATTTATATATCAGCAATAATACTCATCATAGGATTTGCCTTAAGGAGTATCCATAACAAATGGGGCTCTAACTTTTCCATAAAAGCACAAATAGGTAGGTTGAGTCTAGGAATTGCTAAATTAATCGATAATAGAAAAAATTTTAATTAGTTTAGAATTAAATTCTAAATATTTAAGTTTAATTCACAAATATTTTTTGAAATTAATGAAAAGACTAAAAAGTATTGACATATTTCGCGGAATATGTATGGGTTGGATGTTTTTAGGTCATTTATTAGACTGGTGGCTTAAAGCTGAATATTTTTCTTTAAAAAATTATACTCATAGTATTTTGGATCCGATTGGGGCTTCTGGGTTTTTATTTATTTCAGGCGTAAGTATAGCTATATCGTATCGAGATCGAATTTATAGAGTTGAGATATTGAATGAGCTAAGTTATTCGAGAGTAAAACAATCTTATTACTTTCGAGCATTATTTTTATTCATAATTGCTTTAGGTTATAATTTTGCAATAGCTCTTTCGATAGGTAACTTATCATGGATTTGGACATGGTTTGTATTAATGACTGCTGCCTTTTCCTTACTTATAACATGGCCATTATTTAAATTATCAAAAAAGACTAGAATTTTTATTTGTTTTTCGATTTGGATCATAAATCAATTTATTTATAATTTCTTATCTCCACATCAAGGTTTAGCAACTCTACAAGGCGTCTTATATCACATTTTATATAACGATTTAGGTCAAGATACTTTACTTAACTTTTTTCCCTTTTTTCTTTTTGGAACTGTTATTGGAGATGTCTTATATGAGATAAATTTCAACAAAAAACCACAAAACAGAAAAAATGAGTTGAAAAAAAGATTATTTTTACCAATGTGTATCTTTGGTTTATTGTTAATTTTTTTTGGCTTAATATTTGATTTTCCAAGTTTTCTAATCAGAAGCAGTTTTTCTTGGTTAATTTATACGTTAGGTATCGATTTAATATTGCTGTTAATATTAATAACTCTTGAGGAATTTAACGTTTTTAAAACTAAAAGAAGTTACAAACTATTGTTTTACTTCTCTTATTATTCCTTTACTGTTTATTTAGGGCATAATTTGATGTATTTTATTTTTTTAAACAGCTTAGATCCATTTAGTATTTGGATAGCCGTTGTAGTTTCTTTTATTTTGGTTGGCTTGATATTAAGGCAAATATACAAAACTTGGGGTTGGAAGGCTTCATTAAAAGTAATATTAGGTAAAATAAGTTTTTATTTAGCAGGTAGAATCGAGGAAAAAAATAAACACTAGCTACATGATAAAAAACTCGTCTTGATTATAAATTAGTTTTAGTACACTTTATTTCTACCGGATCTTTTTCGAATTGGTTAAAAGGACTATCAAAATCAATGTAATTTCTAAAGATATAATTAACGGCTTTAATATAACCGCCTTCATTTCCAACGGCAATAGCCCTATCTTTATCAAATAAAAATATTACATCAATTAAAGTTCCATTTGTTTTTTCAATCAATTTTACATTATGAATATAAACATCGTCAAAAAAGCTGAAAACTAGCCTTATTAACGTTGTTTCAGCCCGGATTATTGAAATTTTTTTACCATTGAGCTTATATCTTAATTTTCTTAGAAAAAATTTAGCTATAAAAAAATCTCTTGGTTTTACAAAATAGAATACAAACTGATTTCTGATAATTACAAATACCGGAACGATTTTTGTAATTTCAAAAAAGAATTTAATAAACTTTAATTCTATGTTAAAGAATTTCTTTTTTATGTTTACAATCTGACTAAAGTAAAGATAATCAACTAAAGAATTAGACATATCACATTAAGTTTTTATTCTAAGAATATAAAATTCGACTTTTTATAGAAATTCATAAAAATGATTTTATTATTTTCATCGTTATTACCAATTGATATTAAAATATTTTTATGCTGAAGAGATGAAAGAACGCTTAGACATCCTATTAGTGGAAAGAAGGTTAGTAGAAAGTAGAACAAAAGCACAGTGGTTAATAAAAAAGGGATATGTGTATGTAAACGATGTAATAAATACTAAACCGGGTAAAAAAATTGAAAACACTTCTGACATCCAATTAATGAGAAAATTTCCTTATGTTGGGCGGGGAGGACTTAAGTTAGAAGCGGCATTAGAGCGTTTCTCTATCTCAGTTAAAGGAAAGGTTTGCGCTGATATTGGAGCTTCAATCGGAGGTTTTACAGATTGCTTATTGCAACATGGAGCGATTAAAATTTACGCAATTGATACTGCAACAGATATACTTCATCCTTCCTTAAAATGCAAGAATGAAAAAATTGTCGAACTATTAGGAGTCGATGCTAGAAGTTTGAAAACTCTACCCAATAAAGTAGACATTGTAACAATAGACATAACTTTCTCTTCGCTCAAGTCAGTACTACCTAACATTAGGAATTATTTGAAGAAAAATGGAGATATTGTTGTTTTAGTTAAACCTCTTTTTGAAACAAACTTTCGTGAAGAAACCAAATTAAAAGTAATAAATGATTCAGAAAAGCTTTACCAGATTTTACTTAACCTAATGGAATGGAATGTTGAGAATTCTTTCTTTCCTAAGGGTATAATGGTTTCTCCTCTTTTAGGAAAAGGAGGGGCTGTTGAATTTTTGATCCATATTCAATTAGATAAGAAATATAATCTTAATTTTAGAGATTTAATAGAGGGAGTTCTTAAAGATGCGAAAGAAATTAAACCCTAATTATGAGGATAATTTTTGAAAAGTTTTCCCCATCCTGATTTAAGGAAATTATTTATTCTTTTCTTGCCGATTGTAGGGTACCATAGCATATCATGAAAGATTAAGGAACCTAAAATTGGAAAAGTAAAAAAGATTTTATTTTGTAATAATGGATTTATAAACTGTAAAGATCCTTTCCTAACCATCTGATCTCCCCAAATTACCAAACTGCGTTTTACTTTAAAGTTCCAATTTATGTTCGATACATCTTCTCCAATAATCTCAATATCTTCGAAGTCTCCGCAGCCCAACCCTTCTTCATGGGCTAATTTTATAGCTGGTAGTTTCAAAGGTTCAAATCCTAACATTTTTGCTACAACGGCGTCAACTGCGACTTGGTCGTACCCCGCAAGGAGAAAATTTTTTATTCGAGGAATCATAGTTCTTGGTCCCGCCCCATCCCCACACACAGTTCCATCTACTATCGCCATAATGTTCGGGTGTATTTGTTTTTGAATTATTAACAAATCTACTAATACTTCAGATATAAATTGGTGACTAAAATGTCTACGCTTGGTCAAAAGGCCACCGAAGGCATTTTTCATAGCGCATGTTATACCCCCATGCTTCATTTCTTCCTTGGTTTGTTTCAATGAGCCTCCGATCGCCCCCGTATGACCGTGAGTTTTCATGGTTGGAAGGTGAATTATGGATTTCCCAACGTAAAATTCTGGAATTTTAAAACCTTCTGGAAATATTTTAGAATCAAGAACATGCAACTGCCTATTTTTCAACGAAATAAATCTATGTCTTAACGATTCATACGGCACAAACGGTACCCGTGTTAACGGTACAAACCACGCACCATATCTCTTGATAATAGGGCCCCACTTGTTTCCTTTTAGCCCCTTTTCGATGTTCGTCACGACAGTTCTATTTTCAGCAGTGAAGATTTTTTTTGGATTATAACCATCTTCTACCATAGTTTTTAGTACTCCTTCCACTTGCCATGGTGGACTGGAGCACGAAGGGAAAAATTTTGACCAACTTAAATTTAATTTTAAGATGGTTTTATTATTTTTATCGTAAAACTTTTCATATTCTGCTAAATGCATTAATTTTTTATAATCCTCCAAAACTGTATTTGGAGACGTTTTTACTACAAAAATCTGAGATTTGTGAGGCATGATTATTATAAAAAAAGTTCAATAATTTATTTTTTTTATGATTTTTCTAATAATATTAAATCTACTTAAGAAAAAGTATTATGAAAATTGAAAAGGAAAAATATTTGATTAGTCTGAGATATATTCCATTCCTTTATACGACTTTTTTTCATCTTTTAATGGTACGCAGTACATGTAATGATCTTTACCTAATTGAACTCTTGGAGGGGTATTTACACCACACCCCTCATGTTTTTCCATTTCTTGACATCGAGGATGAAAGGAACATCCTGAAGGCGGATTAATAGGGCTTGGCACATCTCCTTCAAGAATAATCCTATCTATTCTAGAAGTCGGATCAAATGTCGGTCTTGCTGATAATAAGGCTTTACTATAGGGATGCGCTGGGTTATAGAATACTTCTTCAATAGGGCCTCCCTCAACGAATTTTCCTAAGTACATAACCTCTATTCTATCACCTATATGTTGAATAACACTTAAATCATGCGTAATGAACAGATAAGATAAGTCGAATTCTTTCTGAAGGGCTTTCAATAAGTTTAAAATTTGGGCTTGTACGGATACATCAAGAGCAGATGTTGGTTCATCTAAAATTATTAATTCAGGATTACAAGCAAGAGCTCTTGCTATAACAATTCTTTGTTTTTGCCCTCCAGAGAATTCATGTGGAAATCGATCTAAATGCTCATTTTTCATAGACACTGTTTCTAATAGTTCAAGAACTCGTCTTCGAATCTCTCGTTTTTTTTTCATCCTCATTAAGAGTTTTAAGGGCTCACCGATAATATTTACTACTTTCCATCTTGGATTAAGAGAAGAATCAGGATCTTGGAATACCATTTGAATTTTTTTCCGTAAATCCTTTTTAAAATTGTCATCAATTCTCTCATTTTTGAACCAAATTTCTCCAGATGTAGCTGGAACTAAATTTAAAATAGTGTTTCCAATAGTCGTTTTGCCGCATCCACTTTCACCTACTAATCCTAAGGTTTCTCTTTTATGAAGATTAAAAGAAACTCCATCTACTGCTTTAACTTCTCCAATTTTACGTTTTAATATACCACCATAAATAGGGTAATATGTTTTTAAATTTTTTACAGAAAGTATAACATCATCCGATTTTTTGGAGTCAATTGTCATATCTTCACTTATAGTCATTTTTTTAAACCTCTTTTTAATTATTTATTATAGTTATTTTTTAAAATCTTCCTGATAGTTCTAATTCTGCTTCTTCCCATTGATATTTAGGCGAATCTTTATATTCAGGATCAAACATGTGGCAAGCAATAAAATATCTATTACCAATTTTGAGGAATTTCGGTTTTACTTTATCGCATATTTCTAATCTAAAATCGCATCTAGGATGAAATCTGCAACCAGAGGGAGGATAAATTAAATTTGGAACCATTCCACGTATTGTTTTTAATTTTTGATCCCTCTTTTCTATGCTTGGTATTGCGCCAATTAATCCTTGAGTATAAGGATGTCGTGGATTTTTAAATAAATCAACAGCTGTTGCGTATTCAACGATATTACCACTATACATTACAGCAACTCTATCACATAAATCTGCAATAATTCCTAAGTCATGAGTTATCATTAAAATAGAAGTTTTAAATTTCCTTTTCAACTCTTTCATTAAATCAAGAATTTGAGCTTGGATTGTAACATCTAAAGCTGTCGTTGGTTCGTCAGCAATTAATAAAACGGGATTACATGAAAGTGCCATTGAAATCATTACTCTTTGTCTCATACCACCACTTAATTCATGTGGATACCTTTTTAATATTCCTTTAGCATCAGCTATTCCTACTTCTGTAATAATTTTTTCTGATTCATCTTTTACTATACTACCTATTGATAAAGCTCCTTTAGTTTCTGTCAGCAATTTTTCAATTCTTTCGTTTATTTCATTTACTTCTTCCGTGGTTAATCTTTCAGCTTCATTTTTTAATTTATTTTTTAGTTCTCTTTTTTCTTTAAGTTTTTCTTTCTTTTCCAAACGGCGTTCTCTTAAGGTATTTTTAATTCTTTCTTTTTGATGTAGTAAAAAAACTTCACCTACTTGGTTGCCAACTGAAATTACTGGATTGAGTGAATTGAGCGGGTCCTGAAATATCATGGTGATCTCTTTCCCACGATAGTTCCTCATTTCTTTCACACTTAATGAGATTAGATCTACTCCTTTAAGGGTAATTGAACCTTCCATTATTTTTCCAGGTGAACGAACTAAACCAAGAATAGAAAGAGCTGTAACGGATTTTCCACACCCAGTTTCACCTACAAGTCCAAGTATCTCGTTCTCAAAAATAGAAAAAGATACTCCATCTACTGCTTTAACAATACCTTCTTCAGTAAAGAAATAAGTTTTTAAATTGTTTATTTCGATTAATGATTTTGTTATTTCAGAACTATCTTCAGGTTCCTCTATTTTTTCAACTTTTTTATCACTATTTAAATCAATCATCTAATTATTCCTCAAATGTTATTTTTTTTGATTAATTAATAAAACTACAAATTCCTCAATCTTGGATCTAAAGCATCTCTCAATCCATCGCCAACTAGCATGAAACCTAATACAGTAAATAATATCATTAGTCCAGGCCATAAGGATGCCCATGGAGCAGGTATAAGATATCCACGGGCCATACTAATATCTCTTCCCCATTCAATCATTCTAAGATCACTATATCCTAAAAAGGCTAAACCCGCTAAGCTTAAAATAATGCCACCAATATCGAAAGTAAAAGATATAATAATAGGTTGAATGCAATTAGGTAAAATGTGTTTAAACATTATTCTCCAATTCCCGGCACCTGCTACTCTTGCTGCTTCCACATAAGGTAAAGCTCGTGCTTGAAGTACAGATCCTCTTATTAACCTGGCATAATACGGTATGCCAATAATACCATATGCTAGCATAATGAATTCCATTCTTTGACCCCAAATAGCAATAAATACCATTGCAAGAATTAAACCAGGAAATGCAAGAAAGATGTCAACGACTCTCATTATTATAGAATCAACCCATCCACCATAATAGGCAGCAATGACACCGACCATTACACCAGATATAACACTAAAAGAAATAGCTGGTAGGGCGATCGTTAGAGATGATCTCGCACCAAATATTGCTCGCGCTAATACATCTCGTCCCCATTCAGTTGTTCCTAACGGATGACTTGGTGAAGGGGCACTCCACCAATCCTCCCAAAGGCCGTTGGCTACTTCGTATGTATAGGGAGATATCCATTCGGGAAAAACTGCCAATGTTACTATTATGAAAATGATTGAAATTCCTAAAATCGTTAAAGCTGATTTTAACCTGCGAATAAATTTACGTTTGCTGATTGATTTTTCGTATTCAATTTCTCGTAAAGTTAATTCATCTATTCTAGAACCAGGTATAAGTAGAAATTTAATATTGGATGCAATCCATTTTAAAATTGTTTTTAAAAAATTCTCTTTTCTTTCGGAATAATCTTTATCGGATTCTATTTCATAAACTTGATCTGCCATTTATAAATCATCTCTTTTTTTAAAATTCATTAAAGCGTTTTTAATATCTAATTCTTGGATCTACAAAACCATAAATAATGTCTACTCCTAAATTTATAGCTATAAAAACTACTGTTGTTAAAAATACAATTGCATTTAAAAGCCAGTAATCTGTACTTTGTATTGATGCAATTAAAGCTTCACCTATTCCATGCAAATTAAAAGTAGTTTCAGTCAGAATCGCTCCCGCTAAAAGACCCCCAAAGTTCAACCCAATAACTGTTATTGTAGGAATGAGAGCATTTTTTCTAGCATGAGTATTAATTACATCTCGTTCTTTACATCCTTTAGCTCTTGCAGTTCGAACATAATCTTGTTCTAGTATTTCTAGCATACTAGAACGTGTTTGTCTTGTAATTCCTGCGATTGTTATAAAAGATAAGCAGAAAATAGGTAAAATCAAATGGTGTAAATAATCTGTAACTAAATATGTTTGACCTGATAATATTGCATCAATAATTCTATTTAACGTAATTGGGGGGGGATCTCCGATTCCTGGGGTTTTATAATTAGCTGTTGGAAACCAACCCAATTGAAAAGATAGGTAAAATTGTAAGATTAACCCCATCCAAAAAATAGGAATCGAAACACCTATTAATGCAATGCCTCTTAGTAGTGTGTCCTTCCATTTGTTCCTATTTGTCGCTGAAATCACCCCTGTTTTAAGTCCTATGATTGTTGCGATAACAATTGCAAAAATCGCAATATCAAAAGTTCTAGGGAATCTTTCCATTATAATATCCCAAACTTCTTGCCCTCTAACTAGAGAGTAGGAATAGCCCCAATCTCCGATGAATAATTTCCCAACATAGATAAAATATTGTGTTATTAATGGTAAATGAAGTCCTAAAGCTTCATACTGTGCCCGATATGCTGCTTCAGTTGGAAATCTTGCTTGCATAGTTGCTAAAACTGGATCTCCTGGCATCATTCTTGAGAGAACAAAAGTAATTGTTAACACTCCAAATAATACTGGAACCGCAGCTAGTAGCCTTCTTAGAATATATTTAAGCATACTCATCTGTTTTTAAATCACCTATACTTTTTTAACATTTTTATTAAAAATTTTAATTTTTTTAAATTAAATTTTCACTTCTTTAATTTTTGCGATATATTCTTTATATTTTTGTTTAGTAAATGCACCTAATATAGCACTTAATAGATTTACTCCCAAAAGAGTTAGTATTGTTAGATAACCGTCAATACTACCAAAATAGAGCCCAAACATTTGAGCAGTTAATGCCAATAAGTCGGCTTGGAAACCATTTATAAACAAATACCATATCCAAGATTCAATAACGATAAATAATATAAGCCAAATGCTATTTCTAATTCCGTATTCAAAAAACTCCTCCCTAAAGACCATAAAAAATACTATTCCCATAAGTATTACTAATGATAAAATGGAAAATGGATTGAAAAGCACTTGGTATAGAAATATAACTCTATTTCCAATAGATTTTTCGTAAAGATTGCATATATATCCGAAAAATACAAAATGGATTAATATTACAGCCATAATGAAATTTCCTTGCCTGGCAAGATCAATCTTCCATTTCATAACAATATCTCCAATTTAATATTTTTTAAATTAAAATTTTTTAGGTTATAATTATATTCAGAATTATCAATATTTGATCTTTTATTAATTATTCCGTAGTTTTTCCATGTAGTCAGATTTAATGGTTTTAATTTTGCATCATCTAAAAGTTTCTTGTTGTACGTAAAGCAATCTAAAATGTCGTCATATATTAAGTATGGTACGAACGTCAATTTATTAACTTTATTCATTTTCAAATTTTTTACTTCAATAGGAATAAGTTCTGGATAATATTTACTTCTTTTTTCTTTATACAATTCTACTGTTTTTAATACACCTTTTTCAAAGATTTTGAACTGATTATTCTCAATCCTGTCTCTAAAGTATTTAATATTTACTTCGCAATAATCAGTTAGAACATTATAATAATCTTTAGAATTTATTTCAATCTGTTTTTTTTCAATTTTAGAATATATCTTCAAAAATTCACTAGTTATAAAAGTAAAATCTTGTTTTAAACTAAGTATCTCTGCAGTTAAATTTAATGAGTTTTCAAACCATTTAATAATTAATTCTTTTGGTAAGGTTCGATATGTTATTTCTTTATATTTTCTTTTAGCATAAATAATTAAATTATGTATCCCCTGTGTAATAAAACTATAAAAGTCAAAAACCAAATCCAAGCGCTCAAGTAAAATATTCAATTTAGTAAAATCAGGTATTATGAAAAATGTGGCTATTCCATTTGTTAAATTATCAATCCTCATAGGGATTGGCATTACAGGAATTTCAAATAATTCAGACGAAAAAATATCTAAAAAGAATCCAATGGGTGCTAGATCATTTTTAAATGATTTCAATTTTACAGGGGGATTTAAAAATCCTATTTTTGGGTTCATTTATATAACCGAATAAAATAATAACTCTATAGAAAAAAATAATGAATAAAAAAAAAATTATTTATTTAGATTTTTTTGTTTTTTGGGCTATATATTCATCTAATAATCTTGTATTGGTAATGGATCCCAATAGCATGGATAGAAGTATGTATAACCCCATGGGTTGGTTGGGAAACCCTTTAATTCTGAATTATGGGCGTCAAAACCAATACTGACATATCCATAGACCCAAGGCATATCTTCTTCAACAAGAAGTTCTTGTATTCTACTGTACATATCTTCTCTTGTAGCTTCAACAGTTTCAAACAATGCTGCTTCCATTAAGAGTTGCACATTATCATTTACGTCAAATGGATCTCTCGCATCCTTAAATTCGTCTTCTTCAAGTGCTGCCAAATATCCGTTGTATTGAGCGCCATTAGATGCAACTGTTCTATTGGTGAATAATGGGTTAATAAAGTTACTTGGGTCGTTATAGTCAGGAATCCATCCAATCCAATAGAGCTCTAAGTCGTTTCTAGTGTACCCATAAATTTCATATAATCTATAGATGTAGTTTGCCCAGGTATCACCATCATCTCCGACCTTTATACCAATCTTACCAAGATTATCTGTTAATAACAGTAATACATTTTCTCGCATATTATTCCCGATATTATAGGTATAATTAAACGACCTAAAAGATGCGGCTAACCATTTAGCGTTGTCTGCATGGGTTTCTGATGTAGACCATGTAGCACCATAACCCATACTTTGCATGATCTCTCTTGCGTACTCTACATCATAGTCAGCCTCAGTAGATGACCAATCAGCCATTTGAAATCCCATTGGAATTGGTGATTCAAGTCTTGCGGCCCATCCCTGCATGAGGTTCTCGAGAATGTATGAATAATTAATGGCGTGTGAAATTGCTCTTCTAAATGTGGCATTTATTTTCACATTGTTCATTCCAAGATATTGGGTAATAAGACTCTGTCCTGCATTAACTAGATCAAGACCCGCGGTTGTATTGAATGTATCATACATAGCAGCCATTGGATCTCCTAAGAAATCGATATCTCCAGATAATAAAGCATTGTTTCTAATTTGAGCGTCGCTTATAATGGAAAAGATTAGTGTATCAATTTGGGCTCTACCACCCCAATAGTGGTCAAAAGCATGCATGATTACCTCAACACCAGTTTCTACTTTGTCAAAAACGAATGGCCCTGTACCTACTAAATCACTAGTTGCTGTTTCAAGTATGTCATCAAAGTCATCAGCGTGAGCTGTAGGTGACATAATACTGGAAGCAGAAAAGCAGAGTAAGGCTTGAAATGGTCCATATTCTACATTCATTTTAAATTGAAAAAGGTATTCAGATATAACTACTGTATCGTTGATAAGAGGTTTAATAATGTCTTCTGTTTCGCCAGAGGTTTCATTGACAACAACGGTGTCAACATAGTATTGATATAATTCAGCTATTTGAGTAATGCCTAGATCCATTAAGTTAGCTAATCTATCAAAGTTCCATTCAACGGATGAAGCATTAAATGGAGTGCCATCATGGAAGTATACTCCTTCCCTTAATTGAACGGTATAATTATATGTACCATCATCATTAGCGGTATCATCCCAATCGCCCCACAGAGCTAAACTAGGAATTAAAGCTAAATTAGGGTCACTTAAATTATAAGCAAATAAAGTCTCAACTACTTGATTTATTACATCCGAAGACGCACTATCCCAAGCATACTGAGGATCAAGATCTACAGGACCTCTCTGGGTACCAAAAACAAGGGTTGCGCCTAAATCTGGCTTGACTATCGCCCCAGGTTGAAGAAGTAGGACTCCATTACCAATAATGGACGCTACTGCGAGTACAGCTATTATAATAATTGCCCAGTCTTTTTTTTCTAAACTCATTTTATAATCACTTAAAATTTATTTTATTTTTTTTTTTTGATTTGTAGTTGTATCTTCTTAAATTTGTAAACTTATAAGTTTTTTCTTTTTTTTTCTTTTTTTTTCTTATTTGGTAGTAGAGTTGTTTTTTTGTAATTAGATTGACAATTTGATTTTGTAAAAATTTTTCTGGTTTATTATAAATTTTAATTATTAATAGCCTTGGTTTTATCTAAAACTTCCAGTTCTCCCTTTTACTTGTATATTTTTAATAATTAAAAAAAAGCGGTTCTTTATCTTTAATGCTTCTTATTACCTTAACTGCCAAATATCCCCACTAATACGTCGTAATAAAAAGAAGAAAAAAGGATCAAAAAGAGGAAAAAACCCGCGAGAATTATGCCTTTATCGAAAAAAGCTTTTTCGGTCCTCCTCGCTATTTCAGGCTTCGCTGACGTTAAATACATATATCGCATGATTAAATACAATGAAATAGGGATGGTAAAAATCACAATATATTCTTGTAAATTTACGGTAGGTTCAAAAAGGTTAAATTTTAATATCAGATAAAGAGAATAAGTCATAAATAAAGAGCCGGCAATCATGACATGAAATTCTTCTAGTAATTTTAAAGAATATTGATCGTAAACTTTCTTATGCTCAACAGCTTTGTCTTTCCCAAGAAGTATTAGATCGCCCTTTCTTTTAGCTATGCTTAAAAACATCGCGATTTCAAAAATTGCTAAAAACAACCAAGCGGAAATGTATTCATTTATTATAACGACCCCAGATAACGCTCTCCATAAGTAACCTGTAGATAAGACTGAAATGTCAATAAAAGCGTAATTTTTAAAAAAATGGTTGTAAAGTTGTCCCGTTAAGATGATAAGAATTATCATAAAAATGAAACTGATATTTGGTATTAAAAATACGAGGGAGAAGAGCATAAATGCTGATATGATTAATAATAATAATACGGCAAAATGCACTGGCAAATCTCCAGAAGCAAGCGGTTTTTTTTTCATTTTTTCGGGATGTTTTTTATCGCGTTCGACATCTCGTATATCGTTTATAATGTAATTGAAAGAAGAAGCGCAACATAGTAAAATAAAACCTAAGATGAGAGGAAAATAAAGTTCAACTTCAAATATTCTTTTAGTAAAAAAGACACCAATGAATATTAATACATTTTTATAATACTGTCTTATGCGTAAAAGGTTTACGATACTTCTAATTTTACTTGTCATTATAAGATGTTAAACTAAACATATCAATTAAATTTTATTAAGATAAAAAAATTTTTCTGGTTTAAATTTTCTCACTATTAAATATCCTAATTTGCTAACCATGCTCGTTTCTGATTTTTTTTGAATAATAGCTGTATTATATTCAAACAACAACACTTCCAATGAATTGTATGGAATCTTAATATCTTCACCGAAGATATTTTTCATGGAAAGATAATTACTTTTCTCATTCTTTCCTTTATTTGATTTTTTTTTTGAATCTTCAATACTTATTTTGACATCTTGGATATAGCCAATTTCAAGGTTATTCACTGGTTTTTTAAGATAAATGAAAGTTCTAAGTTGTTTTTCTATCAACCAATTAATTACGTTTAATTCAGATTTTCGGAACATTTCATTTCTTCTTATTTGTATATAGATATTTTTTGGTTTAACGATCAAATCCTTTAATTTGTATTGAATTGTTTTGTTGCCATCACTTTGAGGCATCTCACTAAAGGATAATTCAGATTCTTTGAAATTATCAGAGATGTTTACATTTAAACATTTAACTATTCTAATTTCTCCTTTTATTATAAAAAAAATATCATTGTTGCTAAATTCTTTAATTAAGCCTATTGAATTGGGCAATTTTTTTTTTTTTAGGTTTTTAAAAATCTTCCGACCTTCTTTATCTAAAAAAACATATTTGCCATCCTTTTTATCCTCGTTCAATTCAATATCTACCAGTTTTAAAGTTCCCTCCTTTTTAAAAAAATATTGATCTTTAAGATCAACCCGAGATTTTTTATACAATGAAGAATTTAAAAGAATTTCATTACCAGTTTTGATGTCATTGACGATATACTCGTCAGTATCGCAAATGTCGTCTTTAAATTTAACATCCTTTAATTTACCTATAACGATTTCATCTGTAACTTTATTCTTAAACACGTAATCCTTTTCGAGTTCCAGTTTGTATAATTCTATTCTATTTAGATTTCTCATAAAAGCAGAAATATCTCCAATATGGAAGTATTCTTTAAACTTCTCGTTGGCGATGACTTTAAATTTTTTTCTCGCGTCTTCAAATATTTTTGCGTAGTATTTTTGTTTTGATTTTTTTAAACAAATGATCGGTAAAAGCGTTTCTTTTGTTGGTTTTAACTTATCGTCCAATATAGCTGCAATTCTATGATAAGTGGGGGGATGGGAGTTCATTATGTTGCTAACGAGCGAGAGTCTTTTTGGTTTAATTATTGATCTATTGATGTAATCAGCCGTGTCTAAATAATTTAAAATTTCATTATTTTTTGTGATTTTTTCATCGCACAAAAGCATCGTATTTAAGCCAAATTCCCGGCCTGTGGCGTAAAAACTTTCTAAGTTATAAAGCGCTTTTACGAGTTCTTTTGCGTAGCCGATTTTTTTAGTTTTTAGATCCGCTTTTCCTTCCAAGATTCTGACAAACATAAACAAAATAAGATATATCCCTAAGTTTAAAAGAATGAATAATATTAAAGGTATTTGAGGGTTTCCGAACGTATAATCGTAAAATGTAGCGGGGATGCCAAATAACATCCTAAATATTAAATCTGCTGTTGTGATAAAAGTTAATATTAAAGTATGTTTTCCCTTAATATGTGCTAATTCATGAGCAACAATTCCTTTAACCTCATCTTCTGGCACTTTTTTATAATCTTCCGCAATAAGGGCGATTCTTTTATCAAAAACTGAGCCATATGCCATAGCATTTAAAATCGGGTATTTACCGAACCCAACCTTTACTTTTCCTTTTATTCCAATGTCAGTTTTTACTTCATTAATTAAACGTAATAAGTTTTTATCCTCAACTGATTTTATACCAAGCATAAAATCTAAAATAGGCCCAGAAATGAAGTAAATAAACCAATTTATTAATATTAAAATCATGTAGATGTTAATGAAGAGTTCCCAAACGGAGAAAGGGCTAAACAGGAAAGCTTTCTGGCTAATAAAATTAAGAGGTGTATATTGATTTATAAAAACAATAGCGAGCCACGCAATAATATACAAAAATAAAGTTAAATATTGAGGTGACATGAATCTCCAAATAATAATATACTTTCTACCAAATAATATTAAACCTAATCCAAGAATAATCCAAAAAGAAAAAGCAAAAGCCGTGTTAATAACAATTGGATCTCCTAAAAAGTTTGAAATTATTCCAGAAATAAAGATAGTAGTATATGTAACTAAAGAAATTATTAAAATTTTATTTAAAACAGGATACTCCTTTAATTCATATATTCCAAACCACAAATAAATAGAAAAAGCACCCATTAGTGAAGTCAAAACATCTTTTGAAATGAAGAAAATAAGAAAAAAGAAAAATAAAATTGCTATAATATCACTCATTTCGCTTCTTTTTCCATTTTTACAAAACCTGTAAAACTCTTCTATTGTAATTAAAAATAAAAAGAGTAATACCCAAAAACTCCAATCGATTAAAATTTCAAATGAGTTTCGTTGAAATAATATGAAGTAAAATAAAAAAAATAGTCCAGTTGAAATAAAAATATAAAGGATAAATAGTAAGTATCTTAATATTTTTTTCATAAAAAACCCTTTATGTCTTAATTTTATTGTTATTGTTTTTTAAATATGAATTCCTTAAAATTATTTCCTACAATTAGAAAAAAATTATACAAAATTAATTTGAGAAGTTAGAATTATTCCTTTAAGATCCTTCTTTCATTTTATAAATTTCAAACCAAAAATATTTAATTGTAATATAGTACCATAGTAATAATCCAGGGATTACTAAAATTAAAGAAATTATAATATTAGTTGGCAAGGGTATACCAAAAATAACAATATCTACGAAATCTATTGGTATTATAAACAAATCAATGCAGATGAGAAAAATATAACCTACAACGATTAATATAACCATAAGAATCACAACGCCTCTTATTCTAGGAAATTTATGTAATAAAATGGTAATGATAAGTCCAAAAATAACGATTACAATTGCTATTGTAATTAAATCCAGATTTCCAATTGTCCAAACCATTAATAATGTTGTTATAATGGAGAAAAATCCACAGATGAGTGAAATAATATAAAAATTTTTAACTAATTCTGGTTCTTTTAAAGGCCCCTTTGCTAAGATTAATCTTGGTAAAGTTAGAGCAGCGTCTTTCTCATCGGATGCTTTTATAAAATCGTTTTCTAACAATATAATATCGCTCTTATTTTCTAGAATTTCACTGCTCTCAAAAAATCCTTTTACTGAATATAAAACATAAAAGCTATTAAAAATATGTATTAAAAGCGCACAGAAAACTGCTGCTTCAAGAGAACCAAACAAAGCAATACCCGCAAATAAAGCGCCAATACTTAGCGTTCCAACATCTCCAGGAAAGATTTTTGCAGGAAATTTATTATATAAGTAAAATGGAATTAGAACTGCTAAAGCGATAGTGGTAAATAAAATTCCTTCTGCGGAATCCCATATTATTGAACAAACAAACAAGGAACATAACGCAATAATGGATGTCCCAGACCCTTCACCATTATATCCTTCCAACATATTCACCGTGTTTGCAAATACTGTTACTATTATAGGCGCAAGTATAGGATAAATAATCGTTAATCTTAATTGCCCCAGGAAAGGGATTGTAGGGGATTCAATTTTAATAAAACCAAAAAAATTTGCCAGAAAAATCAAGGTTCCCGTAAAGATTGTTAATATTAGTTTATATCTCGATCTTAATTTAATTCTGTCGTCAAAATAACCAATTAACCCTGATAAAGCCACAGTTAAAACAAATATCAGGATTTCGTTAAAGAAACTTGGAAAGAAGATAATTAGAAGCATTGATGCAAATGAAATTCCTATGACGATGCTAATTCCACCAGATTCCGCAACTTCTGTTTTTAAGTTTTTATGTATATCGATTCCGATGTGACCCCTCCTTTTCATTATTTTTATTAGATAGGGGATAATTGCCATTGTAATTGCAAATCCTACAACAAAGACTATTATTAAATATACCGCTTCCAAGACGCCCCAATTTAAATCAGTTATCCGAATCATTATTGATCGATGAACTTTTTTAAGTAGTTTATTTATACTGACAAAAAGTAAATAAATAATAGCCCGGCACGGAATTTCGATTATCGAGTTAACTTGATAGTTTTCGAACCGTGGTCACGGGGTTCAAGGCCCCAGATGCTTGTCCACTACACCACCGGGCTATGTATTTTATTACTTATACATTGAAAGGTTTTAAATTTTGTTTAAAAAATGCATTATCTAATAAATCTTTATTGGTTTTTAGAAATTGAATGTCTGCTTTTTCGTCTCTATATTCATCAGGTAGCATTTGAGGTATTGTTTCGATGATTGGGTACCATCGCATACATTCTGAACAGAACAGTAATCCCGTTTCAACTTCAGTTTCAACTTTAATTTTATTTAAAAAATATAATTCAGGTAGAATATTTTCGATTTGTTCAAATTCTATGCTATTAGAAAAATTGGTTATTTTATCTTTTATATCGTGTTTGATAATGTTAAAACATTGTTTACTTAATTTTAATGACGATTTATCGTGTATGTAGTTGACTTCCTTAATGCTCGAAATTATTAAATTTAGATAAGTATCGATCGAACTCTTTTCAATAACTATATCATCCCGAATATAAATTTTTCCCTTTTCCTGGTGAATTTCGATAATATTTTCTTTCTTAATAAGATCAATGTCTCTTTTCTCAAAAAAACTTAAGATTTCCTTAAATTCTTCTTCTTTAGTTTCATATGAAAAGATATAAAAATCTAAGGGAAAATATTTGTCAATTGGACAAGCTAAAATGTCAAATAACCACGGTTTCATTAATTCACCGAATTATATATTATTTATAACAAATAACTTCTTAGCTGTTGAATATATCTATCTATCGTTCTATCGATTTTCTTTCTTCTATTGAAGAAATCATCTGATAATTTTTGATAAGCTGCTTTAGAAGGTAATCTTCCTCTTTTATATCGAGTCTCTAAAAGGTTTAAGCTATCATCAACACTAATTCTTTCAGTATCCAAAACATCAAGTTTTTTTAGAATATTTCCAAATGTTTCACTTGTCTCTATTAAAACTTTTTTAAATGGCATGATTTCATTTTTTATTTGGTCAATTTTTGTTGAATTTTTGGCTAATAGATTTTTATATGTTTTCTTGGCTAATTTTTTACGTTTTGCTTCAGTTTCTGCTTTCCTAATTTCTAATATTAAAGCATTTTTCTCTTCATATAAGGAACAAAATTCTCTTATTTCGTTTACAGGTAGATATTCCTTCTTAAAGAGTGAAATATCTTCTTCTCTCTTACTAGATTTCATTAATAGAACATATAGAGATGAAATAACTGCAATTGCGAGGATAATTAATATTGGTCTTAATAATAAATCAAATAAATCAATACTGAAGGTAAGAAGAACTATTTTATTTTCTAGAGGGGCTACATAATCAGAATAATAAACTATTATCTTGGATCCTCCCGATTGTTTAATAGCAACTGGAGGAGATGATATATAATCAATATTCCCACATCCTTCAATAAGTATATTTATTGTTTGTTTTTTTCCTAAATAATCATATTTTGTTGTTAATAAATCAATCTGAAGCGATTCTTGAAGCCAATTAGTTGTAAAATATTTTTCAAATGGTAAGTTATATGTTAAAGTGAATTTTATCACTGAAGATGGGGTTAATGTAGCGCGATTTTGAACGAGGTTTATCTCTAATTTCTTTCTATTTGAATTCTCAAGATCACTTAAAGTCCCTGATAATTCGCCCAAATCATCAAATAGATAAATATTTATTGCATTAGCGGGAATATTTAAAAATAGATTATGTTGTTCAAAATAACCTAGATTTTTGATTAAATATTCTTCTTTGATTTTAATTAAACCCCAGGGTGAAATCATAATATCTCGATTAATTTCTTCTATTTCAATTTGAGAGAATTTTAGAACTCTATCTCTAAATATGATATCTATTTCTCGATGTTCACCTAAATTTTCTAAAAATGGGTCTAAATAATCGTAACTAAGACTTTTGGCTAAATCATATAAAATACGCCCTCCTTCTGCCTCATTCCCTGTGGATCCTATTCTTTCAAAATAAACTCTTTCTGCTGTGGCAGGAAACCGAAATTCAGCAGAAATTTCTCCTTCTGCTCTATAGGGTAAAATTGGCCATACTGGCCCTGTGAAATTATGATGTACATCTATATCTTCCGTTAATCCTAATGGAAAAACATTATAAGCGAATAAATTTTGAAAAGTTTGTAGTAATCTTATATTTTTCGTTTGATACGGCAATAATGGTGAATCAAAATAAATTATTATCATTTCAAAATTGTGCATTACTATTTTTGATCTTTCTGTTAATAGAGAATTTTTGTTTTCACCCATAGCTTCAAAATAAACTAAATCATCAGAATGTTCAATAGGAATTCCAATAAAAATTGAATTAATAGGATTGTCGTTGTTATTTAAAATAGTCATTTTATCTTCAATATTTACTAATCCGTATCCGCTTAGATTACCGTACCTTCTTAATTCAGTAATTACTATATTTTCTGCTCCTTCTAAACTCCCTGCTAATTGAGGAGATTCTTTCTCAGGTTGATTCTGATAATTAACTAAGGAATTATTCTGAATATTTGAAATCACAACAATAAATAAAAGAAAACCAATTAATAATAAGATGAAACCTTTTTTTCTCATAAAAAATTAAACCTTTATTTCCTCAAATTAACTAATAATAATTAATACAATTAATAAAAATTTATCATATTTTTTTTTTAATTCAAGATAAACCTTATTATTTTTGATGTGTTAATTTTATTTAATTAATTACAATTTTTGTGATAGTTGAGTTATGCCATCTCGACAAAGTCAATCAAGACGTAAGAAAAGAAGAAGTGGAAGTGCTCCAATGCCTTTAGGGGGAGCAGGTTTAATGAGATTTTTTGAAGATAGTTCAATTGGAATTAAAATCAGCCCAATAACTACTGTAATTTTTGCCGTTGCTTTAATTGCAATGGTAATGTTTGCTTGGTTAGGCATTTTTGAATGGTTATTTTAAATTTTTTTTTATTAAAATTTTTTATATAAATTTATTTTTCTTATTATGAATATTTCAGACTTCCAGGATTTAATAAAGAGGCTCTATTATCAAAAGGACTTAAATAGGGGCCTTAAAAGTACATTTATCTGGTTGATAGAAGAAATTGGGGAGCTAGCTACATTATTTAATTCTCAAAATATAGATAAAGAAAAATCTTCAGAGGAATTAGCTGATATTATCGCATGGACTGTTTCCATCGCAAATTTATTAGAAGTTGATATAGAAAAAGCATTATTTAGCAAGTATCCAAATAAATGCAAGAAATGCAACTCTTCCCCTTGTAAATGTGGAAAATGATTAAGTTAATATTATTTTGAAAAATAATTCAACTAAATACTAATTTAAAGTGAAGCTGGAAAAGTGAATCTAGAGAGAAAAAATTTATCTTTTATCCACAAAAAGGCATTTATCCACGAGACGGTATTCATTGATAATTTTACAGCAATAGGAAAAGGAGTTAAAATTGAAAGTGATGTTTATCTTTCCATGGGAGTTAAGATTTATGGAAATGCTTTGATTCACTCAGAGACATATTTAGGCGAAAATTGTATCATTGGACATCCGCAGAGAGCGGATTTAACAGCTATTATAAAAGACAAGAAAGAGATAACAGATTTTGAGAGTCCATTAATTACAATAGGAAAGGAATGCACCATCAGAGCAGGCTCTATAATATATTCTGAAGTGATCATCGGGGACAAATGCCAGACGGGACATAATGTTATGATTAGAGAAAAAACATCCATAGGAAACAGCACTTTAATAGGTACTAACACGATTATCGATGGAAATGTAGTTATAGGAAACAATGTAAGTATTCAAACGGGAGTTTACATTCCTTTATACTCTACAATTGGAAACAACGTTTTTATGGGTCCATATAGCAAATTAACAAATGATAAATATATGATGCGAAAAGAATTTGATTTAAACGGACCTAAAATTGAAGATTACGTTTCTTTGGGGGCAAACTCAGTAATTATGCCAGGAATTACTTTAAAAAGGGGGACGATCGTTGGAGCAGGATCTGTAGTTACAAAAAATACTGAAGAAAACGACATTGTTGTAGGAAACCCAGCAAAGTTTTTAAAAAAAATTCCTAAAGATTGGAAATAAAAAATTGGCAATTCCAATTTAATGAAATTATTCAATTTATCATTAAGAAAGTTGATCTTAAGATGAGTTTATTAAACAAAAAAGTTTGGATTGATATAGAAGAACCAAAAACGGGAATTATGTTTAATCGTCTTCTAAAAAAATTTCAGAAGGAAGGTGCAGAACTTTTAATTACTGCTCGAGATTACGATTCTACTTTTCAAATTTTAGACGACTTACATGTTAAGTATCAGAAAGTTGGGAAGCACGGAGGTGAAAAACTGGAAGATAAATTAAAAACTTACATCGATCGCTTGTCTAAACTTTACCCATATGTTATAAAATTTACTCCAGACTATTTTGTAACTTTTTCTTCTGTGGAAGGCACTAGAATATCTTACGGATTGAACATTCCCTCAATAGGTTATAACGATGAGCCTCGAAATGTTCCGGTGTGTAAACAAATATTTCCATATTTAGATCATATAATTACTCCGATGTGTGTTCCAGAAGAATGGTATATCCATCTCCACGCCAATCCGGAGAGATTAATCAGATATAATGGTATCGATGAGATAGCTTGGCTTTCAGAATACGAACCTAATCCCAATATACTTGAAAAAAACGACTTAGAAAAGGGAAAATTCGTAATTATTAGAAGTGAACCTTCGTTTGCTAGTTATTTCATAGGAGAACTAAAACCAGAAGAAACATTAATTAGTCAATTTTTTCCCACAATATTTAATCAATTTCCAAATCTTAAATATTTTTTAATTGTAAGAACAGAAAAACAAGAACTATACCTGAAAAAAAAGTTGAAAAAATATATTGATAATTCCAACGTAATTATCACGCGGTTTATGCCGAATATGGTCGATTTATGTTATTTCAGTGCGTTAGTAATCAGTGGTGGAGGTACGATCGTTCGGGAATCGAGTTTATTAAATGTGCCAAGCATTGAATTTTTTCCCGGAGATACCGCCCCTCAGGAACATTTTTTAATAAATAATGGTTTCCCTTTAGAACATATAAAAGAATCTGAAAAAATTATAGGGAAGTCTATAGAAATTCTTTCTGAAAAACCTCATCACAACAGATTTACCAATTCATTTAAAAAAAAAATTATGCAATTTGAAAACCCAAACGAAATTTGCTTTAAAATTGTAAAGGAGAATTTAATAAAAGAGATCTAATTAGTTAAAAATTTTTCATATTCTTCTTCTAATCTTTTACCAACCGCGTCCCAACTGTATTTTTTTATAAAACCTTGAGCGTCTTTTACTATTTCATTTCTCAATTCATTATCATTGAGGAGAATTTTTATTTTTTCAGCCAATTTTTTCGAATCTTTAGGAGGAACGAACAGAGCATGGTTCTTTAGAATCTCTCGATATACTGAAATTGAGGAACATATTACGGGCGTTCCACACGAGATAGCTTCTAGCGGAGTTAATCCAAATCCTTCGGAAGATGAAGAAAAAGTTATAAAAATATCTCCCATAGAATAATAAAAAGGGACTTCTTCTTCTGGAAGATATCCCATAAAATAAATGTCTTTGTTTTCATTTTTCCAATTATTGTACGCTTTTTCCATCAAATAATCTGGTCTACCTCCAATAACTAAATTAAGGTTTGGAATTTCGTTTTTAACCAGTCTATAAGCTTCAATTATGTTACCTACTCCTTTATAAGGAGCTATTCTTCCGATATATAATAAAACAGGGCCTTTAATGTTTAATTTTTCCTTTAATCTTTGAGCTTCGATGGGGTAAGGATTGTACTTTTCCTCAATACCATTGAAAATGGTGACAATTTTATTCTTATCAATTTTTGGAATGAAATATTGAAATTCTTGCTTAACATAATTAGAAACAGTAGTTATTAACGATGCTTTTTTTGAAACATATTTTATCAAAAACTTTTCTAGAGGAATTCTTGTAAGTTTTGTTTCAAAAGGAGTAAAATCGTGGATCGTGCAAATGAATCTTTTTTGGTTAGATAAAATAATTGGTAAAGCTGCTTTGGCACTATTAGCGTGTACGATGTCGAAATTATTATTCCTTAAGAATTTAATTACCTTGTAACAAAAATTTGGAGCCCAAAAAAATCTTTTTCTAACTAAATCAAACTGAACGATATCCGTGTTGTCTAAATCTTTGTTCCATTTACCAGTAATTAATTTTACTTTGTGTCCTTGCTTTTTTAGATATTCAAAAATTGCTCTGATGACTTTTGCCTCTCCATCGGCGCTATCAGGAGAAACTGTTAATGATACTAAACAAATTTTTAACTTTTTCATCTAAAATCAAACGTTGTTTTATTGAAGGATCAACTTTTTATGTTAGTTGTTTAAATCCATCTTCAGTTATTAAAATCGTTTGTTCACTTTGAGCTACAAATTCTCCTTTTTGTTCCGCCAATACATAATGAACTTGTATTTTTCCTTGTTGTACTAGTTCTTGAAGTCCAAACATTACTCCCATTCTAAAATCTTTTCCTAACCATCTTTCTGCAAAAGGGAGCGTTTTGTAATTCTTATTTATGTGCCCTAAAATTTGTTTAGATGTTTTTCTACGTAGAGGTACCCTTCCTGCATATGGATTCAATTCGTAAATATAAGAGTATTTGGTATTATGAACTGTACCTTCCCCCGTCGAAGCAAATATTTCTATGGCAAAGACTTCACCTTCTTCCATTATATCTCCACCTTGAACACCTAATTCTGGCAATTGTTTTTTTCCATGAACGGTCCACCTTTCAATTTGATGTCCACCAAGTTCTTTTATTGGATTAAATTTAAAACCTTTTACGATATCTTCGATTTTTTTACCTAATTCTTTCGTGTTGATTTTAGGTTTAGCCATCATTTTTGCGGCTTCTAGAGCGACTTCGGTTGCTTGAATTATGTTTTCAAGAGATTTCTTGTCGTTAAAACTTACGGTAAAAGCTGTGTCCACTATGTATCCGTCGATATGAACGCCTAAATCGATTTTAACAATATCTCCTTCTTTAATCGTAAGTTCATCGTCCTTTATTGGAGATGTATAGTGAGCTGCAATGTTGTTTATACTAACATTAACGGGAAATGCCCACCCTCCGCCTAATTCAACGATTTTCTTCTCTGTGTTTTCAATTAAATTTAACACTTTTGTTCCAACTTGTATTTGCGGTTTAATGTACTTCTTTACTTCCTGAGCAATCTTTCCAGCTTTAGTAAGAGATTCGATTTTAAGTTTATTCTCTTCTTCTTCGTCGTCTTCTTTATTGTTTTTTTTTTCAGATTGATTTTTCAAATTATTATTCTCAGTCATTAAAATATGTAAATGTAAAAATTGATAAAAATATTTTTTAAATAAGCAATATCAAATTTTATAAAATAAAAAAAAAATAAAGTAAACATTAATAATTAAATAAAGTTAATTTTAATATCATACAACTTAATAATTTATCACTTACTAGGTTGATTTGTAATTGAGTGAAAATATTATTAAGTTAATGAAACCTTCGTTTAAAAGAAAGGAGGCAATCATGGTTGTCTGAGAATATCAGTGAGCTCACGGATTTATTAAGAAAATTATCGGCTGTAAATAGCGATATCGAAGGCTCCGCAATAGTTAGTGTTCAAGGGCTTCCAATTTGTTCCGTTTTGAGTAGGGATGTAAACGATGGGATTGTTTCTGCCATGTCTGCCGCTATACAGAGCGTTTCAGAGCGTGCGGTCGAGGAGCTTGAGAGAGGTGAATTAAAAAGAATACTTATTGAAGGATTAAATGGTATCATAATTCTCTCTAAAGCTGGTGAAAATGCTATTTTATGCACTCTTTGTAGCGCTAGTTCTAGCCTAGGAATGGTTTTTCTAAATATCCAGAGCGTTTCCAATAGAATTGCAGCTTTATTAGATTAGGAAACGCGTTAAAATAATATTCTATTTTTCAAATCCCGATTTGCATCGATCCTTTTCTCTATAATTTATATAATTGAAAAATTGATAAATTAAACATCAAAATGAATGAAAAAAAAAGAAATTTTGTTTAATTTTCTTTATGTTGCTATTCTGATTTTGTTTTCGAATCTCGATAAGGATGCTTCTCGAGGTAAGCGTTAATTAGAGTCATGAAACCGTTGCCAATTCCGCCACCCATAGAGCCAAAAATAGCGGCTAAAAGGATTATGAGTATTAGAATTAGCCAACCAAATCCTTCTCCAAAAATCAACGCTCCAAACTGGTCAAGGATAACATATGCGTTTCTTGTAATCACTCCAACTAAAACATAAATCCCCCACGAAAGTGTAACTCCGATAAAACCGCTTAGAACACCATATTTTAACGATTTGTTAAGCATTCCCGCAATAATACCAGGGATTATGACTAACTGCCAAACTGGAACTAGTGTTAATAGCATAGTTAGACATAAAACAACAACTACACTTATGAAAAAAGTTCTCCTTTCTATTTCCATCTTTTTAACCTCCTATTGGAAAGAAAAATAATTGAGATTCAATTGAACTAGTGGGAAAGTTATATAATGTATTCGTAAAATATTGATAGTGGTATTTTCCTTGTAAGAACAGTTGTTCTAGTTGATCTGAATAATGTTTTGAGTTTGAAAGCCCTCGTTGCCCCGATGGAATAACGCTCAAAGAGTTATTTAGGTTGCTAAAGTCAATAATTAGGCGTTCAGATGCTCCACCTCTCGCGATTCCAACACCATTGTCAATATTTACCCAAGCCGGATTGATGGTGTACCCTTCTCCATCAGCTTCATAAGGCCCTTTACTTAGTGGATCTAACCCCGTAAGAGATGAAAAATAAAGTTGATGTAGATCGCCCCACCTCCAAGTTGATGGGTCGTCAGAGCCATAAAAACTTTCTAACCAATCGATTGTGGCATTTAATGCTAGCATCATAATCTCGTTTCTAGTCTCGTTCAATGGTGTGGAAACATCATTAAACCAATGGGAAAATTCTTCTTCCTTCATTAAATATTCTAAAACAACTATTCTTGTTCGTGCAGTAAAATTATATGTTTCCTTTTCGTCGTTAAAAGTAAAATCTTGGAAATAATCTCTCCACTTGCGGTAAATAGTTGGTGCAGCTTCTTCTTTATCCATTACAAATTGCCAACTTTCTAATTCTGTGAGAACATTATTTATTTTTGTAGAAGGTGTAGGACCATAATAATCGTTAATAGCTTCAATTAATTCCGGAATAAAAGCTCTCGCAGCCGTTGAATTCACATCATTTTGGATGGTTATCATGCTTTCAACACTTATAGATCCATCAGCAGCATTCATAAGTAGTTCATTTATCCTTCTAGCTCTATATCCGTCTGCGTATTCATTTTGTAAGAAATAACTATTATACTCTGGTCCTACTACGATTTGATTAGCAGAAGCTAAATATTTCTGATTTGGATTTAGAGAATTAGGCAAATCCTCGAAGGGTATGTAACCAATCCATTCTCCTTCCCCATTTGAACCATTGTATGGAAGAGTTCCGTTACCAAGATGACCCAATGGAATTTTAGAATCGTCTCGAATTGGAACTTTTCCTGTTGGTCTAATCGCAATATTTCCATCGACATCGGCATAAACTATATTTTGCGCGAGGAGTGTCCAGTCTTTTGAAGCTTCGTCGAAATCTTCTCTATTTTCCGCTCGATCGAAACCATTACCTGCAAGTATATTGAAGAAATAACCGTTAGCAGTCCATTTTGGTGCTAAAACTATATCTCCTAAAGATTGAGGCAATTCAAAATCGCGTAAATCGCTTAACACAGGCCCGTGAACAGTATGTCTAACAGTGAACTCTACAGATTCTTGGTCTTTAATATTAATGCTATAACTTTTTTCAGTATATGATGTTGAAGTCCCATTGTAAATGTATTGATTTGGTCCGTCCGTGTTATAATAGTACCAATCTAAAACATCATATCCTGTGTTGGTGAACCCCCAACCAACCCTCTCGTTATGACCTACGGCAACACCAGGCATTCCTGGTATTATAAATCCATATACATGAAATCCAGTATCTTCAGCTTTTAAATGCTGCTCATACCATACTCCGGGCATCATCCAACCAAGGTGCATATCGTTGCATAGGATTGGTGCACCAGTATTGCTTAAAGTGCCATTTACAACCCAATTGTTTGAACCAATTATTTGATCTTTTTGGTTTTCCATCAAGGTTTTCTCCGAATCTATTTTTTGGACATTATCTAGGAAGTTCTGAATTTCGGTTTTTAAAGCAAAACTAGGATTTAATTCAAACCCAGCTTTCATTGGACTTTCTGGGAATTCTCCGTAGTCAGGGACAATAGGAATTTGGTACGGTAAAGTAAGTCCAAATAATTCGTTATAATAAGTAAGATTAATATTATTCAATGCAAGTAGAGTGGTGTATCTATCCAAATCATGATAGTTCCAACTCATTTGCCTCGCCATTTCTTGGACTAAACATAAAGTGTCTACAGTGCTCCATTCAGTAGGTTCCAAGCCCATTAAATGATATTCTAATGGTTTAGTATCTTTATGCGACCCAATGTAGTAATTTATTCCATCTACATACCTTTCAAATGAACTAAAGAATTCAAGCGTTCCATTATCATGCATTTTCCTAAACAATTCGTCGGTTTTAATTGCCCAATCTTCCATCCCGATAGCAAGCATGAATTTATCTTCAGTTAATAATTCCTCACCTAGTACTTCTGACAACTTTCCTCGTACTTGGCGACGTGTCATATCCATTTGGAAGAGTCTATCCTGAGCATGACAATAGCCTTGAGCAAAAAAGAGATCTTCCTCGTAAGAAGCAAAAATATGAGGTATGCCCCATTCATCGCGTATAACGGTAACTTCCCCTCTTAAACCCGGAATGTTTAACCGTTCTGCCGCTGGAAGATCTCCTGGAACTTTCCATACTCCGTTTCCGGGAAATAAGAGGCCCCCTAATGAAGGTAACCCCATTAAGGGCAACGAAAATATAGTCATTAATATGATAGTAAGCGGAATAAAAACTGACAATTTTGTTACTGCTTTTTTTGTTAGATTTCTCATAATAAAACCTCTAAAATTTAGATAGTTTTTGTTGAATTTATAGAATTAAATTTTTATATTAATTTATATCAATTTGCTATATAAATTATCGATTTTTATAAAATAAAGGATTATTTTGAATGAAATAGTAATTAATCTTTTTTATAAGAAAAAAAGGTTGAATTCAATCAAGAAATAATTATAATTATAAATACAAAATCCACAATATAATATATACAATTTAAATAAAACTAAATTAAAAAAAAAGATTTGATATTAAAATGGTTGATGCGTTAGGTTTATTAGATGGTTTGACGGCATCGGGTATCATTTTATCAGCTACGATTTTTGCTTTGCTATCATTATATAAATCGATTAAATTAAAAGCAAAACTTTTAACATGGGCGGCTTTAACAATGCTTTTCATCGGCTTTCTATGGCTTGGTCCATTTATAGATTTTATTTTGGTTATATTCACAGAAACCAACATAACACCTACTCCCTTATATTCGATTTTAAGTTATATGTGGGTTGCCCCGGCAATAGTTGTCTCGATGTACCTTGGTGGTTCGCTTTTAATTCCAAAAAAAAAATGGTTCCTAGTTGGAAGTATGATAGTCTTAGGAGTTATATTTGAATACTTTCTGTGGTTCTATACAACTGATTCTTTCACATGGGTACTTGTTACTCCCGGTCAAGATTTAATTGATGCCAGTTTTGTTAGAGCTCACCCAACATTTTTCCTAATTGCTTTTTTTCTCGTTGTATCTCTTGTATTTCTAGGTTTTGGTTTCTTATTAAAAGCTAAGCAGGCAACAGGAGAGTTGAGAAAAAAATTTATTTATCTAGCATTAGGATTCATAATTTTTGTCGTTTGCGGAGCTTTAGATTCTATTGTTCCACCCGGTATTGCTATTGGGTTTGTAAGAGGGGTAATGATGACCTTCGCTTTATGGATGTACCTTGGCTTTAAAACTTAGGTAAAAATAAATTTATTTTTAATTTTTTTTTTTTTAATTTTCATTAATTATTGCCTTATTTCTTGAACATAATCAAAAATCGTATCAATTCTGTCTTTAATACTACCAAACAGCCCTTCTTCTTCAGATACAACCGAATTAATCGCAGTCTTAATACCATAATGACTTTCTGATATCAACACTCTTATAGGGAGAGTTAAAATATCGCTGAATAACATTAAGATTTCTTGCATAATTTTAATAAGGTTTGGGATATTTTCTTCGGTTTTTTCCATCATTGATTGTTCTGAGGAAATTAAACCATCTTCTCTTTCCTTTCTTAATTCTTCCCAAACATTATCTTTTAGCTCTGAAAAGTCAATGCCTAAATTTTCAAGTGCCATTTGGGCACCTTCAAAAAGAAAATTAATATCATCCTTCCCCGAAAATTGTTTTATGTTGTCAACCATTTCATCGGAAGCTAATCCGTCAAGAAAATTTATTAATAATTGGTGATAATCGTTAATTACATCAATGGGTACGAATAATAGCGCAAATTCTCTTAACTGTTTAAAAAGATATCCCGCAATTTTTGCGAAAGTGTTATTTTCGAGAATTTTTTCAATTAATCCTCCATATTCGTTAAGGAGGTGAACTGAGAGAAATCCAACTATCCTAATCATATCATCCTCGTAATCTTTAAAGTAATCGAAGAAATGTTGAGGTTCAAGATTTAATTTATCTTCTATTATCTCAGCAACTTTTTCTTTAATACCTTCTAATGGTTCATCGAGTAATTCCTCAATTTTATCTAAAGATAGTACTTCCTGAAGTTTATCTATGATGTCTAATTTAGTTTCTTGAACGACTTCGTCTTCCAAACTCTCTTCAAATTTTACGCCAGATTTGATTTTATCTTGAATTCGAGTGCTCATTAGATTTTTCCATTCAATATTGTCATATATTTTACATGTAAATTGAAGGGATTCTTCTCCTTTTGCAATACATTTCTGTTCTACTATGTTAATTCGATAATCGTTCCTTTTAATTTTAAGTATGAAATTAGCAACGCTCTCTAACATTCCCGTTAAACCACAAGCAAATCCTTCGCTATCTTTACTTTTTAATTTTTGAAAATTAAAAGTATCTTCATGATCTAACCCATATCCTGCACAAAGTGGACAGCTTTTTATTTTAACGATATAATCATTATATTTTGAGCCTTCTTTTGGAATTTCTTGGTATGTTAAGTCCCCCTCCTCTAAGTCCTTCCCAAAAACAACCACCCACAAGAGTTCAAAATATTCAACTATTTTTTTTGGACTTCCGGGCATCCACTTAAAAACGGCAGTATGACGTTCACAGGATTCTGTTGCTGCTTGTTTTCCGATTTCTCGAAGAATAATCACGCTATCTTCTTCATTTTTCGTAATTTCATTTATCTCTTTTAGTATTTCACGGTAAAGAAGAACGTAAAATAAAGAATTAGTGTTTCTACCAAATACTTTAGTAACCTTTTTTAATAGCCATTGAACTGCTCCCATAATTAAGCGCCTCCTTCAGTGTATTTAAAACTATGAAGACAATATTTATTTCCAAATGTCCGAGATTCGTGAATATCAATTGGTTGTAGTATTATTAACGATTTTTCATTATTAATTAGAGAGATAAATTCTGAAATCATTGCTGCAATTATTTCACATCCCGCAACTTCGATATCGTTAAATGGATACTTGCACAAAGAGCAATCGTTATCCTTAACCCTAATTACCTTCTCAATCTCATCAAGTTCTACTAAAACAGTGCTGTTTAAAATTTTTTTGTAAATCGTTGAAACAACATCTTTCACATTAGTTATATTTACAAAATCAATTGGTTTCCAATAATTCATATAAGTATGGGCAATGTTTCGACCCATTCTTCTAAGTTTTTCTCTTATTTCAGAAACATCATTGATTTTCATGAAGCGTTCTAAATAATATACCATGTTTCGCATTTGATTCATTGTAGCATCTGACTGAATTAAATCTTCTCTCGTTAAATTCATCTTTCTTTCAATTTGGGTATATAAATTTGAATAATTATTGAAAAATATGCATCCATATTAATATTTTCAATTCATTTAAAAGATGATTAGTATGTTTTTCAAGGAAGAATTATAATCTATAATCATTTATTTTAACTAACAACTTAGATTAAATTTAAAAATATTTAGAGGTAATATTAATGGATGCTCAAATGGAAATTTTTTGGTTAGGACATGCTAGTTTTAAAATAAAGATGTTTAGTGGAAGGATAATATACTTAGATCCATACAATATTAAAAATGGTGAAGAAAAAGCTGATATTATAGTTTCTTCCCACAGCCATGGTGATCATTTTTCAAGGTCAGATATTAAGAAAATATGGAAAGATGATACAATTTTATTAGGTCCTGTTAGTATAGCTGACAGTTTAATAAAATTTGATGGGCAAGCTCTAGAAATTGGGGAAGAATTCGCATACAAAGATTTTACAATCGAGCTTTTTCCGGCATATACTATAAAAAAAGGTACTCATCCAAAAAGCAATAATTGGGTTGGAACGATAATAGAATCGGCAGGTAAAAGTGTTTATCATGCGGGTGATACGGAAAGAATCCCTGAGATGAAAGAATTAGCTATCAGAAAAATAACGGTCGCTTTATTACCATGTGGAGGGACATATACTATGGATTTTGAGGAAGCTACTGATGCGGCATTAGATATCCAACCTGAAATAGTAGTTCCAATGCATAATTGGGAAAAGGATTTAAACCCATTTAGGGAACTTATGGCAAAAAAGGATTCCAAGATAAAGGTAGAAATATTAACAAAGAAATCTTTGAAAATCTAAGCAATTTATTTTTATATTTACGTTTAAATCAGAAGATAATTTTATTTTCTTTGTAATAATAATATAAACTGAGATTTGAAATGATATTGTATAGTGTCGGTGTAAGGGGAGGATTAAAAAGAATAAGTAAAGCCGATTTTAAAGAAGATACTGTGTATTTAATTGACGATTTTAAAACAATATATATATGGTTTGGTTCGAACATATCTAAAAAGAGAAAGGATATAACAATAAATAAGGCAAACTTGTTAAATGAAAAAAAGGAAAAAACAGCTAACATTCAAATAATAGATCAAAACAAAGAATATGGTGCTTTTATCGTCATTAAAGATTTTTTAAGCAATGGATTAAAACAAAAAAAAGCCATAGAAAGAAGAGCTGAATTAAAAATCCAAATTGACGAAACTATGGAGCTCATTGAAGCAGGATTAAATCCAGATCTCGAGGCAGAAATAACTATCGCGGCAAACGACCTTTCCCAAAAAAAAAAATCATATAAAGAATTATGCAAAACTTTGGCTCAATTACAATTAAAGCTTTTAAAAGGCTCAAAGAAAACTTCAAAGAATGAAATACAGTTAAAGACGAAAGAAATTTTTAAATCTTCATCGACATACGAAGAACTTTGTTGGTTAATTGCTCAACTAAATACTTTAGTCAAAAAGAAATCATTAAATTAGTAAATTCATCTTTTATTAGGTTATTAATATTTTAAAACGCGATTGGGTTAAATTATCGTTATTTTTTTTTAGTTCTGAAAAAAAATCCACTACTTTTTCCTAAGTAGCTTAATGTTTTATAAATGAAACTAATAAAAGTAATTAAATATTAGTTTTGACTAATATAAATCATATTATTCAAAAGATCATTAAGTAAGGACCAGAAACTGAAATAAAATGACGAGTATCGAAGATTTAAAAGAATATGGTATTGAGCTTCCAAATAACTACGATAATGGAATCGTTATTTGTGATATTTATACAAATTGGTGTGGACCATGTAAAATTTTAAGTCCAACTTTAGAAAAACTAGAGAGAGAGGGTTTATTTAAGCTGTTGCAAGTAGATTTAGAACAAAATAGACCTTTAGGCGAAAAATTTGGTGTAACCGCTATTCCAACCTTATTATTTTTCAAGAACGGGAAATTAGTGGATGGTGCAGTTGAAGTACAAGGAAGGGAAGTTATGATTAATGGTAAAATGGTTGGAAACTATGGAGAAGCTATCATTAAAGAAACGATATCTAAATTAAGTCAAAATTAAAATCAGAAATCTCTCTTTTAATATTAAATTATTTATCCCTTTTTTTAAAATTAAAAAGAATTAGTTTAAAATTTAATGCTATTTAATATTAATATAAGTTTTATAAAAACTAAGTTGATATTTATGGCAACCATAGATTTTGAGTTTCGAAACCAAATTATCCAATCTGACATCGGTAGTACATTAGCTTATTGTTATCAGTGTGCTACATGTAGTGGAGCTTGCCCTGTGGCACAAGTAACAAATGGACGCTATAACCCTAGGAGACTAATTTTGGATGCGCTTCTTGGGTTAAAAGAAAAAATTTTTGGGAGAGAAAATTCGTTTAGTATATGGGGATGCACAGTTTGTGATACTTGCGATGAGGTGTGTCCTCAAAAAGTAGAACTTACAGAAATTTTTACCATTTTAAAAAATATGAGTGTTGAAAGAGGTGAAGCTCCAGATTATTACACTATTCAAGCATCCACCATTTTAGAAAATGGTAAAGCAATTCCCATGCAACCTGCTATAGAAAGAAGAAGAGATCAACTCGGATTACCAAAAGTTATGTCTCCAGATGTCAATGAAGTAAAAAAGCTATTAGAAGCTACAAAGTTAGCAGACAAAATAAAAAAAGAAGAATAATCTTTTTTATTACTCTTTTTACATAAATATAACTTAAATTAAAATCATTATCGAGTTTAATCTATACATTTTTAAAAGAAGGAAAAAGGTAATTAAAAATGAGGAAACCAATTATTGGCGGGAATTGGAAAATGAATAAGGGAACCCCTTCAGAAGCTATAGAAATGCTGAAAAAGTTGATTCCCTTAGTGGAAAAGATTAATTCTGTCGACATTGTGATTGTTCCACCCTTTACAGCCTTATATTCTACGATTGAGTGTGTCCAAAACACAAATATAATGATTGGAGCCCAGAACATATATTTTGAAGAAAAAGGAGCTTTTACAGGCGAGATTTCTCCATTTTTCTTAAAAGAACTCGGGTGTAAATTTGTAATTCTTGGTCATAGCGAAAGAAGGGATATTTTTAAAGAAACAAACGAATTAGTAAACAAAAAATTGAAAAAAGCCTTATCTTTGGGTTTAAATACGATTGTTTGTATTGGAGAACATCTTGAAGAAAGAGAAACTGGAAGAACAAAAGAAATGATTGAAAATCAATTTAAAAATACTTTTAAAGACTTAACAAATGAAGAAATGAATAAAGTTGTTATAGCGTATGAACCAATATGGGCAATTGGTACGGGAAAAACAGCTACTCCAGAGCAAGCTGAAGAGATACATGTTTTTATTCGCGAACTTTTAGCCAAAAACTACGATAAAAAAACAGCAGATATAGTTAGAATCCAATATGGGGGCTCTATAAAACCAAAAAACGCAGAAGATATATTCAAAAAAGATAATATTGATGGAGGTTTAGTTGGAGGAGCTTCACTACAGGCAGATTCACTATATGAAGTAATAAAAGCAGCAGAAACATCCGTTAAATAAAATATTTTGTTTATATTTTCTAAATCAATTTATCCTAAAACTTGATTAAATTTAGCAGTAAGCTTTCCAGGAAATTCCCCTAAATAAGACTGAGGATCAGCAAATAGTAGGTAAAAATAAGGTTCAAATAGTCCGTGAATAGTTGGACCTACTCCTGATTTTATTAAATACACCCATATTTGTTCGTCTGAAATATATGACTGCCGATATATCCATTCTAAAGGCGAGATCTCAGGGATTACGCCAATCTTTCTCAAAATTGTTTCTACATCATTTAAAGAATATTTCTTTCCGAATACAGTAATAGGTGAGAGATCAAAACAAGTAATACAAATACCATGAAGTCCATAGCTATTCATCTCAGTTAAAAAATCATTTGCTAATTGATTGATCTCTTTTTTATGTTTTTTTACGCGATTTCTTGCTTCTGAATCTGTTAAAATATCTAATATTTTATCTTCTTCGTTTTGTAATATTTTTAAAGCCGAATCAAGGGGGATTTTAGGAGATATCACGGAATTATAAATTAATTTTATCTTTTCCCGAACAGATTTATGAAGTAAGTATGGTTCTGTTTGAGTGGTGATTAAAACATCACCTTTATAATTTGCTTTGTTTAAAGCTCCTTTTTTACGTGGTTTGAATTCAAGTTTTTCAATTTTTTTGTCAATACTTCGGGCAAATTCGTATAAAGCTGAAACTAATCCAGCATTGAGCTCAAATAGGCTGACAAGATCTAGGTTAATATTTGGACCAGAATTATTATGGGAAAAATCAAAAAATCTTAAATATAAATTCACACCACTAGGAGGACTCTTTAGTTTTAAATTGTAATAAGGAAATCCCGTGTTAGTAATAACTGAAAGTTCGTAAAATGTCATCTTATATAAGTATCTTTACAGAAATTTGAAAAATAAATTACATTTTATTGTATAAATATAGATTTGGTATTATGTATTTAAATCAGTGCAGTAAATATTATGGTTTTATTAGTAAAATATATTTTCTGATATACAAGGAGGGAACAAAAATCAATAAAAGGAATTTATTTTTTATATTATTTAATAACTATTGCAGGTCGACCTGGTAGCGATTGGGACGCTTTATTTTCTTTTGAGTCGCTCTCTAAAATGATGTTTATCGGGCAGTTGAATTTTTTTTTAATTATTGGTATCATCTCCTTAAAGAATTGATACTCTTCTTCACTTGAAAGTGTATATTTTGGATATTTACCAATATTTTTTAATATTCTTGCCGTTGTTTGATTAATGAATTTATCGTAAGTTTTAAACTCGTCATGTTGCATTATCTTTTTCATGATTTCTCCTTGATTTTTTGACTTTTCTATTAAAGACATTAAAAGCGAATAGAATTTGAATTTCCACGAAGCGGCAATTATTATGATAATGTCTTTTAACTTGCCTTTTTTGGTTGCTAATTTAATGCTGCTAATATCGTCTACAGTATTGCTCATAAGTTTCCATTTAAATTGGTTTCCGACAGTTAATAAAGAAACGTTATACGATGGCCAGTTGGCTAAACTGATAAAATCCTTTTTTCCCATAAGCTCCCAAATCTCCTCTGTTGTATGTGGAGCAATTGGGTGGAAAAGCAAAGTCAATTTTTCTCGACACTCGTTGAAGATTTCTTTTAATCCACCTTCGTCCTTATATTTTGTTAAATCCGAAAAAAATAGAATAATATGATTAATAACATCTCGTATGGCAAGTTTCTCGTAGCTTTCTGTAACTGCTTTTATAGTTTTATTCAAATTGTATGTTATTAATTCGTCCCTAATGGAGCTCTTTGCTCGTACTTTTTCGATTGGTTCTCTTAACAAGTGAAAAAAATTCCTCATAAATTTGTAAGCGAAATCTACGCCTTCGTCAGACCATTCTAACCCTGATTTTGGACTAGCCCCAAATAAAATAAAAAATCTCGCTGCATCGGCTCCATATTTATTCATGATTCCAATTGGTTCTACGGTATTACCAAGACTTTTACTCATTTTAACGCTTTTCAAAATATATTCCGTTCCGCATCGTTTACATTTTTTATCGTGCATTTCTGCTTTCTTTGCGAATGTTTCGCATTCAGGGCAGAAAGGATGGGATTTATTTATCATTCCTTGTGTTAATAACTTTTGAAATGGTTCGTCGCACGAATGAAGCCCAAGATCTCGAGCTACTTTAGTGAAAAACCTTGCATATAATAAATGAAGCACAGAATGTTCAACACCTCCAATATACTGATCGACATTCATCCAATAGTCTGCTATATCTTTTCTATATGGTAATTTCTTCTCATCAGGATCGCAATACCTGAAGAAATACCACGAACTATCTACAAAAGTATCCATTGTATCAGTTTCTCTTTTAGCTGGTTTTCCACACTTTGGGCATTGGACTTTGACAAAACTTACACTTGTTTTAAGAGGATTTCCTTTACCTACGAACTTTATGTCTTTAGGCAGCTCCACAGGTAGGTCTTCACAAGGTACGGGAACGATTCCACAAGTATCACAATAAATAATTGGAATAGGGCAGCCCCAATAGCGTTGTCTGGAAATTAACCAATCTCTTAATTTATAATTGATTGTATCTTCCCCCATTTTCATAATTTCTAACTTCTTTATAATTGATTTTATAGCAGAGCGGTTTTCCATACCGTTAAACTCGTCTGAATTAACTAGCGTTCCATCGCCTTCATAAGCTCTAATCATTTTTTTTTCATGTATTTCATAATCAAACGGCTGAATAACTATTTTTATTGGTATATTGTATTCTTTTGCAAATTCAAAGTCGCGTTGGTCGTGTCCAGGAACGGCCATAACGGCTCCAGCACCATACTCATAGATGATAAAATTACCTACATAAATTTGAATTTCTTCCTTAGTCATGGGGTTAATGGCATATCTACCAATAAACAATCCTTTCTTTTCAACCTCAATATCGGTTCTTTCAAATTTATCTTGTTTCGCAACTTCATTGTAGAAATTTTCAAAGTCCTCCTCATATTCCGTCCCTTTTACCCATAATTTTACCCAAGGATGTTCTGGTGCAAAGACCATAAAGGTAACGCCAAACAAAGTATCAGCTCTAGTTGTAAAAATGTCGATTGTTCGATCCTCTCCTACAATTGGGAACCGAATGATGCTTCCTTCGGAGCGCCCAATCCAGTTTCTTTGCATAGTTTTCACTTTTTCTGGCCATTCAACTTGGTTTAATCCATCCAAAAGCTCCTCAGCATATTCTCTAATTTTTAAAAACCATTGAGTTAAGAACTTCTGTTCAACTTCAGAACTACAACGCCAACATTTACCGCTTAGAACTTGTTCATTAGCTAATACCGTCGTGCAATCTGGGCACCAATTCACATAGCTTTCTTGTCTGTATGCTAAACCTTTCTCGTACATTTTTATAAAGAACCATTGATCCCACTTGTAATAATTAGGATCGTGACTATAGATCATTCGCCTCCAATCGTATGAAAGCCCTATGTGCTTTTGTTGTTGTTGAATCGATTTTATATTAAAGTCCGTCCATTCTGCAGGATCTACTCCTTGATCTATGGCAGCATTTTCTGCTGGTAATCCATAGCTATCATACCCCATTGGGTATAATACATTAAAACCTTGCATTCTTTTAAATCTTGCAAAAGAATCACCTATTGAATAATTGCGAAGGTGCCCGATATGTAAATCTGAGCTTGGATAGGGGTACATCTCCAAAACATAATATTTAGTCTTCCCCTTTTTGCTCAAATCTTCTTTAACTTCGAAAATCTTCTCTTTTTCCCACTTATTTTGCCATTTTTTCTCGATTTTTTGAAAGTTATATTCGGTATTTACCATTTTACATCAAAATAATTCCTATAAAAATATAAACTTGAATAATTTATACAATAAATTTTTTTTGAATTGAGTCATATTTTTATCTAAAAGATTAACTTTAGAGAAATTATTGGTTTAATAATGACAATAGAGAATATTAGGGTGTCAATTGGGAGCGCTTCAGTGCTTGGATTATATCAAAGTAAAAGATTTAAAGATATTCCAACTACATGTTATATCATGACTTATAAAGAGGGGCATTGTATTGCAAATTGTGGTTTTTGTCCCCAAGCCAGAGAATCGGAAAGCTCAGTTGAGATGCTCTCGCGAGTAAGCTGGCCAGTTTTTTCTTTTAAAGAATTTCTAACAAAAATTAGTTATTTACCACCTACTAAAAGGTTTAAAAGAGTTTGCATTCAAACTCTAAATTACACTCAAAATTTTCAAGATTTGTTGGAAATTATTACTCAACTTAAAAAGAACAGTAATACACCAATATCTGTCGCAATACCACCTATGTCGAGAGAAAAATTAGAAGAATTAAAACTTATTGGTGTTGAGAGGGTGGGTATAGCTCTAGATGCCGCTACGCCTAAAATTTTTGAGCAGGTAAAAGGTAAAAAGGTTAATAGCCCTTACGATTGGGATAATCATTTTCAAAATCTTAAAGCGGCATTAGAAATTTTTTCAGAAGGATTTGTTACCACACATTTAATCGTTGGTTTAGGCGAAACTCAGAAAGAAATTTTAACAACGATTAACAAACTCAATACACTAAGAATCAGAGTAAGTTTATTTGCATTTACACCAATTAAAGGAACAAGTCTTGAAAACCTCAGGCAACCTGATGTTATTCATTTTAGAAAAATACAGCTTGGAAGATATCTTCTTATAAATGGACTTAAAAACCTTAAGGATTTTACTTTTAATATTAACTGTGATATAATCAAATTCAATTTAAATAAAAGAGATTTACGGAACATTATTGACGAGACCAGCGCATTTCTAACATCGGGATGTCCAGGTTGCAATCGTCCATATTATACATCAAAACCTTCTGGTCCAGTCTATAATTACCCGAGAAAACTCATAACAAATGAAAAAGATAATATTTTTCAATCCTTAATTAAGTTCGTTCATTAAAGACAATGGTAAAAAATTTGAAAGAATGGAGATTTATTCCTATAGAAGTTAGAAATGGATATTGGAATATGGCATTAGATGAGGCTATTCTAAATGCTGTTATTGAAAAAGAATCTCCTAACACCTTAAGGTTTTTTAAGTGGGAACCATCAACAGTATCAATAGGTAGAAATCAAAGCCTTTCAAACGAAGTTAATACGAATGTAGCTCTTGAAAAGGGTTTTAATATCGTGCGGAGAATTACAGGGGGAGGAGCGGTGTTTCATGACAATACTCGCGAAATTACATATTCTATTGTGTGTCCTATAAAATTTCTAGAAAGGCTTAATGCAAAGAAAGTGATTGAGCAGTTTGAAATATTAGAGGCAGGAATAATTGCGGGTTTAGCAAAGTATGGATTACAACCAGAAAAAGGAGTTATACATTGTCCCGCAATTTTTTTAGATGGAAAAAAGTTTTCTGGAAATGCACAAGTCAGAAAAAGAGGTTATCTCCTCCAACATGGAACGATTTTGTTAGAACTCGATCCCGAACTTATGTATTCAGTTCTAAAAGCACCTCATAACATAGGCAAATCCAAAATGGTAAGGTCTGTTTTTGCTAAATGTATCGGGATAAAGGAACAATTAAATTATTATAATGAAGAAAATTTTCTATTATCTCTAAAAGATGGTTTTGAAACCACATTAGGGATAAAATTAAAAGAAGGAACTTATACAGATTATGAATTGGAATTAGCAGAAGAACTAGTTCTCCAGAAATATTCGAATATTGAATGGTTAAAGAAATATGAATGAAATTAGAGTATTATTAGAGAAATTTAAAACTGGTACCCAGACTTGGTTTGATTATGAAGAGTTGATAAATCTTGAATCAAAAGATTTAGAACCTTTTTTTAAACTTGCTTATAATTTGAAAAAGAAAAATTTTGGCAATGAATTAAAAATTTATATCCCCAATAAAAGGTTTCCGGCAATTAGTATTACTGGAACCGAATGTTCGCTACACTGTGAGCACTGTAATAAAAAATACCTTGATGGAATGATATCAATTTTAAATAATAACGACCTAGAAGCTTTTTTAATGGATTTATCTAGTAACGATGGCGTTGGAGTTTTAATCTCAGGAGGATGCCAACCTGATGGTTCAGTTCCTTTATTAAATTTTTTAGACACTATTAAAAAAATAAAGAAGAAAACTAACTTAATAATAAATGTGCACACGGGTTTACTCAGCGAAGAAACGGCTAGGAAATTAGCCGAGGTAGGTGTAGATATCGTATCTTTTGATATAAACATGGATGAGGAAATTATAAAAGAGATATATCACTTAGACAAAGATTTAGACGATTATAGAAAGGCAATAGAAATTCTGCAAAAATATAACTTGAATATAGTTCCTCACATCTGTATTGGTTTACATTACGGAAAACTCCATAAAGAATTAGAATCAATAAAATTTATAAAAGAATCAGGACTAGATCCCTCCTTAATAGTATTAATCGCTTTAATTCCCCCTAAGAATTCTAAAACAAAATTCATTAGACCAAAACCTATTGATATCGCAAAGGTTATTTCAATAATTAGATTTATTTATCCAAGATCAGAAACTTCCTTAGGATGCATGAGACCAAGGGGGACCTTAAAAGTAGAAATAGAAAAATGCGCAATTCGAGCAGGTATTACGAGGATCGAAATTCCTTCAAAAAAATCTTTAAAATGGATAAAAGTAGAAGATCCTGATGTGAACTTTAATTTTTTATCTGCGTGTTGTGCAATTCCAAAAGAATTTGAGAAATTTGCCAGAAGTAAAGCTTCTGATTTAAAGAGTTATCAAATTTAATTCGATAAATAAAGAATATTTAAGATAATGAAAGAAAAAATTAACTTAACTGCGATTAAGAAAATCCCTCTAATAAAAGCTGGCGATGATATTCCCAAAATTATTTTTAATGCTTTAAAATTAAATAATTTGGCGTTAGAAAATGGAGATATTTTAGTTATTGCCCAAACTATAATTTCAAAAAGTCTTGGAAGGACACAGAATTTAAATCAAATTAAACCAAGTCAAAAAGCTATTGAAATCTACAAAAAGATAACGCCCTTGGTAAAGAAAAATTCTTTACTAGAAAAAAGCCCTGAATTAATACAAGCTATATTAGACGAATCTACGGAAGTAATAAAAGCTGAACATGTAATGATTGTTGAGACTCACCATGGTTTTGTATGTGCTAATGCGGGTATTGACAAATCGAATGTTGAAGGTAAGGATGAAATTACTTTGTTACCCTTAGATTCGGACAAAGAAGCAGAAAAAATTAGAATTTCACTCCAAAGATTAACTGGAAAAAAAATTGCTGTATTAATTTCTGATTCATTTGGGAGATCGTTCAGGATAGGATCAGTGGGCGTAGCTTTAGGAGCTTCTGGCATAAATCCAATTTTGGATAAAAGAGGGAGCAAAGATTTATATGGAAAAGAGTTACTGAGCACTATTGTGGGTCAAATTGATAATTTAGCATCTGCAGCTCAATTAATTATGGGAGAGGCTGACGAAGGACAGCCAGTTGTAGTTATAAGAGGGTATGATTTTAACATAACTGAAAATGCTTCAATAAAACAAATCTTAAGAAAAAGAGAGCTAGATTTGTTTAGAAACGCAAAATTTCGAGAGAATTTTGAAATTTTATTAAAAACACGAAGAAGTTACAAATTAGAGTTTAGTAATAAAAAAATAGAGGAGAGTGTGATAAATGAGTGCATTGAAATGGCGCGATGGGCACCAAGTGCGCATAATAGTCAATTCTGGCGCTATATTATAATGGAACAAGGAGAATTGCGTGAAACTTTAATAAAAAATATAAATTTTAAACTAGGAGAAGATTTGTTTAAAGATGGTAAATCGAAAAATTTTATTAAAAAAAAAATCGATAAAACAAAAAATCAATTTTTAAGATCTCCTTATTTAATCCTTCTATGTTTAGACTCACAAGATTTAGAGAAATATTCTGATCAAGAAAGAGAAAAAAACGAATATATTATGGGAGTGCAAAGCATAAGCGCGTCAGCAACATATTTGCTTCTCGCTTTTGAGATAAAAGAGTTAGCAGCGTGTTGGTATTGTGCTCCTTTATTTGCTAAGGAAATTATTAAAAATACATTGAATCTACCGTCTTCTTTTGTTCCAATGGCATTTTTTACCGTAGGACAATCGTTAAAGACACAACAAATACCCAAACGTAAAGAATTGAAAGATATAATTTTTAAAGTATAAAAAACTAATCATGTGAATAAATATGAACGATAAATATTATTTAATACTCGCTGGAGGCGTTGGAGCCGCAAAATTCATTAAAGGTCTAGCAAATGTTATTGATCCAGCGTTATTAAAGATTATTATTAATACTGGTGACGATATCGAATTATTCGGTTTAAAAATGTGTCCCGATATAGATATTATTACTTATACTTTAGCCAATATAGTGGATAAAGAAAAGGGATGGGGTTTTCAAGATGAAACTTTTAATTGTTTAAGCATTTTGAAAAAGTATTACGGTTTTGAATGGTTTAACGCTGGAGATAAAGATTTGGCAACTCATATTTATCGTACAGATTTATTTCAAAAAGGCTTTAATAAGGCAGAAATAACCTCGATAATTTGTGAAAAATTTGGAATTAAATCTCAACTTATACCTATGTGTAATGAAGACGTACAAACATTTATTACAACAGATTCAAAAAAAATGCATTTTGAAGAATATTTCATTAAATACCATTGTGAACCTAAAGTTATTGACGTACAATTTCAAGGCATTAAAAAAGCAAGGCCAGTTAATAACATTTTGGATTATATTAAGAAAGCAAAGAAGGTTCTAATTTGCCCTTCGAATCCGATAGTGTCAATAGGAACTATATTAGGTGTAAAGGGAATTAGAGAATCGTTAAAAAAAGTTAAGCAAAAGGTAATAGCAATTAGCCCCATTATAAAAGGAGAAACGGTACAGGGTCCAGCGGACAAATTAATGAAATGCTTTGGAATAGAAGTTTCTTGCGTTGGCGTAGCAAAATATTATCGTGAGATTATTGGTCATTTTATCATTGATAAAAACGATTGTAAATTAAAATCGGAAATAGAGAAATTGGATATACATACTTATTGTTTTGATACCATGATGGTAACCTTAGAGAAAAAAAAAGAATTAGCTCAGTTTGTAATAGATATTAAAACATAATCGTAGGTTAAATAGGTATACTAGAATTGTATTATATTAAGTACTTTGTGTTGGCGCTTCCTCAATTTCAACTTCTTTTTCCTCTTCAACTTCCACTTTTTTAACATAATCACCTACAGAAGCCAAAATTTCTTTAATTCGTCCTTCTTGTTGAAGTCGAATAATTAGATTCCTATGTTTTATAGAAGAAATTACTTTTGAGATTACAGGGAATATTAACATTAACGGAATTAATAAAATTATTATAGTTTCTGGAGAATGCATAACAACGCTCTCAACGATAGCGGGAGGTAAATGAAAAATATGTTCCATGAACCATTTAGGATGAATGATAATAAAACTAATAATTACTAATATCCCAACTCGGAAAACAAAATTAATGATTGTTGAAACCACAAGACTTTGTGATTTAGGTGCCGAAGATTTGGCCGTTAAAGTATCACGGGCTTCAAAATCTTCTTGGAAAAGTCGATGTATATATCTTCCAAGCCTTCTGGTTTTTGATGCCGCGGTTATTAACTTTTTTTCTTCTTCTTCTAATTTTTTTTTTTCAATCATTTCCTTTACATATGAAAATCTTTCTCCAGTTTTGGCAAAAAAACCGCTAATACCCATTGTTGTTTTATCTTCAATCTTTAACTCTTCTCTTCTTTTTTTAGCTTCTTCTTTTATTTTATCAACATTTGCAGTTATATAATAGGATTCACTTTGTAATATAGTCAATTGAGCCTCTAATCGATGGCTTCTTTCTAAAGACGGTTTAGTAACAGTGTATGTATAATTTATTTGAAAAGCCATTTCTAAATAAATATAAGATGTTATTGCAAGAAGTATAACTGGACTTGCAAAAAATTGAAATACATCATCAATAGGTATCTCCTCTAGAGAAATATCAAGAGGATACGGCAATTCTTCCAAATATTGAATGTTTATATTAAATAAATCTAGCATATCCTTAAATCCAAACACCATAAGAGGAATTACTAACATAAGAACTATAGAACCAACGACCATAAGATCATTCTTTGGGTTTGTTTTAAGAAAAGCTTTAATTGCGTAAATTATTGAGATTATAATTAAGATTTGAAATGTTATTAAATAAATATTCTCATTAAAAAAAGCTAGTTCTTGCCCGAGTAAATCAGGAATTTGACGAATGTCTGGAGTTGTCCCATTAGGGAATGTAAACCAAAGACTTAATAGACCTCGAAAAAAGTTCTCTAATAATGTAATCATTTGTGGCTGTGTTGCTAAAAAAATTAAGGATGAGATAAGAACGCTAAGAATAGCAATGCCGTACGCTGCTGTAAAAATAAGATAAGTAACCAAATTTTTTAAACTAATAAAAAATGCAGTTAATACAAGTTCTCCACTTGAAGTTGTAACAACTTCGTCAAAATGAAATACTGAGAAAAAAATAGTTAGAATCCATATAAAAATTAACGCATTAACAATTTTTAAAATTAAAATGTAATATCTTGTCATTTTTTAATACGCACTCCCTTTTTTCTTCGCTTCCATATAAGTACCTAAAACTTGATTCATCATATCATCTGGACCAACAGTTATAATATTAACTCCTAAATGTCTTACCTCTTGTTTAAATTTTAGGATATGCTCCATCATTTCTTCACTGATTGCTTCAGCAAGAGCTTTATCTGTTGACGACAAATCAATTTCATGGATTTCAAACCAGGGACTAAAAGGATTGATAATTATAATTGTATGATTAAATGGAGCCAATTTTCGAATTGCATGTCCTATTTCTTTAACATCTGCTTCTAAATCTGAAATAACAAATATTAAACTACGTTTTTGAAACCGTCTGTTAAAAAAATCCATTGCTTCAACCATTCTTAACTTTCCTTGTGGTTTGACTCTTGCAACAAAATCTAATACTTGATAGAATTGATCATCTCCACTCCTAGGCTTTAAGAATTGGAGATTTTTCTTATCTGAAAAAGTAAATACGCCCACATTATCTTTTCGAGTTAAAGCCACTTTAGTTAACAGCATACAAGCTCTGATTGCGTATTCGAATTTTGTGTTTTCTATTGCACCACCTGCCATAGAACTCGATGAATCTACCAATATCATGATCGTTACATCTCTTTCACTTTCATATTCCTTTACTATTAACTTCTGGGTTCGAGCACTCGCTTTCCAATCAATGAGTCTAAATTGATCTCCAAATACATACCTTCTCATTCCATAAAATTCTGAGCCAAGACCCTTCTGTTTTGATCTTTGTAGCCCATAATTTAAAGTTAAAGAGCGTTTAGAACCTAAAATTTCTATTCTTTTTATATCTTCGTAAGGAGGATAAACCAGTATATCTGAAACACTGTCAGGCACAATTCTTTCCACCGAATTAAAACCTAATCTATCTTTAACCGTTACAGATAGTGGACCTATAGGGTATTCACCCCTCACTTTTGGTTCCAGCACATAACTAAATTTTATTACTTTTTTTGGTCCTATTCTTGTAGAAATAAAATTTTCCCCCAATACTAATCTAAAAAGTTGAGGGTTGTAATAATCCCTTATTTCCAGAAAATCAAAACCTTTGTTGCCAGTATTCTCAATTACAACTTTTATATGAACAAAATCGTCTTTGAATACTTTCTCTTTTTCGAGCTCTCTATGTACCCGCAACTCTTCTATGTTCATTTGGTAATAGAAAAGGGGTAAACTTATAACGGTACTAAATAGCAAAAGTATAGCGAAATAAATCAAAAAATAATTCTCAAATGCAAATCCAGCTGTTAGAAAAAAAACTGAAAATAGAATTAAAGTCCTTCCTTTTCCTCCTAACATTTTATTCCTCTATTCTTAAATTATTTTGATTTTATTCCAATGTTTTTAGAAAAAAAATTAAATAGGTATTGGTATATCTTCAACAATGCTCTTTATCACAGATTTAACATCTAGACCTTCTAATTCAGCTTCAGGCTTTAATAAAATTCGGTGATTCAAAGCGGGAATAATCAATGCGCGTACATCGTCTGGAGTTACATATACTCTTCCTAAAATTGCTGCCCTTGCTTTTGAGCATTTCATTAATACAAGCGATGCACGTGGTCCGCATCCAAGAGCTATCTGAGGATGATTCCGAGTTTTTAATACAATGTCTCTAATGTATTTTAAGATTCTATCATCTATGTAAACCATATTCATTAGTCTCTGAGCAGCAAGTATTTCTTCTCCGCTCGTTATTGCCGTTACTGAAGGAGACTCTCCAGAAATTTGTCTTCTCATTATATCTACTTCTTCTTCTTGACTAGGATAATCTAACCAGACTTTCATGATGAAACGGTCTAGTTGGGCCTCTGGTAAAGGATATGTCCCTTCCATTTCCACCGGATTTTCAGTAGCAACTACCATAAAGGGTTTTTCAAGCGGAAGTGTTTCTCCTTCTATGGTAATTTGTCTTTCGGCCATAGCTTCGAGTAGAGCTGCTTGTGTTTTAGGAGCGCTTCGATTAATCTCATCTGCTAAAACTATATTTGCAAAAAGGGGTCCTTTTTGAAGTACAAAGGATCCTTCGTTCTGATCAAAAATTTTTGTCCCGGTTATATCTGAGGGTAAAAGATCAGGCGTAAATTGTACCCTTCGAAACGAGATTCCAAGCGTTTTTGCAAAAGTTTTTGCCATTACCGTCTTTCCCAATCCGGGAACTCCTTCAAGGAGAACGTGACCATTCACTAGCAAAGCAATGAAGAGTTGTTGTAAAATTTCTCCGTATCCAACAATGACTCGGCTTACTTCTGAAAGAACCTCTTGGGCAATTTCTCTAATAGGTTCTACATTTAATTCTTCTCTTTCGTAATATTTAGCTTTATTTGGGGCTTCCATTATTTATCACATCTCTTTTTTTTATATTTTTAATTGATTTTTAATATTTTCTTTTTATTTTTAATTTAAATTAATTACCTTGAATTATTCTTTATATATTATTAACCACCCATTCCATTTCAAAAAATAGGGTTTCAAAATCTTGTTCATTTTTTACTTTGCTTCTTCCTTCTTTAATTGCTGTAATTCTATCCATAAATTTAGCAATCCTTCTAATCTTAAGTTTTGTTATTTTTGGGTCTTTCGCAATTACCATTGCCATTACATTTTGAGTGGTAATTTTACGACCGCCTAGAAGGGCATTTAATTTTCGCTCTAATCTCCTAAAGAGTAATGTCAAAGCTTTACCATATCTGCTTTTTTCTCTATACCACTCAATTTTTTCGGCAAAAAAGGAAGAAGTTCTAAATCGTTCTCTTTCTTCTTGAGTTTCTTGTTCTTTTGCCTTCTTTTTTTCCTTCTTTTCGTCTTTTTTAGGCAAATACTTCTTCAATGAATATATCGCTAATAGCGGATAAATCCACGCTGTAATTGGATTCGTGCTCAAATGAACAATATATTGAGTAATAAACCCAAAAATTCCTGCTGAAGTAAAATCTCTTGAATATTCTGGTCGTATGTGAGCTTCATCGAAAACTACAACCCAATCTTCCTTCGATTCGCCATACGTTAACCAATCTATAATATTTATACCAAACTGGGAATTATCATATCCAGGTTCATTAATCAATTCGTTATTAAATAAGCTAGCATCAGCCGATAAGAAAATTCTTGAATTTCCAGTATCTTTAGACGTAAATACCCCTTGTGGATAACCACCAAGTGGCCATTTAGTAGGAAATCCAGGGATTATTCCTGCCACTATGCTTAAATCAATATAATCATCGTCAAAATTATACATATGGTCGTTATTTTTGTCAATATATCCATATTCAGAACTAGAGCCAATTAAATTCCATCCAAAATAGGAAATAAACGGACCTCCAACAACACAAGACGCTTGGGAGAGAATAACTTCGCTAATCCCAACAGTAGTAGGATGGGGCGAGAATGACTTTATTACCGGAAAATCGGGACGAGTATCATATGAGGCGTTATCACGTAATATACCGTTAGGAAATATCGTAACAGGCACGACTCCTTGAAGATCGGGGTCTATTCCACTTGCAATAAAAATTTCCCATAAGAGCGTGCTCGTGCTTCCATGGTCGTGACATATAAACAACGAATTTTTTCTATCACTATCAAAAAAATTAATGAAATATGGTATCTCAAATATCGGATCATAAAATTGATTAGGTCCTAATAGAATCAACAAAATAGATTTATTTAGCCTTTCTGTGGCGCTCAAGCTGGATTGAACAGTCATTACATTATAACCTTCAAGTTCAATAGTGTGTTTAAAATCGGTAGCACCATTCCAATTACTATTATAAACAGAAAAATTTTGGTCATTTTTCCCCGAATCGATTATTGAGCCAAATAAAGGTATAAATGAAAAGATAAAAATCACTAAAAACAAAGCCTCTTTATACGCAGCCCCCGTTTTCACTTTTTTGCGAGATTGTATTTCTCTTGATTTTTGAATAGTTGTATTTCTAATAAAAATTACTAGGCCAAATCCTAAAAATACCGCTCCAATGTAACAAACAAGGGGGATATAACTCATAAAAAATGGGAGAGCTTCGCCCATATTATACAAGGGATAAAATTCAATGAAATTAGTTATAAAAATACCATAGACTATGAGAAAAACCGTGAAAAACGCTATGATTATGCCCTTTGAAAAAGTAACATTACTTCCTGATGATTTTCCAACACTCGACATTTTAATATCTTTATTGGGTATTTTTTTACTTATTTTGATATATAGTTGTTGTTTTTTACTAAAAACTTATAGTCGGCAAAGCTTTTCCTGTTAAATCGTTGTATAAATTTGAAAAGAGCTGAACTGTAAAACTTAGCTCTTTATTTGTTGGTTCTACCCCTCCATATATAATATCCTCGATTTTTTTAATAAAAGGATATATGGATTCTGGCTTTTGATCTAACTCGGTAACACATCTAATCGCATATTCTCGTATTGTTTGGTGAGCTAATCGTGGTTTTTTGAATTTTATTGTTGTTATATCGTTGTAAATAAGGTAGATATATGCGATTGCTTCTTTTGCCCTATTAGTATCAACTAATACTTTTACATTCTCAAATTTTTGCTTGATATCTACTTCAGGTTCTCGCTCTTTTTTTGATTTTTTCTTTTTTGCCATATTCTTTACCAATTTGTGTAATTTTTAAATTGTTTAATTTATAATTTTTTTTGACTTTAAATTTATTTCTACTTTTTTTTTTATTTTATAGTTTTTACTTCTATTTATTAAAAATTTAATACAAAATTATAGCCTGTTAATTCGAAATATATTGGGGAAAATAAATTAATTGTGTTATAAAATTCTTTATCTGTAATTTGAAATGGTTTAGCATAAATAATTTCCTCAACTTTTTGTATAAAGGGATAAATTGTGGTTGGAGATAACTTTAAATTTTTGACAGAAATTATAGCAAAATCTCTAATAGTTTCATTATCACTTCGGGTTCTTCCAAACTTAGCATTTATTAAATCCATATAAATTGCGTTAAAAAGGTAGGATAAAGATTCTTCTAATCTTCCTGTATCCTTAAGAATTTTCAGATTAATTATTTTACTTTCAAGAGGCAAATCTACAACTTTTGAGAGTTTATCTTGTTTCTTATAGTAATAAATACCATATCCAATTAATCCACCAATAACTGCAATTAAAATCGGGATGAAAACCATAAAAAAATCTAAAAAGGGAACGGGCGTCGGGTTAGGTGTAGGAAGGGGAGTAATAAGTGCAGTTATATTGATATAAGTTTCACTATAAAGAACTAATCCTGCTGTATTCATTAAATCAATTAATATAGCTTTATTTCCTATTCCACCTTGAACTGTGAAATTATATGTGAATTCTCCATTAATATCTGTAGTCATAGTACTAATATAGTTTCCGTCATAAAAAATCCTAATAGTTCTATCAAATATTTTGAAGCTACTGTTTGATTTTGAGACAAGTTGTCCCGAAATAATGATTTGATCTCCCATTGTTGCATTAGCAATAGTATTCCAAATACATGTTATATTCCTAAAAAGTTTTATTTGCGATATCGCTTTTTTGGTATAATTAATATAAGGAAAATAACCAGAATAGCTTAAATTTAAATTTATTGTATCAGAAAAGGCATCAGTTGGAATTAGTAATCCTTCAATAAATGAACCATCAATTAAACTTGTAAAAAAAGAATTAATCGGCCATATATTTGAATCATTATACCATTGATAATTAATTGTAGCATTAGGAATACCGTTGCCAGCATCATCCCTTAAGTATCCATCCACACTAAAAGCTTCTCCAGGAATGTAAGGAGAATCTAAGTAATTCACATCAAAAAATGATGTTGCACTAACATTAATATTAAAAAAATTAATTGAAATAATGTCATCCCCACCAAAATCGTCAGTCGTTACTACCTCAATTTTATGACTTGTATAGACATCTAAGGTGTAAGGAATTTGATAATTAATTTGAAATTCTCCAAATGAATTAGATATTGCTGTGAAATTTTTATCTAAAATACCATCAACAACAATTGAAACATTAATATTTGAAATGTTGTTATATGTAGGAGGAGGTGGAATTGGTTCATAAATTTTACCTTGAATAGGAATGATGGAATTATGGTAATGACGAGTGTTATTTATCTCATAATTTGTTAAATTTATTACTCCTATTAAAGAGGATTTTTTAGGATAATTATCATAATAAATAGTTGATTGTTCTACATTACTCTTTCTATTCATAATAGTGAGTCCTGTGAAGGTTGCAGAGATTAAAACAATAAAATAAATTATAATTGAGATAACTTTCAAACTCTTCTCGATTTTTTGCATAATTAACATTTATTCTTATTCTTTTATAACCATAATCCCTTTTTTAATATTATAGATATTGTTCTTCGGATTGTTCTACATAATATTTGCCATTAACGATTGGATCAAAATACACCCATATTTCAGAATCAACTCTATTTGTGGGCCAATTTTCGATAGGATATATATAAAGTGATACATTAAATCCTCCATATTGATCTGTGACCACAATATCATTGTAAGATACTATACTTCCATCTAATCTTTTTACAGTTAAATTTACAATCATCCCTGCTAAGGCTGTTCCATTGTCCCATGTTAAATTTCCAATTACATAGAGAGTATCATGATTAACCCAATTATCAGGATAAGAACTTTCATATTGTGTATGATAACCATCTTGAATAATTTCTACTCCAGCAGTAACGTTCAATGCTTTTGGCAAACTACTATTATGGACCATAAAATTATCATCCATCCAGATACCTGGAGCGTCTATTCCTCCAGTAAAAGTAATATTGATGTAATATTCTCCTTGTGGACAAGAAATATCAATTGAATTAACAAATTCATAATAGCCATCATCTCTAATTGTGAGAGTTTGAGATCCTATTAAATATATCGAAACATCATCATGCGTGATATTATACAATATTATATTAAGCCTTAATCCTCTTAAACGTTTTCCACTTTCTTGAACTTTACCTGAAACGGTAAAGCTGGTACCTCCTCTTAAGACTGAGTTCTTATTTGAATTGGCAAAAATATTTACAGTTTCATTTATTATTACATAAGTCGTATTGATAGTACTGTAGTCATGGTATTGAACTCTGAATTTAATTAGTCCAGCATGAAGTCTAGTATCATTACTTGAGATATTAAATTGTATGAATCCGAATGTTTCTGAAGTGGTAAAATTATATTCTTCTAAAAGTGTATCTCTAAAATCATCAAAAAGTTTTATAAAATTTCCTTTTAATGACTTTGTGTGGAAGACCCCAACTTGAATATGAATATTTTCATCATATTCATATAGCTGGGGTGGATAAGCATCATTATAGAAGAGTACTGTCGGTTGCCCTTCTACAGCAAGACTTATATTAACATTTTGTAGATCAATAACTTTCAGTTGATTTAATAGACTCTCAGAAGTGCTTAAGTCAGATATAAAAAAGTTTTGTGGATAAGGATTATTCATTAAATGAAAATCGCCATCGAAATAAAGTCTTAAGGTATAATTACCAGCAGCAGTATAGGATTGCACTCTCATATTATTAATATTAAATATTCCTGTAGTTTCAAAAAATGAAGGGTTAGGAGGATTTAAAAGATATGAATAATCTATCCCTCCTCTAAACATCTTTAAGAAAATCTCAGGATTATCTATAGGGATATTATTAAAAGTATCATTTAAACGACAAGAAAAACCAAAATTTCCATTTAATCTGTCGATTTCACGTGGATCGGGTCCGGATATAATATCAAAATCGACAGTTTCATTCACTATGTAGTAAGAATAATTATATTTATTTCCCCGTTGTGCATATAACAATTGCGGACCAGGTTTTTTTGAATTTTGGATATTAGGAATCAATATTGATGCGTAACCATTTGAATCTGTATTATCAGAACCAAGAAAAATATTATCAGTATAATCATAAAATTCAATTAATTCACCAGAAAGCGGTGAACCATCAATTTGAGACCTTACAAAAGCAGAGAGATTAAGTGAATCTCCGCGTTTAGCATAAACTAAATTACTAGGATTAATAGGACCAGGATAATTAGTTAGTGAATTATTAATATAAAATAATAAATTAAAAGTTAATTCTTCCGTTACATTAAAATCTAGCCTATTACTTGAATCGTTGATGTTACTTAAAATAAGAGGAAAAGGAAGAAGTGGATGAAACCATGTACCATTAAAATCAACTCTTAAATCGTATTCTCCAAATGGAACTGATGGGTCTACATCAACAAAATCATTAAAATCTCCATAGTTATCTGTCATTATATAAGTAGGATTAAATGGATTAAAAGAAATTTCAGTATTGGATCCTTTCTCTAGTAAAAGAAGTTTTAGTTCTGCATACTTAACGTATTGGTTGGCTATTGGGTCATATACATTCCCTTGAATGTTTGTTGTTGTATCTATAGAGCGATTAACCTCCATGGGATTAACATTATTTAGATTTACTTGAATATCCCCAATAACTGAATAATATGTGTAATTAGTAAGTGTTTGGTAGGAGGCAGTTATAACATGAGGACCAACAACTTGAGAATTATCTATATCTATAAGGATTGATGCTTTTCCATTAATATCCGAATAAGCAATTCCAATAGGTTGTTCCATAGTTACATCATAAAAATCGATTCTTCTATTATCAACTGGAAATATATCCGAAATTAAAGTAGCAGTAATATTAGCAACTTCTCCTCTTGGACCTACTGTAAAATTTGAGTTGACAGTTATACTATACTCGCTAACGCCACCTATGGGAAGTTGAATATCCATTTGAACCCAATTACCATTTCCATAAATATCTGTAGGAACATAAATTTCAACCCAACTATAAATATTTCGATATTTGATTGCAAATGAATTTTCACCTGGAATTTCTTCTATACCCTCACTATTAAACCCATTAACAAAACGACTTGCGACATTAAAGACTCGGCAAAATATAGAAAATGCTGTTGCAATGTCTGACCATAAACCTTCCTGATGTTCTGAAAACCAATAAACGATATCTTCTGTATCTCCTGGAGGATCATTATCCCTCGCAGTTGTCCCGAAAGTAAAATATGTTAAAAAATAATTCCTTATTTTGTTAGCTATCGTGAAATCGTTATCTTGATGAGTTATTATATTAAATAAATTATCATAATGAGCTTTAAAGAACGGATTTAGGTTAATATAAGTATTTCTATCAGTGGGTAATTGTGTAAAATTACTTAAAATTTCTAAATAATGTGATGATGGGTTAGTTACTATAACTGCTGAATTATTAATAATATCATCACTCGGTAGGTCTAAACCAAACATTTCATAAGCCATATTTACATCGTCTGTACTCTCAAAACTTAAATCCAAAGAAGTACAGTTAAAAGAGCCTATATTTAAAACAGGTGATCCTGGTATTAAATTTGGTGCATTAACACTCCCATCCATAATAAAGGGTGTTGGAAAAAGAGTGGGGATATTTAAAGAATTCATGCCTAAAGCTGGAGATAAAGGCATTTGGATCGTTAGCATATCCAAATATCCATATTTAGAACCATAATCAGAATAAGAGTAAAAATCTTGAATCTTTTTAGTAGAGGTTGATCGCCAACCATCACCAATAAATTCATCATAACATTCATATTTCCATAATTTATTTGTCATGCTATTGAAATCATAATAATCATAGACTCTGAATACTTCTACATCAGAAAACATCAGAGCTAGGAGCAGAGATGCAAAATCATTCAAATCTAAGTCTTCTATATCAGCATCTAAAAAATCCTGTAAATCATCGATAATTTCATTTATTTGGTCTTGAGTTAAATTAAGATTAGAAAATAGATCTAAAAAATCAGATAAATCATATGGGAAAGGAGGAAGTATTAATAGTGCATCTTCATTTTCTGCTTCAGACAATTGGTCGCTAGGAAGGGGTCTTTGGGTCCCCCAGAGAAGGCTAAACAATACGATTGAAAATGCAAATGAGGTAACCAATAAAACAGCTATAAGAATTATTTTAACTATTCGTTTTTTATTAATGGTAGAAACTAATAAATCCTCACGAAATTCTGACATACTTACTCTATTTTACCCTTAACTTTTCCATATTAAGTTTGCAATATTAATTAAAATAATGATATAAATAATTTTCCTAATAATTCAAATTTATATGAAATATTGATTGATAATAACCAAATAAACGAAAATATTGAATGTCGATTTTGTTTAAATTCACATAAAAAAGTTGAAAAATAAAAGTAAATTAAAATTCAAAACCACATTTGGTGCAGACAGATTTCTTTGCAAAAATCGGTTTAGGGATGTAACTTATTATTTTTGATTTATCTTCAACCTCTTTAATTGCAAATCCAGTAGCTCCACAATTAGGGCAAATTCTCCTTCCCGATCCAAGTCCTGGGCTTATGCTAGGAGTTGGTGTAGGGTCGGGGGTTGAAATTGGTGTAGAATCGGTTGAAAGTCCAAAAGAAGGACTGCTACCGTATGTTGGAGTTTGTGAAGTAATCCCTTGAGCTAAACTTGATGGCATGACAGCTTTGGGCTCCTTCAATTCTTGAATTCTTTTTTCTTTATAAGCGATTTCATCATGTAATTTGTTGATTTGGGCTTGTAATGGGCCAATTTGTTGTTGTAGGGTCATATTTTCTTGTTGAACTTGTTGAAGTTGATTTTGTAATTGAGGAATGTGAGCTTGTAATTGAGCTTTCTCATTGTTTAACTGTGTAAATTGACTCTGAAAACTTTCTATTGTTGTTTGAAGAGATTGAACTTGTCCGGTTAAATGTTTTACTTGATTATCTTTATCTAAAAATTGCGCATTTAAATTAGCGTATTGAGCATTAACTTCATTTATCTGATTTTGTAGCTCATTGAGTGTTCTGTCTTTCTCTTGAACCTGAGTTATTATCGTGTTATAATCTGCCTGTGAAGGTCCACTAGGAATAGTTGT
>JAHLWS010000072.1 GCA_019057795.1 Promethearchaeota archaeon | reverse complement strand
GAGCCAATACCACATAATTATTTTATACCTCATCAGGCAAGTCTATGTATAAGCGTAAGCGGTCCAGCTGATGAATTAGCACTTATGCTTATCAATCCTAAAGGAGAGACGGATATTAAATTTATATCAAAAAGATCATTGATTGACAACTTTGAAACTGTAAATCTTAAAATGGGAGAGGAACCCTTTTCTGAAGGACCTTATACTTTAACTGTAAAAACAGTAACACCAGAAAAGGTTATTTATAAAAGGGAGGCATGGTTTACATCTCCAAAAAATATACAAATTACAGATGTAGAAATTACAATTGCACGCAAATATGGTGATTATCGTTACTATGTGCTCGACGGCAGTATCACTTCTAAAAACGAGGGCGATTTACCATTTTTCTTCGATCATCCTGAAATAATTTTTACTACACCGGGCGGACAATGGGGGGAGAAAGAGGAACTTTCCTTAGGATCCTTTATAGCTGTGCCTAGTGGTGAATTTAAATTTGATCAAAGTACTTTTGGGGTAGCGGGTTGGTTCTCGTATAATGGCCCCAGCAAGATGATTAATGCAACATTAAGGTTACATAAAAACGATAAAGTAGTTTTAACTCTCCCACTTAAATTAACGATAGAGGAATAAAAAATTGCCAAAGTATTAAAAACGACATAACTACATATACTTTACTAATATTAAAAAATAATGCTAGACTCATTTACTATTAAAAGTTTATGACTAGTAAAAGTTATAAAATAAGTAATAAAATAATTATAAATATCGCTTTAACGTAATAATTTGTCGCTTTCTGTGTAAAAGCACGCCATTTACCTTCTTTAATTAAACTCAAGTACTTCTGTCTTTTTATTTTTAACAAATACTGATTACTTCTTCTAACTCTTGATACACTTTTTCAGTTTCCTTATTCATACAAAAGTTGCAAAACTCGCCTAACAGTTTGCACCTTTTAATCTTTTAGATGTCGCTTTAATTGTGATAATTAACTTATTAATCTAATGTTTTCTATTGATATATTTCCCTTAAAAGTTCTAAACCTTTCCAATAGGGGGAGCTGACAATTTCCAGCCCTTTGGCTTTTGCTGAAGGGCTTTTCTTTTAATAAAACCTTAAATTAATGTCTAAAAATGATTCTTTTAGGGAATAATATAAGTAGAGGCAAGTATATTTAAAAATAGAATAAGCATCTTCGAAAGTTGATAAAGGCAAACTATCCGAAAGGATAGGACGCAAAGTTAAGGGTCTAAAGCACTCAAAGCGCTATGACCGCCAGGCTGCCAACTTTTTTTATTTTAGAGAAAACATATTTACATAAAAGAAACTCGTAACAATTAATTAATAATATGCAAAAATAAATTATCTAAACGGGGTTTTATAAAAAAAGTAGGTGGCAGAACTATCAATTTAAATCAAAATCCTGAAACCGAAGAACTTAAAAATGTAAAAGAAAATTTAATAACTGTTTTTAACAATAGATGCATTATGTTAGCTTTCTTTTTCATTGTAGTTTTAATTTTAAAATACTTCTTCCAGGTTCACATTTATAATGAAGTCTCCTTTCTTATTTTAGGTTGGTTAATCTATATCTGTTTAAATAAATACATTTTAAAAAAAACAAAAATAAACCTCAAAAAAATAAAAAAGTTAGAATTTATCAACTATATTATGGCCCTATTATTTGTAACTGGTGGCTTTTACTATTCTGGTGGTGTATTGTGGATTGGGGCTTTTTTTTATTTTTTTACTATACTTTATATAAGCATCTTATCTACTCCTAAAGAAAGCTTGGTTATTACTCTTATCGCTTTTGCTCTTTATACTTCAATAGCTCTACTGGAATATTCTGGTCTTATTCCCCATAAAGGGCTTTTCGAATTTACTCCTTATCTTTATCAAGACACCCAATATGTTATTACTACAATCATGTTGACAGGATCAGTATTTTTATTTATTTCTTTTACTGGTAAAGATTTTGCCCAGATATTAAAAAATAAAAATGAGGAATTGGCCCAAGCCAAGAAAAAGTTGGAAGAATGGAGTGATAAATTAGAAGAGAAAGTAAGATTACGAACTCGCGAGTTAAAAAAATCTGAAGATAAGTTATTCAAACTCTATCATATCTCACGGACTATTAGTTCAACATTAAAACTCGATGATATTTTAAAGATTATATTAGATTTTTCTATTAAGACAAGTGGTGCCAATAGAGGTTCGGTTATGCTCTTAGATGAAAAAAAGAATACTTTTTTCATTAAAGCAGCTTATAATCTGAGTGAAAAGATCATTCGTAATATTACTTTTGCTAAAGACGAAAATACCATTGGCTGGGTAGTTAAGAACAAGAAACCCTTATATCTCAAAGATTTAGAAAAAGATAAACGTTTTTCAAAAGAAGAGACAGTCGATTATAAAATAAAACAGCTTCTAATGGTTCCTATAATCATAGAAAATGAAGTAAAAGGAGTAATAAGTTTAGATAATGCTTCCTTTACAACCGATATAATAAATCTACTTATTTCCTTTTCTGAACACGTGGCAGTTGCCATTAATAATGCTCGCTTATATCAAAAAATTCAGGATAGTTATTTTGAAATAGTAAAAGCATTGACCCAAGCCATAGAAGCTAAAGACCCCTATACTCATGGTCATTCAGAAAGAGTTATGAAGTATTCATTAGCAATTGCTCCAAGATTGGGTTTATCTAAAGAGGAGAAGGATTCATTAAGATACGCGGCTATTTTGCATGATATTGGAAAGATTGGGGTGAGGGGAATTATTTTGAATAATCCTAATGGACTAACTACTGTGGAATATGATGAAGTAAAAAGGCACCCTATTATCGGGGAGAACATTATTAGTCCTATAGAACTATTACAACCAATCAGGCCATTAATCAGACACCATCACGAATGGTACAACGGTAAAGGTTATCCTGATGGATTATCCCGGGAAAATATTCCCCTGGGTGCCCGCATTCTGCCTGTAGCCGATGCCTATGATGCCATGAAATCCGACCGACCCTATCGTAAAGCCCTAACCGAAGAAAAAGCTATCCAGGAGCTTAGACAAGGAAGTGGCACTCAGTTTGAACCTAAAATAGTAAAAATATTTTTAGAAATACTAAAACAAAACTTGTCAGGGGATAACGGTCCTTTGACAAACTAATGAAAACTAAAGGAGTACGGTTGAAATATCTCTCTGCCCGGTCAGGCAGTAATGTATAACACTTGGAACTCTAATTAATTCCTTTCGTTTATAGATGTTTCGCAGTTCTTCTATAATCTCACCCCAAGAAAAAGGTCTGAAGCTGTCCAATAGGGGGAGCCTGACAATTCCAAGCCCTTTGACATTTGCTGAAGGGCTTTTTTTATTAAAAGAGGGAAAATGTTTAATAATTTTATAATATTCTTATATTTAAAAGGTTTAAAATATAGTTAAACCTTCCTTTTAAAATATGTTTTATCTTGAAAGAATAATTCTTACTTTATACAATATATGGTTAGAATAAGAGTAGGGGTATAATTATTGATAAATAAGGGATAATAAGCCATTAAATTGGATTTATAACACTTACAGGAAGGCTAATTAACTCCTTTAGTTTATAGATGTTACGCATATCTTTGATAATTTGGTTCCAACTGGCGAACATTAGGGGAGCCAAGACATTTTCAGCCCTTTGGCCTTTTGCTAAAGGGCTTTTTATTTTTAAAATATTTTTCAGAAAAAGAAGGATTTTTGATAAAAATGTAGTATATAGTAAATAAAGATGTTTCAAATTAATATTCATGCTTTAAAATAAAAAAAGGATTTTATATAAAACTTCATTAAATATAATATCGTAACCTGTATGAAGGTAACAGGAGAGACTTTTTCTTTCCATCATAAAAGAAAAAGCACCGAAGGGGCAAGATACTAAAAGTATCCAAACTTTCAGGTAAAAGGACTGTTACCGGACAGAACTCTGGAGAGCTTTATACAAAAAAGCACCGAAGGGGCAATTCCTAAT
>JAHLWS010000071.1 GCA_019057795.1 Promethearchaeota archaeon | reverse complement strand
TCCTTTATTGCGAGGTAAATATTTCGATACAGATACTGGCATACTTAAATATAATTATGTTTTTCACAAATATAAACTTAGCGGTTGCTTATTTTTAAGTTCCTTTTGTCGATAAAGTTGGTGAAAAATTTAGTTTTTTTTCTGAGAGTAAATTATTATCCTGTCTCCTTTATTTTTCAAACTATTAAATCACTCATACTTTTTTGTTTTAACTCTGATAATACTTCATTTGTTTATTTGTTTATAAACAAAAATTTTGAGAGCATTTTTTTCATTTATAAAAAACTAATTTAATTTAGTTACTAACCACTTCGAAATAAGAGGTTAAAACAATGTGATGAGTGACAAATGGAAAATAGCGCTCGTTTCGGTCAGTACTATATCGATTTCTTTTTTATTGGCATTGGCGCTAACTATAAACAATATTTTGTTTTTACCATTTTTCTAAATTCTTAGCCCCTCTTTTTTTTTCTTTATTAATTTTAAAAGATTTTCAGTTTTTATGGGAGTTAAACTAAAAGAGCTATTAGTCCGGATTTTTTGGGATAGTTTTTTACGCTTTGGCCCCAATTCTTGGAACAGTTTTCTAGGAATTGGATTATGGTATTAACAAGGGAATGATGAAGAAATTGATAGTATTGTCCAATAATTTGGGTTTGCTTGTTGGGGATTTACAATTTTTGGGTGTAATTTCACTTTTTTAGTGGTAGTTTCGTTAGTTTGGTGGTAATTACTTACGGCACTTCCCATGTTAATATGGATTGTTGTATCTATCGTAGCATTACTCCTAATAAACAAAGGCAAGTTGAGTAAAAAATACAGCTTAATTATTTATACAATCGTAGTCTTTCTTGGAGGCGTTATCTTAGGTGGTGTACCTAATGCAGTTTTACCAATTCAAACTATTCTTTCGGCTATTGGAGAGAGTAGTAACATTATTAATCTACTCCCCATGATAATAATATTATCAATATTATTACTAACGGTTTTCTTATTTGGACGCATAATTTGTGGTTTTGCTTGCCCAGTGGGGGCATTACAAGAATTAATTTCAAAAATTAATTTTAAGTCAAGCATCAAAAAACAAAAGGATGTAAAATATAAAATCGATATTTCACTTAAAACCGCAACTATTATAAGGTGGATTTTCTTTGGAGTTATAGTCGTATTAGCAATTTTTTGGAGTTTTTCATTACTACAAATAATCAACCCTTTCACTGGCTTTAAAATTTTTACCAACCCACTTGCCTCTCTGTTTTTGATTCCCGGAATTTCCTTAATAACAGTAGCAATTGCAAGTTTTATTATATATCGTCCTTGGTGCAGACTTCTCTGTCCATTTGGAATATTAGCTTCTGTAATAGGTCGTTTTAGCCAATATAAATACATAAGAACAGAAGATTGCAATGAATGTGGATTGTGTGAAAAGATTTGTCCTACTCATCAAGCAGAACGAGATAGCAAAAAGGAGCTATGTTATTATTGTAATAGATGTGTTAACGTCTGTCCTCAGGACGCTATCAAACTTGGAAAATGATTCCATCTATTCGGTAAATTAGATTCGAAGAAGGGATCATCTCGGACTTTTGTAATATTTGTCTAAGCTCCGGTAGGCAATAACCGTAAGGGTTAAACCTAAGATACTAAATAGACTCATGAAGGCTGAGAGAAATATCACAATAATAAGAACAGCAACTCTAATAATTTTAATCCCTAATCTGGAACGATCCTTCGCTATAATAAAAGCACCATAAATAACTGCAATTCCTCCAATTATAATTAAAAACCCTGTAATTAGAAAAAGTACAAAATTAAACATTTCAGTACTTTCATAATCTAACGAATAAGAATAAAAGGTGAAATCTAAAATCATTAAACCAATAGGATTTAGTACCATTAGAATTCCACCAATATAGCACAATATAATCGAATCTTTATTTTCCATTGTTTATTATTCCACCATTTTATTTTTTAAATTAAGAAAAGATTCCAATGTCAATAACTGTGTTAATAATATATTTTTTTGTATATAAATGGTTTCAAGAATATTACTGGTAAAAATTGAGAAAAAGGAGTAAAAAACATCACTTTGGGGGTAAATAAGTATTAATTTTAAGCTTTTTTTCTTTTTATAAAACCCGTTTAAATAGATTGTATGGGAGTTAAACTTCAAGAGCTCATTGTCCGAAATAAAATCGAATTTTCCGAGTTAGCTGGTAAAATTTTGGCAATAGACGCCCCAAACATAGTTATGAGCTTATTTAACTTCGCCCGAAAAAACCCAGACGGCTCTCGCGCTGGGCTAATCTTAGATCGAACCCAAAGACCGATATCTCACCTCTACAGTTTGTTGTACAGGATTAACTTTTACTACTCCAAGAAGATTTTCCCGATATTCTGCTTCGACGGACTCGACTCAGAGCTCAAGAAGTTAAAAACGAAAGACCGACTTAACGATTTTATTTTCACGCAAAATTTGTATCGATCGATGCTTCGTTCCGGGAACAGGGAAAACGCAAAAAAAATCGCGATGTCCAGAGAGTATCTATGGCCTAATATCATCAAAGAATCGAAACAGCTCTTAGGAGCTTTAGGGATCCCTTGTATAAGTTCTCCCGCTTCGGCAGAATCTCAATGCGCCCAACTGGTCAAGGATAAGGTCGCTCATTATTCCAACTCCCAGGATTTCGATTCCCTACTGTTCGAGTGCCCGAGACAACTTCAGAACCTCTCGAAATCGCTAAGAAGGAAGGTACAAGGGCGTTGGAAATACCAAAAGGTCGTACCTGTGGTAATCAACCTGAAAGCAAATTTAAAGCGATTAGGAATCGACCAGTTCCAACTCGTCGACATAGGAATCCTTATTGGAAACGACTATTTTCCGGGGATCAGAAAAATTGGACCGAAACACGCCTATAAGTTCGTTAAAAACCACAAAAATTTGGAAAATGTAATTTACCAGGAAAAAAAAAACTACGATTTTTCTTCCCTTACTCATGAATTGATTGCAGAAGTTAGAAAAATATTTTTGCTACCCGAAGTTATTACTCAGTACCCTAGTTTAAATTGGAACTTTCCCAACGAACAACAAACTCTTTCTTTATTGTGCGAAGAACATTATTTAAATAGGGAAAGAGTACAAAACAATTTAGCCAAGCTACTTGCGAATTTCGATAAGTGCCGAGACTATTTCGAAACGCAGAAAGCAAACCCGCGAACCGTACAAAAAACTTTTCTTTCTAATTTTTCTTTATAAATGAGCAACGGTTTTAACATTTATAATTTTTTTAATGATTTTAAAGTTTATGACATTGAATAAATAATGGCTGGTAATACGAGCGAATCGGTATTTTTGGTGAAAAATTTAGAAGTGCTGAGCGAATTATCTAAGCGTTTTATAGTTAAAAAAAGAGTATTAGATCATTTTTTCAGGTGCGAGAGCCTAACTAACGGCGATAGCAGCGTTATAGAGCTAAGTCACTTTCTCGTCAAAAATATCGCGGTACAGACGCATGTACCTAACAATCTCGTTTTAGACATTATGAGCAAATTTCTAAAAGAAGTAAAAGCTTTTAACGAAATGTTACGTTCTGGTTACATCGCGTGGACTCCTGAGAGAAAGCGTCTTTATCGAAAAGTACGAGTGTACCTTCATAAAGCTTATAAAATCGCCCCTATATTCGATTATCAGCGAGCAAAAAAAAATTTAGAGCTTCTACACATCTTGTTAGGTCGCAAATTTTTTTGGCCTCACGTTCCAACTCAGCTTGCCCTTGTAATTTTTGTTACCGATCGAAACGATGCAAATTTAACCAACAACAATTATATACTCCAAAAAAATTTAAGAGCCCTGTGTTCTTGTTCTGCCTACGCCTTCCACATGGCTAGGAACAAGTTAAAGATAAATAAATCCGGAAACTTAAACTGAAGTTTATTTATTTCTTTTACTTCTCGTGCCTTTTCAAGCCATCGTTTGATCAGAAAGAAATGTTCCCATATAGAAATATAGTAAATTATAAGTAGAGGGAATATAATTTAATTATTAGAAAATTGTAAAATGATGATTAAAAATGATAGGATATGCTGATCGAATTAATATCGATCCAAAAATTTTATCTGGGAAGCCAGTATTTAAAGGAACGAGAATTCCAATATCTATAGTCTTGAAAATGTTGCGCGATGGAGCAACCTTTCAAAAGATAATAGATGAATATTCAAGGCTTACTGAAGATGATATAAAAGCAGCTTTGGATTACTCTGTTTTTATTGTTGATTTTTAAGCTCGATTTTATCCTTCTACGATAATTTCCTTTAATTTTTTATTCACTTCAGAACTAAAGCAATGAAACATTTTTATGTCGCTTTCCCAATATTGCGGCAAATTATGCTGGAACTTATCGTAAAATAGGTGGGCTAAATGTTCAAAATTATTGTTAGCTGATTTGTAGCCAATGTCAACTGAGGACATACCAATAAAGAAAAATGGTTCCATCTTCTTAAAATGCAAACGATATTGGTTCATTGATATTTTTTGTAAATCTCTCTGAAAACAAATCTTATAAACCGCATTTATTGCGTGAAAATACGCACCTAGCAGTTGTTCATCGCATTTTAAAAGAGAAGAATGGCTAAAAATCACTTTTCCTCCTTCCGCGAGAACAAAAAAATCGAGCAAAAATTCTGACATAAATTCGAAATCTCTTCAATCTTAAATTATTAATAACTATAAGCTATAGCGAATGAAATGATAATTTAAATTAAAATTAGTATAATATCAAAATGACTTCTGCGTAGTATAAAATATTTTTTTAATTAGAATTAGAGGATACGATGACTATGGGGTTCGAATTTGTCTTTAAAAAGATAATTATACTTCCACATTTTTAAGTAGTTTTTAAAAAAATCGTCTGGAAGCCCGATTGAATTAACGACCCTCGCTTCTTTTGGCTCGTTTTTGCGCTTATTAGAAGACTTCTTAAAATTCTTTTCCCAATCGTAATAAGATGCCGGTTTTTCCATATCGATCATATGGACTTCAACATATTAAACGTAAAGACTATCTACAATTAGTAATTTTTATATTGTGATTTTGGTTGTTGAGATGTGAATTATGTCGAGTTAATTAGAATTAAATTTTATTCAATTTTTTTTATAATTGAACACAGGCAACAATATTATTTTATAAAACACTATATCGGCAAAATATTTTTATATGTGTTTATCTTAAAGAACTTGATAGAGGGAAATTTCACAAATATGTAAATTTCCTTGATTTACTTATAATCTTTGATAATATAATATTAAATTTACCAATATACGAAGGGAAGGAAATTGACTAGAGATTCATATGAATGGACTCCTGAAGAAAAGGCGAAGATCGAAAGCCTTGTAGTCCGATGGAAGGAAAGTCTAACGCTCTATTGGTTAGCATTGATACCAACATATTTTTCACTACAAGGATATGAAAGACTTATGGGGTATCTTTTTAACACCGAGACACCTAATTACAAAAACATGCCACCCTATTGGTCGATTTGGGGTGAGCTTTTCGTGGCAGTAGCAGTGGGTTTAGTATTGCTAGCGTATGTATATTCTAATTGGTTAAGTGGGGCAAAAAAGAAGGCAATTATATCGTTTTTGATAATCATAGTACTCCAATCGATTTTTATGGCTTTTATGGAAATGGGAGTATTAGGGATACCTTTGAACATGTACTTAGTGTTGGTACCTGCTTTCATATTGTCCTGTTATTTTCCAGGTATCCTTATTGGAGCGGTTAAACTAACTAAGCGAAGAGTAGCAATAATAATTGTGGTGGGGGTTGTAACAATATCTTGCATCATATTTTTCGCAATAATACACTGGGTTTATTGGCTTCCATTGCGTACTGATTTCACGTGGATAGGAACGCAAGGTCCTATAAGTCCAACAAACCTTGTCTTGGTTATTGCATCGGGTGGTGGAGCGATTGTATTCGTGATAATGGTAGCTATGACGTTATCAGAGAAAGTACGGAGAGCAATCGTGACTTATGAAATGAAAGACCACAAGGCTAAAGAGATAAAAAGAATGAAGAAAAAAATGAAGAATAAGTAAGGATGAGTGGATTAATACGGTGATCGGGCTTCAGAAGTTCATTGATGTTCAATGATTTCACTATCGATAGTGAAATTACCTGGATGCAATCCAGTTCCTTCCCTTTTTTATCTTTTCAAGAATGTTGTAAGACTCTTAAAAAAAAAAAGAATTTTCGGGAAGTCTTTTTTCAGAAACTTTTCGATAACCTTTCTAAAAACTCATCAAATTTGGGTTTTACAAAATCAAATTTATCTGTGGGAAGAATTAGCTTTATCCTAAAGAGTAACTCTTCCTCAGATTCTTCAAATTTTGTCCTATCCCCTGCTTCCGCCGAAATGAGCAATTGATCCCCCCAATATACTAAATCTACTTTGATGTCCATAAAATTTTTGTCGCTTATCATTGATAAGCAAAGTCCAACATAATCAATTAATTTCATAAAAGCGTCGGGTAATGAGATGGGTTCCTTCGGCGTCTCTGAAGAATCTGGGGCTGGAGTAAATTTATTGTAATACTTTTTACTCTTTAAATTCTTGAGTTTGAACGCTTCATACTTGGTATTTTTATTTATATTCATACTATTTACTATAGTTTTTTCTTTAAATATTTTAGCTTACTTTTAAGTAAATTTAAACGTCCATGTATATATTTTGTATTTCTGAGGATCATATTTATATTGGGTTTAATAAATTAAATATTTTTTAAGATAGTCTCTAAATGTTTTTTTAGTTCTTTTGCCTTTTCTGGATCTGGGGGATAGCCATTTGAAATGCCTTTTGAAATTTCATTTTTCAACCATTCTTCAAACTCGTTAAATGTGTTTACGTTTTTAAAAATAACGTCGAGTCCGCTCTCATCTTCATTCTTAATAAGGTCGGAAAGAAAAACAGAAATTATTAGCTCTTTTGCTTTTTCAATGTTTTTAGCTCCAATAATTATGACATTAAAGTCTTCAAATAAATTGGCACAGTAAGTAAATATATCGTCGTTTCCCCATCTCTGAATTTTATCTTTTAAAAAATCTAATACACCAAGAAGGTCTAAAGGACTTTTTACTTTTTTAAGTTTGAAAACAACGCCATTTTCGGTTAGCTCTCTATATTTTAAGAGTAAATCGTTTAGCGCTTCAATAATTTCACTTTTTTCAGATGAAGAATCTATTATGGGCATATAATTATCAAATAATTCTTTTCTTTTAAGAAAATCATTTACAACTTGATTTTAATTTTTTTGTTTAAATAATTAAAACTCTAATTTGAATTTATACTAAATTGTATAATTAGCTAAAGTAGGAATATGAGCGCTTCTATAGACGATTTGTATCAAAAATTATTAGAATCAGGATTCTCAGAAGAAGAATTAGAGAGACAGGTTCAAAGTAAAGAAAAAGAATTTGGCGGATTTATGTCAAAACAGGGTATTTTATTTATAATCGCTAAAGAAAACGGCATTTATCTTCATTCACCTGAAATCGATCCACAATTATACGAAGATCTCGAGGAGGAATTCGATTACGACGATTTCACTATCGATATATCTGAAGTTAAAGAGTCTATGACTAATATAGTATTGTTAGGTAAAATACTTAAAATTTTCCAAACCCGAGAATTTACGAGAAAAGATGGTTCTATGGGCGCGGTTTGTTCTTTCTTATTGGTCGACTCAACCGAGACCGTTAAGATCGTCTTATGGGACGACCACGCGAAGACGGCGAAAAACGAATATTTTCGGGTAAACGAGCTCGTTCGCTTAATAGGGGGTTATTCAAAAGCCGGGAGAAGCGACAACCTCGAAGTTCACCTCGGAAGAAAAGGAAAGTTAGTTCTTTCCCCTAAAGATGTTAGCCAAGGGAGGAGAGACAAGCTCGATTCAGTTAATATCGATAAAAACCGCGAAAAAAGTTATAAAACAGTTCCGAAAGAAAGCTTAAAAGAATTTATCCTTCAAAACAAGTTCGTTAGTTCGGTAAAAGGACATGTTAAAATAGAAGACTTTAAAGAGTTGGATCTTAAATCGGGCGAGAAATCATTTTTACTTACTTTACTTTTAGATGTCGAGTCTTTCGCGATACACGTGAAAATTTGGGGTATGGAAGCGATCGAGTGCTTGAAGTTAGTAAGCGATTGGGATTGCGTTTCGATAACCAATTTGGCCGTCAAGGAAAACTCCTATACTTCCGAAAAAGAGTTGGTCTTTACTAAAAATTCTACCTTAAAAATTTTATAGCAATCAAACTTTATCTCAATTTTATAATTCCAAATAAATATAGCTTACTTTCATGTAATGAAAGTCTTCTTTACTGACAACTTTAAGGTGTCTTAACATGTCAAAGAGCAAATATAATCCAAATAGTCGCCCGAACATAGCAATGATTATGAACAATTTTTTTTGATTAGACTTCATTTTTTTAACATTTTTAACTTTTTCTTCAACATTTTCGTAATCTATTAAGAATTGGTGTATGGATTCGGTACAAGTCTTTCGAATGTTATCGTCGTGAAAGCCGGCTAATTTATATCCCTTGTTTTTAAATAATTTTAACTTAAGAGACGGAATTTCGCTTGGAACAACGCTTTTTTTGGTTTTGGACTTTTTGTAATAGCTAAATCCGTAATCAGAAATTTTACGTTCGTAATAATTAGCAAAATATAGAGGATAAACAGGGCTATGGAGTCCAGTTTTTGTCATGTTGATATAATAAACGCGCCCGCGATACAATATGTTAGAAATTCTCTCAAAACCTAAAATTCGGATTTTATCTCCGATCTTAGGTAATCTCTCAAAAGAACTTCCATTAAAAACCCATAAAACATAGCAATTATGTTCGTTGTACTCTTTAGTGCGCTGGAGTAAATCTTTGGAAAGAATTATTGAATGCTGAATTTCAATTACTACTTCTTTTCCATTCTCTAGCATGCAATATACATCGGCTATTCGATTGCCAATCGAATATTCTAGTTTAATAGTTTTTACGTTGTTATCAAAGGGGAGGTTATCGTAAAAAAAATTCTTTATTTTGATGTGTTCGAACGATTCCGATTCTTTTTTCTTCGATTCGATCATGATAATAATCGTAAGTGTTACCAAATAATCGAGAATTATGTTTTTAAACCCAATAATTTTTATTTAGATTTTTTCCTTTATATTATCCAAGACTATTTCTTTTCTATCAATAAACAATTAGGTGTTAGAGAAGAAAATGACATTATTTGTACCCAAAGCGTTGTACGAAAACGAAATAACAATTGTTTTGGACGAAATCCGTTATAGTTATGGAATGTTAACTAGAAGAGGATACATTTATGGGCTTATTGCAATTGATCAAGACGCGAAAATCGTCGCAATCGACTCTAGATTTGATCGTAAATTGAATTATTGGGACTTAAGCTCGATCGGTGCCGCTCTATACGGAGTTGCTAGGCAAGCTCAAGATTTTTTCGAGACAGACTCTTTAATCAGAGCAACTTTGATCTACAAAGATTTGCAACTTTACGTTAAATCAATTGGAGATGTAATACTTCATAAAAAAGGAAAACGAGAGATTCTCGTCGTTCTTTAGTCGATAACATGGTAAATATTGGTGTATTAATATTGCAGATGAGAAAGTTCTCGCAAAAAATTAAAGAGGCTATCACTAGAAATCAAACTATTATGACCAAACTACAAATGACCGAACGAGAGTTAAAAGAATACCTTAGAGAATTAAAAAAGAAAGTGTTTCAATCCGCTTAATTATAATTAAAGGTGTAGCGTGAAAAATGATCGTAGATTCCGAGAAAGATGAGAAGAAAAAAGCAGAAATCAGTAGTGAATCGGGTTTTAACGCGTTAAAAGAGGTGCTTCAGTTCAAAATCGTGTACTGGGGACCTGGAGAGTCAGGTAAGACAACCAATTATTTTAGGCTGCGAGAAAAGTTCGATGGCGTGAAATTAAATGCAGGATATTCCATAGAAACGACCGATGGTAGAACTTTATGGCAAGATTCAATCAGACTTTCGTTTTATTTCAATCTTAAAGAGATCAAATTCAACATTATTACGCAAATAGTTACGGCAACAGGACAAGAACGATTTTTATCTACACGAGAGTATGTATTGGATGGAGCTGACGGCGTAGTGTTTGTAGCTGATTCCGACCCTGAAAAAATGGAACAAAACAAGCGAAGTTTTCGAGAATTAAGCAGTTTTACTCACGATAAGGGGATTCCATATGTAATACAGCTAAACAAGAGAGATTTGGAAAATGCTATTTCTCTAAAGGCCTTTAAAGTAGAGCTTGGGCTCCCACAATCCGAGGAGTTCGATGATGGAACGCCAGTAGTGTATCCAACTGTGGCTTTAAAAGGAGATAGTGTTCGGAGATGTTTTGAAGACTTAATGATCCAAATAATTTTCAATTATTTTAGGCTTTAATATTAGGCTATATATTTAACAATTTAGGAGAATTAGACGAATTATGGACACTAAATACGATTTCATATCACCAGAATTTTTAAATATTTTATTCTTTCAGCAAAAAAACTTGGTAATATATCCATACGTCGATTTAAAACACATCCATTCTTTAGATTGTTTTTCTGTAGGGTACGATGTAGTTGATTTGGACTCTACCGTATTACATAATCTTCGCGAAATCATTGAATTTGAAGTTAGTAGCTCATATTCTCAACAACCTACATTTTATTACATAATGAATGCTAAAGTAGAAGATATCAAAATCTTATTGGAATCCCCGAACATACACTGCGTAATCAACACGCACGAGAATGTAGAGCATTTAGCAAATGGCCATAGTTTTATTTTTTACAACAAAAAGAACAATTCCTTTCTTAATTACGAGCCGGAAAGAGTTAATTTGTCTTTTGAGCAACATCTAATCCAAACTTCTCAAAACGAACAAATATTATTAGACGAAATTCTTAAAATTAAAAGCGTAGCAACAAAAATCTTCGTAGATTTAAATAACAAGAATAACGCGGACAATCTTCCCAAACTTATGCGCGATTACGATCAGATTTTTTGGGACAAGATTTTAACTTTTACTAGGTTATATTTTAAGATCCAAATACCCAAATTCGAAAGACCAAAAAAAATGCCCAAAAAAAAGTTTTCTAAACCGCTAAAAGATTTTTCTTACGAATACGAGGATATTTTGAAAACTAACCGTAAAATCGGGCAAGAGTTTATAAAATTACTTCACGATTATCGCTTTGATAAAGTAAATCCCGCTAATTTAGAGGTTGAACAGCTCTTCTACCCTAAAAAACTATACAATTATTTGCGTAACCACCACTGGGAAAAAGGAATCCCCCCCGAATTTTTGTCTAAATGGATTAAAATTATATACACTAAACTTCAAGCGAATGAGAACGATCTTTTAGATTTCCAAATTATCTTCGATAAATTAAAAATCCCACTTGCTTATTTACCCGAAGTAAACGAAGAAAACAAACCTCATAGTAATACCTTGCATAAACCGATTAACCCTACTGTAAGCATCAAGAATAAGAGCGTAAAAGGTACTTTAGAACCAATACCTTCAGTAGAAAATTTTAATGAGTTTAAAAATTGGCTCTTAAAAAAATTAGACGATTTGGAAACAATCCTGTAGATCCTTGTAGTTTTTAATTTAGCAGATCTAAGAGATAAAGCTTAAAATTTGGGTAAGTATAAAATTCAGTGAGCAAAAAAAAACAGCAAACCAAATAACGATTTTTATTATTAAAAAAAAATTTTATGAAACTATAATTAAATAAATTAATATTCTCCAACATATTCTATGGTAAGTTGATTAAATACTTGTTGGCTTTCGATAAAAAAATTGTCACCAGAGTTGTAGCAATTTAATTCAAAATAGTCATTACCATCGCTAGAAATATAGAACTGCCTGTTGACTTGAAGATTTTGATTAATACTAACTTCATACAATAGAAATAAAATTGTGCTATCATTTTTCAATACATATATCCTATACCAACCTTGCGCACTAGACACACCGCTCAACATGACATGTATATTAACCCGGTACCAACCACTTTTCATTAAGTGGAAACGCGTATTCTTGTGTTGAGCGCCCTGATCTAAGATAACATAGTTGAAATTTATTATTTTATTGTCATCAACTTCAATAAGCCAATCATTTTCCGTATTAAAATCGGGATTATCCATATCTCGGGATAAACTTTCCCAAAGTCCTACGATAGGTTTAGAAGCTTCTCCTATTTGGATTTGCATAAATGAAACCACTCCAAGTCCCAATCCCAATATACCTATAATTAAAGCAAGTATCACTAAACCTTTTCCTGACGAAGATTTTGAACCCATAATTATACCTCATATAAGTCTTGTTTTTATTATACTTTCTTTTGGATTAAGAATTTTTTTATAGATGTTTAAAATTTAAGAAAAGATTTTATTTATACTTATTTTCCATTCTAGGTAATTAAATTTCATTTAATTTACTGGAAAACTAAAAAGGGATGGCTTGAAAGCTCAAAAAAGCGAAGTAGAAAAAATTGCTCTCGTTTTGCTTAAATCTATTATTATTACTAAATTACAATAACTAATTAAAAAAAAATTTTCCATTTCTAAATTTTGCATACTCTAAAATTTTTGTTTAAATATGCAAGATTTATCTCAATTTCATGATAACATCTGAACTGGTAAGAGAGAAGAAAAAACTTAGCTCCGTTAAATGCTTTCTTTGCCGAAGTAACACCAATTCTTACTTTAAGATTAAAAAGATTGGAATGTCGTTTGGAATAGTTTGTGAAGATTGCTTAAAATCGTTTTCTGATAAAGAAATGGAATTAATTAATAATATGATTACTGCGTTCGGTGGATATTTTGGATTGTTAAGTAATTCCAAGGAAACTTCTTATTCGAAGTTAAAAGAGATTGCAGAAGATTACAAAACTCTAAATAAAGACATTGCTAATATTGAAAACGACATTAAAACGCTCCATTCAGCTTTTTTATATGGGATTACTCCAAGACAACTAGTGCAAGGATTAAAGATTTTAATTGATTAATGAGATATTAATGCTTCATTTTTGAGCAGTGAACTGTACATATCCCCCAAAATTTTCGTAATTGAGTATCTTGAACCCATGTTTTCTAATTAAATCGTCCCAATACTTACGTTTTTGAAACACCAGGCAGAATATCCCAGAATATAAGATTAATTGCCAAGAATATCGATTCCATTCACCTATAATCAAAAAGCCTTTTGGTTTTAACACCCGGTGAATCTCTTTCATTGCCCTTTCTTTATCCTCATAATCGTGTACCTCGTGAAGTACCGAAGATAAGTTTACGATGTTAAATTTATTATCTTCAAAAGGTATTTCCGTTGCAGAACCGTATTGAAACGTAGTCTTATCACTTACTCCTTCTAATTCTGCATTTCGATTAACCGTTTCAAGAGAATTACCCGATATTGCATTAACATTATATATATCTATACCGTTAAGATGACCTCCTTTTGGTAGAGATTTAGCTATTTTTATTGCTGTTCTCCCCGTTCCGCATCCAATGTCTAATACTCTCGGAGATTGGATTTTACTTATTATATCCATGCCTTGAACTTCAGAATCCGCTTTATCTAAAATAACATTCATTACTGCCAATCCTATTCCCGGCCATAAAAAAAATACCATTAAGGCTATACCTATGATACTTAGGATTACTCCGAGCATTCCTAGAATGATTAATCCTATAATGAAAACAATTATACCGAACAATCCTACTGTATTAAAAGCTAAAATTAAATTTTTAACATACCATCCATATTTTGGCTTTTCCTCACTCATAATGAAATCACTAATATTATAATCATTAATATCATATCTTTCATACTTATCATATTATTCATAAATATTTAAATCTTATGAACAATATTAAATAATTATAAGTTACAATTTAACTAGATTTTAAGATATCATGACGGAAGTTGCTAAAGGAAAGTATTTTTATGGTTCTGTAAAGGTAGGCGAAAGAGGTCAAATCGTAATTCCTATTGAAGCCCGAAAACATTTCAACATAAACCCGGGGGATCAAGTTCTTGTATTCGGTCATTCTAAAAAAGGAATTGCCATAGCGAAAGCAAGTTTATTAAAAAAATTTGCTGGAAAACTCTTGGATATTTTTGGTCCTGAAGAGATAGAATCTAATGAAAAACAGTTATAATAATATTATGATAATAACTCCGAGCACCTTGAAAACTAAAAGATTAATGATCAGACAATTTACTCAAGAAGACTTTGATAATGTAGTAAGTTTTATGGAAGGTATGACATCAACTAGCTTCAACCGATTATTTAAAATTATTATTGATTCTTATCAATGTCAAGAAATAGTAATTTCCTATGCATTAATACTTAAAAGTACTGGAGATTTTTTAGGTTTTTGTGGTTTAATTACCTTAGAAGACAATATGCCGATGGAATGTTATTATTTTTTGCGGCCTGAGTATTGGGGAAATGGCTACGCGATAGAATCTCTTAGAAAGATTTTCGAATACGCTTTTTCAGAGCTTAAACTAGATAAAATAGTAGCGTATATAGATCAAGGAAACACACGAGGCTGGAAAGTTGCAGAAAGGTCGGGAATGAAATATATGGGCATTATTTTACGTAAAGATGCCAATCTTAAAAAAAAATCAATGTTTTTTTTAATAGATAAAAACGATTATTACAATCAATTCCAAATTTAGAAGCAGTTTATCCCTTAATTATAAAGATAAGATGTCTTCTAACTCTTTTTTAGTAAGATTCAATAGTCCGCTTTCGGGCAACCTTTCTGTTAGCAAACGCCAATTGTTATCTTTTATAAAAATAGTTTTAAATAGCTCCGACGCTTCTTTTAATTTTTGATTATTTGCTAAGGATACGGCCGTCCAAAATTTCATTTCAAGGTTTTCAGGAAACAAATTTAGTGCCGAATCATATTCCTTGAGTGCTTTCTCCATGTCGTTGTGTTCTATAGCTAAATCACCTTCATCCATGTGTTTGTAAGCCCTATGGAGCTTTAACAATCTTGAGAGTTCTTTTACGGGTTGCTCGTTATCTTCGACTCTTAAATCGATGATTTTATCTTCCCACTTATTTTTGGCTTCTTTACCGCCTACAATTAAAATCGCTGCAGATTGTTTTCCTCTGATATCACCTCCTACAGTTTCTGCCGCTTCCATTGCTTTTACGATTCTTTCAGCTAAGGGTAAATTAACATTCGATTCAAAACTTTTAGCCATTGTTGACCAGACTTTATCGGTAAGCATCATGTTAGCTTGTACTGAAAAGTTGTTACCTTCTATATGTCCAGCGTGTTTGATGCATTTCGATCCCGTGTGAGCGGCAACTCTTCCTTGGGCGTCTAAAATTGCAACTTGTCTTACATCTCTGCCTTCATCTTCAGAGATTAAAGAATCTAAAGCTTCTTTTGGTGACATTCCTTGCTTTAAAAGTCCTAAACCTCGTAAACCAAACGAAGCATTCACAAGCGATTGAGTAGCTACGACTCCAACTCCAGATTCGCCCCAAGAAACGATATTCCCAACCGAGAAATAATGGCTTTGAACGCCAACTCCCATCTCCCCCGTTTTAGGATCTTTTGCCACGATAGAATAAGTGTGAGCAATATTACTCCCTCTAAAAATAGATTTATTTTTTTTCATTTTTGAAAATAACCTGATTATATTTTTGTGTAATTATTTTAAATCAACAATGCCAAACATTTAAAATTATTTTAATTATCTCTTTATGTATGACAGAAGAGGCCAAAAAGTTTTCCGTGTTGATATTATTATTAATTATAATTTTTGGTGATGTTTTTTTCGGAATACACCAAGAAAGTAAAAAAAAGACTAATTCCATTGGTTTGGTAAGTAATTTGTGCTTCTCATCTTATTAATAACTCGAGGATAATTCAAATCATTCAATGTTTTTAAGAACAATATTTTTTTATTTGAGTGAAAATAATTTAAAGTTTATTTGTTTTTCTTCAATACTTCTAATTTTTGTAATTGCCTTTTTTGTTGATTTAATTCGGTTAATTTTATAATTAATTCAGTCATATTATTTTCCCTCTCTTCCTGCTGTTTTTTCCATAAATTAAATTTATCTTTCCAATTATCTCCGTGTTGTTCTTTCATTAACAAACTTGCTTTTAAGTCTTCATTTTCTTGTTTAAGGATATGATTTTTTCTCACGGCATCACTAAGCCAGTCTTCCCATTGCTCATTTAGTTTTTTTAAGCGTTTATTTTCCCTTTCTAAATGTTCAATCCTATGTTCATAACCCGTCCTAGCAGATATATGGTAAATGTTAAATTTTCCCCTTTTCCCCTGAATTTCAACCTTATTTCTTCTTTTTAATCGATTTAAATACACTCGTGTAAAAGGTTCATCTTTTCCAATATAAGAAGCGATAACTTTAGAAGTAGTTCCGGCGAGATTTACCGATAAAACATCTAAAATTTGTTTAGAATAGTTCTTTTCTTTCATAATTATAGTAACATCATTTGTTAATTTAAGTTTTTTGTTAATTATAGTTTCCTATTAATACGACCTCATTTTAGGACAGCAAACAACAGTAAGATTCCTTGACCAAAACGCCAAATTCACAATGGGATTTATAAATATATACTACATACTATTATTTAAATAAAAGTATATAAAAAAAGAGGTAATAAATAAATGAGTAAAGTTGTTAATTTTTCCTTAGATGAGGAATATGTAAGTAAAATGGACATAATCGCAAAAAAAGAATATACAGATAGATCTAAACTTTTGCGTAAATGGATAAACCAGAATTATAAAGAGGAATACCGAAATGAATAAGGAAGAACAGTTAGCACGAGAGAAAGCAATTTGGGATTATTTAGAAGAACGAACAATTGAGATTTTGGATAATATAGAAGACCATTATAAAAAATACGATAAAAAAATAGCTAAGTTGTTTTAGGTTGGTGAGGTACTTGAAACAAATGACACTTCGGGAGTTTTTAAGAATAAAATCCGAGAAGGTAAAAAAAGCAATTCTGGACAATTTATTCAGAGAATACGATCAATACGAGGTTATTCACGAAAAATATAAAGAATCGAACGATAAATATTACAAATTTTTTATTCAGTTCCGGGTAAACTACGATGAGAAAGCAGAATGTTTGGAAATAATTCAAATTCTTAGCGATATATCAGGGTTTGATAAAATACCGTTAATATATCAAATTATCGCCTATTTCTATATGTCGAGCGTTAAAAATGGTAGGGCATTTATGTTATACGGGGAAACGGGGACTGGTAAAACTACTTTTTTAAATATTTTTGTACCTAATAAAAAGATTTATTTTAAACCTGGACTTAGTCTTACTATGTCAAGTTTAAGCGAACTGTTTAAGGAATGGAACGAGCTAAATACTAAAGCTGGAGCATCCATGGGTCAATTTGATTTTTCGACAATAAAAGAAATTCGCAAAGAGCAATCAAAACTCGAAAATTCAATATATGAAGTATTGAAACAGCATGCTCCCGATGAAATTTTAAAAATTCTTCCGGAAGAATGCGGTGACATGGAAATGGGCTATGAAACTAAAGGAAACATTTTTTACTTCGTAATGCTGGATCCAGAGTTTATTGAATCCGAAGAAACAATCCTATTAGCTATTACTATAGACCTCAAAAACAAAGTTAATTTAATTAAGAATTTCGAAATTAAAGATTAAATTAAAAAAAAAGAAGAAAAGAAGTCTTTTCTTACCCACGACCATTTAAATACTTTTAATAAGGTATTTTCTTGGTAGATGGAGCTATTTAATAATTTTAAGAAAATACTCCTTAAAATCAGAAAAGGGTTTGTTTAATTACATTTAACCTCTTTCTTATTGAAATGTAGAAATACTAACAGTTAAATACGAAACCAATAATTTATTATTTGGCTTACAAAGCCCAAATTGAAAAAAATATTAAAAAAAAGTGATATAATTTAATGTCGGAAAATGAAATTAAAGAACAAATTAAATTAAAACAGGATGAAATAAGTAAAATTGAAGAAGAATTTAAAGAGAAAAGCTCTTCTATTAAAAGTGAAGTTGAGGGAGAGTATAATCCTAAAATTAATGAGAATAATACTAAATTAAAAAACGAGCAGGAGAAGTTTGATGAAGCTATAGCTAAAGCTGCTGAATGGAATACAAAAAAGAAAGAATTAAATGTTTCTTTAAAAGGGTTAAAAAAAGAATCATCCATATTAGTTAAAGAAAAAGACAAAACATTAAATCTAAAACTGAAGGAAGCTGATAACGAGAAAAAGACAAAAATTAAAGCGGTAAATACAGAATTAAAGGCATTACAAAAAAAGTTATCTGATTTGGAAAAGGCTTCCACAGCATAAAAAATTGATTATTATCCTCACTAAACAATTGGTCTTATTCAAAATTCCATTAAGGTCATATTAACTTCAAAAAACTTGAAAATTAAGTTCATAAAGTTTCATAATTTTTTTTTTATATCGGTGGGTCAATTTATGTTATAGACCATGTTAAAAACGCTAATTTTTTTAAAGATTTCAAGATTAACGATTAAAATTAAAAAAGAAAAATAAGGAATATATTTAAAATTTATCGGCGTTATCGTACCACGCTGGAAACCATTGGTAATACTCTTTTGGAAAAGATTTTTGTAATCCTTCGTAAGTAGATTTAACTAACGCTACTTTTCCCGAACGGTCGCGATGAATAACGATTAATCCCTGTTTTTCTAGCGTTTCAAAAATCTTTCTCAATTCGGAGCGCCCCCCTCCTATATCTTCTCGTACATCGTCTGGAGTCATATATAATCCGGGATTTATTTTGTAATCGTGAGATATAACTTTTAACACGTTTTCCTCGTTTACATCTAATCCTTTGAATGTAGATTCTTTTTTCGAAATTATCGGGGCATTAATTTTCTCGTTCCATTTCAACCTCATGGGTTTATTATATTTAGGAAGCATAGCACAAAATCTATAGATAATCATTTTTTGGACCTCGTTTGTTCCAGCAACGATTTCTCCAATTTTAGCTTCGCGTAGGATTCTTTCAGCAGGTAAAAACTTGGTGAGACCATCTCCTCCCAATACTTGAATGGCTTTAAGTCCAATATCTCTCGCAGCTTCTGTGTTAATCATTTTTGCTATTGAAGCTTCTACCATTGGTTCTCCTCCGTTGTCGATCAATTTAGCACAGTGATAAGAATATAATCTCGATACTTTTGCAAGCGAAATAATCTCAGCAATTTCGTTTTGAATCCCTGGAAATTGATTAGTTGTTCTTCTAAATTGAACTCGCCTTTTAGTAAAGTGAAACAACAAATTAATTATATCTTCAAACAAACCTCCAAAAACTGCAGCACCAATTAGTCGCTCAAAGTTCAAACCTGCCATCATCACGTTCCAACCGTTCCCAACTGCACCAATACGATTAATATCAGGAATTCTAACGTGATCAAAATCGATGTATCCATTTGGGACATTATCAAATCCAATCAAGGGGTTAATTTTTTCTAAAGAAAATCCTGGTCTACCTTTTTCAACCATAAAAGAAGTTATATGACCGTATTGTTTGCGAATAGCTGGGTCATTGCTTGTTTTTGCGTAAATAAAATATCTGTCAGAAACTCCCGCTCCAGTGATAAATCGCTTTTTACCATTTAATATCCACTCGTTTCCATCCTTTACAGCGGAAGTAAAAACATTAGCTGCGTCAGATCCCGCAAAAGGTTCGGTAATGCATAAAGCTCCTAATTCTTCACCTTTCGCAATTTTGGGAAGCCAAGATCGTTTTTGATCTTCGGTACCAAATCTTAATAGCTGTTCCAACCCAGCTAACATGCTTACGGTGAATACATGTCCTACAGCATAAAGTCTGCCTAGTTGGGCTGCAACAATACAACTTCCGGTAGCGCCCAATTCTAAACCACCGTACTCTTTCGGAACACCGACTCCAAAATACCCTTTTTCAGCAACTTTCTTTACTAATGGCCATGGGAATTTGGTATTCCAGAAATATTCCTCTGCCTCTTCGAAATTATCCTCTACAAACTCTCTAACATCCTTATAAATCGCTTTTTGTGGGTCCGTCCACCACCAAAATTCTTCACTCAATCTATTTCATCCTTCATCCTTTATTAAAATTGAAATAATAATATTGAATTTAGTTTTTAATGTATCTAAAACTTTAGGAAATTTGGAGATAAACTTTAAATTAATATATTATATATTATGGTTTTAAGAGATAATTTCTTACTATATTATAATATATTTAATATCACTAGAGTTATAGATAAAGCAGAGTGGATTAAAAATTTCTATACCAGCTTCTTTAAGAGAAGGCCCGAGAACGACAAATACGCTGGCTAAAAAGTATTACATAGTCATTTACTTATTAATAATAGTTCTGAGCTCTCAACCACTTATTTTTTGGTTTTGGTTTTATTGGAAAAATTTTTATCTGGCAGGGGTAATATTTTATGTTTTCTTTCCGTTAATCTTCTTTGTAGGAATTTTCATTTTAATTATCAGTTCTATTCTGGTCTCAAAAATATTTCTTTTAATTACTAATTTAATCCACCCGCCTCAAGAAGGCGTATTTTATTTTAAAAAAGATGATAAAGATTATTGTTATTGGAGTTTAAGAGCCGTAATAAAGAAATGGCCTATTTGGCTCGCGCGCCAATTATCTCTTCCTTTTTTTGAAATGTTAGCATATAAAATATTTGGAGTAAAAACTAGTTTTAAAAACGCTTTACACGATGGTTGGGTTGATTGCGAGTTTGTTACGCTTGGGAGAAACGTTAGAATTGGCCAAGGAACCGTGATTATGTCGAACTTGATTGTAAAAGATAGATTGATTTTTAAAAGAGTAGTTATAAAGGACAATGTAATTATTGGGGCCCATTCTCTTATTTTACCTGGCACTATTATTGAACCAAACACTATCCTCGATTCAAATTCTATAACCAAAATAAATCAGCATTTAGATAGTAATTCCATATATCGGGGTAGACCCGTTAAAAAAGCGTTAGAAACTAGCGTTATTACTAATAAAGAAGTAATTGAAAAAAGATTTTTTGAAAAAGATCCCTCTATCACGCAAACCGAAGAATTTTTAACAGCACAAGGAACAAATTTATCAGTTCCGTTTCATTTTTATATTATATCCGGCACAATAATAATAGGATTTTCCTTTTTATTGCCTGGATTTATTTTTTACTTGTTTTTGTTTGGATTTTTAGCGCCGAATCTATTGTCTCAACCCTTTACACTCGAAATTCTTTTAAATCCATATAACTACGGCCTAATACTTTTAACTCCATTAATCTTTATATTTTGCTATTTATTACATTTATTTTTCGTGGCATTATTTACAAGATGGTTCTATAAGTTAGCAGATAAACGAGGTCCTTCTCAGGGTGTTTTCGATCGAAATCTAGATACGTCATCAACTACTCTTGATTACTATCATTTTAGGTCATTTCTCATGAAATATCCTATTTTTGCATTTTCACGTTCTCCATTCCCATGGTTACTCAATTGGGAGTTGAATTTTATAAAATCCAATAAAATTGGAAAAGGTACGGTGCTAGAAGAGACTTTTATCCACAGTCACATAAACTTTGGTGATTATTGTTATTTGGGTACTTCTTCCCATATTACAAATCATTTAGTTAATGGAGTATATGGAGAGGAGAATCTAATATTTGTTGGTGTAGAAATAGGTAATAGATCTATACTTAATGCCACAACGGGAGGCTTGCCCGGTTCTGAGGTTGGAGAGGATTCGACATTTTTACCGGGTTGCACTACGCTTAAATATGATAAATTAGACGGCAATGCCATCTATACTGGGTTTCCAGCTAAACGAATGAAAAAAGAAGATATTATCGATTATTTAGAAGGCGATTACTCTGGAGAATAAAGAAAATAACTTATCCGAAAAAAGACGCGATTCAATTGCGCCCGCGTCGTATCCGATAACAACAAATACCTTTCATTGGTATCCTGTTGCGTCCTTAATTTTTATAATTTTACATATTTTATCCATTCTTATGCCATTAGTCATGATCTTAACATTCTTTCCAAGTGCTATGAATTCGAACTTTTTACACTGGAGGCTTTTTATAATCTTTGTAGATGTTTTAGCGTGGTGGGGCGCGTATTTGCTAGTTAGTCTCTTACTAGGAAAACTATTTTTGATTATATTGAAACTATTGCACAAACCACGCGAGGGTTTATTTGAAATTAACGGCAATAACGATTATTACTACTTTTGTTTACGAGTTGTTGTCAAAAAGTTTGTATTTTGGATTTGGAATAATTTCTGCTTCCCCTGGGCTACCAATCTTGCTTTTAAATTATTGGGCGTTCGTACCGATTTTAAAAGTACTCTTTTCGACGGGTGGTTGGATACCGAATTTATTGAATTAGGGGACAACATGATGGTTGGTCAAGGTGCGGTTATTATGTCTAGTATGATCGTTAGAATTGATAACAACGATCATCTTTTAATCAAAAAGGTTATTATTGGCGATCATGTTGTTTTAGGAGGACATTCAATTGTTGCACCAGGAACTATTATAGGAAAAAGTACAACTCTGGGTATCTGGGCAGTAACGCACATAGGACAAATATTAGAACCTAACTACATATACATCGGTCAACCCGCGAGAAAGTACCAGCCAACCCAGAAAGCACTTGAGGACAGCAAAAAAAACTTTTTAAGAAGGCTGGTCGACACAAATGAAAGAGTCCCATTTGATATATATAAAGGAGATATTGAAAGTACTTAAGGATAAATAAATCAAATAAAAAATTAATGATTGAAAGATATCAACATCTTTTTTTTTTAACGATTACGAGAGACATTACGCTTATTATCAAAACGATTAAATAGTAGTTTCCAAAAGGAACCCTAATAATGATTTCTTCTTTATTTAGTTCCCAACGATATATTGTGGTGCCGTTCGTAATTTTTTCTATTATCGTAGAAATTCCAGAAGGATCTATAGTTAATTCAATAGTAGTGCTATTTCTATAGTCTAAAATGAGCTTTTTCCCCGAAATTGAATAGTCAAAAAAACCGGCTATTTTTATTGCCTCTCCAATTAGGGAATAGTTAACGGGAGTTGGAAACAAGAACAAATTTCCACGTTGAAACCCTTCTGCTGACCAATTTAAAAAGTCTAAAGTTTTATTATAAGCCATATAAAACGAGTTAATGTATTCTGGTAACCAATTATTTCTATAATAATATTCAAGCGTATAGTTTACGAATAGATAAATTTTATCATTATTAGTCTCATTATATATATTTGTAGCGGTAAATCGTATATAATTAACTTCCATATACCACGATTCGGTGGCATTTACAGATTTCCAGACGAATTCGTCGTTTATTTCGGCAGGAAACACAGATTCACCTAAGACTGTGTTGCTAACCGAGTTTATTGGAAAATTTATGAAAAAAATTAAAAAACACAAGGCACTCAACCAATAGTTTCTTTTATTTTTCACTTTAATCATTGATTTTATAAATCGATTTAATAGAATTTATCTTAATTATTTTTTGGAGCGTTAATTCTTATTACTTTTTTTTTGTATTTAAGTTTAGACAAAAAATTATTTGATTTTTATAATATTTAAATATTTATTAGATCATTATTTTTCTAAAGCCTTCTTTTCTAATTCCTTAGAATAAGATTTCCATTTATCTTGTTCGTTTGGTTTTTTCTTAGTAATAATAAAATGGCAAGTATTTGCTCCAGCGGGAATCGTCGATTTGAATTCTACTTGATAATCAGACTTTAAAACACCGGAATCTCTAAATGCATTCAATATTCCTTGGACTAAATACCTTTGTACTCGGCAATCGAAAGCTTTGTAAACATCCTGCAACGGACACCAAATTATATCGAAAGAGCATTGATCTTCCTTATCTATACGTGGATCTTCGATGGAAGTCCAAGCTTGCGTGTTGATGATGGTTGCTAAAAAACTCATTAGTTCTATATCAGAAATTTCAGTTGGTAATTGAATATTTTCTAAAATTTGGTTGCCCATGTTATAACCTGTTTTGATTAACGCGTCAATTACTACTTTTTGGCCTTCTTTCCCTAATTTTTTTTCGCTTTCTTTTAAAATGTTAATAACAGCCATAGACATAAATAGACCAAATTGCAAAAGAGAAGTCGCATCAAAATCGTTTCGGTTTAAAACATCGGTTCTGAACCGATCTAAAGCTTCTTTAAACGGTTCGCCAAGCTTAGTTTTTTTCCAAGTTGCTTCTTTACGATTAGCTCCTTTTAAAATTCCTCTTTTATTCAATAACAAAACACCTAAAAGTATAGTTTTCTTATTTTATATTACGAGTAAATTGGTAAATATTTATAATATTTACTAGTTATAGATTACTTAAATATTCAAATTATTTCTAAAAAAAGTGATTATTATGATGAAATTAGTACTTTTACGCCACGGAGAAAGTATCTGGAATAAAGAGAATAGATTTACGGGTTGGACAGATGTTGATCTTTCAAAAAAAGGTATTGAGGAAGATAAGAAAGCGGGACAACTATTAAAAGATGAGGGATTTACCTTTGATGTTGCTTTTACATCTGTACTGAAACGCGGTATAAGAACTCTGTGGATCGTATTAGATGTAATGGATTTAATGTGGATACCCGTTTACAGATCATGGAGATTAAATGAACGGCATTATGGAGCTTTACAAGGTTTTTATAAGGCAAAAATGGCGAAAGAAATTGGGGAAGAACAAGTCCTTATTTGGAGAAGAAGCTACGATGTTCCTCCACCAGCTCTTAAGTCATCAGATCCAAGGTATCCTGGAACCGACCCAAAGTATAAGGATTTAAACTCTGAAGATATTCCGTTAACAGAATGTTTAAAAGATACTGTTGAGCGATTCTTACCGTATTGGCACGAGACAATCGCCCCCACAATTAAAAAAGGAAAGAGAGTTTTGATATCGGCACACGGGAATAGCTTACGCGCACTTGTCAAGTATTTGGATAATCTCTCTGAAGATGAAATAATAAAATTAAACATTCCAACAGGAATCCCGTTAATTTACGAGCTAGACGACGACTTAAAACCTATAAAGCATTATTACTTGGGGGATGCAGAAGAAGTTAAAGAAGCGATGGAAGCCGTCGCAAATCAAGGCAAAGCTTTATAAACAAAGGCTATTACGTTTTTTTTCGGCTCTAAAGATGTATATCTCGTGTTCAACAATCCATGAAATTAACACAGAAAAAAGTATCCATTCTGAGATGTAAGATTCTATTAAGCAGAGTTCAGGGTCATAATAATGTATAGAACTATAGAAGATAAATACAAAGAAAAAGAAACAAACAACAAATCCAGATAACGCTTGATATTTAGAAATTTTAGGAGTGGATAGTTCAGAGATCGCAAAAAATAGACAGTAAGCGAAACCTCCAAGAAAGAAAAAACTCGCCGAAAAATTGTGCAAGTCTAAATAAATATTTATGGGAAAGATTCCCACAAAGAAAGTTCCAATTGAGGAAATTAAACCAGAGACGAACGCGATTAGGATGAAATATTTATTTCCCTTTCTATTGATCAAATAAGTGCTTAAATGTAGAAAGAAAAATATCGTCACAACACTAGTTAGTATCATTCCTATGCTAAATACTAAACCAACTCCATTAGGTCCTGCCCCTAAATCGCTTAGATAATGCGTAATAAAGCTGAAAGAGGGATCATTTATAGCGTATAAGATGATAGAAATTAAAATGGATAAAACTGGAACTATTATTGCGCTTAAAATTAGCGGTTGCCTATTGAGCTTGTCGAATAAAATCTCACTTTTTTCTAAAATGACTTTTCACTCGTAATATATTAAAATTTATATGTTTAATTAATAATAAAATTCATAATTAAGTCTTTTTATTAGTTTTAAGCATTATTTTTCTATAAAATTGTCAGAAGAATTTAATAGAATACGATGATATTCTTAAATCAAAGATTAATTGCTTTTTATTTTTTTAAATAATCCAAAATGGAGCGTTATAATGGAAAAGAAAATATTAATTGACAATCCAGTAGTTTCAAATATTGTTTTTTATCCTCGAAAAATAGCAATACCTAACGATTTAGACCAAAATACAGAAATTCTCAGGTTAAATATTGGTAATGGTATAGAAATTGGAGGATTTTTCTATAAAAACGATGTTAAAAATCCAACAATTTTGTTATTTCACGGAAACGGCGAGATTGCCTTAGACTATCAGTATATTGCTCCCATATTTTTTGAGATTAAAGTAAACCTAGCGGTCGTTGATTTTCGTGGATATGGTTTTAGTTCTGGTGAACCTTATTACACTAGTTTAATATCCGATGCTATGCCAATTTACACCGCATTTAAAGAATGGATGAACCAAAGAGGATTGTTAAACTCTCTTTTCATCCTAGGAAGGTCTCTTGGAAGCGTATGTGCTGCAGAAATTGGCTCACACAATCCTGTTGATTTACGCGGAATAATATTTGAAAGTGGATTCGCCAGCATTTACAACATGATGACAAATTTATTTCGAATTAGTAGCCCATATTTGACTTCAGATTCGTTAGAAGAATATTCAAACGATACTAGGGTAAGAAAATTTAAAAAACCTACATTAATCATTCACGGAACAACAGATTGGATAATCCCTCATACTGAATCAGAATTGTTATATAAAAACCTTCCAAATAATATAGATAAAAAATTAATATTAATTGAGGATGCTGGGCATAATACGATTATTTCATTTAAGGAAGAATACTTTGAGCCAATTTCTGAGTTCATTTTAAAATATAAATAAATTTCAGAAATCTTTTTTATTAGAACTAATTTCATAATTGAAATTATAAATTACTAAATTGATTAAAAAAAATAAAATAAAAATAAAGCTATAATTTTAAAAAGAACACTGACAAATATTAAGAATAACAAAAATAATTTAAAAAAAAATTAAGTGATTATATTTGTCAAAAGAAACAAGTGAAATAAGACACTCAAAAAAAAACATGGCTTCTTATGGCTTCGGAAACTTTATGAACGAATTTTTAGCGATGGCTTTTGGTACTTGGGCCTTTTATTTTTACGAGATAGAACTTGGTTTAAATGTGTGGTTAGTAGGTTTAGGATTTTTTATATTCGCTGCTTACAACGCAATTAACGACCCTCTCGTTGGTTATTTTACTAACAGACCCTTTAAGTTTACGAAAAAATGGGGTAGACGCTTTCCTTGGATTCTAATGGGTGCAGTTCCCTTTATTTTCAGTTATATACTTATTTTTACGCCACCTGCGGTAAATCCCGAAACAGGTGCTTGGATATTGTTTTTATGGCTAGTTTTTACAACATGCTTATTTGATACATTTAATTCAATTTTCTGGGTAAACTTTTCAGCTCTATTCCCCGATAAATTTCGTTCAGTTAAGGAACGGAGAACTGCTTCGGGATTACAAATACCCGTAGGACTTGTAGGTGTTGCTCTCGGTGCGATTTTGCCCCCTCTTTTTCTGACACAAGGAAATGCTTCATCTTACATAGTTCAAGGGGGAGTTGTTATTATTATCGGACTAATAGCTATAGGTTTAGCAATCCCGGGTGTAAGAGACGATCAAGACGCAGTTGATAAATATTTAGCAACACATGAAACTCAAGAAAAGGGACTACCATTTATTAAATCATTAGGCACCGCCTTGAAACAAAAAAGTTTTGTTGCTTTTATTATATCATATACTTTATATCGGACATTAGTACAATCGATGACCGCTTCAGTTCCGTATGTAGTAGATAATTTATTAGGCATGGACGAAAAAGCAACCTTACTAATTTTTGCCGGTTTTCTTATAGGTTCTTTAATTGCAACGCCATTATGGATCATGGCGGCTCACAAGACAAACAATAACAAAAAGGTTATGGTGTACTGTGGTTTACTAATGGGTATTTTTACAATACCTTTAATATTTCTCGAAGAATATTTGCTTATAGTTATTGCCATGGTAATTTGGGGTTTAACAATTGGTGGATATTGGGCTATGATTGCCCCTGTATTGGCTGATGTTGTAGACGAATCAATAGTTAAGCTTAAGAGACGACAAGAGGGCGTTTATGCTGGGTTTCAACAATTTTTTGGACGCTTAGCAATTTTCTTCCAAGCTCTAAGTTTCACATTAGCCCATGTATTCACCGACTTTGCTACTGATCCATATAGTGCCGCTGCGAAATTCGGTATTCACATACATTTAGCTATAGTTCCAATGATATGTATTTTGATTGGTACATTAGTATTTTGGAAGTGGTACGATCTAACGCCTGATAAAGTTGCCGAGAATCAAAAGATAATAAAAGAATTGAATTTATAATTAGATAATAAAATTTTATTAAGGAGCGAATTACGCGCTCTTAACTTCTTTTTTATTTTTTATTTTGTTTTAATCCTTTTATTGAACGCAATTTTGGAATTTTTATATGGTTAATTCACTGAAACAATTTAATGGATTTTATAAAGCGAAATATTTAAAGCAGTAGTGTTTTTTTGAAAGTCTTATCATATACTAGAAATCTTATTGGAGCTGAATAAATTATTAATTATCCTACAAGTAGCTTTTACAATAATTTTCCTTTAGCTACTATTATCGCTTTACCCCCTATAGTAACATTATATTTTTCCTCATTTTCTTCTGCCTTTAAAAGAAGTAGGGATTCTCTTCCTATTTCATAGCCTTGTTCAACGCGTATATCAATTTTTTTCTTACCAAAATATTCGTATTTAACTAAATAGGCGGCTAAACAACCGTTTGCAGAACCTGTTGCGGGATCCTCTGGAACGCCGTAAAAATCGGCAAAGAAACGAACGTTTAAATCGTTCTTTTTGTTATAAGTTTCTGGGCTAAATACCAAGATAGTTTTAGCTTGAGTATTCTCGATTAAAGCGTAGTACTTTTCGTGATCGATTTTTACGCGTTTTACGGCGTCTAACGACTTTAAAGGCACAATAATCGTAGGGACACCAGTAGAAATGTCTTGAATTTTAAATCTGCCGTCAATATCGCTTTCATTTAAGTTCAAAACATCAGCTACTAAATCGGGAGCGAAAAAACCGTTGAATGTAGGCTCCTTGTGCTCCATCCAAATCTCAGAAGTAATTTCTCCTTTGTATTTAAATAATATGCCAATTTGACCGATTTTTAAGTTTAAAGATAGCGTTTTGATTTTCGATTTTATAAATTCTTGCTGCAATACATGCGCTGTTCCAATCGTGGGGTGTCCGGCAAACGGTAACTCTACTTTAGGAGTAAATATCCTAACATCGTAATTTTCGACGGATGTGATAAAGCTGGTTTCTGAAAAATTCATTTCTTTAGCTATTAATTGCATCTCCTCATCTGACAGTTTATTTCCACTAATAACCACAGCTAGTTGATTTCCTGAGTATCTATATTCAGCAAAAACATCTACTATATAAAAAGTGAGACCTTCGGATTTCATAAAATTTTCACGGATTTCTTACTAAATTTTAATTTAACTAATTATAAAATTTTACTTAGTTTTAATATACTTTTAGGCGACATTAAATAATAAATCTTATTATAAATATTACTAACAACAGAACTATTGCCTTTGGATTTATTATAGGTATAGTTTTATACTTTATTCTTGGGCTTATTAAAAAGAAATTTGATAATGATTAAAATAATTAAAAATTTCAACTTATGGAAAGATTTATTGGATTACATGAAATTATAATTTTAATAAAAAAAATATAAGATGTGTTGATTTATACCAGATTTTCTTGAATTAGACAAAAAGAATTTTCGGCTATATTTAATGTTCACTTTAGCATTTTCTTGGCTATTATGGATACCTAGCTTTATGTATGGATTTGGAACAATTCAATATGAAGATTGGGTAGGTGGACTAAGAATATTAGGAACCTTTGGCCCCACAATTGCTGGATTTCTGCTTACATATATGGAAGAAAGGTCTTTAGGTGTATTTGATTTATTGAGAAGGGGATGGTCTTTTGAAAAAATTCATTATTTAGTAGTCGCAATTGTTTTAATTCCCATTTTATGTTTTCTTTCTTTAGGGTTAGCAATTATTACTGAGGGTATAGCTATCGCAGAAATTGTAAATTTATATAGAAGGGAAATAAATATTCCTTATATAATAACTGTTTTCTTTATTGGAGGCCCTCTACAAGAAGAGTTTGGTTGGAGAGGATATGCGCTTGATCGACTAGAATCAAAATATAATGCTTTATCTTCGAGTCTTATTGTTGGCGTTTTATGGAGCCTCTGGCACTTACCTTCTTTTTTTTCTCCTAGTACAATACAACATGAACAATCATTTTTCGCATTTTTAACATCGGTATTACTTTTATCAATACTATTTACTTGGTTATATAATAATACTGGTAGGAGTATTTTGGTTGTCATGCTTTTTCATACATCAATAAATGTATCTTATTGGTTCATCCCAATTAATAGCACATTTACAGGACCAATTTATTATACGATAATGTTGGGAATAATCGTTATCTTAATTATTATCTTTTATGGTTCAAATGAATTAATTCGTACAAAAAAGCCTAAAATAAAAAAAATAGAAGACGAAAATTCTATAATACTATAATTTTTATTATTTCCTATTATCTTATTAATTCTTTAGCCACTCCATAACAAAATGAATAATGATTATAAGTATAGGCTAAGTTTATCTAAATCCTTTTTTATAACAGACCTTCTCTTCTTTTCTTCTTTCTCGGCGTTAAAGCCTTGTTCGTCTTCCTTCAATTTAGTAGGATCTTTATCGTAAGCTTGTTCTACCAGCATACCATATCTCATTGCATATGCTACTAATTCAGGAATTATAGAAATCATGCTTTTAAAGCTAAAGATTTCGCTTAACCTACTTAAAACCTTTATCATTTCCTCGAATGGATTTGAATCAACCTCAGGTTTATCCATTACGTCCATTATTCGTTTGAAAAGCACTTCATGAAATAATTCTAATTCTTCTTTATCTAACGCATAACCATTGTCTTCCTCTTCTTCTTTCTCTTCTGCCATAAAATTACCTTAAAATTAATTAATTACAATTTTAAAATTCGTATTAAATAATAATTAAATAACGATTTTTTAAATTTTTTCATAAATCAATAAATAACTTTAGAAGAATCAATAATATTGAGCTAACTTTAATTATTCGTATTCCTTTAAAAACCTCTATTCTAATTATCTTTTTTCTATCGACCTATACAAAGATAAAAGGTAGAAAGTTTTGAAGGTTCATAGATTTTTTTGATTAGAAAAGATTCCCACTAAATAGGAAATCTTCTTTCTAAAATGTTTTAGAACAAGAAGGTAAGCTTGCATTATTTAAAATTAACCTAAAGCTCCTGAATTAAAAGTCTTTTATATTCCTCTTTACTTTCACTAGAAAATTCTTTCTCAACATCAACTAAATCTGATTTTTTAAAGAATTCAGAAAAGGGTATTACAACTTTCGAAAGATTATACTGAAATTCTGAATCTGCCCTGTAAATTTCTTCTAATCTTTCACGAATAGCTTTTCTAATATTTTCAGTGCTCATTTTAGATTCCCCTTAATTAATAATTATATTCTTGGAAAATTTCGAAGAATATCTTCAAACTCTAATTTCATTAAGGATTTGTAAATGGGATGTCGGTTATCAAATCGTATAGTTTCCTCACCGGAATAAATATCAGATATTTCTTTAATATATTCAGGATTCTCAGAAAATTCTTTAGTTTTTACCCTATCCATTTAAGATTACCTCGAATTCAGCTTATAGATTCTGTCTCCCTTAAATTTTAGATTTATACCCAATTTCTTTATTTTTTCACCTTGTGTGAAAAATAAATGCTTTACTGCTTTCACATTAATCTCCAAATGGTCTGCCAAGTCTTTTAAGCTGATATCATCAACCAATTGAAAGATTTGTGGTAATTTTTTTATAATCTCGCTTTCAGAGTCAATCATAGAAGCCAAAGCTATCTGTTCTGTAAGTTCGTTGATATCAACACCATAATTTGTCCTTAATTTATCTGGATTAGTTTCAATCCAATTATGAATTACTATTCTTGTTGCTTCTGATAACCCGATATTCCTGTTTTTAGCCATCTTACTAATGACTTTGTAATCAAATTCATCCAGACTAACAGTAACTCTATCCATCTTTGGCTTTTTCTTCTCATTTTCTTCGCTACTGTTAGTTGGTGTCATTTTTAAACCGACAAAAATTTGGAGTTACTAAGGAAATGATCGTCAGAGTATTTAAAGTTTTGCATGATTGATCATAAGATGATCACGGAGTGCAACATTTAAATATATGTTATGTTATTTGTATATTATCGAAGTGATATTTCGATATTTCCTTGAAAAAAATGTAAATGTTAAGGATGCGTGTGTGAAATGTTAGAATTATATCCCACTAATTATGAAGTATTAAACACGAAAGATAGAATAACAGTTGGTTTAATTAAGGATGGGGAGGAATTCTTAAAACAATTTGACGTTAATCAAGATTTCATACTTGACACGGTCTCAATAGTTTATAAATATCTAAGAATTAAAGAAAAAATACCACACAATCTATATAAATTTTTCATAGCCGCTTATTACATGGTTATAAGACATCCTTTTGCTTTCCCTGCCCACGATAAGAAAAAGGATTTTTGTGATAAGTTTTCCCTTCAAATTAGTTCGTTAGAATATTGCGTTGATAAATTAACCTCTACTTTAGGCTACATTAAAATTTTCGATGACATGAATTTTCCTTATTTTATCGATCCAAAGCGAGACTTAAGCTTAAGTATTATAAAAAATATTGTAAAATCCAAAATAGATGCTTCCATGATGAAATTTTTACTATATAATCGACCAATTAATTCCCAAATACTAACAGAAGAGTTAGTTTGTGACATTGTATTTGAGCATAAAGCTTTCCCTGAAGAACTTTTTCGACAGTTATACGAAATAGTTGCTACGCTTGTTGATGAAGAATTTAGAGATTATGACGAGTATGTAATTCTACAGCAAAAATACTTCATCTAATCCTTTTATTTTTATAGTTCTTATCTAATTTTTTAATTTTATATCAATTTTTAAAATCTTTAAAAGCGGATTAGTAGAATTTTAGGTAGTTTAAGAAAAATGGTTTTTTTTATGAATTATATTTTTGTCGCGACTTTGCCAATAATAGAGCTTTTAATAAATAACAATTTTATTGGTTGAACGAGTAAAAATAGGAAGAAATTGGAATATCTAAAACCCAATAAACTTCAGATAGATCAGTTGGTGATCGCGGGGATATTTCTTTATCATATTTTTATTATAATAGGGATATGATCTTGAAAAATAATAGTTCATTAAATCTAAATTACTGTCATAGTTGTTTTCCCACTCGTTAAGAGCTAAAGTAATATTTAAAAACTGCTTCTGAAAGTTATAAGGAACCGAAAATTCTTGAAAATGTAGGTATGGCGAAATTGCAGAGGTGTCGCTTTTTTTTAACCATCTACCTTCTGATATTTTAGAGTATATGTGTTTTCCAGATTTATCAAATTTAGAACATAAGCGATTTGAGGTTAAAATAATTCCTACTAAATTAGGATTGTAATCTTCCTTTTTACTAAGACTATAGCGTAGCTCGCATTGTATAAAGATATTTTCCTTTACTTTAATGATAAATTTATCGTTTTTAAATATCCAAATGATCGGTAATGTTATGCTCATAAATAGATATATAACAAACGTATTCCTAAAGATAATACTCAAATATGTATTGTTTAACAAAAAGTGAAAAGCTTTGATGTCTAAATAAAAAAGAATAATAATAGAAACGACATTTAAAATAGTAAAAAGCCCCATACTTTCAAATCTTTTCTTAAATTCAAACCCTATGTGTTTAGTCTCCCGTTCGATATATCTAATCAAAGAGGGCGTAAATTTAAGGTTTATTGCTCTTATTAAATATATTATCAAAAAAATAGAGGTGCTAAATAATAACCAGCTTAAAGTCAAATCTAACGGGAATACATCGCTTCCCGAGGGATAAGTTCCCGAGATTAAATAAGTGAATGAATTGTTGTTTAAATAAGGTAAATAACCAAATATTAAATAACTTAGCGCTACGGTTAAAATTATGATTATATACGCAATAGATTTTAAGGCTTTTTTAAGATACTCCGATCTGATTATTTTTACGGAATCAAACATGCCCTGTTCATTTTCAAAATTTAACTCTATTCTTTTAAGGGAATTTCTCATATTTCCTCGCTCCATTTTTTTATTTTCTCCTTTTCTTCTAAAGGTGATTTCCAATATTTCTGAATAATTTCTCGAAATACTGTTAGATCTGGATTGTCTTCTTCGTTTAATTTTACAATGTGAAATTTTTCTGTTTTTTTCTCAATCGTGATGTATCCGGCATTTTCCAAATAATCAAAAGCATATTTTAATTTCTCTAATCTATCGATATTTAGGCAATTTTTAACATCCGTTTTGTTTATAACGGTGTTTGTTTCGTGCAATTTTGCTAAGCCCATTAATACCTGTGCGCCCCTCATAGGCGCAATATTTGAAAGTTTATCGAAAATATTACACATGGTCATTAGTAATTTATTAATATCGTTATAGAAATCTATTTTTGTGCGTCCAGTAAGCTGTAATTTCGTTTTAAAATCGTCAATATTATATTTTTTTAAAAAATCTTTATACGATTGAGACATGGTTAATTAAAAATACCATAATAGGCTATATATATCTTTTTATTTTAAATACACTCACGGATTTTATCGATACGATTACAGTAAAACATACAACGAATACATGTTTGTTGTAATAAGGTTTTATTTGAGCTAAATAAAACTCTTTTTTATGATTAATGCCAAATTGAATATCATTCGAAATCTGACTGGAGTTTACAGCTAAAGGCTTTGAGGTTTTTAAGATTTTTAAGAACGGTTTTATTTCTCATAAATGTCGAAAGCACTTATAAAATTTGATTTTATGTCCTTATTTTTTCTTTTGTTTTTTTCATTTGTAGGTTTAAATTGAACCGAGGATTTCTGATACACATTTGGTTTAAGTTCAGTTATAAACTGTGATAATCTGCCCGTTTGATAACCTCTATATGTTCTAACCATAGAGGGTGATACCAAATACAATTGGTCTTTCGCTCTTGTTGTGGCAACGTAAAAAACCCTCCGTTCTTCCTCGTATGCATCGGCATCTCCTACAACTCGACTTGAAGGAAAGAAATCTTCGCACAACATAGGAATAAACACTACTCGCCATTCAAGACCTTTAGCCCGGTGGATCGTAGAAAGCACTAACGGATTCTCGTCTTCTGATTGAATGCCCATCCGGACGGATTTCGATTCAAGAGAAGACGAGTTTAAACTAAGAGTTTCTAAAAATCTTTGAATTGTCGGATATTTTTGAGAGTAAACTCCAAGCTGAGTCAAATCATCTAATCTTTCTTGCCAATTTTCGTATTTAGATCTAATATGATCCTCTAAGAATTTCACTAATCTTTTTATGATTTCTTCAGGAGCGTCTTGAGAAGTAAAATCAATTAAGTTTTTTGCATGCAAGATTACTCTTTTCCTTCCTTTTTCTGGAATTCGAGCACCTTTCATTTTTGTAGTGAAAAAAGATTTATTCAATAATGTTTCGATAGGGTTACTGGTGCTTGATATTGCATGAAACATTTTTTCTGCTGAAGCGCCCCCAATCCCAGGAATTATAGAAAAAACGCGCGACCACGCTATCTCATCGTAAGGGTTTTCTATTATCCGCAAATGAGACAATAAATCTTTAATGTGGGCTTTTTCAAAAAATGCAACTCCCGCTCGTACTTCGTATGGGATGTTTTTAGCTTGTAATTCTAATTCGATTTGCAACAAATGGAAACTAGCCCGGCAGAGAACCGCCATTTCAGAAAATTTGTAATCATCAGTACGTAATTTTAAGATTTGACTAGTAATAAAACGAGCTTGGTCCCTTTCGTCTCCTACATTTACTTGAAATGGGATCTCACCCTCAGGGCGAGCGGGTTTCATGTTTTTCTTGTGCTGTTTTTTGTTATGTTTTATTGAATTATTCGCCAAGTCGAGAATTTGAGGGACGCTCCTGTAGTTATAAGTTATAACGTATCTTTTGCAATCCTTGTATTTCTTTTCAAAATTTAATATGTTTTCAAAATTAGCCCCTCGAAACGCGTAAATACTCTGGGCGTCATCTCCTACGGCCATAACATTTAGGTTAGGATTTTCTTTTACAATTTTGCTAATGATTTCGTCTTGAATGTAGTTAGTATCTTGATATTCGTCTACTAACACATATTTAATGCGTTGAGCAATTGATTTAGCAACCATCCTTTCGTCTAATAACCTATTCCAAAAAACTAATAGGTCGTCAAAATCTACTAAGTTATCGCGTGCTTTTTTGGTTTTGTAGATGTTGAGCACCTCTTTTAACTTCGTAATTATTTTAACTTTGTCAAATTGGGGATACTTCCAAAGTATAACTTCGTGAATAGATTTGTTACAATTAATAGAAAAAGATAAAATATTTTTAGCAACTGCGGAACTCGGAAACCTTTCTTCAAGCTCTTTTATATTTGCTTGATTAATCGCTAGTTTCATCAAGCCTTTCGAATCCGTTTGGTCCAAAATCGTAAAGTTTGGCTTAAGACCTAGCGTTTTAGCATACTTTCTTAAAAATCGATTTCCCATGGAATGAAATGTCCCCGCCCATATACCTTTTGGGCGCTTACCTAATAGGATTTCTACCCGTTTAATCATTTCCTTAGCGGCTTTATTTGTAAAGGTGACAAGCATTATCTCGCTAGGTTTCACTCCAGACACTAATAATTTAGCGACCGAATAAACAATAGTTCTCGTCTTCCCTGAACCCGCTCCCGCTATTATCAACATCGGTCCTTTAATGTTATTAACTATATCGAGCTGTTCTTCGTTTAAATCACCCTTAAAATCGATATATTTATATTTCTCAATAATATCGGGTTCCGTTTTTTCTAAAGATTCAGCGTAATCGTCGTCATAAAATTCAAATACGAATTCTTCAGCTGGATTTTTCTTCTGAGACATATATTTTAATTTTTACCCTATTTTGAAGTATAATTTGTAAAACTATTCTGATCAAAATATAAAAACTTATAGTTCTTTAGATAGTTTAATATTTCCTATGCTAGTTAAAATCATTGGTAATCTCAAAATCATCTGCTTTAATTTATATTACTAATTTGTCAAAAAGAATGTATTTATAGCAATATTTCAACGACATCAGTTTTTAAAGAACATAATTGGCCAATTTAAATCCTATTACATAAAACATGTATTCGTTTCCAAATGAACTACATCATTCTTTATATAGCCTTTCTTCTAATTTTTATTCGATAAGAAAATTTAGTTTAGAAAAAAGCTGATTGCGTTAGGATAAAGATTTTCGCAATTTTTTATAAGTAAAAAAATAAGATAACTAAAAAGTGAGGTAAAAAAAACGTTAAAATTAAAAACTGTAATCCCCAGGACTTATGAGCAAATGTGTTTGGATAAATTGAAGGAGTTAGGAGTTTCTACAGCCAGTGAATGGGCAAGTGCTATGGGATATGAAACTCATAATGCTCTCGCAAAAGTTATTAAACGAATTCTGAATGATATGCCCGAAAAAATAGTTGTAACTTATAACAGAAGGCCGAGACACTATAAGGCGTTATAGAAATTTTAATTTTTATATATTTTTCTCTTTTTTATTAACGAGTCTAATTTTGAGAATACGCTTAAAATAAGGCTTATTTCTTTCCTAGATACAAATGCTCTTTCAAATACATTTTTAAATGCGAAGAAAACGTTCTCTTTTTTATGTGTGCGAATTTTCAGTTTCGTAATTAATTTATTGAAAATATCATAAAGTACCTGCTTCTCGTTCTTATTCGCCAACAAAACGGGTTTTTCTCCTCGACCGATATTAATAACATTAATTTTTTTGAAAATCTCGTATAAAATAATGCCACACGCATGAGAAAGGTTTAATGTAGGATAAGAATTGCTAGTAGGGACCCTCAACAAGATGTCGGCAACTTCAATCTCTTCGTTCGTTAGTCCATGCGATTCCTTTCCAAAAACTAAAGCAATTTGTAACGGATTCTCGGAGATCGGTAGTGTTAAATCGTCTGGGAAGGTAGCTAGCCTCCTAATGTTCCTAAAATGTTTTCCTTTTGCCGTAGTAGCGATTACTAAATCAAACCGCTCCATTAATTCTTTATAATTATATAAATAATCTTTTTTGTCTTTGATAGTTAAAATTTCAGAGTTAAACAAGACATCTTTACCGTGCATGGCGTACCCTTGAGCTTTATAGCTTTTTATTACTTCTACTTTTTCGATCGGATTAAAAATTACTAATCTTTTAAAATTAAAATTTTTCATTACTCTGGCTATTGATCCGATATTTGCAGCGTGTTCTGGTTGAATTAGAACAATAGAAAAGTTCAAATTGCGGTATTCTTCTGTTACTTGAGTTTCTTGGAAAGTGGATATATCCCTTTTTAAAAGTTTCTTATTCATATTATTATCGTTTTTGTTGAGTTAAGTCATGATTAGCAAATTATTTAGATGTAAAAAATTTTGTTTAAAATGAAAATTAAAAAGAAAAATAAATTAAATTAATCAAAGTTAGGCCTTTTATCTTGCCAAGGTGCGATTTCTTCAAAAGCTTTTGATACTTGTAAAACTTTTAATTCGTCAAACATACTTCCGACTATCTGCATCCCTATAGGTAAGCCCTCGCTAGACCATCCACATGGAATTGATGCTGCGGGGTTACCAGTTAAATTGAAAGGAAACGAAAATGGTTGCCAACCCGTAGGTGAAACATTAATGTTGTTAATTTTTGGGGGAAACATTATACCTAAATCAAAAGCTGGAACTGCCGTCGTAGGAGTTATTAAAATATCGAATTCTTTAAATATTTTGAAAATAGTCTCATGTAATTTGTTACGAGCAGCGAACGCTTTTGGTAGCGACATTCCATCATATCCTAATCCTGCTTTGACCATTTTTACTAGATCGGGATCCATTTTGTCTTCCCATTCTTTCAACTTTTGCTTAAGGTCGTAAGCTATCATTGCAATCCAAAAAGTATAAAATGGCAATTCAGGTTTTCTTAACTTCATTTTGACTTTTTCAATACTCCAACCAAATTCGTCAAATTTAGTTATCGAATTTAATATTGACTTTTCTACTTCAGGATCTATAACTTTCGCGAAACCTAAGTCTATTGTGTAGCCAATTTTTAATTTTTCAGGTTTTTCATTCACTAACTCTAAATAATCGATATTATCTGATGGTATTGAAAATCTGTCTCCTTCGTAAAAGCCTTTCATAACGTCTAACATTAGCGCAGCATCTTTTACATATCTTACAATTGGTCCAGCAACAGATAAAGTTTGAGCCAAAAGGGTTTGTCTAGGATATATGGCTACCCTGCCAAAACTTGGTTTAATGCCATATACACCACAAAAACCAGCAGGATGCCTAATAGAACCACCCCCATCTGACCCTTGCGCTAATGGTCCCATTCCAGAAGCAACTGAGGCAGCAGCTCCACCACTCGATCCTCCAGAAGTCTTTTCTAAATGCCATGGATTGCGTGTGATACCGAAAATTAAATTATCCGTAGCTCCTTTAAATCCAAATTCTGGAGTGTTGGTTTTTCCTAAAATAACACATCCTGCTTCTCTAAGTCTTTTTACATAAATAACATCTTCATCTGGGATAAAATGTTCGTATATTTTCGAACCAAAAGTAGTTCTAATTCCCTTAGTCATTGCAAGATCTTTAATTGATGTTGGAACACCATTCAATTTACCTAATTTGGCACCTTTTTTGACCGCATCATCGGCTTTTTTAGCTAACTTTATTGCTAAATCGAAAGTAGGAGTACAATATGCGTTAATAATTGGATTTACTTTCTCAATTCTTTCAATAATCGTTTCGGTTATTTCTTCAGATGTTAATTCTTGGTTTCTTATCGCATCAACCATATCGCAAGCGGACATAAAACAAATATCATCTTTATTCATATTTTTCCCCTAAATATCGCATAACTTATTAAATTAAATTATACTGATGTTATATTTAAAACATAAATTATTGATGAATTTAAGTAAAAAAAGTGTGATAAATAATTTAAAATATTTTTTTCTCTTAGCTTTCTTTGAACGCTCTTTCTCTCAATTTTCTTCTAAATATTTTGCCTACAGTAGTTCTTGGTAAAACATTTATAAACTCAATTTTACGAGGATACTTGTAACCTGCTAACCGTTCTTTGGCCCATTCAAATATGTCGCGTTCAGTAACTTTTCCGTCTTTGTATTCTGGTTTTAACACCACATATGCTTTAATAGTTTCGCCGATGTTTGGGTCTGGAGCAGATACTACGCCAGCTTCTAAAATAGCAGGGTGTTCGTACAATTTTTCTTCGACTTCTCGAGGCATGACCTTGTATCCTTTATATTTAATGATATCTTTAGTACGGCCTTCGATATAGAAATATCCTTGTTCATCCATTCTTGCGAGGTCTCCTGTCCTTAACCAACCATTGATTATCGTTTTATTTGTTTCCTCGGGGCTTTTCCAGTATCCCTTCATTATTTGAGGTCCTTTTATTAATAATTCTCCAATCTCGTTCGGTTTAAGTTCTTCCAAGGTTTCGGGATTAACAATTTTAGCATCTGTATCAATAATGGGTACGCCTATACTCTCTGATCGAATTTCAGGCATCCATTTAGCTGCCAAATGTGTAATTGGTGATGTTTCAGTTAAGCCAAAACCTTGACCTACTTTAGTACCAACAATTTTTTCCCATTTTTTAGCCAACTCAGGGGCCAATGCCGCCGAACCAGAATTTGCTTCTTCGAGGCTGGAAAGGTCTCGCTCTGTAAAATCAGGGGAGTTAATTAACATTTGATACATAACAGGAACTCCAATATAATTAGTAACTCGATAATATTCAATTGCTTCTAGAATTACAGAGGCGTTGAATGATGGAAACATTACGAGCATGGCCGCCCCAAAAGACGCAGCTATCAAAACTAAAAAACCAAAAGAATGACATAAAGGAATAACTGATAAATTAACAGTTTTACCGAAAGTGCTTTCATTTTCTTCAGTTTCTCCTGCCATTAATAGAGTTGAAAGCGCGCAAGAAACAAAATTAGTATGAGTTAACATTACCCCTTTTGGTAATCCAGTAGTACCCCCAGTAAACAATAAAGCTGCTAGATCGTTTGAAGGATCAATTTCTATATCTGGTTGGACTGGGGCTACATCCTCTATAAATTCCTCAAAAGTTATAGTACCTTCTTTAGCTGCTTCAGCTTGTAGTAATATTATATTTTCTAATTTTATTTTTTTATGAACTTTTTTTATCGTTCTAAAGTTCGCTTTATGTACAAATACCGTATTCATATTTCCAGATTCTTTAACTATGTGAGCTACGTCGCTTTCTTTAAGTAATGGATTGATTGGAACTACTATAGCTCCCGTTTCCATTATACCCAGAACGCAAAATAAAAATTCAGGACAATTTCCTGTCATAATCCCAACTTGATCTCCCTTCTTGACACCTAATTGTACCAAAGCGTTCGCTAATCTGTCAGAAATATAGATTAATTCGCGATATGTGTATTTTTTATCAGTTGCTTTGTGATAAACACACACATTATTTGGAAATTCTTTAGCTGCTAATTTAATAAATTCGTGAACCGGAATAGGTTCAAATTTGATCGATTTTGGGATGTTTGGTTCCCTAAACTGTAGCCATGGGCGATCGTGATTCTCGAGATATGGAGATTCATTTTCATAATCGTAAATCGGTTCCCAATCTGAATAATCCTTCATTTTAAACACAAAATTAATTTTAATAGAATTGTATTGTATAATAAACAGTTTCAATCTAAAGATATAAAAATCTATTTGTTTAACATAGAAAAAATATCTTAAACATAATTAGAATAACTAAAATATATTAATTTTTTAAAAAGTTTAGAATTATATCGTTAACTTCCGAGGCTCTTGAAAGCGTCATAAAATGACCTGCATTATTAACAACTTTTAATTCGCTGTTAGGGATTCTTCTATGAATTTCAGCCATAACTGAAACGGGAGTTTGTCGATCATGGGACGCTGCTATCAGAAGCGTTTCATTTTTAATTTCATGTAATCTTTCTAGAGTATAATGTGTTTTCATAGCCTCTGCTTGATTTATTACATCTTGGGGTCTTGATGGATTGATCGTGCTTTCTCTGATTAAATCTTCCATAGAAAAAATGTCGAAAAATCTTTTGCCTGGATTAGCTTCCATCTCTTTTCTGAACTTTACGTGAAAAACCCAACGCGATTTTTGCTTAAAAGCCTTTAAAGGATTGTGTTTAATCATCTCAATCTCTTCAAGGCGCCCTTTTTTAGGAATCTCGACCCAATCTGTATCAACTCGACCGAAATTAGTAGCGATTAAGATTAATTTATCGACTTTTTTGGGATATTGTAGCGCAAAATGTTGGGCAATCATTCCGCCAAAGGAGCGACCAATTAAATGAACTTTTTCAACGCCAATAAAGTCCATTAAACCCTTTACATCTTCCGCTAGCATTTTCATGGTGTATGGAATATTAGGTCGATCAGACTCTCCAGTGCCTCGGAGGTCAAATGTAATAGCTTGGAATTTTTTACTTAAATCTACTACTTGAGTTTTCCATATTTCTTTTTTTGCGCCATAAGCGTGAATAAAGATAATAGGAAAGCCAGTTCCGTAAACTCGATAAGATAATTTTAAACCATTGATCTTTGCGAAATTCATAATTTTAAAATTTCCATTTTTTGATATTTATGTTTCAGTATTAAAATTAAAGAAAAGAATTAATGATAGCTGCTGAAGGAGGCTGATATTGGCCTGCATTTGGGTATGAAATTCCCCATGAATTGCCCGTAGACAATATGAAGGCTATTATGAGAACGCTAAAAACATCCGGACAATATCCGATCTAATAAAAACTTATTTCATTAATTTCTTCTATAATATAGTCTAATAGTAATATACATATATTTAAATCATTATAATAGTGTATGGTTTATATTATAAATAATAATTATTTAATCAAATCGAGTTAATTTTTATCGAAAATATAATAAATAATATTAAAATAAAAAAAAATTTTGTAGATTTGAATGGTAGACTATACGAAAATATTGCAAAATCTCGAGTTCATAAACATCAGTACAGATGAATTTACTATTTTCGAATGGAAACCTCCAAGATCTTTAAAAAGTTATATCTTAGATTTAAATGTTGTTAAACAGAATCCTGTAAGTAATATTTTCTTTCATTTATCTAGAGGAAATATGAAAATTGTCCATATACGGTTAGAAAATTTAATATATACGACGGGTTCTAATACAGAGATTCAATTTCAATTGTTAGAAGCCTTAATAGAACAAGTCTCAAAAGTTTTTAACGATATATATGATATTAATTCCTACATCAATGTTGGGAACTTTTCTACAACTGTGTTTAATCCATTTAAAGAAGAAATTAACAAAATAATTAAAGATTTTAATTCACTCGATTTAGTCAATGAAATTATGGTACCATGCAGGGTATGTAATACCGTGCTCCCAATTACGGTTAAAAGAAGCTTTATTGAGAACTCTGAATCACATCCAGTGCCAATTGTCTATATTCATAAAGGACATGCGATTCTATGTTTCATAGATAAAAATTACGCCGTTAGAGGTGTAGAATTAGTAAATATTACAGGGTAAATCTGTATATCTTTACAACATATAATTAAAAAATTATATTTCCTAAATAAATATGACACAAGAAGAGAAAAAACCTAACGACGATTTTTTTTTTGAGGATATTATAAAAAAAACTAAAACTGGCGTAACATTTCCAAAAGAATTAAGAGAAGCTCTCTTTAGCGAAGATGAAGAGGTTTTCTTTAAAATTATTGTTCCAAATGAGAAAAACAAAATTGTTCTTGAATTTTTATCTGAAGAAGAAGTAAAAGTTCAGTTAGAAAAATTAAAAGAGGCTAAACCGAGGACCCCCAAACTGGCTAAAATTAAAAAAGGAGAGAAAAAAGGAGTTGAAAAGGTTGAAAAAGTTGGTCCAAATTGGGGCGAATATTTCGTTTACGATTTTAAAAATAGAGACAAAGTCCAACCCATTTTAGAATCGGCATTTTATAAATTCGCCGAAACCCCCACCAACTTGGAAGATGCTATGGGAAGAATCAAGTATTCGTTAGTTTCGTTTCTAACAGCTACCAAAACAGAAAATGCTAAGCTTTATTTTGCTGTAATTAAGCTCTTAATTGATGTTGCTGAAAGATTTAACCAGCCTAACCTCATTGATTGGGTTTTTGATAAAATCGTTCCAAATATCGGAAGTAAATTTCTTTACGAGCAAGCACTTCTCGAGCTATTAGCAATAAGTTTAAGGGTCAAGCGTTATGAAAAAGCAGAACTTTTTACATTTTACATTTTAAAAAATATAGACGATTATCCCCGTTCAGAGTTATATAATATTTTCAATTCATTCAACCAATTAGTTAAAAAAATACGTTACATTGAGAGAACTGAAAAAATTGATATTTTATTGAAAGAAAAATTGTTGGAATATGGATCTGGAATCGACGATAACGATTATAAGATACAAATTGTAGAATTTCTCGAAGATTTAAAATATATAGAACTGGCTTACAAACTTGCAAAGGACATTCAAAAAGGCTTGCCACCTGATAGCTTAAAAATAGAGACTATAAGAGCAATTGTGAAAAGATTATATGTAACGCCAATAAGCGAGAATAAACCAAATTCAAGCATCAATTTAGATGCGGTTGATGACGAAGAAGAAGAATAAAAATTAGTCGATGTTTAAATAATTTAGCCTTCGCCATCTTCAGCTTCTTTTTCAAGCTCTTCTATTTTATCTTTCGCTCTTTCTAATTCATCTTCCAAAATTTTTCTCTCTTTCTCTTCGATTTTCTTTTGATGTAATTCGATTTCTACTTGCGATAATTCACTTTCTTTTTCTATTAGTTCTTCTTTGAGTTTCAAGGTTTTCTCTTTCTCGATTATAGCCAACTCTTCAATCTCGCGTTCTTTAAATTCTAATTCGAGCTTTTTTTTTTTAATTTCTAAATCTTTCTTTTTTAGAAGGATTTCTTGATCGAGAATTTCAGATTCTTCTTTCTTTAATTGCTTTTTTACTTTTTTGGGGATTTCATCTGATATAATATCAATATCAGATTGTTCTTTACTCTCTTGTTCAATGATTTCTTCTTTTAATTTAAGTGTTTTTTCTTTTTCTTGAATAATTTTCTCTTCTATTTCTTTTTCTTTCTCTTCTAATTCCAACTTTTTTTTCTTGATTTCTATTTCTTTCTTCTTTAATTCGAGTTCCTTATCGATAATTTTTGCCTCTTCTTTTTCTATTAATTCCTTATCTGTGGGTTCCCTTTTCTCACTCTCTTCAACTAGTTCATCGATTTTCTCAACTGTAACGATTGATTTTAGCACAATATCTACAACCTTTTTTAATTCTTCGTTCTCGGGATTTTCTTTAACATAATGAGTAATTAACTTGGTGACTGAGGAAGGATTATTTCTACCTATAACTTTTAACGCTTGAACTGCTTTCTCAACTACGAAATCTTTTTCATCAGTTAAGGTACTAACGATCTTTTCAATCAACATCTCGTCCACGATATCTTTTTCTCCTCCTGCCATAAATATTATAAGCTGTAAAATGGCTTCTCTAACGTTTGGATCTTCAGAGCTTAATAAATCTTCACTATAGGGAAGAAAAATAGAACATTCTTGCTCACACATCGTCTTCAAGAGTAAAAGAAAGCTATATCTTAAGACAGAATCGCGCTTCGAGAGGTTTTCTAATAAAGACGGGATGTCAATAACAAAGCGTTCTATTAGAAACCTTAAGACGGTTTGTCCACCATGGAGAGACAATAGCATTTCGATTATATCTTCAAGTCTTTCTATATAATCTTCTTGAGTTGAATCTCCAAGATAGAGCGCAATAATCTTGACTGCGTCGTCAATTCTGCCATCTTTCACGAAATCTTTTATCTTGGTAATTTCTGGGTTTTCTTGGTTTTTTTCGCTCATTTTAACCAACTTATAACTATTTAGTTTTTCAACCTATATAATTTTTATACTCCAATCAAATCCTTTTTCAGAGGTGTACTATCCGTCATAGACGAAATATTTAGTATGTAAAAATCATTGTACAACCGATAGATAATGTTAAATATTAATCTCAAATCTCGATAGCGTAATATAACGCGTTTAGAGCGATTGAGCATGGCCTCTGATTCTATACCAATATATAGCCTTATTGCCAAATTTTTCTTTTTATCTAAATATATGTTTATTTCTTTAGAAAATTGACTTAAAGTATCAAGCTCGCTAGGGAAAACATTCCATATGTATTTATCTCGTTTAGAATCTTCTTCTGTAGGTTCTGTAGAGCTAATTTTTAAAAGTATCTCTTTAGGAATAATGGTTTTAATCTCAATACAGTTGTTTGGAATTAATTTTAACTTTATTTCTGGAAAATAAATTCGTGCGAAGAGTTTACATAATCCGAATAACAGTTCTAAATCTGTTATATTTTCTCGATTAGCGTTGCAGAGAGCGTAATTCTCCTTAATAAAAGCAACATGAATCTTCTCTCCGTACTTGAATACCATAAAACCTTTTTCATCGGTTAACAGATATTGAAAGTGTTCATCTCTATTATTTATCCTATCGTCAAAAATCTTATTAGCATCTTTGAAATCTTTTTTAGAAAAGAATTTATTGAGTTTTCTATAATCGCCGTGAAAAAAAACATCAAAGAAATCTATTAAATATAAATACGCATCGTTTGGCTTGTATATTACCGTTTTATTCCTAAAATCTCGAAAAACTATATCTTTGTGAACTCCATAACAAAATTCGGGTTGGTCTTCAATTCCTAACCCATTCAAGAGCCTTAGCGCAAGTAAAAAGCGATGATAACACATTGGGTTAAGTACATTTCGGATACGATCCTTTGAACAAATCTCGCATAAGTTCTCAATCCTATCTCTAAGAAGATTGAATAACTCAGATTTATGTCTAGGATTTGAATAATCCTTGAAAAAATTTGCTATGTGATTTTGTTCCAAAGGCATTATCGAGATTTTAAATTATTGAAATTGCAATTAATATATAAAATGAAAAGAAAAAGTTAAATTTTTTGAAAAAATCTGTATATCACTTTTCATTTTTAGAAATATTGAATGTAATGTAAACTATATTAGAAGTTTCATCTTAATAATTATTAAGGTTGATAAAAAGAATTCCTTAAAAAAAAGTTTTTTTAAAAGAAAATGCTGAGACAAATTCACATATTTGTTCAAGGGGATTGCGTCTACAATCACACATACGCTTTAGCTTTAGCAGAAGCTGAGTTGAATAATGTAACAAAGATTATTCAGTCCTACATCGAAATGCCAATACCCGGTAAAATATTTCATCGGCCGGTATCAGAGCATTTTCAAATATTTCACAAATCAGAGGGGAATGTATTATTTTTATTTATAACCGACTTGGTTGATAGTCTTGACTATATTGGTCCAACGATAGAGAATACGACTAAAAAGTTTAAAGAGTTGTTCCCAAACCCGATAGACATAAAAAATTCAAGTGATGTTAAGCGGGAATTTGTAGATTTTTTGAGAGAACAGCAATACGAACTACACTCAAAAATTACAATAATAGGTCCAACTAATTCAGGAAAAACTATGCTTTATACCATGTTGAAAAGCGATGACGAGCGCGCAATCATGAAATTTGCTAAAACTTCTGTGTATATAGTTGACAACCTAAAATTTGATATTTGGGATTTTGCGCTTAAAGATAACTTCTCGCTTATGTGGTCAAAATTTATAAAAGGCTCCGATTTGGTCATCCTACTATTTAATTTATCAAATTACCACATAAGAGTGATTGATCACTTCCTAAACTTGCAAAAGCAAGAAAGTAAATTTTCAAGATTACTGATTCTCGGAAGTCATCGCGACTTAGTTGAAGATGAAGATATTAAACTCATAAAGAACGAATTAGATATTCCACATTTTGAAGAAATTTCTTTAATCGAAGCGAACACTAAAGAAAAAATTAAATCCTTAATTGCTAAAATGTTGAGTTTAAAAAAACTTTTACCTCATAATTTTACAGAATTATTGAATGAAACTAAAAACATAGAAAGAGAGGGAAACTTAATACTCGCTGTTTCCAAGTATAAGGAATTGATAAAAATATGTAACAACTATCAAGACTTTACTTATATAAATAAGCTCAAAAAAAATTTAGATGATTTACAGAAAAAAGTAGCCGAGCAAGCTGAACTAAGGAAAAAAGCAGATATGGAAATGAAATTTGAAATCCCTGGAAAAATTAAGTTCTCTAAAAGTATTAAAGTACAACCTTTACCTTCAAGAAAATCAGAAGTAAAAGCGCCACCATCAACAGAAGTACCAAAAACTACTTACAGAGCTCAAACATCGCAAAAAATAGAGAAAAAAGCTGAGGATTTAATGTTATTTTCAAAATCTGATTCTACGGTTGAGACAAAAGAAGCTGAATTGGATAAAGAAGATATTACGCTTGATATAAACTTGGTTATTCCTGAAGAAAAACGACCTATACTTGAAGAGAGAAAGATTGGTGAGGAATTATCAAGCACGCTTCAAAAGACAATCGAAAAGAAAGGAAGTTCGCTAAGTTTAAAGTTATGCTTACAATTGATAACTGAGCTGCAGAGGACCATGGCGAGACCTCTAACTATAGAGGATGTCGAGTTAGCAGCTGAAATATTTGTGAAACACGACTCTTCATAGGTGTTATTTATTAAATTTTGAGCTTTAAATGTAAAAGAAATTTTTGGATAAATCGTAAAAAACTGATTTTTCATGTTAACTTTAATTAATAAGATTCTGAACTCTTAAAATATTATTTTTTTGATAAAAAAGAAATTTTTTTTTGTTTACATTAATTTAAGTTGTATATATCAAATTTAAAAATATATTAAACTAACTTATCTAAGATGAATCCTATAGAAGAACTTAAAAAACAATTTTCCGAAATAACTCGTCTTAATTATATCCGTGCTTTATTAGGGTGGGATGAGCAAGTTAATTTGCCTCACGGATCATTTGAGGGAAGAGCTGCGCAAAATGCACTCATGAGTAAAATTGTGCACGAAAGATTAATTTCAGATAAAATTGGAGTGTTAATAAAAAAAGCTGAGAAACTAACTGATTTAAATATAATTGATGCTGCCACTTTACGCGAAGCCAAAAGGGCATACGAGCTGGAAGTTAAATTACCAACCGAATTAGTGGAAGAGATCGCAAAAACTGCTTCTCTTGGTCATATTAAATGGGTGGAAGCAAGGAAAAAAGATGACTTTTCAATTTTTAAACCGCTTTTAGAAAAGATGATTGGTCTGCAAATTGAAGTCGCTAATAAATTAGCAACGCACCCCGACCCATATTCTACTCTAATTGATCTTTACGAACCAGGTGCAACATACGATTGGATTGCTAACATTTTTAATGAATCAAGACCGAAACTCATCAAAATTATTAAAAAATTGGACTCTTCAAGCGATAAACCTGATTTTTCAATTCTCATGCAAAAATGGAATTCGGATGAACAGTGGAAATTTAGTATTGAGGTTATGAAAAAACTAAATTTTGATCTCGAACATGGTCGTCAAGATAAATCGGTACATCCCTTTACAACATCTCTATCGTCTACAGATACGCGAATTACTACACGAATAAATGAAGATTTCTTCTCAACATGCCTTTTTGGAACTATTCACGAATGTGGACACGGTCTTTATCAAATGGGATTTATGGAAAAAATTCACGACACTATTTTGGCAGATGGATGTTCGATGGGTATCCACGAAAGTCAATCTCGCATGTGGGAAAACATGGTTGGACGCAGTAAAGAGTTTTGGAAATTCTGGTATCCAAAACTGCAAAAAAGCTTTCCAAAAAACTTAAAGAAGAAATCAATAGAAGACTTTCATCGCAGTATAAATACGGTGCAACCTTCGTTGATTCGTGTGGATGCCGATGAAGTTACTTATGGTATGCACGTTATTCTCAGATTTGAAATGGAAAAAGACATTATAGAAGGAAAAGTACAGGTTGACGAGCTACCAGAGTTATGGAACGAAAAAATGGAAGAATTTTTAGGGATCACTCCACCAAGCGATGCTGATGGTGTCTTGCAAGATGTACATTGGAGTTCTGGATATTTTGGATATTTCCCAACTTATTTCTTAGGAAATTTATATGGCGCCCAGATTTATAGGGACGCTCTTAAAAAGAATCCGTCCTTACCCGACGAATATGAAAAAGGAAACTTTTCAAACTTATTAACTTATTTGCGAGAAAATGTGCACCAGCATGGAAAAATCTATCCCGCAAACGAATTAATTAAAAGAATTACCGGGGAGGATTTAAATCCCAGTTACTTTATAGAATATATTGAGAAGAAGTTTTATCCTATTTATGGATTCTAATTTCTTTTTCTTTAATTTTTTATTCATGATTTTAAGGGCTAATTAATTATAAATTACCATAAATCTTTTAATTAAAAAATAATACAATTCTTTAATTACATTGGTGTAAAATAAGATGTTATTACGAGTTAAGAAATTCTCAGAAAAACTATTGCTCCCTCTGGCTAAAAAGTTAACCAAAATACCGGCAAATGTAATAACATCCTTAGGACTTTTCTTTTCATTATTAGCCTTTTTTGGATTTATCTTCCAAAATTTAATTATTATTATAATTTGTTTATTTCTTGTCGAATTATTTGATCAGTTAGATGGGGTAATTGCTCGACTTCAAGGACCAACAACTTTAGGGGCGTTTTTAGATTCTACATTAGACCGAATTGGAGATTTTCTACTTTTTTTTGGAATCATACTCGGGGGCTATACCGAGGTATATATTGGGTTTATAACGCTTGTTGGAGCTTTTTTGACTTCTTATACCAGAGCTAAAATTGAAGCCTTAGGCGTACCAAACTTATACGGCGTGGGGTTATTGGAGAGAACGGATAGAGTGCCAATTATTTTAATAGGTTCGATTTTGCAAATCTGGTTTCCCACCGCTATCTGGTGGACCATGGTTTTTCTTGCCATTGGAACTAATATTACAGCAATTCAACGAATTGTCTACGCTATTAAAAGGTTTTCAGTAAAAAGTAATAAATGAGCATTTTTAGATAGAGCATATTTAAATAAATCTCTTGTTATATTCTATTAAATTGTTAAATTAAATATTTTTTATCAAGTGAGCAATTATGATTGTCTCTGAGATAAACATCAAACTCACTATATTGGGACTTTGGGGGTTTGGTAAAACCTCAGTAGTGAATGCTTTTGTAGGTAAAGATTTTCCCTCGATGTATATCCCAACCATAGGGTCAAATATTGCCAGAAAGGAGTATAAGTTAGAAAATATTCATATTAGATTGAATATATGGGATATCGGGGGGCAACGAAGTTTTAATCCGTTGAATCCAGTATTTTTCAGTAATTTAGACGCCGTTTTTTTGATTTTTGACTTAAATAATCCTAAAGAAACATTACAAGAAATCAAAAAAACATATCTAAAAAATTTATCTAATTTTTCTCCTGAATGTACCATCTATTTAATAGGAAACAAATCAGATTTGATAAAACCAGAAGAATTTGAAATTCTCTTAAATATCATTCGCCAATACCATATCGAAGGTTATCCCATTATTTTCATATCAGCGAAATCTCAAGATAATATTTCTGAGGTATTTTCTTTGGTCGTATTAGACTTTTTAAGAAAACTAGAAGAATAAAGTAATGACTTACAATTTAAAAGAGTTTATAAGCAATTTCTTGATTTAATTAAGAAAAAAGAGGAAGAATTTCAACAATTAATTATTAATTTAGAAGAAATCGATTCAAGTAAGCTTCATAGAATTATAACTCCAAAAATTATAAAAAAAATTATAAAATCTTCTGAGAATGATATTGTCACTCTTAAAGAAATCATTGATCTTAAAAAGATTAACGAAAGCGGCATCGATATTAACGAAATTAAGGAAAATATTGTTAATGCGTTCGGTAATAACATAGCGATGATTTCAGATATTATTAATAATCTAAAAAAAAGTCCAATTGATTCGCTTATCGTTAATATCGATAAAACCTTAGATGAGCTAACAAATTTTAAAAAAGATTTCGAATTAAAACTAGACTCAATATTAGAGCTACAAGCAATCGAAGAAGTTAGTAAAAAAAAAGCTGAAAAAGATATAAAAGGTGGTCAAAATTCCTAAAAAAGATGAACTAGAAGAAATTTCCCCTAAGGATTTTCAAAATTTAATTGAGCAAACAAAAAAATTAAACAACGCAATCGATTCGTTAAAAAGCGTGCCAAAAAAAGTAAAAAATTTAGAAGAACGATTTGATAAAGTTCAAGATAAAATAGATTCGATAAAAAAAAACTCTGAAACTATTCAAAAGTTAACGGATCAAATGACTAAATTAGAAACATCTATAAAATCTGCAAAAAAAGAGATTTCAGTAATGAAAAAGGATATCTCGTTTAATCTAGAACGGATGGAGCAATCTGCAAAAGAAGAGATTTCAGCAATAAAAAAGGATATCTCGTTTAATCTAGAAAGGATGGAGCAAACTATTAAAACACAAGAAGAAATCATCGTGGATAAGATTAATAAACTTAACCAGCAACTACTAAAAAATAAATCTCAAATGAAAGAAGATGTTGAAACTCTTAAAACCCAACAAGATGTTTTGAGGATATCATACACGGTAAATGAAAAAAAACTCATGGATAAAATTAATACCTCAATAACCAAAGCTTTAAGGAAACTAATTCAAGGAAAAGAAAGCGAATTGCTTATGAAAGTTTGGATTGATGAATTAAGAGAAATTATTGAAAATTTTGAAAATTTAAAGAAATTGAAACCAAAAGAGTTTTCAATAAGATTAACTGAAATTTCAGATACAATAGAGATATTCAAGCAAAAAATTAAAGGATAATAATAATAAAAATTTTTGGCGCTAAAGTTATAAAAGTTTATTTTCTCAACCTAGGCGGAGGTACAAAGACTTTCCTCATACCTTCTAAAAGCGAAATTGCGTTTTCTGGACAAAAATGAGAGCAAACTCCACATCCAATACAAAATTCGGATATAACTCGTGCGATATTGTTATCGTCCAATTTAATGGCATCTACAGAGCAATATTCTACACATGTTCCACATCCCACACATAAATCTTCGTTTACTTGTGCTAGATAATTGGTCGAATTAATCATAGCGGCTAGCCCCATTTTCCACCATTCTATTGTCCCACAACAATCGTTACAGCAATTACATATGCTAGTCTCGTCTTTTTTTATATCGGAATGTGGATGAAAGGCTTTATGCACTAGTCCATTCTCCTCAGACGCTTTCATTATTTTTAGCGCTTCTTCTTTTGATACTAAACGAGCAAAACCTTGTTCAGTCACATATTTTGCCGATTTGCCGAAAGTAAAGCAGTTTTCTCTAAGGTCTGTTTGCTTACATGGTTTTCCTAGTAAATCTCTGTGGTGTCTACAAAAACAATGCCCTACTGCGATAACATCATATTTCTCAATGATTTCCTCGACTTTTTGAATTGGCAAAACTATTTCTTCAGGAACATCTATAGCTTCATTGATGGAGATGTCTATTTCAGCTCCTTGAACGCTTTTGTTTAGATTCGGCAAGGTTCTATCTATCGGAAGCATTTTTTCAAAAACGGGTAAGACCATATCGTAATTTTCTTGAATAAAATCCGCTACTTCGTCAAAATAGACTTCAAACATTTTTGCTATTTTCTTTTCGGTTTCAGAAAATTCGATTTTTTTCATAAAAATATATTCGAAAACGCCGACCATTACTATTGGCATTAATCTATAGACCATTAAACCTTTTGAGCTCGGCTGATTAAAAATAAATCCTTTTTTAGCTAAAGGATTAATAAACGCTAAAATTTGAGCTTCCGACAGCTTACTACTCTTTATTAACTGCTCCATCGTCTGAGAGGTTTTTCTACGAAAAGCGTTGATAAATTCTAATTCCTCCTCTGAAAGGAGTAGTTTTAAAATTTCAATCAACGTGTCGTTAACCGGGAAAGGGAGCGAGCCTGCTTTTATGATTATATTTGCTGCTTTTCTATATTTTTCTTCTGACATTTTTATCAATGCAAATTAAAATATTATTTAATTCGATAATGTTTTTTTCTTTAAAGTTTATATGTTTCAAGAACGAATAAAAATTATAATAACAAATAAATAAATAAAATATAATAAATAAACACAGATTAAAAATAAGGAGGATACTATCTTGAATAATAATGTCAAGGAATCATTAAAAGCTGGAATAATTGGAGCTATTATGGGAGTTATAATGAGCTTCCTCATGAATTTTTTCGTAATACCATTTCCAACAGATAATTTAATAAATGGAATAAATCATGCTATTAGTGGTTTAATTAGTGGATTTATGGGAGGTTTTATGGGAGTATTAATGTATATCAAAATAGCGGGAAAGAAAAAAGAGAAGTAATTCATACCAAGAAAATCAATAATCTGATAAGATAAGATAAGATATCTTAAAGATTAATGATTTATTTTAAAAATTTTTAAAAAATTTAAAATATATATAATTTAAGACAGAATAAAAATCAAAAAATTAGAAATTTGGAGGTATTAAAATGGAAGAATTTTCAAAAAAACCAAATTATGCCGATGAAGATGAAATGTATGAAGCAATAGGTAAAGTTCTTTGGGGCAAAAATGGTAAGAAATTTTCAATGAGGCGTTTAATTTTTGCTTTTATGAAAAAGAAAATGGGAGGTAAAAATAAATAATGGGTGCTAAAGAAGAACTTCTTCAAGCAATTACAGAATTAGAAGAAGAGAAATCTTATACGCTTGTAAAAAAAGTTCTCGACGAAGGAGTCAATCCAAAGGAAATTATCGATATATTACGCAAAGGAGTAGAAATTGTTGGAGAAAGATTTAATAAAAAAGAATACTTTTTAACCGAACTAGTTATGTCCGGCGAAATTTTCCAGCAATCAGCTAAAATTCTTGAAACGGCAATGAAAGAAGGATCCGAAACGAGTGAGAGTTTGGGAGTAGTTGTAATAGGAACAGTTAAAGGGGATGTACATGATATCGGGAAGAATATTTTTGTAACTCTTTTACAAGCAGCAGGATTTGAAGTTCATGATTTAGGAGTTGATATAGCCGCCGAAAAATTTATTAATAAAGTTAAAGAAACTAAAGCAGATATAGTTGCTTATTCCGGATTATTAACAGTAGCACTTGATTCAATGAAAGAAACAACTGAAGCATTAAAATCGGCTGGATTGAGAGGGGAAGTAAAAATTATTATTGGAGGATTACCCGTTGATGAGATGTGGATGAAAGAAGTAGGAGCTGACGCATATACCGATAATGCATTTAAGGGCGTAAAGATAGTAACTAACTGGTTGAGGGAGGGGTAAAAATGGAGCCTATTAAAGAAGAACCTATGACTTCGGTTGAAAGAGTGTTAACAGCAATGGCTTTAAAAGAGCCCGATAGGGTTCCCGTCTGGCCGTTAATAGATTACCTACCTGTTTCCTATTACGATGTTACAGCCCAAGAGATGATTGAGGATCCAGACAAATCACAGGAAGCTTACGAATGGATTTACCACAAGTTAGGGGGATATGACATAGCTATGGCTGGTGGTGGAATGTATATGATGCATGTAAACCCATTTCCTGATATTTTTTCTATGTTTTACCTTGACTGGAGATTACCTGGACGGATGTTAGGGCAAAAAGAGTTTCCTCAACTTGTTGAACAAAGTCTTGATGATCCTTTCATGAAAGCATCAGATTACGATAAAATAATTGATGAAGGTTTCTTATGGCTCGCTAATTTTAAAAGAGCCGGAATAAAAGATATGGCAAAACTAGGTAAAATTGGAGCGAAAGTTGCTGAAAATACAGAAAGGTGGTGGAATTATTTTCAGGTTCCTACATTTAGTGATGGAGGTGGTGCTATTCCCTTCGAACTATTCTCTGTATTTCGAGGTTCTACTAATTTTATGAAAGATATATATCGATATCCTGATAAAATAATAGAAGCAAGCGATTTTCTGATTGATAACTTAATATTAATGGGGGAATACGGAGCTTCGATGAGTGGTGGAAAAACTCTTATAGTTGGTGGAGCAAGGGCTAGCTCTGATTTCATTTCAATAAAACATTTTGAAGAACTTTATTGGCCTTATTTTAAGAAAATGGTTTCGAAATATGTGAACAATGGATATATAGTTCAAATGCATTTGGATACGGATTGGACAGATCGATTACATTACCTTAAAGAATTACCAAAGGGCAAATTATATTTACATATGGACGAAAGAACAGATATATTCAAAGCCAAGGAAATCCTTGGAGACCATATATGCATTCAAGGAAATCTCAAACCTTCCCTATTTACCTTGGGAACGCCTGCTATGATCGAAAAGCAAACAAAAGAAATTATTGACAAATGTGCCGAAGGAGGAGGGTTATTTGTTGGAGCCGAGATTCCAGACGACGCAAAACTCGAAAATGTTAAAGCAATGATAGATACCTGCAAGACTTACGGAGTATATAAAAAATAAATAGTTTAACTTTAATCTTTTTTAATTTTTTTTTACATATAAAAAATTGGACTATGAATTTTATATATAATAATATTTATTTAATTCCTATAAGAAGAAACATTAATTTTTAAAAATGATTTAAAATAACATAAACAAATAAATATTCAAATTATCTAAACAAAATTAAAAGAAAAGGATTATAAAAATGTCAGAATCAGATTTTACCATTAGTTTAAAAGGTAACGTCGACGCACTTAATGTAAGTTTAGGTAGACGTAAAGAATTCTATCTCACTGTTCAAAATCTTACTGAAAATTATATGCCTCAAGTAAGAGTAAGGTTGTCCGTGCCATCCCAGGTTAGGTTATTAGTTAAATCAGAATGGTATGGTGGAATTGCAAAGCATCATAGTAAAAATCGTCTATTTACAATATTAGTTAAAGAAAATGGAGTTTATGATTTAACTGCTACACTTACGACTAAGAGGGGTCACAACATTACATTCCCATTTATAGTTCAAGCTGGAACGACTCAAGCGCCTAAAAAAACTATATCTTTACTATCCAAACCAATCGTTGATAAACCGGTTTCCAAAGTAAATTGTCCTTATTGTCATACAGAAATAATTGACGATGCAAAATTTTGCCCTCACTGTGGATCGAATGTAGCAGAAAAATTAAATGAAATTCAAGAAACTAAATTAGCTAAGCATTGCTCGAATTGTGGAATAGAATTGCACGAGGAAGCAAAATTTTGTGCAAGTTGTGGTCAAAAAGTTTAATGATATAATCAAATATGGGCATTTATTCTTAAGAAATCTTTATATTTATGGACATCTTAGCATTCGTGAGCAGTATATCTAGTTTAAATTAATTCAATTAGAAGTTTTTGATTTTCTTTAATAGAAATTGTTTCTGAAAGAGAAATTTCTATACCTGAATTATTGCGAATTAATTTTGCGTTTATTATATTATCCTCCTTTTTAGGGCTTAATATTTTGCAATATTTGATTTTATCAAAATTGAGTTTTTCTATAGATTTCAAGAGAATTGATTTAAGATCGAGGTTTCCATAAGAAACACATATAGAAAAATTTAATCTTCCTTCACTTAGTTCTTGATTCACTTTACCCCAAGCAGTATTAGTAATAAAAAACGATTGAAAATTAGTTGGGTTTATTCTCGGTGCGAGTAAGAACTGTTTAAGTTCAACTGAGTAAGAAATTCCCGTTAACGCGTGAAGCAAAGTCCACGATGACATTGGCCTAACATAGTGATCGCCACATTCTACTTCGTTCCAAGGATTTCTATGTGAACCATCGTATCTTTTCCTAATCGAATTAATAATCGTTAAACCGTCATCGATACGGTTTGTATAAATACATAGTGCAGCAATTTCATATTCAATTCCCGTCCATACTTCATCAGTGTAATATGTTGGAACCGTAGGTTTATTTCCATGAGGCCAGGTGCAAATTAATAATCCAGGGTCCGTAGGTGACGCGAATATTCTTGGAGTTTGGGTTATTCCTTCAAGAGATTCTTTAAAATTGTATTTCACTATAGATTCTATTGCCTTATCAACATGTTCAACTGGCAAGATATATCCAAAACCTAAGTGAAATGCCCACCATTGGCCAACTAATTGGTCAGAAAAACAGCCAATTCCATATTGATATTCTTTTATTTTAATTTCGTCGTATTTTTGGATGTAATATTCTCCATTCCAACATTCTTTATCAAGAATTTTACGACCAGAATCAAATATACCCTTACATTTCTTAGCCCAATCTGGTAGATTTAATTTTGTAGCGATTTGTTCACAAGCAAGAAGTGCTACTAAATAAAGCGACCCTATAAAAGTATTAACGCCATAAAGAGAACAATCGTATGTATTAGGTTGAGCACAAGAAATTACGCCATCTAAATCATTGTCGTAATCTTTTAGTATGTACTCCATTAGGTTTTGAATATTAGGCCAAGATTCCTCTAGGAATTTTAAATCGCCACTGATTAGAAAATCTCGATAGATCTTTAAAATCATTCCAAACATTCCGTCTATAGCAGGAGAGACATCTCCAGGATCAGGAATCATTTCAAATTGTGGTAAGTACAATGGAATAACAGCACGATGAGGTATATAACCTGATTTATGCTGTGTCTTAAATTCTGTCACTCGCATTGTTCTTTCGAGGGTAGGAAATAGATGTGCTAGGCTAAATTCGTAATTCCAAACATGTGTACAATTTAGAGGGCAACTTCCTCCTGATCTTTCTCCCGTAGAAACTCCGTTGCATCCCTCAAATCCGTAAAATGATCCATCTCTTATCCATAAACAAGTTGGAGTCCTAATTGTCGAAAATGTTGCAGAAATTGAAGTCAATACTTCAGAAGGAAGTGTACTATAAAAAAAATCTTCGTGAAACCTAAATGTGTTGTCTAATAAAAACGACCAATTGTCTCTCACATATTCAATAACTTTTATTGAATTGTTAAACCACTCATTATAACGATTTCCAATCCAGTATTCTGTTTTTGTATCGGGAAATAAAGCCCTATTCAAACGCCAATCCATAAAGCGATTTGGAAAGTTCCAAGCCAAATAAAACGTGATTACTGCTTCTTCATCGGGTTTTAAGACTTTTTTCGCTGCAAGGCTTCCTGTATATGTCTTTCCGATTTTACTTATATCATCCTCACTTGGTTCCATCAAAACGCCTTCTTTCGAAAATTGAGACCAGAAATCTTCAAAATCTTCCCATTGAGTTGATACCATAGCATCAGGTTGATCAATAGCTAGTGTTAAGTCACCGTATCGTTTATCGGTTTTAAGAAGTAATTTTGATTTCATATGAATAGCATTCCAATTACCCACACGTTTGTGAAGGTTCAAATTACCCCCAAATAGAGGGTTAGAATCGCCCCTTAATGTTTTTAGTCCATCCCATCCAATAAAATTTAATAAATTTCCCAAAAGAATTACTTCAATATTCTCTTTAGTAATGTTCTTAACTTGAAATTGAAAAATTATCACTGGTAATCCAGAGTTTTTTGGATCTAAAGGTATAAACGGATTAAAGGCTTTCAAATTAATCTCAATTGGGAGTAAAGCATCCTTGAATTGCAAAAATGAAATGGGATATTCGCCATCAAATTGAATGTTCTCAACTTCAGGTAGCGCATTAAATAATTTTTTCATTTCTTTACTTATTATGTGATCCCCAATGGATTTAGCCGGGATAAAATTAGGTTCTTCGTGAGGTTTGGAACTAATCAATGCGCGTGTAATTATCTTTCCATCTGAATTATTTAATTCGCGTGTTCTTATAGCAAAAAAACAATTTGGTACAAATGAGCGATGATTTATATTATTATTAATTTGCCATTGCTTTAAAAGTCCATCTCCACCAATAGCAATAGATCCCGTCCCGATGCCTCCTAAAGGCATAGCTAAACATCTTAGATTTTTTCCAGTTAAGGTTAGAATCCCTTTTGGTTTCATGGTCGTATTTTTACGGTTCTTTTTTAACTATTAATTTTTATTTAACTAAAGTTCTATATTAAAGTTATTGATATCTCTCTAATTTGATAAACTTTAGAAAATCATCATTTAGAACCATCCTATAAACTCTATGAAAGTGAAAAATAATCATTGATTAATAATTATTTTAAAATTAATATTAAAACAAATTAAATTATATATTATCTTTAATACGTATTAATACGTAATAGAAATTCTATTCATTTTTGTTGGTAAATAATGGTCAAAGTATTAATTATTGGTCACGGTGCGAGAGAACACGTAATAGGAGAAGCTTTAATTCGTAGTGGAGCTAATTTATATGCTTTTATGAGTTCTAAAAACGCAGGCTTAGAGGATTTAAGCCAAGGCAGAATTAAAGTTCATTCTGAAATGGATTTCAAAGAAATTATTGATTATTGTAAATTAAATAGTATTGATTTTGTTGTTGTTGGTCCAGAGGCACCTTTGGTTGTCGGAATCGTTGATGCTATAGAAAGAAATGGAATTCCCTGTATTGGACCCAGAATAGAGGCTGCTCAACTAGAAGGCTCCAAAATCTTTACTAGAAGACTTTTGGAAAAGTATAAAATCAGTTCAAATATAAAGAGTAAAAAATTTGACTCCATGGAAAATGTAGAAAATTATATTAAAGATTTAGGCGTAGAAAACATCGTAGTTAAGCCAGATGGTCTAACTGGAGGAAAAGGTGTAAAAGTTTATGGTGACCATCTTTTTTCGAAACATGATATTTTAGATTATTGTCAAACATTAGTTAAACAAAAATCGCTATTTATAATTGAAGAAAAAATCGAAGGAGAAGAATTCACGCTTCAGACATTTGTTGACGGTAAAAATGTCGTTGGTACTCCCTTAGTTCAAGATCATAAGAGAGCTTACGAAGATGATACTGGCCCAAATACGGGAGGTATGGGAAGTTACTCTATGGAGAACCATCTAATGCCATTTATCACTCAAAATGATGTCGATGAAGCTCTCGAAGATATAAAGAAAGTTGTGGCTGCAGTTAAGGCGGAAACGGGTGTTGAATATAAAGGATTTTTGTACGGAGGGTACATGAAAACTGTAGAAGGTATTAAATTAATTGAATTTAATTCTAGGTTAGGAGATCCTGAAGCAATGAACGTACTGCCTATATTAAAAAACGATTTTATTGATGTTTGTATGGGAATAATAAATGGCAACTTAAAATCCAATATTGAATTTGAGAATAAGGCTACCGTATGTAAATATTTAGCTCCCGAAGGATATCCCGGCGCTCCTAAGAAAGACGAATTGGTAAAAATCGATAAAAATAAGTTGAAACAGATTGGCGCGAGATATTATTACGCTTCTGTTTACCGTAAAGGTAATGAAGTCTATACTACGTCTTCAAGAGCTATAGGAGTTGTTGGGATTGCGAACGATTTAGAAAGCGCAGAAAAGATTGCTGAACAAGGAATTGGATGTATAAGTGGAAAATTATTTTATAGAAAAGATGTTGGAACCTTAAAGTTATTGCAAAAAAGAATAGATCACATGAATTCTCTACTAAAATAATATCATTATATGCACATATATTCGGAGTCTACGAAACAATTGTGCAATCATTAAAAAAATTAAAATAGTAAGATAGTATTAAAATGGAAAGGAATAAATTGATACAATGGCTAATAATTATGAGTGCAGTTATCGTATGTTCATTAATAATCATAATTAGTTATCTATTAAATTTATATGATAACCAATTATTAATTGTAGTGGGTATAATCGGGGGCATTCATGGCATTGCACTTGCGATATTTAGGGTTAAATATATTCAAAACAAACAATCTTAAGACTTAGTCTTATCGCCTTCAAGCTTCAATTTTATAAACTTATTTATTACGAATTCTTTCACGTTATCAATGAATATAAAAATATATAGAAATAATAATATCCTAATGGATTACCTGAAGGGATTCCTACAGAGATTTTCAATCGGGATACGGCAGAAAATGCTTTTAAATTGGTAGAATCCACAGTTCTAATTATTACCGATTATCTTGATTTCTAAAATTTATTTATGATTTATAAATTAAGCTTTTAATGCCTTTTTTACTTGTCCTTCCGTCTCCATCCTGTAAAATCCTTTCCTCTTTCTTTAGAATATTGTTCTAAAGCAATTAGTATTTTTTTCCTCGATTTCATTTTAAAATCTTTTCCTGACTCAAATTCATAGCTATGTTCTACATTTTTTCCTTTAAAAATCAAGTTAAAGTATACAAATCTAGAGTCCATTGAGTCTCGTCTTGTGATTTCAATAGAATCAAATTCAGACCATTTAATTTGAAAGGCAGGCTTAAGAGGAACAATTATTTCAATAAAATCATTAGTAATTGTAAACTTCCTAAACTTTGAAAGCCCTTTAAAATAGCGTTTTGCCCAAACTATTAAACCTATTGTTAGTGGCCAAATTACTAAAATTGAAATATATCCATATAGGCCATATTGAGATATAATTCCAACAGTTACTAAGATCATAAAAGCGACAAAAATTATGATGCATATTATGCTGCTATAGAGATCTACTTTTAAATTTTCAAAAATTTGAAACTCAACAGAATTATTTCCTTCAAATTGAAATCCACATTCAATGCAATATATATTTTTAATATTATTTACCTTACCACAATTTGGACAACTAATTTGCGAACTCATTAAACTCTTAAACCTCTCTTAAACAATTTAATTTTGAATTTCAATATACAATAAATATATGCATAATGAATTTATATGTTTTATCTTCGAGATGATATTTACGGCCAACTTACCGTTGAGGATTATGTTGGTAATAATTTTATTCCCGAAATTTGCTTACTCGGAGAAATTACTGCAAAAAAGAATAGATCACATAAATTCAAGAAAAAAAAATTAAAATTAAGGATTTACAATTATTTTTTTTTTTTATCAAATTCGTCGGGGTTGCCTCCTTCTTCCATAAAAACTACGAATTTTTTCAAACCTTCTAAAAGTATTTCTGCAGCTTTCACAAGCATTTTTTCTTGCTTCTCATCTTCAATTTCCGCCCAGATCGTTACTTCGGATCCATCACCTTTAGGCGACATAATATAGCCCATTGTGCTAAAAGCGCTGCCCTCCATAGAATAAGATATTTTTTCGTTTTCTAATCTCTCCGTAATAGTTGAAATGAAATCACCAACAGTAGATTTTATTGAATATTTATCAGTAGCAATTGTAGTACTTTCACTTACCACAATATTCCATACGGTTTCAAGCTCATCATTATTTAAAATATCATAAATTTTCTTAGGGGATGTTTTTATTTCTATTTTTCTTTCTATACGAGTCAAAAAATTCACCTTCATTTGAATTTCTTATGTGAAATAAATTTATACGATTATATTTATATGTTCGCATCAAAATTAAGTTTTAAATTATTGAATTTAAAAAATTATTGCAGCCAGAAATTAGCTACGAGGAGTTTGAGAAGCTCGCCATTGACAATTACAACTCTTGGAAAAGTTCGTGGAACAAAATCAGTGAATAGAACGACCTAAACGAGTACATTCCGTTTAATTATATTTTATAAAGATTACATTCTAATATTTGTAGCTCTTATTTTAAGTTGGATTATGGATTGGAATGCTAGAAACGCTAATTATAACAACTTAATCAAACAATTATTTCACGAGAAAGAAGCCGAGAAAAGAGCTGAAGCGGCAAGACAACTTGGTTTTTTAAAAGATGGAAGAGCCGTCAATCTATTATGCCGTTCCTTAAATATCGAAAATGAACCGATGGTTATTAATAGAATTATAGAAGCCTTAGGACAAATAGCAGATGGACGAGCAACGCTAAGAATAATAGAGAAACTAAAAGAGGAAATTGAAAAACCAGAAATAGAATTAGATAAGTTAAAAGTGATTTTTATCATCGAAAGTTTTGCTAAAATAAAAGATAAAAGAGCTTTAGAATATGTAGGCCATTTTCTTAAATCGTCTGACGGCAAATTACGACAACTTACTGAAAATGCGTTTGATGCGATCGAACCAGATTGGCGTAGAATCGTTGAAAAAGCTCGTAGAGAAAGGTCAATTCAAGATATTTTTAAAGTTAAAATGTAGCTAACTCTATTTCTATAAAAAAATAATAAGTACTTAATAAGAAGTTATTTTAATTTCTTGTTATTCAATTTATCTAATTTCTCATATATGAATTATATCGCATTAAGATAGGTAATTTAATTTTGACTCTAAAAAATGTTTGCTGTTGGGATTTAGAAGGACCTATAACTGTTCTGGATTTTGCTGCTGAATTAGGTCGCTTATTAAGTAAAAAAACCAAGCTCGATTTACAAAAATTTAATATGGGCGAATTTTTTGAGATGATTTCTAATTATGACGATTACCTTATCGATGTTCCTGGCGTAAAAAAGAGGTTAAACATTCCAGATTATCAACCAGGGGATACGTTGAGATTAGTGGCTCCATTATATATGTATTGTTTTTCTGATGAAGAATTAATTGAATTGGCTAATAATAATCTTGGTTTATTACCCGGCTGTAAAGAATTGATGACAGTGTTACATAAAAGTTGGGATATATTCGTCATTTCTACGAGTTATCGTCATTTTGCGCATATTGTAGCAAAAAATTTGAATATTCCACTTGATCACGTCTTTTGCACAGATTTAAATATTAAAGAAGCAAATCAAACGATTTACAATATTGAAGGAGATGTAAAAAACTTAGTTAACGTTATATTCCAAAACTACATAGATAACGGTAAAAATTTGGATTTAGTTATAGATGATTTAAATAACTTTTTCTGGAATAATAAAGAATCTGATTATGTTAAAGCAATGAACCTTGTTGAAGTAAGGGGTGGTAAAAGAAAAGAAATGGCAGTTGAAAGGATCTCTACTATTACACATGTTCCAATATCTGAAATGGTTGCGCTTGGTGATTCGATTACTGATATCAATATGCTCCAAAGGTTAAAAAACGAAGGAGGAATTGCGGTTTCCTTTAATGGCAATCGATTTACTGTAGGTAGATCAAACATTGCGATTACTACTCCAAACAATTTAGGAACTTTAGCAATTTTCGAATCTAAAAATAACATTGAAAACTTTCTCGATTCTTGGGAAAAACTTTATAGTCGCTTTAAAAATGACCCTGAAAAAATACCAAGTAAATTAATATCAAAAGAAGTTAAAAATTATTTTATTAAATACAAATTAGTACCCGAAATTGAGAATTTATCTAATAAAACTAAAAAGGAGCTCGATTTAATTATTTTAAAACAAGAAAAATTCAGAAAAAAAGTCCGAGGTTGGGCTGGAAACTTAGCATAAAACGAAAAATTGGAAAAAAATCCATTTTATCCGTCTTTATCTCGGAAATATTTATTGTAGAATTTCTTTCCTTTTAATAAGTCTATCAAAAAGAGACTATAATGAAAATATTGCTTAATAATAATCTTTAAAATGATAACAATGAAAAAAGAACCAATCGCTAATATTAAATTGGTTGGATAGGGATTAGCGAGTGAAAATAAAACTGGCGCATAAAAAATTAAAGCTTCCCAAAATCTTTTGTTAAAATATTCATCGAATTTCTTTTCTTTTAAACTTTCGTAACAACTACAGCAAATAAGAGGCATTTTCATTTGAAATTTTTCCTCTAAATAAATTTTTTGCATGATCGTTAACATGCGATCGATTTTATTACCACAAAGATTGCATTCAAAAAGAGTTCTATTTATTCTATCCAAATCAATTTTATCTATGTCAGCCTTAGGAAAATAACAATCGTCGTTTTTATAATGTGAACACGTTTTACAGGTTAATTGGGTTTCCATCTGCAAGTCTTCAAATGGTGTCTTCTCAGGTTTAAGAAATTGAGGATAATTTGAATGGGATTGACAAATAACTCTACCTTTCTCGTCGATTTCAAAAGAAGGTTCAATAAATGTCATAATGTAATTTTTATATCCATTCTATAATTGGAGATTAGAAAAATCTCTTTTATATTTTTACTAAAAGGTTAACATTATTAGAAATATTTACTAAGATATAACATAAGTATTTAGTTTCTAATATCTTAAAGAGGTTTTATTATATATGGCATCAGTTTCCGATTTTGGAAAAGAATATAATATTGGCGAAATTCTTAAAGAAAATTTTGATGATTTAATTTATATTATAAATGAAAACTTTGAATGTGAATATATTAATGAAAGAGTCCATCTGAAAAAATTAGGTTATTCCTGTTTAGCTCATAAAATCTTAGATAACTTTTATTACAGCGATTTAAATCGAGGTTTGATTTTTCTTCAAAACATCTTAAAAACTGGAAAAGCAATCGAGCAGATAAGGATTCGTCAAAAAGAAGGATATGGATATTATGAATTAAAGGGAAAACGATTTATTAATGACGCTGAAAAAGTTAAAATATTAATAATTTCTCGAGACATCTCTGAATTTAAGCAAAAAGAAGATGAATGGCTTAAGCGCGAATTTAACTTAAGAAGATTGGCAGAAACCATGCCAGAGCTTCGATTCTGGAAATTATTGCAAACTAAAGGTGAGAAAACATCGTTTCAAAAATCGCGAGAGATGTTGGACTCTGTTATCGATAATATTCCTCAATTAATTTATTGGAAAGATAAAAATTTAACTTATCTGGGTTGTAACCAAAATTATGCTTTCGTAAATAATGTTGAAGATCCAGATTTTATTGTCGGAAAAACTGATGAAAATTTACCATGGGCTAAAGCTAACTTAAAATTAATTCAAGAAAATGAAAAAAGGGTTATGAATAATAATCAAAGTGAAGAAAAGATTGAATCGTGGATATTACACAACGGAAGCAAAGCGTGGTTTGAAATAAATCGAGTACCGCTTCATAATCTTGAAGGGGATATCGTAGGAATTCTATGCACTTATAACAATATCACTAATAGAGTGAACGCTGAGCAAAAGATAAAAGAATCTGAGAATAAATATAGAAGCATATTAGAAAACATTAAAGAAGGGTATTTTGAAGTTGATTTAAAAGGAACTTTTATGTTTTTAAATGAATCATTTTGCGAAATGACGGGTTATTCAAAAGAAGAATTACTTGGTAAAAGTTATCAAAATTTGACAGATGAATTCAATAGGAAAAAAGTATTCAACTTCTATAACCAAGTTTATAAAAAAGAGGTGGTACAACGTAATTTCCAGTTTGAGTTTCTTCAGAAAAATGGACAAAAAATCGTAGTAAATTCATCAGTATATTTAAAATACGATGCTAAAGGTGCTAAATCTGGTTTTTGTGGAATGGTACAAGACTTTACCGAGAAAATTCTTCTAAAAGAGAAACTTAAACGCTCAGAAGAGAGATACAAATTGATATCAGAGAATGCTTATGATTTGATTAGTATTTTAAATCAAAATCTTCAAATTGAATACGCAAATAAACAACCATGGTTAAGGACCTTAGGTTATACCAACAATGAGATTATTGGAAAATCAGTTCTAGCAATTATTCATCCTGGTGATAAAAAAATTGCTATTAAAACGATGGTTGAAGGTCTCGATACAGGCAAAGGCGTTTTAGAGCTAAGAATTAGACATAAAAATAATCGTTGGATATGGATAGAAGTTAAAGGAAACACTTTTAAAGATAGAGAAGGTAAGATTAAAGGAATAATTATTGGAAGGGATATTACAGAACGCAAAGAAGCCGATAAAAAAATTAAAGAATCAGAAGAAAAATACCACACTATTTTTAATGCCAGCCCTGATTTAGTATATCTCACTGATTTAAAAGGTTATATATTAGATGCCAATCAAGCTTTTCTTGAGAAAACTAAAATAAGTTTAAAAGAAGCGCAAAATAAAAAAATTCTAGAATTTTTTGCAGGAGCAAATCTCGAAGAATTAAAAGTCCAAATTAATGAATTGAAAGCAGGAAAAGTAATTAAAGGTCTTGAAATTACTGCAAAAAACACTCTAGGTGAAGTTTATGATTGTGAGATAAATGCGGTTCCTTTGAAAGAAAACGGAAAAATTACTAAAGCCATAAGTTTTGCAAGAGTTATAACCGCCCGTAAACAAGCGGAGAAAAAACTAATTATGTCGGAGAAAAAATATCGACACTTATTTGAAAGTTCTCCGTTTGCCATATGGATTATAGATTTAAAGGGGAAAATAATTGACTGTAATTCGACTATGAATATATTACCATCTAAATACAAGAGAGAGGACCTTATTGGAAAGAATTTTATAGAAATTTTAACTTTATTCGATCGACCAGAATATTTTATTCCGCTTTTAAAAAGTAGATTTGAAAGTTTTATCAATAATGAGCCAGTAAAACCGTTAGAATTCAAAATTACTCGCGCAGATAAAGTAGAAAAATGGATTAATATTCGCGCATCTACGATTAAATTAGGAGATGAAACTTTTATACAAGTCTTAATTCAGGATGTCACGGGAAAAAAAGAAGCTGCCTTAAAATTACAGAAATCTGAAGAAGAATTAAAAATATTGAATAGAGAACTTGAGAAAATAATTTTTGAAAGAACGAAGGAATTAAGAGAATCTGAACGTAAATATCGCCATTTATACGAAAACTCTCCATTCAGTATTGCGCTCTTAAACAATAAAGGTGAAATTATTGACATTAATTCTAAAACGTCTGAATTGTTTGGTTATAAAAAAGAGGACCTTATTGGTAAGAATTATTTAAAACTTTCAAACCTTTTTCCTTCAGAAACAAAACCAGGATTGAGAACGCTTCAAGAGCTGGAGCGTAAAAGGGACCCAATGAGTATCGTAATGAAACCCCAAACTGTACGAATATTTAACAAAGATAACAAAATGTTGTGGGTCGAATCTGAAATATCCACTATTAAAATAGCTGGTGAAACAATAATTCAAGCTATAATTCAAGATATAACTGAAAAAAAAATCGCAGAGGAGAAATTGAAAGAATCCGAGCGAATCTTAAGGCAGCAAAATATAGAGCTAAAAGAATTAGATAGATTAAAAACCGATTTTATTAGCATTGCCGCTCACGACTTAAAAACACCCTTAATTTCTGTGGGGGGCTATATCGATTTAATTTTATTAAGAGAGAAAGATTTAAAAGATGATATTAAAGAAGATTTAAATCGAGTACTAAGCAATGTAGCCCGTTTGGAAAGTTACATAAATCGGTTATTGGATGTGATGAAAATCGATGCGGGCAAAATCGAAATAGTTAAGAAAGTCGAAAATATTTACGATATAATAACAGATTGCCTTTCTGAATTAGAATATCAAATTATTCAAAAAAAATTAGCTATAAACTTAAATATCCCCGAGGATCTTGAACTAAAAGTAGATCGATTTAGAATCACGCAAGTTTTCTCGAATATTTTATCAAATGCAGTGAAATTTTCTACTAACGATCGTACAATTAATGTTAATGTTTTAGAAGAAAATCAAAATTTTCTTTTTAAAATAAAGGATCACGGAAAGGGGTTAACTTTAAAAGAAATTGAGAAATTGTTTGGTAAATTTGTTACAATTGGGCAAGCCACTGAAAGCTATTCTGCTTTTGAAAAAGGAAGTGGATTAGGACTATTTATTAGTAAAGGGATGATTGAAGTGCATGGTGGTAAAATCTGGGTGGAATCTGAAGGAAGGGATAAGGGAGCCGAGATTAGTTTTACTCTACCAAAGTAATAAATTTGAACCCTATTCCGGTTATTGATAGCTAAGTAGTGAAAATAATAAATACATAATAAAAAATTATAATAAGGGAAATTATCTTATTTCTCTTGAGATTTTTCATTTATAAGCAAGCAAGCAATTAGTAATTTAAGTTTCTGTTAACTTTTATAATAAATTTAAATCACATTAATATAAAAGTGAATTTAGCAAAAGAAAAACAATTTAATGACGATTTTAATAATATCGGAAAAAAATAAAGCAGCAAAGGCAATAGCCGAAGCATTAGGTCCTGTTACGACTATAAACAAAACAAAATTCTTAAAAGTATATCGGGTAAATTCTAAAGATATTTACGTTGTTCCTCTTCGAGGACATATTTTAGAGTATAAAAACACCGATCTATTTAAAAGTTGGACGAAATCTAATCCTAGGGAAATAATTACTAATCCAAATTCAATAGAAAAAGCCTCCAAGAGTTATTCTAGGCCATATATTAGCGCGTTAAAAGAGTACGCTAAATTATGCGATGAATGCGTAATCGGTACCGATGCAGATATTGAAGGATGCAACATTGGGCTTTTTGACGCCTTACCGTTTGTTATTAAAGCTAATAAAACTATTAAAGTGCGTCAGTTGTGGTTAAGTTCATTACAAAAAAAAGAGATTATTTCTAAATATTCCAATTTGATAAATCCAAAGTGGAGTTGGGGTGAGACAGGCGAGGCTAGAGCCATAATTGACGCGATAATTGGGTTCTCAAGCACGAGAGAGGTTACAAATACGTTTAAGCCTTTACTAAACGAGATTAATGCTAAATTTGTGTCGATAGGGAGGGTACAGACGTCTTTGCTCTATTTAATATTCTTAAGGGATCAAGAAATAGAGCGATTTGTACCTGTACCATATTGGACAATAGAAGCGAATTTAAGCTATAAAACCCATATAATAAAAGCCTTCCACGATAAGAACCCTTTTATTAAAGAGGAGGAACTGGAGGCAAAAAATATCCATCAAAAAATAAAAAATGAAAAAATTGCTGTAATTTTGAGCAATAGTAAAAATACAAATGTTATAAACCCTCCGACGCCTTTGAATACTTCGAAAGCGCTCGTTTTATTAACTAGGAGGTTAAAGATTAGCGCAAATGCTGCCATGAACGCCATGAACGCGCTCTACTTAAATAAGATAATTTCTTATCCTAGGACTGATAGCGATAAATACCAATCAATTTTTAACCATATTCAGTATTTGGATAAGTTCAAACTTCACACTAACTATGGATCTTACACTTTAAAATTACTAACTAAAAAACGCGTAATGCCTACAATTGGGAAATTTGACGCCGGAGATCACCCTCCCATTACTCCTTTAGAGAGCTTGGAACAAAATAGTTCTAAATTTGAACAAAATATTCAAAGAAGAGTTTACGATTTATTAGCTCGACATTATTTAGCTCTTTTCGGAGAACAAGCAAAAGAATCGAGGACAATTTTAAAAATATCTATAAAAGAAGAACCATTTACTTCGCGATTGGTTTCGTTAGTCTCAAGTGGTTTTTATGAAATTGCGCCTTTTTTAAAGAAAAGCTATCAACCAACGATAGAAATCGAAGCAAAACAACTTCCAATTAAAAATATTCAATTAAACGCAAAGGAAACTCAGCCTCCACCAAAATATACTGATACTACTCTTTTGAAATTAATGGAGAGAGAACACCTAGGAACTAAATCGACTCGTCCTACTATAATTAAAATTCTTATCGATCGTAAATTAATCTTGCGAATTGACAAAAATCATTTCAAAATAACGGAGTGGGGCAAATTTATAATACGAGAATTAATAAAAGTATGGTTACCGTTCTTAAAACCTGAATTTACGCGATTTGTGGAAAAATTACTCGAAGACATAAAGGAAAATAGGAAGACTAAAGAAGACGTGATAAAAATTGTAAAAAAAATTTTCCTTGAATTGTTTGATAAGTTTCTTAACAACAGAAATGCAATTACTTTAAGATTTGATAGCGTTAAAAAAAATTTAAAAACAGCAATGCAACATGACTTTAAACAAAAAAGATATCCAATAACTACTGCTAATTGCCCAACCTGCAAAAAATTTCCAATGAAGCTAGTTACGACCTCACAAAAGAAAAGATTTCTCGCGTGTTCAAATATAGATTGCAAAACTTACCTCTCCGTTCCCAAAACTGGTAGAATTACTATATTAAAAACTTCCTTCTGCTCAATATGTGGCTTTAATACCTTTAAAATCGTGAAAAGAAAGAATGGTAAACCTTTACCTTATTATATTTGTCCAAAATGTTGGAGCGATAGCTTTAAGGACGATTCTGTTAATGGATTTTGCTCTAATTGCGAAACTCATAAAATTTTAAATGAACAGTGCGTGAAAAGATAAGCATAATCAAAAAAAAGAATAAATAATAAAAAGACTTTACAACTTGATGGCGGTATATTTGTTATAAGCAGCTCGAGTAAGACCTACGTAATTGTCGGAAATTTTGTAAAATAATTTCCCGTTAACAACTTTCTTTTGAAAATAGTCGCTTTTTAAACTGTGATTTAAAGAATGTATCATAGTTGCCAATGTGACTGCACCCATATACTTCCATTTTTGCTTAGCTACCCTTATTAAATCTAATTCTGAATGCCAAACGCCATCAATTAACCCGATTAATATTTCCTTTTTAATAGGGGCTTTAATGTCTCTAATTTTGTTAAACAATTGAGAGTAATCTGGTTTGTAATATTTTTTCAGGATTTTTGCTTGTTCAAAGCTATTATTTGAAGGATCTAATTCCATATTAGCCATATTTAAAAACATCACTTAAGATGATATTATTCTAAGATATAATACCCAAGTAATAGTTTTAATAAATTGTAATACGCTTGTAATACGCTTATCATAAAAATATAAATAAAAACGAGTAAAATCACTCTTGAATTATCGACTATAAAAGATTCTCTGGGATGCCATCTTTAAAATATTTGGCACGTGTTATCCAATTGCTTTGAAATTCAGGTATGCTAGCTACTATTGAGCCACCAACCCAAACAGAGAAAACTCGTTCCCTAGGTGCTATAATTTTGATAATTTGGTTCTTCCTCTTCCTCCGTGCTAATTCAAATTCTAATTCTTGATACATTCTAGATTTAAAATTTGGAAACATAGAAGAACCTCCCGATAAAAAAATATTGTTCAATAAGTCTGGTCGAATATCGACGTCACACATTTCGATTACATCCATAATAGCCTCTGTTAAAGAATCTTCTTCCAATTCTAATGTTGGATTAAAAAAAAGCTCAGGTACTGCAAATCTTTCTTTACTCAAAGAAATAGTAGAACCATCCGGTAAAGAATACTCTTTTTCATACTGTTCAACTCTTTTTAAATCTTCTTTATAATCGAGCGAGACGAAACACGCTTTTTCTTTGAGAGCCCTTACCAGTTCCTTTCTAATTGAAGAGTCAGCTGAAAATCCCCTTTCTCCTAATATTTTTTCCATGTACTTGGTTAAAGTTCTTCCACCAATCTCAAGTATTCTTACTGCATGATCTATCTTGTATCCCTCGTAAATTGGCACGATTCTCGTGATACTATCCCCAATCTCAACCACTAACCCTGTTTGAAATCCTCCCGCATATAAAGTAAGCATAGAGTCTAAAACGGGATAAAACGCGTTGCACTGGTAGTTTTCTAAAAACAATTCAAATAGCCGTTTTATATCCCCGTATGGAAACAATGGGTGTACGGCGAATAAAACATTGACTAAACTTGGATCTACTCTCAAATTGTAAAAAATATAATCAATAATTTTTTCGAACGATAACCAATCCTGAATTATTCCTTTCTTTATTGGGTAAAAAATTTTATACAGTCCTATTGATTGGATTTCATCCCCTACATAATATTCATCTTGTTTAGTACCCGCGTATTCGTAATCGATCTGTCTATACTTAGGTTTACCTACTATAGTAAAAAAGATTTGAGTTGGCATATCTTCCCCAGCATACCCGGCTTTTGTCGAGAACTGCCCAATATCCAAAACGACTGTGAGATTTCCCATAATTGTTATTCCCAAACAGATTATCTATTAATACTTTATCTTTCTCATAAAAATCTATTATATTTAATTAATATAACTTTATTTGAATTCTCCAATTAACCTATTTATTTTTAAATTAATAAAATCTTCAAAGGAGTGTATTCTGTCATAGGAATATAAGCTTCTCCATACTTTGAGTTAATTTCGTTTCCTCGTAAAATTGAAGTATCTTCAGCCCAATCCAAAACTCGCTCTAGCACTTCTTTCTGAGATTTATAAACCCGATTAAAAATTTCTTTCTTTTCTACCCAATATTTTTCAATATTAACTATTATAAAGACAGAACCTTCTATATATTGAAATTTACAAGAAGGCGATTCGTAATAATACACTCCTAACGGAGTCCAGTTTCTCTCGTGACCACCATAAGCTTTTCCCGTTGAACAATGATAAATAGCTTCTCTTGTAATTAAAGACAAATTTCTATGAACTCTATGAAAATCTGAAAAGTGGGGTAATAGAATCACTTGAGGGCGGATGTCTCTAATAAGGTTCGTCACTTCAGAGATAATTTCTCTATTCACCTCCAAATCAGAATGACCTAATTCGATTACTCTACATTTCAAAGCTGTTCGAACTAAATCGAGTTCTTGCTTTCGATGTTCTAAGATATCTTCCTTCTGGGCCGTTTTAGCGTATCCACCCAATCCACTTGTAGCTACTACTACAAAAATCTCAGAACCTAATGCTTGATATTTAAGAATCGTTCCACCACATGAAACAATTTCGTCGTCTGGGTGACCCGCAAACACCATTAAACGTTTAGGAACAACAATAGGAATCTTTTTTTCAGCTATAAGAAAATCTTTTCTTTCCACAAGTAATGTCCTCTTGTTTTAGGATTAATAATTTTGCGAATTAATACAGTTAAAATAAAAAAAATATACTTTTATTCTCCTCTCATGATTTTCTTGAGGCGATTTAACTCTTCTAACATTTCATCGCGTAAAGAACTTAATCCGCCTCCCGCAGTAGCTGCTGTTGCTGGATCTGCAGGTCGGGGAGGGTCACCTGCTACGGGCGCACCAGGAGGCGCTGGCCTTTTAGCAAATGATGGCGCTTGAACAACTCCCGCACCAGGCGCTTGTGGAGGTCCACCAGATGCTGGAGGTAACTTTGGAGCGGGTGGTAGATTAGCACGCTTAGGCGGACCACCAGCCGTAGGAGCCTTTGGAGGACCACTTGTAGCGGGTTTCTTTGGAGGACCGCCAGCAACTGGAGCCCTTGGAGGACCACTTGTAGCGGGTTTCTTTGGAGGACCGCCAGCAACTGGAGCTTTTGGGGGGCCGCCAGCAACTGGGGCTACGCTCGCTGCAGTAGCAGCGGGTGCTTGTTGTCCAGGTCCAGCACTACCGCTCAATAAACTAAATAATGTGCTCGCAGCAGCAGTTTTTGCCGTTCCACTTGCTTGAGCAACAATTTTTTTAGAGGAACTACTAACAGTTTTAAGCTCTGGTTTTAATGATACTTCTTTCAAATCCTTTAAGGCTTTATTTAGAGACTTTATAAAATCGTTTATGCCCCCAACTGTGTCTTCTAGATCGTCACTTAATGATTGTAGACCTTTTTTCATAAAGTTAACAACGCGTTCTATCTTTTTGTATTCCTTAGAAACCAATATTCAATCAATTCCTCTAATTTTTTTCTGTTAGTAAGTAGAATAATTTATTATTATAGTAATAATTGTAATATATTAATTTATATTTTTATTTTTAATTTTTTATAATACTTGAATATAGGTATATGGAAAAAATATAACTGATTGAACTTTATTTTGTTAGTTTTATTTATTCGCTTTTTCTTGAACTCTATAAAAAAAAAACAATTAAAAGTGTAAAAAGTATATATTATATATCATATTTCATTTGAAAATTTAATAATTATTTTTCAATATTAATAGGTGTCAATAATTGGCAAAACGTGAGCTTTTTATAAAAAGGGTCTACGAGATTGTAAATGAGTTAAAAATTCCATTGATCGATGAGCGGGTTTACGATAAAGTAACTTTTAGTAGTGGTGCCGCCATAGCGAAAATTGTGTTTAAATTTGAGGAGGACGAATCTGTAATTCGTGGATTCTTAGGTTTGGCTGAATACTTTCATACGGTGGTTATAAAAGCGAAAGACCAATTCTATATACCACATGCAAACATTCTCTTTCAATTGATCAGCTCATAAATCTTTATTTTTTTTACTTTACATTTATAACTTCTATACTAATATAATAAAATCCCTTAGAATCATTCAGTTAGTTTTAATCAATTAAACCAAAAAGGTTAAATATTTTCTAAATAAAATTTTGATTCTTTAAGAACTTTGAGAACTTCAGATTCAGAAACATCATACCAGTGTTTATAAGCGTCGGCAACTGCAAACCACATCATGTTTCTTATATTTGGGCAAAAAATTTTAACTTCTACGTTTTCAATACGTTGAATCGTGTGTAAAGGCGCTGTAGGAACGCTTACAACTATTTTTTTAGGATTATATTTCTTTACCATTTTGATAGCAGCTAACATCGTAAAACCAGAGGCTAGCCCATCGTCAACCATGAAAATAATTTTATTTTTAATCAGGTTTATGTATTTTTCTTCTAAATTGTAATTCTTTTTATAAAACACCATACGGTCTTCAATTTCTTTTTGCGTTATTTCGATTGCGTATTTTACTTGTTTCTCTGAAAGGTTTAATTGATACAACAAATCATCGTTTATTAAAACGGTTCCATCTGGTGTAACCGAGCCAAATCCTGCTTCGGTATTATACGGAATTTTAATTTTTCGAACAATTATTAAATCGTAATTTATTTTTAATTTACTGCAAAATCCTTCGACTACAGGAACGCCTCCGTTTGGTATAGCAAACGATATAAAACTGTCAGGCTTTTCGTTTATGAGGTTGTAAAGCGTTGTATCCTTCTCTAAAATAAAATCAGCTAATATTTCTCCAGCTTTGATTCTTGATTCATACGGAACGAATTTCATAGATACTAATAATAAAGAAAAATTTGAATTTATTTATTATACTTAAAGATTGAACAAACTTTTCTATTTCATTAATATTAAAAAGCCATAACCTATAATCCATTTAGACTTTTTTATAAAAATAGTTAAACTTTAGATAAATAAATTAGGAGTTGCTATTTATGAGTTTCCAAGAACTTAAAAATTCATATCTAAAAGAGACAGTTCCCCTGAAAAAAATACAATTAATCGAATCAGTGGCTCTGCATTTTGAAAATGGATGGCTAGAATTTCTCTTGTCTCAGTATAAAAGCGAAAGCGATGGAAAAGTAAGAAAAAAAATAATCGATGTTGCCGGGAAAAACATAAACGACATTTCCATCCAAATCCTAATCAAAGCTCTTACAGACAATAATATTGAATCAAGAAAAGCATCTGTGATAGCATTAGGTAAAGCAAAAGCGTCCATAGCCTTAATACCTTTGTTAAACATGCTCCAGAATCCCTCCCTAGAGATTAAGGGATTTGTTCTTGCTTCTATTATAAGAATTGGGAAAGAAGGGGCTTTAGATATAATATTCGATTATATAAACAAAGGAAATATTCATGTTAAAAGATCAATCCCTTACATATTAGGAAAGATTGGCAGTAGAGAGTGCATTGAGAGATTAAAACAATTAATAACCCACGAAGACCCATTAATTCGTAAGAATTCAGTTAAAGGGTTAGAAAAACTAATTCAATTAAAAGAAGCAAAGTTTATTCTGAACGCTTTAAGCGACGAGGATTTACATGTAAAAAAATCAGCAATCAAAGCTATAGGCACTATAAAAAGTAAAAGGGCTATTCCTTATTTAATTAAATTTTTAAAAGAAAAAAATCCTGAAATTCGAAAGTCATCTGTTGGAACCTTGTTCTCTATTCTTTCAAATCAACCGCCATACGATAAAATCTACGAAATTTTAAACGGACGAAATATTATTTCTAGAAGAGAAGCGATAAAATTGTTGAGCTTATTAGAGGATAAAAATTCTGTCGATTATCTTATAAGAATATTTAACAGTAAAGATTCAAAATTGAGAAAGTTAGCGTATAAAGCAATACTAAATATTTTTAAAGATACGGTTCCAACTCAAATAGTCGAGGGTTTGAACGCGAAAGAATGGAAAATTAAGAGTTTATGCGCAAGAGTTATCGGAGAAATTGGGGATGAAAATTTAATCAACGCACTTTTTGCTTTATTAAGTGATGATGATAGTAAGGTAAGGGATGCAGCAATTGAAGCATTATCAAGGTTTGGGAGCGAAAATGTAATTGAAAGCGCAAAAAATTTAACAAACGATTTAAACTGGAAAACAAGAAGAGCAGCAGTTAAACTTTTAATTAAAATTGGTGATGATAAGTCTACCGAATCTTTAATTGGATTGATGGGGGATAAAGACATATTTATTCGAAGTTGGGTAGCGATGTCGTTAGGAAAACTAGAAAATATTAGCGATATAACTCCCTTTGTAACGCTATTAAAAGACAAAGACCCTAAGATGCGGATTGCAGCAGCAAAAACTTTAGGTCAAATAGGAGATAAAGAAGCTTTAAAATGGTTAGCTAAGTTGCTATGGGACGACGATTGGAAAGTGAAGAAAGAAATTGAGTCTGCCCTTAACACAATCGACCCTAATTTTTTAGAATTAATTTAACAAAACATTGAGTTTAATATTTATTTATTTTTAATCATTTAGTTGCAACTAATTTTCTATTTTTAAAAGTCAGAATTATATATTTCTTTACTAAATTGATTAAATTCTTTATTTAGATTTTTATATTCAAATAAATTTTAAAGAATTATTTAAAAAATTTTAAATATTTTTGAATCTTAATTAATTATTAAGAATATGAATGAAAATTTATCTTTAAATTCATCTGAGGACGATGATGACATATGGAAGCTCGAGATACAAAAGGTAAAATCGTTAAAGAAACTTTTCCATCTGAGATGGTTTCAATTGTGGGAGATATCTTCGCGGGAATCATTCTTTCTATTTCAATAGTCTCTTTTGAGAGCTTTCTAATACTTATTCTAATTATACCTGCTTTGCTTTCGCTAAGGGGAAATTTAAGCGGTCCCTTTATAGCAAGGACTTCGAGAGATTTAATTATTGGGGAATTTAATTTGAAATCGTGGTTTGAAAACATATTAGCAACATATGTACTAGCCTTAATAACTGCGATAGCAATTGGAATTCTAAGTATTATTTTAAATCTCTTTTTAATTAGACTCTTTATTTTTCATATTGGTTTGTTAATTGTTATACCAATAATTTCAATTCTATTGACATTAACAGTTTCAATTCCTTGTTCTACTGCCTTAAATCTCTTCGCGTTTAAGCGCGGTTTAGACCCAAATAACATTGTGAATCCAATAATGACAGCCGTTGATGATTTTATTACTGTCATTAGCTTCTATTTAACAATTATTTTACTGGGGGTGCCGTAATTTTTGGATTACTTCAAAAAGATCTTTAAGGAATCTATAATAATCGTTATTATTAGTTCTATAATGGGTCTTTTTTCAGGTACGCTTTTATCCAATAATGAAGAGATTTTGTATACCTTTCCAATCATTTTATTAGTTTTACCTTCTTTAAATTCTTTAATTGGTGATATTTCAACGGTTTTAATTTCGCGTCTTACTTCACACCTATATTTAGGAACCCTATCTCCAAAAATACAAGTTTCTGATAGATTAAAGCAAGATTTTTATGGGTTACTTATGACAATTTTATTAAGCCTAGTTGCATTAATAAGCTTAGGATACTTAATTGGAAGTGCAACTGGAATAGAAATTGTTAATCCGTTATTGATAATATCAATTATAATTATTACTATTTTGATTCTTTTTGGCTTGATGTTTGTGCTATTATTTATTAGTTCTATATTCATATTTAAGAAAGGTAAAGATCCCAATAATTTTTTAATTCCCATGGTTACATCTTTAGCAGATTTTCTAACACCTTTATTTATTCTAGTTTTAATCCAAATATTTATTTAAATACCTAAAAACGAGAGTGAGAAATTCAATTAAACTGCATGAAAAAAGAAAAAAGAAAGAATTTCAATACCAACCTATATCTCTAAAAGATATTTTGAGAGAAATGAAACAAAAAATTGATTTAATGATTGATCTCGCCTATAGCGCGATAAAATTTGGTAGTAAAGAGATAGCGGACGAAACTACTAAAATTGAAAAGCGTATCCACGAGTTAACTTTTCTGTTGAATTTACAAATTACTCAAACACAAACTGGGGGTTTTAAAGAAGCCAAGAGATTAGAGCCAATTGTTGTAATGGGTTATTCAATTGACAAGATTTCGGACGCCCTTGCGGATATTGCCCGCGTTGTTTATATAAATAGCGATATATCTGACTTTACGCAACTCTTTTGGGACGAAGTTCCTGAACCAATAGTAAAAATATGTGTCAAAGAGGATTGCAAACTCATAGGAATTAATCGTCAAGATGTGCATTTTAGATCACAATATGGAGTCGACTTAATTGCAATAAAAAGAAACGATAATTGGTTGTTTGATAAGAATAACATAATTGAGAAAGAAGATATCTTAATTATTAAAGGCGAGCTTGAATTACTTAATGAATTAAAGAATCTAACTCTTGACGAGAGTGAGATCTCTTTCCAATTTGATGATGAAGAAAAAGAACCTGAATTCGATCTCAAAAACCCTGAAATATTTGAGGAGATTCAAGAACTTAAAAAAGATTATGTAATGATAACAGACATTTCTGAAACAATGATAGAATTGGCACTCGCAGCATTGTTCTTTAACAGCTATGAAGTAGCAGAAGATGTAATCGAAATGGAAGCCTTAATGGACGGACTTAATATAAATTTCGAGAAGAATCTTCTAGAGTTTGCGCATTTAGTTGATAATCCAAGAGATCTGACGGGAATTATGCGTATTGTTTTTTCATGCGAATTAATAGCTGATGCTGCGGCTCATTTAGCTGAAACAATCTTAGAAGGGTTTGAACCTCATGTAATTATCCAGAAAGCAATTGAAGAAACATCTGAGGTTGTAGTTCGAGAAACATTATCTGCAGATTCTTACTTTAAAAACAAAACTTACAATGAATTACAAGAGCAACGATATAAACGAGGGTTCCATATTATTGCTCTAAAAAGAAAAGACAAATGGATATATAGTTTCAAATCAGATTTTGTTTTCGAAGAAGGTGATCTACTAATAGGTTTAGGACCTAAAGAGAGCGTAGATCAATGGAGAAGATGTGTACGCCCAGGATTTACGAAAGGAGGATAAAGTGGGGTGAAAATATGAATTACGATAAAGGGCGCGAAAGTTTTTTAAATACAATTCTTGAAATAGCAAATCAGATTATAAAAAATTCTAAAACAATTAACACTACACATGTTTTAAAATTAATTGATTTGATTTCTCAAGTTAATTCTAACGAAGGAACGATTTTTGTTTATGGAGCTGGACGCTCTGGCTTTATAGGGCGTTGCTTTGCTCAAAGATTAATGCATTTAGGATTTAATTCTTGTTTCGTCTCCGATGCGATTACTCATCGTTATAGTAAAGAGGATTTGCTTATTTTAATAAGTGGAAGCGGTGAAACCACCTCTCCCGTCGCTATAGCGCGAAAAGCAAAGGAAATAGGAGGGAAAATTGCTTTATTAACAGGTAATCCAGAGAGTACTATAGGAAAATTATCGGACTTAATAATTAAAATTGATGGTAAAAGTAAGGATAAGGCGACTTCTCAGGAAACACTTGCACCTTACACGACTCTATTCGATATCTCAACGCTAACCATATTAGATTCAATTGGAGCCACATTAATGGATTTATTAGGAGTCACTGAAAAAGATATCGATAAACGTCATGCTTCGATTGAATAAATTTTATTAGTGTTTTTTATGAACGAATATATTAAGATAAGACGCATCTCAAAAGGGAAAGGAAAGGGCGCGTTTGCTAAGAAAGATATTAAAAAAAAAACTGTAATTGATGTAGCAAATGTAATTTTAATTCCAAACAATGATTATAGGAAAATAAAGAAAACAGTGCTTTTTGATTATATCTATATTTGGGAAGATCCAAAGCACAAACCTGAATTTAAAAATGCTATAACGCTCAGTATATCCCAGTTCATTAATCACTCCTATGAACCTAATATCAAATATTTATACGATTATAAGAACAAAGCAATAGAGTTCTCTGCTATTAGAGAGATTAAAGAAGGGGAGGAACTCACAGTAAATTATAATGGTCTAGTTGATGATAAAAGTCCTGTATGGTTTAATGTTCTTGATTAATTAATATAGTAAAAAAAAAGATTTTAATTAGAAATATTAGAAACTTAGGCACATAGCTTTAAATTTGCTTCTTTAAAAGCATTTTACCCATCATTTTCATAGAGCCCAAAAATCCTCTTTTTTCATCATAATTTTTATCATAAGAGCGTAAAAATCTTTTGGGGGTACCATTTCCTTATCGGGATAATAATTAAAAAGAAATATTTAAACATTCTTGTCAAAAAGAAAAATTAATTTCTTAAAATGTTAATTTTAATTAATTTAATGAATTATTTTATCAGAGATCTAAGAGTAGCAAGATTCATTAAATCTTCTTTCATATCTTTCCCTTTTGGCGTCTCTATAATTCCCGGGTGGTCTCTAAATCTATCATCATTTAACAAGAATCCAAAGGGTTCCTTGCCGATTTTTCCTTGTCCTATGTGAGTATGACGATCAACTCTAGAACCTAAATCTTTTTCAGTGTCATTCAAATGAAAAGCAAATAGATACTTCAATCCAATAATGTCGTCAAACTCACTCCACATTTCATCATATTTTTTCTTGGTAGTAAAGTCGTAGCCTGCTGCAAATGAATGGGCTGTATCAAAACAAACTCCAATTCTATTTTTATCTTTTATTTTACCTATAATCGTAGCTAAGTGATGAAATTTATTGCCTAAGCCCTTTCCTTGCCCAGCGGTAGTTTCCAACAAAATTATATATTTTGAACCTTTAGTTTCATCTATTAATTTGTTTAATTGATTAGCTATCTGAACTAACGCTTCTTTTTTGGAGATCTCATCTTTAACGCTTATGGGAATGACTCCAGGATGCATGTTTCCGTATTCAATACCGAGTTGATCAACTTTAATAAGCTCATCTAGCATAGCATTATAAGATTTTTCCAATTTTTCTTTATCGATACTTGCTAAATTTATTAGGTAACTATTGTGACTAATTACAGGCCAAATTTCTTCTTTCAATTCTTCCTTTTTTTTAAGAAAATCATCAATGTCGCTTTGTATTAAAGGTTTTGCAGCCCAAGAGCGCACACTTCTTATAAATACTTGAATAGTTTCGCACCTCAGCTCTTTTCCCCTTTCAAAGGCCATATACTTACCTCCAGTAACGCTCATGTGAGCACCTAACCTCATTCCAATCACACTTACAAATTAATTTTGCTTAATTAAGTAATTTATTTATAAAACTAACTAAAAACTAATGAAAATTTTAAAACAAAAATAGGTAATAAATTCTTTTATTAATGTTTTGTATCAGTAATTTCGAAGTCTAATTTATCTATTATCTCAATCAAGTCGATAACTTCAAAATTCATACCAAATTTATCGTTTGCATCGCTCAAATTCGTCCTACAAAAGGGACATACTGACGATATAACGGATGCTCCCGTCGTATTTGCCTCCTCAAGCCTTTCTTTTGAAATCTCAACTGACCACTCGGGATAACCTATTTTTACGCCACCTCCAGCGCCGCAACACCAAGCGTTTTCTCGATTTCTTTTCATTTCTACAAGTTTAATTCCTGGAATCTGTTTGTATACTTCTCTTGGAACTTCGTAGATATCCATATGTCTTCCAAGGTGGCAGGGGTCGTGATAAGTTACTGTTTTGTTATATTCTGATTTAAATTTTAGTTTTCCTTCGTCTAATAGCTCTTTAACTAACTCTACTGTGTGGTATATCTGAAAATCGTAGTCAGCACCATATTTTAACCAATCTTTTTTTAACGTACGATAACAGCCCGCACATGATGTGATAACTTTTGACGCTCCTACATTGTTTATTTGAGCAACATTAAAACCAATGAAGTCTTTAACAGAATTTATTTGACCAGTTCGCATTACCGGGCTACAACAACAATGTTCGTCAATCAAAGTAAAATCGATATTAGCTTTCTTCAAAAATCTCAAAGTAGCGTCCCTTAAATCCTTTTGGCGATAATTGGACGTACATCCGATAAAATAAACCCATTCTGCTTTATCTGGTAAATCGTATTCTTTCTTCAAATCCTCGTTATTCGAATTTTGTTCGCCATATGGGTTGTACATCTCAGTATTCTCTATGCGTTCAATTAAAACCTTTTGCTTCTCTGGACAAAATCCTTTTTCCACTGCTTCTGCTCGAGCGGCTTCTATGATGTCTACGAGAAGATCGTTAAATTTGTCAAACCTACAATTTTCAGAACAATTTCCGCAAGTAGAACACGCGTAAAGTACATTGGCTACACCTTGACTCCACGAGATTTCACCACTTATCAAACCGTAAATTAACCATAACCTTCCACCTGTGGAATAAGTCTCAAATCGGAATTTTTTATAGCTAGGACAATTAAAATCAGAATAATCATAGGTAAATTTACAATAACCACATCTGAAGCACCTATGAACTATATCTTTCCAATCTTGTTCGAGTTTTAAAGTCATTTATTTAACCTCCCAATTTCCTGGATTCATAATCCCATTTGGGTCTAATAAATTTTTAATGCTTTTTAGAAGTTTCTTGTAATTAGGATCCATCTTTTCGAGAATTAATTTCTGTCCAATTAATTCTGCCTTCCACGGAATCCCTCCAATTTCAAGCACAGCTTTATTTGTATCGTGTAATGCCTCTCTCGCGTTTTTCATATCTTCTGGATCTGCCCGATTAAAAGAATAGGATATAAAAAACATCGCAGAATGACCTTGTCCTATAAGTCTAGCGCCCAAAGTAGGAACAATTCCGTGTTTTAATGAGATATCTGTACCAATTTGTATCATCTTTGGAATTAATTGAAGAGGTATAAAAGCTCCAACATATTCGAACCCTCCGCCCTTCCTAAAATCTGCTGCTTTAGCCGCAAATTGAGGTTTTTCAAGGAAAATCTCTTCAATTCGTTTTGGAACTTTCATATATCTTGATTTTCCTTTGCGATACATCTTTTTAAGGATTTTAGTTTTATTATTTAATTCTTCTTCTGACTCACCCGTGATATAAACGATAACAAATGTGTAGCCTTTCATCCAATCGGGTTTATCTTGAATGCCAAGCAAAATATCTTCGGCTACATCAGTAAATGTTATGTTTGAAATTAATTCTGGGAGCACACTTGGGTCTTTACATAAGCCAAATACTATATCTCTCATCTTAGGTTTGGGGAATAGTTTAATAGAGAGTTTTGTAATAATACCCATGGTACCAAATGAGCTGATAAACAAACCAATAAAATCTGGAATGGGTCCTCTCGTAAACCAATAATCTGAAACCGCACAAGAACCTAATTTATATAGTTCTCCATCAGGGAGTACAACTTCTAATCCATTAATCATAGCACCATGATCTCCAAATTTTTGGGACAAATAACCAGATCCATGAATTAACGCATTACCGGCAATTGTAACTGAAGGAGGTGCATCTGGAATTGGTGGTTGTAGCCTTGGATGATTTTCATTTAAATACGCTAAAAGTTGTCCTGAAGTTACTCCCGCTTCTACAAGGGCAAACCGACTTAATTCATTAACTTCTAATATTTTATTCATGCGTTTCATATCCATAACTATGCCTCCTTTAACGGGAATTACAAGTCCACTTAACGTTAAACCACCACCCATTGGAACTATTGGAACCTTTTCTCGATTTGCTAGTTTCATTATGTCTTGGACTTCCTTAGATGTATTTGGCATTACTACAAAGTCAACAGGGCGGGGAATTGATGCTCCCGGATCTTGGGAGTAAATATATAAATCTTCCGAACTATTCGAAGCAAAATCTTTCCCAACAATATCTTCCAATTCTTTTAAAATGTTTTTTTCATTCAAGATTTATAGCTCGTTGCTGTAATTATTAATTATTTTTGATTTATTTGAATAAGAATTCAAATATTATAGTATTAATTCAAAATACTTTTTTTTCTATTTAAGTTTATAATTTCTTAGTGTTTAAATTAAATTTCAGAATGTTAATTGGAAAATTTTTATTTTAATAAAAATATGAGTATTCAAGGGAAAAAGGAAGGTCTTTGTCGATTAATAGGTATTACATTAATTTTAATAGGTCTTGTTTTGTCAATATCTTTTAATTATTTTATTCTTAACAATTTACTCTTGTATCTACTCTTTATTTTAATTGCTATCCCTCCTTTTATACTGAGTATTTTCTTAAAATTAGAGCAAGATTTTATCGTTAAAAATTCGTCGAAAATCTTATTTATAATAGTAACAATTAATGTAAGTCTCATCATAACAGCTGTTTTTTTTAGTTCATTTTTGATGATAATATTCGCTTTAATTGTTAGTTCTAATCTCTTACTTGTTAGTTGTTGGCACTTTTCGTTATCGCTCTATAAGAAAAACAAATTAATCTTCATTTTTAGTGGTTTAGGGTATTGTATTATAAATTTATTTTTATGGTTTGCCAATTTTATTTTGAATAACTTACTCGTAGTTATTTTAGTTCCATTACTCCTCGCTTTAATAGGAATACTGTTAATAATCGTAGCAGAATTAAGTATGAAAAAAAAAGGTTTACTAAACTATATTTAATTTAAAAAAAGAATTATTCTCTCAATTTATCCCAGAATGATTTCAAATCGTCTTTAGAAAAAGTATATTTTAAACCAGTTGGCTCTGATGGCTCTTCTCTGAAAAATTCGGGTACATCGTTCGTACTATGTGTGATGCCTGCGTTTTCATTAAATTCGATCTCCATCTTGATTATGTTTTTCCCAATGTTGATTACATCATCTCTTGTTAAATTGAGGTTATACATAGCATTAATCGCACGAGCAATAAGCTCCATATTTTCATAACTGGGACCGATAAAATAACAACAACCCATTGAATCCATGACAGTCGTATATAATTGTAATTCATATGATAAGTCGAATTTACCCTCGTTTTCTGTTAACTCACCATAATCCTTATTTTGGCTTGCTACTCTACCTGCTATTGCGGCACCTGAAGTATGATCAGCACCCTGCGGAGAAGTAGCGAATGTTACTCCCATTCCCTTAAACACTCTTGGGTCATAGGCAGAAATGCCTTGCCCTTTTACTTGAGGAACTCTTTTTGCATTTAATTTCTCACCAATATTTTTAACGCCATTTCCATACAGTTTTCCTAATTCTGTGTTGTTCCTTATTTCTTTATCCAAGAGTTCAAAGACTTTTTGAGCGTTGCCCCATTCAATTTTTCCACAATCCATAGCAACTCCTACGGTACCACCAAATTCTATCGTGTCAATACCATTATCGTCGCATAAACGATCAATTTTAGCCAAGCTATCTAGATCGTCAATCATTAAATTAGAGCCATTTAGCGCCATTGTCTCGTATTCAAGACTAGAAGTTAAATGATTGCCATCTTCATCCACAAATAAATTAGAGCATTTTATTACGCAGTTAGGAGAACATGCCAATCGATTTTTACCCCCTCGAGCCATTATAAGCTCGTGGAGTTTTTCTCCAGTAATATTTGCGATTTTATCAAAAGAACCCATTCGAAAGTTTTTTGTTGGAATTCCGCGATATTCGCTCATAGCTCTCATCATTAAGGGTGTACCAAAGGTTGAAAACACTTCTTTAGTTTTTGCTAAATTTTTTGCGAATGGAGTTGAAGTTTCTCTAAATTTTTTTAAATCGTGAATTTTAACTTTTGATTCTTTTGTGGGTTTAACTATTATAGCTTTAATTCCTTTAGAACCCATTACCGCCCCTAGACCTCCACGTGCGGCGTGCCTGCTAGGATATCCTTCTAAATCATTAGCTGCAATAGTAGCAGCTTTCATCATAAATTCACCTGCTGGTCCAATGGAGTAAATACCTACGTTTTCTCCGAATTTTTCTCTTAACTTTCGATGAAGCTCGTAATTTCCTAATCCTTTATATTCGTTGCCTTGAAGTAATTCAATTCCATCATCGGAAATTAATATAACTTTTAGTTCTGAAGAATTATTTTGCAACACTAACGCCCTTATTCCATGCCTAGCGAGCATCATTGCCCCTCTACCTCCAACATTCGCTTCTTTAATACCATTGGTTAAAGGACTTTTACTCCCTGCTGATGTACGAGCAGAATTTGGGAATGGACTTCCAGCAAGCGTACCATTCGATAAAATAAGCTTGTTTTCTGGTCCAAGTGGATCACAATTCGGTGGAACTTCGTCATGAACGATTTGAGATGTCAATCCACGACCTCCTAAAAGAAGATATTTTGAATCCCTAGTTATTTCTTCGTAAATAATCTTGTTTGAATTAACATCGATTCTTGCAATTTTCATAATATAAATAAAATAAAATTCGAAATTATATTACCTTTACTTCCAAATTAATTGATTAAATAAAAAAAGAAGGATTTTTTGAAATAAAATTAAAATTTGTTGTAATGTACTATCTTTTCAAGCGGTTTACGCTCCTCAACTTCCCCCTTCTGTTTTACGGGATATCCTAACGGAGTTAAAGCTAAGACTCTGTATTTTTTTGGTATTTCAAGGATGTCTCTTATTTTGGTTTCGTCAAACCAACCAATCCAGCAAGTGGCTAAACCTTCTGCAGTTGCGGCTAAGATTAGATGTTCGAAACAAATTCCACAATCTAATGGAAAATATTTTATACCATTTGCGTTCGCTCCTGAACCTGATTCAGAAATTACGCCTACAGCAAACATCGGGGCTGCGGCAAACTTTTGTTTTTGTCCAATGGCATTCCATATTTTTTTCACAGTTTCTGAGTCTTTAACAACAATATAATGCATACCTTGCTTATTTGCCCAAGTTGGAGCCAACCTTGCTGCTTCCAAGATACGAGTAATTTTCTCTTCTTCCGGCATATCGGGTTTAAATACCCTGTAACTTCTTCTCTTTCTCACAACTTCGTAAAAATCCATTTATACACCAACTTTAAAATAATTAAACAGAAATTATTGATTATACAGTTTTTTATATAATTAAATAATTTATCTTATTTCTATTTTTGAACTTTAAAACTTTAAAATATTATTCTTATTAATTATAAAAGGCGAAGAAATGAGTAAAACCTCATATTCTACTTCCCATTACATTCCCCTATTATCACTTCTACTAATTTTGAAGACAAAGATTTAAATTTATGACTTGGATATTATGATATTATTAGTATTATTAAAGTCGTAACATGATCTAATTTTGTATTAAATTTGTGTTTAGATGGCAAATTTATAAATAAATTTTTGTGATATATAATATGAATAGCAATTACCGTGATCTAATAAAATCTCAGAATAAGGATCAAGATAATTTGTCCTCTACAAGTAGTATTAAGTGTTGTGATAATCCATTTATTGAAGAACGTGATGGTAATAGAGTATGTCTTAACTGTGGTATGATTGCAGAACGAACATATGTAGGAAATGAGCGAAGAGCGTATACAGTGGAAGAAATACAGAATAGAAGAAGAACTGAGCCCCGTTGGAGGGATTTTGGCCCTCGAACAATGCTTCCTACCACCAAGACCGACTCAAAAGGAAAATCAATAGGTCCTAAAGAGCAAGCTTTATTTTCTCGCTTATCAAAAATTCAAAATTCTTTAATATCTAGCATAGAACGAAACTTTTGGGAAGCAAAACCCAAATTAAAAATGTTAACCTCAAAATTAAATATTCCTGAATATATTTCAGAAACGGCTTGGAAAATTTATAGTATTGTAGCTAAAAAAAAGTTAACAATGGGAAGATCTATTAATGGGTTTATAGCAGGTTCTTTATACGCAGCGATTAGGGTTCATGATTTCCCTCGATTATTAGATGAAGTCTGTGAAGCGTCACTCACGCCGCGAAGAACAGTACATAGAAGTCTTTCAATGATTATCCGTGAAATCTTACCCGAATTGGGTTTAAGATATCAGCCTATTACGGCAGAAAAGCTTGTATTTCGATTTGGGAACGAGCTAGACTTACCCATGAAAGTTCAAAAAGTTGCTATAGAAATGTTGAGAAACGCATCTAAGAATGGGTTAGCGCGAACTGGAAAAGATCCAAAAGGTTTAGCTGCCGCATGTATTTATATCGCAGCTAAAGACGGAGCAATTAGAAAAACCCAATCTCTCGTGGCAGATGTAGCTAAAATTACGGAGGTCACATTACGTAGTAGAGCAAAACAAATCAAAGAAAAGTTAAACTTAACTTTAACTTGATCTCTTAAATAATTTTATTTTATCTTTTTTTATTTTATTTTTATTTTTTTTACACTTTTTCTTTAAATACATTAAATATATTCTCCTATAAACTTTGTAAATTATGATTGTAGGAGAAATTATATGATTAATGAACAATATATCTGCAAAAATTGTATTTTGATTGACGGTTCTTTTGGAATTGAGTTAAATTCTGAAGGGATTTGCAATTATTGTGAAGATCCAACTTACAAAACTACAAATTGGTGGAAGACTCAAATAACTGAGGAAATGAAGGAAAATGGCTTAAGGGACTGGAATTCTGTTATTGAACTTATGCGCTCGCACCAAAAAGAGAAGAAGTACGATTGTATTGTGGGTTATTCGGGAGGGAAAGATTCGACAGCCCTTTTATACACAGTAATACACGACTATGGGTTTAACCCGCTCGCAGTAACTATTGACTCAGGGTTTATCCCCGATATTGCTTTCGAAAACATTAAAGATACTCTCAAAAAGATAAGCGTAGATCACATTGTAATCGATGGCGCGAAAGAAACATTTAGAAAATTATATCAGTGGGTATTTACGAATCAAGACTCAAATGATTTGACCTTAACGAGAAATTTATGCGATAATTGTGGCGATTTAGTTCATAGTTTAGTTGTTCGAGAGGCAATGAAGCACGATATGGATATTATTTTATTCGGTTATTCTCCCGACGAGATTAGAAGGTATTTTTACGAAATTCCACAACATGAAATAGAGCACGATTGGAAGCCAAGTTTTATTAATCGAGAGTCCTTTACCGAAGAAGATAGAAAACATTACACTACGCCTGAAGATTTCGAGAATCACACCGTTCCTCGAATATTATTGCCATATCACGTAATAGATTATAACGAAGAAGACATTATTCAGCTTATAGAATCTAAGAATTTAGTTAAGAAAGGAAATTCCAATACTCTCAAAACTAGTTGTCATGTTATCGCCGCCGCGCTTTTCTACGACTTAAATCGATTTGGAGCTCTTCCATACAGCCTACAATTCGCTGAATTGATTCGTCAAGACCCGAGCATTAGAAAAAAATGGTTAATCACTCTGAAGCATCTAACTCCGATGATTCGAGAAGGAAAATTCAACGAATCGGGCGTAAATTTCACTTTAGAGAAAATAGGACTTAGTAGAGAAGCAATTCTTTCAATAGTACAAAATAAAGTCAATCAAGACCCTAACAGGGATAAGATTATAAGAAATATAAACTTGTTTTAAACCTCTCTATGTTTTTCATAAGGTTATATATTCTTCTTTTTTCTTTTTAATTGATATTTTTCATTTTATCATTTTTAGTTTTATTTCTATTTAAGTGTATAAATAACTATGACTAGAGATGGTGATGTGTTGAACAAACCTTTATATAATATTAAGCAATAAAACACTTAATAAGACGAATTTTCTTAGAGTAAAACCAGTATGAAATTAAAGAAATTGGATTATGCAATAAATCAATATCTTGATGATAAAATATCTTTAGGAAAATCATCCGAAATCGCAGGAATTTCCATATGGGAAATGCTTGACGAATTACATAAAAGAAATATTCCATTAAAATATAAAATTTCAGAAGCAGAATTAGAAATTGAGAAGTTATTAAAAAAATACGGTAGATCAAAATAGTTTTACTATTTTGATGGTGTACCGATAATTTCATTTGGAAATTACTACATTCTATTTACGTTCATAACGATACTTTCATTTATTATCTTGGAGAAACAAAAGAAAAAATTACCATAACCCCTTTTTTTTCACTTTTTATTGTATTACAAAAAAAGATAGAAAAAATTAAGGATTTTCGTAAATTACTATTGATCTTGAGAGGCACTTTCATCTTGAATAAGGAGCATCCATTGAAGACCAATCCCACCAAAGATCAAGCCAGAAATTAAAAGACTACATACAACAACAATAAAATAAACCCACATTATAGCTCCAATTACAGAGGTAATAGTAGGCGTATATAACGCTTCTTGAAATGTAATTGTGGTTAAACCTGTACTAATAGTATTGTTACCTAATAATACAATAAAACTCATTTTGATAAAGCCACCAATTACTAAAAACAAGCCTATAAGTAACATAAACTTGGCGAGATTATAATTTTCAATGATTTGTTTCTTTGCAACTCTGAATATTGAAAGTGCTAAGGCGATGAATGCGCAAATTACGCACAGAAGAAATATCCACAAAAGTGGTGCGTGAATAGACATAAACCCTGATTGAAATATTAAGTTAATAATAGTAAATTGCTGACCATCTAAATCCATACTAATTACTGTACTAAAAACAATAAGATCAATCAGTTCTACTATTGAAAGTATAAAGAAACTGACGCTAAAAATAGATAACCATTTTAAAATGATTTTACGTTCCATTTTAATCTCTCATTAATTTCTTTAAAATATTAAAATCTTTTATATAATATTTAATTTGATGGTTTTTTATAAAAAGTTTATAAATTTAAAACTTATATTTTTTTTGAACTATATATTAATCAATTACAATTGATCTTTTTTGAACGATAAAAAAAAAAATAGTAAGGAATTAACCGCTTGTACCCACAAAAACGTAAAACAAGAGAGAGGATACTTTGTGTGCCAAGATTGTGGTATAATCTTAGAAGATTATGTTGCTTTTGAAACATCGTCTCCTTCTAACTATTTTTCTGATTCCCGGTTAGAATATGAAAGAAAAATTCGAACAGGAAGTTCAAAAGCAATTCAGGACCCAAAGACAAAAAAACGATACGATCAAATCAATACTTTAAACAAATGGTTTCGGGACTATCAAAGCAGCTTTTCAGAACAGAAAAAGACGATTGACTTGTTAAAGGGTTATGGCATTGGTTTAAGTATAGATTCTGTAAAATATCAAGAAATTAAAGCGAAATATTTGCAATATAACAAACATCATAGACAAACATACGAAAATATGGTCATTATCTTTCTCGCAATAGTATGGATGGAGATAAAAGAAACTACAAACGTGAGAATTGAAGAATATATAAAAAAAACAAGAGAATTAGGACATAAGATAAACAAAAAGATGCTTAATAATGCTATGATAAAAGTAAAAAGAACAGAAAGAAGGTTAAAAATTGCCGAAAGTGCTTCTAACTTAGAAGAACAGATAAAAAATAAAATTAAAATCTTGTTTCAAAAAGATATTAATAATATATTATTTCGAGATGTCAAACAACATCTATCCAATAAAACAGAATATACTAAATTGAAATTAGATATGCAGTTAGTAGCAAATAAAATTTTAAACAAAATCACGTACGAACAAATTCAAAATTCGAATCACAAAGCATTTACAGCGGGTTTAATCTATTATATTGGCCAATCCTTGGAGAATCGTAAAATTTTTACTCAAAGTATCGTTGAACGCACCAGTCGATTCTCAAGTACGACAATTAGAAAAAGATACAATGTATTAAAGGAGATCTTAGGGGATCCGCAAGAATTAGACCTTTAAATTTTTCACTCGTTTAAAGAATTGTTGAAAGATTGTATAATTAATAAGGTTTAAATCAATATTTTTTATTATTATTCGATTATTTAATTAAAAAAGTATTATGTAGAGAAATGAGTCAAATTCAAGTTCGCTCTGAAGAATTACTAACTCAATCAATAGATGATTTAGTTTCAAAATTTCAAACAGATCCTAATAATGGTTTGAAGTCTTTAGAAATAGAGAGTAAATATCTTGAATATGGTTATAACGAATTACCTAAAATTAAGAAGTCTTTATGGAAAATTTATTTGGCACCAATTTTTAATTTTTTAATCATTATTTTAATTATATCAGGAACAATTATCTTGATTCTTGGCTCTCCAAGTTCTACTATCATCACTTTCGCGGTAGTCATCATGAATTCGACTACTGTAATTGTTCAACAATTCAGAGCGCAAAAAGCGCTAGAATCCTTAAGAAAAATTGCCGCTTTAAAAGCGACTGTTTTAAGGGATGGAATTCAATTTGAGATTCCTACAAGGGAAATCGTACCTGGAGACGTTATCTTGTTAAGACAAGGCGATAAAATCGCTGCAGATGCTAGAATTATCGAATTTACCAATCTAACTATCGATGAAGCTCCACTTAGTGGAGAAAGTGAGCCTGTAGAAAAAAACAAATCTCCCCTCGAAAATAACAAAGTACCCCTCCAGAAACGAACCAACATGGTGTTTATGGGGACCTACATTCACACAGGTAGGGGAAAAGCCTTAGTGATTGGAACGGGAACAAATACGGAGATTGGTAAAATCTCAAATCAATTAAATGAAATGGGTAGCATTGAAGATATACCTTTGACGCGAAAATTGAATAGGTTAGGCTATATCCTTGGAACTATAGTTATTATTAATTTAATAATCTTAATTACCTATAAATTTGTGCTTTTAGGAATAGAAGGTAATTTATATGGCGACTATATTAGCGATGCTTTAATAAGTTCTATTTTAAGGTCAATGAATATCATGCCCATAAACTTACCACTCCTTACAACGCTTGTCCTCATAACTGGTGTATTAAATATGGCTCAAAGTGGGGTAATTATAAAAAACTTAGCTTCAATTGAATCTCTTGGTCGAGTTTCGATAATATGTGCAGATAAAACAGGGACTATAACCAAAAACGAAATGACTGTAGAAAGATTTTGGATAAACAATATAGAATATCATGTTTCAGGTACTGGTTATGATGTTGAGGGAATAATTCTTGAAAATAATAACGAAGTGGAGTTAAAAGATAATCTTACATTTCAGAAATTTATCGATTCAATCGTATTAAACAACAATGTTAAATTAATATACGAGGATGTTAAAGTTCGGCTAAAAAATGTAAATGAAATAGCCGTAAGAAAAGCTTTAGGGTCACCAACAGAAGCCGCATTATTAGTACTATCTGAAAAAGCGGGATATATTAACCACGATATAAAAGATAAGTACGAAATATTGAAAGAATTTTCATTCAGCTCTGAAATTAAACGAATGACCACTATATGTAAACTTAAATCAAATCCCAAGGATTTTTTTGCTTTTACTAAAGGGGCTCCCGAAAGGATCTTAGAAATATCAAATAAAATCGAAGTCAACGGCGATATAAAGGCATTAGACGAAGATTTAAAAGAAGAACTTTTAAAAAAAATCCAGTTGCGAGCCAAACAAGGATACCGAACTTTAGCCGTTGCTTATAAGAATGTCGAGAAAATAAAAGATTTAAATAGTTTAAATAGAGAAAAAACTGAAACCAATCTAACTTTTTTGAGTTTCGTTTCAATTTTAGACCCACCACGCCCAGATGTAAGATCTGCTGTGGAAGAAAGCGAATCTGGCGGTATTAAAACCGTTATGATCACTGGAGACCACCCAGCAACCGCTAAAACTATTGCTGCACAAATGAGAATTTACAAAGAGGGAGATTTAGTAATAGAAGGGCACGATATTATCAATTTAAACGATAAAGATTTCAATAGAGTTTCAGTTTTTGCAAGAGTCGATCCTTCTGACAAAGAAATAATAGTAAAAAAATATCAATCACAAGATCACATATGCGCTATGACTGGAGACGGTATTAACGACGCTTTAGCTTTAAAGCTTGCTAATGCCGGTATAGCTATGGGAATTACAGGGACAGATGTAGCTAAAGAAACTGCGGATATGGTCATAAGTGACGACAATTTTTCTTCCATTGTCAAGGGCGTAAAAATTGGCCGTGGTTTGTTTGCTAAAATTCGCACCATTATATATTTTTTCATCTGTTTAAACATAATGGAAGCAACCATATTTTTTACCTACGAATTCATCCCTTTCTTCGATTTGTTCAGTTCAGAATGGCAACATATCTATATTTTTGGAATAGTCCACTCACTACCGGCTCTAGCCTTGGTGATCGATAGACATCCCTCGGATGTAATGAAAGAACCACCTAGAGACGAACAACAATTATTAAACAAAAATATGTGGATTATGATGTTAATACAAGCGTTGTTAATGGGAATTGGTCTGGTATTAGTTCTTCAATTTACCTTAGGAGGTTTTATCCCGTTGAATGAGTGGAATCTTAATCCTACTATTAGTTATATTCCAGTTGGATCAACACAACCCGAATTGTTGGCACAAAAAGCAAGAACTATGTTCATCACAACATTATATATTGTTGAAACGACGTTTATCTGGACTTTTAGGCGCCCAAATAAATCTTTTTTAAAAAGTTTGAAGGAAGAATTCTGTCTTTCTTTGTTAATTGTAAGTCTATTTACCCTAGCTTTACACGTCCTCTATATTATATTCTCTTACCAAGTAAATTATTACGTGAACGATGTGTTTGGTTTAAACTTACAAATTAATTTTCTCTTTCTGAGTGGAACAGATTGGATAATATGCGTTTTGTTTGCTTTACCGGGATTAATTGGAATCGAACTTTTTAAATACATTGCGAGAAGAAAAAATATTCTCTTCTAAATTTTCTTGAATGATTTATTTTAAAGAGTTTTTAATTTTCATTTTTCAAGTGATTTTAATGAGTTCTTAATAGTTTCTTTATATTTTTGAATATCAATTTTCTCAACTCTGCGTATTCCAATTTCCACTTCCTCTTCAGTTAAATCTAATTTAATTTGATTCCTCCTACAATGTTCAATGAATTCCCATAAATTAACTCCTGCTAATTCAGCAGCTTTCCCGAGAGACAGTTTTCCCTTCCTATATTCATCTAATAAGGTTTGTATTTTTACTTCTCGGATAGATTTAGAAAGTAAGTGTCTAATTACCGTACTTTTATCCATTTTTAATATCTTTTGTAATTTTTTAAGATCTTCATTCATTTCTGACGGAATAACAATTGATAACCTTTCACTCATATTTTTTTCCCTCTTCTAAATATTTTTGATATATTTCAGCCCCTAACCATCCATCCGCTGAATATTTTGCGAGATTTTTTTTAAAAAAATCAAAATTTATTAAACCTTCCTTCAATAAGAGTAATAACACATCAGCTGTGGTTAAAAATTCAATCTTCCTCTGCTCTGCTATTAATCTCCCTTTTTTTTCATCTATAACTAAAATACATTTTAAATGATCTGCCAATTGAATTGATTCCGATTCTCCAGGATGTAGATATTCTTCTAATAATGGGTCGGGATTTTCAATCTTAATTTCTTTAATTTTATTATTTTTAAAATAATTTAGTATAAGAGTAGCATCAGTATATCCCGCTTTTATCCCTTCCTCAATGACTTCTTTATATACGGCATTAGATATTATAATAAAATCAAAAAGACCAATGATATATTCTAATTTGCCAATCTTTGTAAGATGGATTAATGGAGAAGCATCTAATATGATCATATATGATAATATATGAAGATCACATATTTATTTCTTACTCTTAAATTTAATTTTAAAATTCTATTTTGGATTAAATATTGCCATGTAAGAATAAACTTTATAGTTCCATGATATTCTATTATTATTAGACTATTAAATTAGTAGAAAAAAAACTTTTTTATGATAATTAACTAAGATTATTTAACACACATGGGCTAGATCTTACCATTTCACATTCTTCAAATTAGTTTTTAATTTTAAAACAAAAAAGCCATAAAATAAAATATAACTATTTCATTTTTTAATTTAACAATAAAACTACATTAAAAGTCGTGGGAGAAATCTTAATGAAAGAAATTTATTATAATATGGAGTTAGAACAAATCTACAAAAAGTTTCAGACAAATCCGAAGAATGGCTTAACGAACGACGAAGCGCAAAAAAGGTTAGAGCTTTATGGCTTAAACGAAATACCAAAAGCATCGAAAGGGTTCATCAAAATTTATCTTGCTCCGTTGTTCAACTGGTTGATTGTAATTTACTTAATAGGAGCCCTATTCTTATTTTTGGCCGCCACTTTCTTTGGTGGCGAGGGTAATATGACCTTTATTTTATTAACTCTTGGGATTGTCGGTCTAAACTGCATAGTTGCGATTATTCAACAATATAGAGCAACGAAAAAGCTGAACGCTTTAAGAGAAATGACCGCACCAACGTCTACAGTTATTAGAGACAGCCAAAAGTCAGATATACCAACCAAAGAGGTAGTAGTTGGTGATTTATTAGTATTAAAACAAGGTGATAGGATTCCGGCAGATGGAAGGATAATTCATTCTTCCAATTTAGAGGTTAATGAATCTAGCCTTACTGGCGAATCCGAACCTGTAAGAAAGCTTCAAGAAGGTAAAGCATTAGGAAAATTTTTAGAAAAAGAAGAAATTTCAATTGCCGATCGTAAAAATATGACCTTCTACGGAACTTTTATCGCAACTGGTAATGCTACAGCAATAGCAGTAAAGACAGGTAAGGACACTGAAATCGGAAAAATTTCGCAAGGCTTAGAAGAGGCTGGAACGAGTGAAATCCCTATCCGAGAGAAAATGAACAACTTCGGTAAATGGTTGGGAATAATTGTAATCATATTTTGGCTTCTTATAATCTTAATTAAATGGGGTGCTACTGGTGAAATAGAATTCGTAAAAAGCTTGAATTCTGCAATGGATCTACTTCCAATTAACATCCCTCTTCTTGTTACAATTATTTTACTTACAGGAGTTTTAGCAATGGCTCATCATGGCGTTATAGTTCGAAATCTAGCCTCAGTAGATAGTTTAGGACGAGTTAGTATAGTTTGTAGCGATAAAACTGGCACATTAACAAAGAATCAAATGAGTATTCCGAACATTTGGACAAATGGGTCAACCTATAAGGTTACAGGAAGTGGGTATAACCCTGAAGGCGAAATAATATTAGTTGATGATCCAAAAAATTCTGTTTACGTGAAACATATAGATGATTTTCCACAGCTTAAATTATTATTAATTTCTGGATTCTTAAACAATAATTCTGCTTTAGTAAAGAATGAAATTGAGATTTCAGGCAGAATTATTCCTAATTGGACAGTCATCGGCTCTCCAACGGAAGGCGCTTTAATGGTTCTATTCCAAAAAGGCATGGGCGATTATATACTCAAAGAATTTGAATATTTTAAAGAATATCCCTTTGATTCGAAAGTAAAACGGATGACTAAAGTATACAAGAAAGAAAATAAATTTTTCTCCTTTACTAAAGGTGCAAGCGAAATCTTAATTCCTTTATGCAATAAAGTCTTGTATAAAAACCAAGAATTAGATTTCACAGATGAAATTAAAGATAAAATAATGAAAATAGCAAATACCTATGCTGAAAGAGGATTTAGGATTTTAAGTTTATGCTATAAAAAATTAGATGTAATTCCCCGAGAGGACGATAGAAGTAGGGAATTATGTGAATCAGATATGATCTATATCGGTTTTGTAACGATTTTAGATCCTCCTAGAGATGGTGTAAAAAAAAGCGTCGAACAATGTCACGCTGCTGGAGTCGATGTGGTAATGATCACTGGAGACTCACCTGCTACTGCAAAGTCAATAGCTAAACAAATATCTATCATTCAAAATGATGACGATATTGTAGTAGAGGGCAAAGATATAAAAAAGATCCGTTCATTTTTCGATTTTAGTAGAATTAAAGTATTTGCTAGGGTATCTCCTGAACACAAACAAGAGATTATAAAAAGATACCAAGATGCTGATCAAGTTGTCGCCATGACGGGAGATGGGGTAAATGATGCATTAGCTCTAAATATGGCAGATGCAGGCATAGCTATGGGCATACAAGGAACTGATGTTGCCAAAGAAGCGAGCGACATGGTAATAAGCGACGATTCTTTTACTTCAATCGTAACCGGAATAGAAGAAGGTCGGGGTATTTTTTCTCGTATTAGGGCAGTTGTATTCTTTTACATAGCAATTAATGTATTCGAGGGTATCGTCCAATTTATTTTATCCATAATATTAGGCTTCCCATATTTTTTAGACCCTGTCTTTTATTATCAATGGATCTTTCTTGCCATTACAGTACACATGTTTCCAGGTCTTATACTAACTTTCGATACGACATCTAAAGATGTGATGAAGCAAAAACCTCACAACGAAGAAGAGATTCTTTCTAAACACACAATGATTTTATTGTTTGCTTTCGGAGCTTTTTTATCGCTCAGCATGATAGTAGTTTACTTTACAACCATTACTGGACTTTATCCAGTTTTTCCAGAGAATATTTATTTTGGCGATTGGGACTGGGCTTATCTTTTTTCACCTGAAACACTTCCTTTATTTAACCCTGAAGTGTTATTGAACAATGAATTAAAAGAAGTAAAAACCCTAACGATGTTAATGGTAACGATTTTCTTCTGCGAGTCATTTTTAGTGTTTCAAATTAGAAGACCAAATAAATCTTTGATAAAAAGCATAAAAGAAGATAGCACTAAATTCATGTACATATTAATTGGATTGTTATTTGGGGTATTCCTTGTGCTAATGTATGTTCCCGGAGTTCAGGTTGCCCTTGCCTCGGTGGAATTAAACTTTATGTTTATGTATCTTACTTGGTTGGATTGGTTAGTATGCTTTTCAATTTCCCTAATTTGCATAGTATCTTTTGAATTAGTAAAATATTTCGCTCGAAAGAAGGGCATTTATTTTTAATCTACTTTTCATTTTATATCGTACTGTTTGTTTTTATCGTTTTTCGTTAATTTTTTAAAATTTGTAGAAATCTTAGTATTTATGATAAAAGGAAAGCGAATTAAATTTGCTCCTCTTGATAGAAAACACATTAATCTTTTTCTAAAGTGGTTTAACGACCCTGAGATTACGCAGTACTTGCTTATGTATAAACCATTGACTAGGGATTGGGAAGAAGAATGGTTCAGTGCGCTTAAGCACAAAGAAAATGCCATTTATTTCTCAATTCTTCTATTAGATCAAGAAAACCCTGAAAAGATCATTGGAAATTGCGCGATTCAAAATATAGACTCCAAAAATCGAGCATGTTCGTGTGGTATTACTATCGGAGAAAAAGAATATCATGGTAAAGGTTTGGGAACAGAAGCGATGGAAATGCTCGTAGAGTATAGTTTCAAAACATTAAATATGAATAGGATCGAATTAAGCGTTTACGAATTTAATATTCGCGCTTACAAATCATATCAAAAAGTAGGGTTTGTCGAAGAAGGAAGAAAACGGCAAGCAAGATATCATAGTGGCAAGTATTACGACGAAATAATAATGGCTATCCTAAGAGAAGACTGGGAAAAGAAAGTAAGAGAGTAAATCAAGTAATTTTTAGACTTATTTCTAAAACAAATTAATTTTTAAAATATTTAATATTCAATTCACTAATAATTTAATAAAAGAAAAGGTATAATTACATGAATAAATCTATAGTTTCTATTGTTAAATACGAAAAAGGATCAGAATCCGTTCGAAAAGCCGTTGACCTTGCTAATGGGTTCGATAATCTTGACCCTAGCGCGAAAGTTTTCATAAAGCCCAATTTAGTCTATTGGAATAGACATTGTGATTTTCCGAAGTGGGGTATGCTAACAACATCGAGCGTAATGGAAGAAATTTTAATATTACTGAAAGAACATGGTGTTACTGATATCACCATTGGAGAAGGAGTTATCACAGAAGATCCAAAAGATAGAGAAACATCTAAAGATGCTTTCGAAAAGCTTGGATATAATATTTTCAAGGAACGATATGGCGTTAAAGTATACGATATTTTTGAGCGCCCATTCGAAAAAGTAGAGTTAGCAGAAGGAGTAACAGCAAAAATGAACTCAGATATGCTTCAATCAGATTTTTTAATAGATGTCCCAGTCCTCAAAACACACGCTCAATGTGTTGTCAGTTTAGGATTAAAAAATCTGAAAGGTTTGATTAATATTCCGTCGCGTAAAAAGTTTCACGGTGACGATCCTAAATATACTCTTCATTATAACGTGTCTAAACTAGCGAACAAAGCACCACCTAGTCTTACAATCATTGATGGGGTTTACACGCTTGAGAGGGGACCAACATTTGACGGTAAAGCTCACAGAAGTGACATTTTAGTCGCATCAACTAATATTCTTTCAGCAGATTTAGTTGGTTCGAGTTTATTAGGCATTGACCCTATAGCCGTCCCTCATTTGGTTCAAGCGGCTAAAGATAGAAATCGTCCAATAGATTTATCTGACATTGAAATAAAAGGAGAAACCATAGAAGATCTTGCCGTTCCTCACGGATGGGAATTCATATACAAAAATAACAATACATTACCTCTCTCTTATGCTAAAGCGGGTATTGGAGGAATAAGTTATCGCAGATACGACGAAACTATGTGTACCTATTGTAGCTTTTTTAACGGCGTTATTTTGATGGCAATTAAAGAAGCGTGGAAAGGTAAGGATTTTGATAACGTAGAAATTTTAACAGGGAAAATAATGGAACCATCTCCAGGAATGAACAAAACAATTTTGCTTGGACAATGCCAATACAATAAAAATAAAGACCATCCAGATATAAACGAACTTATAGCGATTAAAGGATGTCCTCCTGAAGTCGACGGCATACAAGAAGCGCTTAGAAAGGCAGGGATTCGAGCTCCATCTTATATCTTTAAAAATATAAAAATGGCTCCACTGTTATTCTTAGGTAAGTATAAGGGAAAACCTGAATTTGAAGAACACTTCTATCAAATAAATTAAAATTTTTTTTATGCGTAAGTTTCTATACAATTCGTTCTTTACTGAAAAAAGAAAATGTAAGACTCAAAATAAAAAAGTAAGATTTAAATGCTTACTTATCTTTTTATAATTGGATAAGAATGGAAATAAAATATTGCAGGATTTCGTCAAAAGGACAACTTACTATTCCTAAGGATTTTCGAGAACAACTCAAACTTCATGAAGGAGATGAAGTCATTATCTATATCAAGGATGAGGGAATAATTATCAAGCCTAAAACCAGACATTTAGGTATGCTCAGAGGATTATTAAGAGAAGAGATTACTTTAAATAAAGCAATAGAGTTCATTCAATCTGAAAGGCAAAAATGGAGGTTATAGGTTGGAATCTTTTATCGTTGATACCGTAGCTTTTTTAGCTTACCTATCTGATAATCTTCCAACTAAAGTAGATGAGTTGTTTAAAAAAGCAGAGAAAAAGCAAGTTAAATTATTATTACCCTCAATTGCTTTAGGAGAAACGCTATATACAATGTATAAAGGTAAGGAAATCTTTGGAAATGAAATCCCTTTAGAAAAAATTGAATTAATTTTTCAAATTCTTGAAGAAGAAGAAATTATTCAACTTACTAATTTAGATATGCCTGCATGGCGGATTTTTAATGGATTAAATATACCAGAACTCCATGATAGAATGATTGTGAGTTCTTTTTATCAGCATAAGGCATCTGCTATTTTAACTAATGATAAGGAAATTGCTGAAATTACCCCAATAATCTGGGTGTAGCATTCAAGGATTAAATTTTGTTCTAAATAACAATCTTTCTCATCATATAATAAATTTATAAAGAAGCGTAAAAAAAATAGTATAAATTATTGTTCCTTTGAAGTTAACCCTTTACATAACTAAATCTTTTTTAGATATCTTTAGACAAAGGAGTCAAAAATATTAAATATGATTTTAAGTTCTTTTCTCATGGAAAGCTTTATCTTCCATATAATTAAAATCATAAAAATTATAAATTTGTAAAGATAGAGGTGTGAAATAATGTCTAAAGAAGCAAAAGAAAGAATTAGTTGGAGTACTAAAGGTGTATGGTATGAGGCATGCGCATCAGAGGGGCATTGCTCGTTTTATTTTGGAAGAGACAGAGAAACTCCTTGTAAATCATTTCAATTATTCCAATATGACGAAGGTAAAATCGGTGACGTGGATATGGGCGGCGTAATGGCAATTCATGTAGTTGATTTATATTCTAATAAAGCTGCTGATGTATTGACTAAAGGCGGAGAAGGAGGGGTATATATAAGCGATAAAACTACTGAAGAACAAAGGAGATACTTAGAACCTTTTTTTACTAATAAAATTCCTGGTGGGATGATTCTATCGAAAGTGTTAGGAATAAAATATGTGGATATTAATTTAAACCAAGAGGGAAATACTTTCCACATTACTATGCCTTACGGAGAAATGAAATTATCCTTTACTCCAGGACTCGATGGAAAAAATCCTCAAAGACTTGAAAATTCTCTATTCGGTATGTACCTTTCAGATTTAAAAATCTGTAACACTCATTTCTGGAACTATAGTGATTTTGGAAGAAAATGGGAGTTCAAGAATAGAAGTGGGGTTATAGCGAATTTCGATTTAAAAGGAAAATCAAGAGCCTTTTAAACCAAGAACTATTGATTTTTAGGTAAAAACTTAATTATTTTTTTTTTATTTAAACCCTTGGCAGAATGAATTCACATTTTTAGGTAATACTTCGTGATTATAACCCCCCTCTAAAAGCGCATATCTCCGCCCTTTACAAAGCTTTTCAGAATATTCTTTCATTAACTTTCCTAATTCAAAATAGTCTTCATGATATAAAAGATGTCCCCAATCTTCAATTCCTTGATCGAAGCCAGCTGAAGCCACAAAAATATCAATATTATCTAATTCTTCCATGTAGTTCTGAACTTCTTTAAGATAATTTGTTCTTCCGCTCGAATCAGGGTTGAGAATTTTAACCCTAAAATCATCGTCTCTGAAAGTTAAGATATTGATGTTACCGTCACCTGTGTGTAAATCGAAATCGAGTACGAACGCTGATTTAATTTTAAGTTCAGAAAACAATTTTAACAGACTTATACTAATGTTATTGAAGTAGCAAAAACCCCAACACGAATCAGCAGACGCGTGATGTCCTGGAGGTCTGATAACCGCAAAAGTAGGATTACCACTGTAAGCTTCTTCGGCAGCTAAGATGGCACCACCCGCAGCAAGCGAAGCAAGTTCGAATAATAATGCAATGTCTTTAATATAGTTGTAATGTCTTTCAGAATGTGCTTTCAAAATATCATCCTTCGATGCGGGTTCTGGTGTTATAAATTCATATTCTTTATCACTTGACAATAAATCTATTATTCCTTCCAAGCGCCCTGGTGAAGCAGCTGGGTCCATTGCGTAACTTTCATTATAATACCGCTCGTGGAATACAATCTTCATTTTTTTTTTCACTCTTAATTTTAAAACAAATTATAATTGAGATACAATTACATTTATAAAAGCAAGTAATGATATAATATTATTTTAATTATTATCTCAAATTTGAAATTTATAAAGGAAGTTATATAAATGACAGAAGAAACACAAGATTTATATCGAAATTTACAGATTCATTTAGATCAATTTCCAATAGGGTTTCCTGCCACAAAATCAGGCGTAGAAATAAGAATATTGAAATATCTCTTTAATGATGAAGAAGCATTCGTTGGAACAAAATTGGATTGGACATATGCTACTTTGGAGCAAATCCATAAGAGAATAAACAAGAATAAGATGTCTATAGCTGAGCTAGAGAAAACGCTTGATAGTATGGTCAAAAAAGGCACGCTTAATTATAAAACAGAGAACGAGACGAAATTCTACGCTAACATTCCTTTTGTTGTTGGAATATTCGAGTATCAAGTTAATAAACTAACTAAAAATTTCATAGAAGATTTTTCGGAATACCTAACATCTGTTTTTGGAGTCGAATTATTGGGCACAAAAATATCGCAATTTCGTACAATACCAATTGAAGAAAGTATTACCCCTGAAAATCATGTAGCTAATTACGATGAATTAAAAATCGTAATTGAAAATTCTGTAGAACCTATTGGCGTAGCAAATTGTGTCTGTCGACAAAGCAAAGACTTAATCGGTGAACCTTGTAAACAAACGGATATGCGCGAAACATGTTTATATTTTGGAACTGTTGGGCAATTGTTTCTTAGTCAAGGATGGGCACGCCCTATTAATAAAAAAGAAGCTCTTGAAATCTTAAGGAAGGCTGAGGATAATGGATTGGTTATGCAGGCGGGAAATACAGAGCAACCAGAATTTATGTGTACTTGTTGTAGCTGTTGTTGCGAAATCTTAACCAAAATTAATTTAGTCCCTCGACCTTCTCGAATAATATCAGGTAATTTTTATGCAGAAGTAAACCCTGATTTATGTACGGGTTGTGGTACTTGTATAGAGCGATGTCCAATCAATGCGTTTAAACTTACGGATGGTATATCAAAAGTAATTCTTAAACGATGCATTGGTTGTGGAGTCTGTGTTCCAACTTGTCCCGAGGAGGCTATTCAACTCAAGAAAAAAGATACTGAAGCTATTCCACCTAAAACTAAGGAAGACCTTTACGCTATGATCATGAATAAGAAACAAGAGTTAAGAAAAAAAAATAAAAGAAAGTAAGAATAATTAATTTTAAACTTTTATAATCTTTTACTGAGTATTTTTATCATATCCTTTGTCATCGCTTCAAGGTCGTACTCAGGATTCCAACCCCATTCTTCTCGAGCAAGCGAATCGTCAATTGTTTTAGGCCATGAATCGGCTATTGCTTGCCTAAAATCGGGTTTATAATCAATTTCAAATTCTGGAATATGTTTCTTGATTTCTGCTGCGATCTCTCCTGCGGAAAAACTTATTCCAGTTAGATTATAAACGCGGCGTTTTAATTTTGAATTATCTGCTTCAAGAAGGTCTATCATACACTTGCTACAATCTGGCATGTATAGCATAGGCAATACGGTATCTTCTTTTAGAAAGCATGTATATTTTTTGTTTTTGATAGCTTCGTAGAAAATTTCCACAGCGTAGTCGGTGGTTCCACCTCCGGGTAAGGTTTCACTGCTAATAATTCCCGGCAATCTCATGGATCTTATATCAAGATTGTATTTATTATAATAATACTCTGCTAAGAGTTCTCCTGCTACTTTGGTTATACCATACATCGTAGTCGGTTGCAGCACAGTAATATTAGGCGTATTCTCTCTGGGTGTTGTAGGACCAAAAGCAGCTATTGAGCTAGGCCAAATAACTCTATCAATTTTGTAACTTCTCGCAACTTCTAGGACATTTATTAAACCGTTTAGATTTATATCCCAAGCTGTTTGAGGCATTTTTTCTCCTGTGGCTGATAAAATTGAAGCCATGTGAAAGATTGTATCAATTTCATACTCAAAAATAACTTTGGCTATAGAATTCTTATCTAAAGCATCCAAATAGATGACGGGCCCAGAATTTTTGATGGCGTCGGGAAGTGGAGTCCTCCTACCAGTAGCAATTACATTTTCTCCACCATATTTTTTTCTTAACGCTGGAACAAGCTCTGATCCTATCTGTCCGGCCGAACCAATTACAAGAATTTTTCTACTCATATTCATCAATTTTGAAGTTCATAATTCTAAGTAAATATAATGACATTCATAATTCACTTAATTAAAAAAGGTTTATCCATTTTTTTCTAAATTTTAAGGCTTATTTTTTTATAGGAAAAACTAATATATGTTTCTATATACACTTAATTTATTAATTTACTCACTTATTTCAAACAAATTTAAGGTGATATGATGAATAGAGATCCTGTTGCTTTTCTTAAGGAAGACATGACCGAATTAAGAAAAAGTAATTTAGAATGGATTATTCGATATTTAGAAGGAGGTTCTAAGCCACACTGCATTGTAAATGGAAAAGAGGTATTGATGCTTAATACAAATAATTATTTGGGATTAGCTACACATCCAAAGATTATTCAGGCGTCAATTGACGCTACTAAAAAATATGGCGCAGGCGCAGGGGCAGTTCCAGTAATAGCGGGTAGTTTTGATTTAACCCGTGAATTTCAAGAAAAATTTGCTAAATATAAAGAAGTGGAAGCATCGCTCTTATGTCAAACTGGATTTGCAGTTAACTCAGGATTAATTCCTATGTTGGTTGGAAAGCCAGATATAGTAGTCTCAGATGAATTAAACCATGGTTCGATTATTGATGGCGTTAGATTGTCTGGTGCGAAGCGAGTTATTTACAAACATAGGGATATCTCAGATTTAGAAAATCAATTAAAAGAAGCTGAAAAAGGAGGAGCTAGAAGAATTTGTATCATAACTGATGGCGTCTTTAGCATGGATGGAGATATGGCTCCTTTAGATAAGATTGTAAATGTTGCGGAAGATTTCGGAGCTATGATTTTTGTTGATGATTGTCACGGAGAAGGCGTTCTTGGAGACGGTAAAGGTATAGTCGCACATTTCAATTTGCAAGGAAGGGTTCACGTTGAAGGGGGTTCAATGAGCAAGGGCTTCGGAGTGTTTGGCGGTACCGTAGCTGGATCTAAAGATTTAATTGAATTCTGTACAAATAAAAGTAGAACATATTTGTTAAGCACAGCGCATCCACCTGGAGTAGTAGCAGCTAACATCGCTTCAATAGAAGTTGTTGAAAGCGAACCTCAACACGTTAAAGCAGTCTGGGAGCACACTAACTATTTCAAGAAAGAAGTTCAAAGTATGGGATACGATACTGGACGTTCAGAAACACCAATCATTCCTTTGATTATTGGCGACCCTGGTAAAGCTCAAGAACTCGCAAGAATCTTGTTCGAAGAAGAAAATATCTATGGCACACCAATAGTCTTTCCAATGGTCGCACGAGAACTCTCAAGAATTCGAGTCCAGATGAACGCCTTACTTACTAAAGACGACTTGAACACAGCTTTAAGTTCTATCGAAAAAGTTGGTAAGAAGTTAGATATAATTTAAACATTTTTTTTTGTCTTTCTATTTTATTTTAAATTTAGAACTAATTATTCAAGTTGTTAGTAAATTTTAGTTTTGTGCTTTCAAAAAATTCATATCCCTCCGCGAATGGGCATACCTTTATACAAACTGAACAACCTAAAGTCTCGCTAAAATAAGGAAAACATTTTTTTATGTCAATACATGTGCTTCTTTTCCCTACCACTTTTTTTTCTTCCCAGATTGCACCAACTGGACATTCTATAAAGCATTTATTACAAATTTTGCAATATTCTTCTATCCATTTGTGTTCTAAAGAGTCGGTAAATCGTATTTGCCAAATCGTACATAGACCAAAAAAACACGTTACGCTTTGACGTTGTAGTTTCTACTTCTATTTCTTCGTTATTTATATCTAACGACATTTTAATCAATTTTTTATAGATAATCTGAATTAATAGATTTTGTTATCCATTTTCTTATAAATTTTGTGTCATCTGAATCAATGTTCTTCAGATTCTTTTAAAAAAAAACAAATTAAGATTCTTATTTTTTTCTATAGAGGTTTAGCTAAAATTGCTTTTATTCTAAGATTCTTAAAATCGCTCGTTGGAGCGGGTTTAATTAAACATACAGTATCAGCGCCTCTACCAGTACCTCCAACTGCGATTATGTCTCTTTCAAGGTCGGGGATTAGTCCTGCATCGCAAATTGTAGCTGATATCTCTATGCAAACCTTAACTCCCTGACTGAAGTGGTATCCTAACATCTTAGCTAATAAATCAACAAATTGCCAAGCTTCTTTTTTCAATCTTAATCCTCTTTCAATACCACTCATTGAATGCGTCCCAATATGAAATTTTAAGCCAAGTTCCTTAAGACTATTCAATTTTTCCTCTGGAAATTCTTGTCTTGTTGTACTATTTACAAAATAATAGGCATGGGTCACAATCATTATGTTATAGTCCTTTGGGCTAAAGATTTCAGCAGACTTTTCAGCTGTAGTTCCTGTGGTACTGGCGATAACGATATCCTTTATATCAAATTGATCGGCGTATTTTTTCGCAATTTCTAAAGCCCTATCAGTATTCTGTGGTCCGCTCTTTTCAAAATATGTAACTTCTAAATTTAAATCTACCATTTTTTAAGTAAACTCCTTTATTAATTTAGCTTATAGAAACAATTATGTTTTATGTAATTATTCAAAAAAAGAAAAATGAATTATTTATAATATGGAAATAGTTATTTAATTTTTTTAGCTTCCTCTATCCAACCTTCAACCATGTTCAATGTTGGAGGTCTTCTAAACATATCAGGTTTTTCTTTATCTAATTTCATTATGCGCTCTAAAGTATTATTCGGATTACGTTGAGCAAACTCTTTAACCGAGTCAATTCCAATTTCATTAATCACTTCAGCGTATTCAGGACCTATGCCCCCAATTCTCATCAAATCAGCGTGTTCAGCCCACTTATCTATTAATTTTTCTGAAATCTTTGTCTTTTTTGCTAATTCTTTAATTTCATCTCTATCTAATCCTATTAAACTCTCAACGTCAAGAATTCCTGCTGTTTCCATTTTTATTCCATATTTTTTACCGATCCCTTCGATCTCAATAATCGGTGTTTCCTTCGGAGTACCCTTAGTTTTCTTCACATTATACATATCTTTTGCCTCATTAATCCAACCTTCAATATCTTCAACTTTAGGTATTTTTCTGATAACATCAGGTTGCTTCTTATCAAACTCGATAATTTTATCTAAAGTATTCTTAGGATTTCGATAGGCAAGTTCTCTTGTAGAATCAATACCAATTTTATTTAAAACTTCAGAGTATTCGGGCCCAATGCCTTTAATTACCATTAATTCTGCTTGATCTTGCCATTTTTCGAGTAATTTTAAAGAAATACTAGTTGTATTAGCAAGTTCTTTGATTTCTCCCCATTTTAACGGTATTAGGTCTTCCACATTTGCAATAGCTGCTTTTTCTAGTGTCTTTGCGTATTTTTCTCCAACTCCTTCAATTTCAACAATTTTCATAGTTTTTCTTCTCTTTTTCTTAAATTAGTTTTTTAATATATGTAATATAAATATAAATTCCATGTTTTAAAATATTGTTTCATATTTTATAAAAACAGTTTTTCATATTGATTGTGTGTAGATTTTAACCTAATTAATTCTAAATAAACTTAGATGTAAGATATTATATAATTGAATAATTTTAAATAAGATATAATGTAATCAAATTTAAATATAATTTAATTACAATTTAGGGATAAAAAATAATGAGTGAAGAGAAATTAACATTTAAGAAGAAATTCCTTTTTGGGCTTAGTGCTTTTCCGGACCAGCTAACTTACCAAATCTTTCAATTTTTGATATTTACGTTTTATTTTACAGTCGTCTTAATACCTTTGGATTTAATGATAATTACATACGTTATTTGGGGTATATGGAATGCAGTTAACGATCCAATGCTCGGAGCGCTCTCGGAAAGGACGAAACATAGAGGAAAGTGGGGAAAAAGAAAGTTTTTTCTACTAATTTCGATAATTCCTTTATGCCTTATGGTGGTTTTAATGTTCTACGTGCCTTTCAATACAAGTGATAAAATGCTAGAGTTTACTTACTTCTTATCAACGATTGTTATCTTTGAGTTCTTCTATACCATGTTTGATGTAAATGTGAACGCACTTTTCCCAGAAATGTTCCCAAATGAGAAACAGAGAGCTGATACTAATTTACTTATAAAAGGTCTAACCGTAGTTGCCTTAATTTTAAGTTCGATTATTCCGATGATATTAATTACCGATTACGTTCCAGAAACCACCGCAATTCCCCTCGCTAAAAGCCAATATTTTACTATGGCGATCGTCATAGCAGTTTTTACGCTTATAATCTCAATACCGTTTCTTTTGAAGGGGATTGAAGAGAAAGTAGAAATGGCGGAAGATTTCGAAAAAAGACCATCGTTTTTTCAATCAATGAAAATTACATTGACTAATAAAACATTTATAAAATTTGTTGTAGCAAACACCGCTGTATGGTATTGTTTTAGCATTTTACCTATGATTATACCAATTTACGCTGAATTCGTTATCGGAGGTTCTCTTTTTGCAGGAGGCGGCTCGCTTATAGTCGGGATAGCGCTAATGTTAGCTTTTATCCTTGCTGCACTTGTCATGCCAATTCACAAAAAACTTGGCTTTAAATACGGAATGCGCAAAGCCTTCATGATAACATTAGGAATTTGGATTTGTACGCTGCTTCCATTCTTATTTATAACTGGAGAAGAGTTTCAAATCGCATTTATTCTTCTTATAGCACTTCAAGGTTTTCCATTGTCAGGGGCATTGTTTTACGTAGACATTTTACACGCTGACGTTATAGACGAAGACGCAGTTAAATTCGGAGTTAAGCGATCTGCAAGTTACTATGGAATTAACGCATTTATTCATCGAATCTCAATAATTTTAGTCATTTTAACTATTGGATTTATGTTCGGAAATATAGGTTGGGACAAACAATTTGATCCCTTACCTTCAGATATAAATGTAGTTATATTAGGTCTAAAAGCCATAATGGTTATCTTTCCTATTATCGCACTTGCAATTGGACTTCTATCCATGAAATTTTATGGTTTACATGGGGAAAGACTTGAAAGCGTAAGAGAAAAACTGAAAGAAATCCGAGCTTAAAGTAAAATTTTTTTATTTTTTTTTATTTTTTCATAATTAATTTAATTTTAAAATTAACTTCGAACAATCTAAATAATGAATAGTAAAGAAAGAGTATGGGCAGCGTTAAATCACGAGCCCGTAGATCGAGTCCCAATCCACGCTGTAGCCGTTGACGGAGTCGTATGCGATGAAGTGTTGGGAAAACCACCTAGAAGCGCATTTGATGTTTTCGATGAACTTGAACAACAATACCCTGACGATTGGGTCAACCGGGTTAATAGTATTATGACGGAAATCGAAATAAATGTGTTTTCACGAGCGATAGAAACTGCGGCTGCCATTGGTTACGATACATGCGGAGCCGGATATATTCCATTTAAGTTTAAAAGTAAAGAAGAAATGACCGATATATTTGGTCGAAAATATAAAATCATTAATCTCGACGGAAATATCTTTCCTTATTATATTGACGGCCAGATTAAAAATCAAGAAGATTGGGAACATTTTCCTAAACCTGACTTCAACGAACACTTTAGGCGAGCCAAAAAGTTTTTCAGAACAATTCAAAGACATAAAAAAAAGTTTGTGAACACAGACTTTTGCATGATGGCTCAAGATGATTTCGCTAGCGTGTTTCCTCCCGTATGGCAAGGAATGGGAATGGGCGCGTTTGCAAGGGCTTTGCGTAAAAATCCGAAATTAATTCAAGAAAGGTTTGAACAAACTACAGAATTTGTATTAGGAGTTTTTAAAGTTTACGCTGACTGCGGAGCGAAGATATTCTTCGAAGGTGGAGATATTGCATTTAAAAGTGGTCCACTAATTAATCCAAAATACATCGATAAATACGTTTTGCCTTGTATGAAACGAGTCACAGAGGCAGTACACGAGTGGGGAGGCAAAATCATTTTCCATTCGGACGGTGACATCACTTCACTGCTTGATTTCGTGCTTGAAGCCGGTTTTGATGGATTACATTGTCTTGAACCACCCTATGTAGATTTAGAATTAGTAAAAAAGAAGGTAGGCGATAAATTATGCCTCCTTGGTAATATTGACACATCTCATATTCTAGTAAAAGGAACCCAGAAAGAAGTTGAAGATGCTGTGAAATACGCAATTAGAAATCTTGGTCGTGGTGGAGGTTATATGTTATCTCCTTCTAACTCCCATCCAGATATGACTTATCAAAATATCAAATGGATGATTGAAGCCACTAAGAATTACGGAGTTTATCCGTTGAAATTATAAATATTTTATTTTTGATACACTACTTGATGCCCACATTTAGTACAAAATTTTTCAAGGCCTTCCTTCATTTTTCCACAATTAGAACAAAATTGGGCAATAGAGTTCGGTCTCGCTTCAGTATAGGAGGATTTTGGTTTCGGTTCTAACACAGGATCAATTAAGGGAGAGTAGTATTTGGCAATTTTCCTGCATCGAATCAAGGAATAAAGACACAATAAAAATATCCCACAAATTACAACTATATAAGGAAGCATGCTAATAATCATCAAAATAAGATAATAGTCATCTGGATCATAATAAGGATCATTATAAGAACCATAATATATGACGTTCATTATTAAAGAGGGCACAATCGTCATTAACAAAAATACTGAAATGATGATTCCTGCAAGTGATAATATAAATATTTGTACCGATTGTTTTTGCGTCAAGTTAAAGCCAAATAAAGTGAAATTTTTTCTACCCATCAAATCACTCTCTATAATGCTATATAAAAAGATCTAACTTCACTTAATAAATGTTAGTATGAAATTATGGTAATGTTCAAAAAATAAGTCACGTTGAATAACTCCAACGATTTTTATATTATTCCTAAAGTTTGTTTAGCTTCATCGACAGTAGCGACTTCTCTTCCGATTTCTTTAGCTATTCTAACCATTCTTTTTACTAATTGAGCATTACCTTGAGCAAGTTCTCCTTTTCCGTAATAAATAGTATCTTCCAAGCCAGTTCTTATATTACCTCCCATACACATAGCCATTACAGTCGTACGTAAATTGAATTTGCCAACAGTAACTACTTGCCATGTTGATCCTTCTGGTATTTGATCAACCATGCGTAAAAGATTAGCAGGGTTGGCCTCAGCGCCGCCTTTAATACCTAATACTAAGCTAAAGTGTAGAGGAGGTGTTAAAAGCCCGGTTTCAACAAATTCTAAAACGTTAGTAATATGACTGGAATCGTACACCTCGATTTCTATACCAAAACCTTTTTTATTGCACCTTTTGATATATTTGCGATTGAAATCTTGTGGATTTAGGAATAGCGATCCCCCATAGGGAGTTCTAAATTCGAAAGAACCAGCATTAATAGTATGCATTTCAGGTTCGGGTTCAATATTTATTAGGTTTAATCGTTCTTCTAAAGAGGGTTGGACAATTTCGGTCGTAACTCTTTTTTTACCAGATTTAGTGGTAAATGCATGTTCTACAACTTTAGCGCCTATTCCATTTCCTATTTGTCTTATTACGGGACATTTTTCCCCAATTTGCTTTACTGTTTTATCATAATATTTTAAATCAGGAGTATTTTGACCATCATCGCCGCGAACATGAATATGAACAATTGAAGCCCCCGCTTCGTAACATTCTAACGCAGCTTGCGCTTGTTCTTCGGCAGTTAATGGCAGAGCGGGATTTGCCCATTTACCATGAATTCCACCTGTAATTGCTGCCGTAATTATTACTTTTTTATCCGAAAGTAGATTAGGTTTCAATTTTCCTCACTTTTAATGAATTCTTTATTATTTCAATTTTTAGGTATCAGATTAAATAATTATTTAATTATTTTAAATATTTTAATAATCTACTAAAAAAACATTAATTACCAATAGTATGACTGACGTAAATGTCGTTTTTTTGATATCAATCTTTATCGTTGCTATTGGTTATTTAATTAAAAGATTAGGAATAATAAAGGAAGAAAATGGGGATGTTATTGCTAAAATCATCTTTAACGTTACTTTGCCCGCAGTAATTCTTAAATTTACCAGTACAATCCAATTTGAATTGTCATTATTATTACTACCTTTAGTTAATTTAGCTTTTGGTCTTGGAATGGCTGCAATTGGAATACTAAGCTTTAGAAAGCGTCCGAATCGTTTAAAAGGAGCGATGATTATGACTATGGTAGGCTTTAACATCGCACATTTCTTTTTCCCATTAGTAGAAGGCATTTGGGGCGCCGCTGGAATGCGATATATTGCTCTTGTTGACGCAGGTAATGCTTTTACGATTTTCGTATTATGTTATATTTTAGCGTCGATTTATTCTCCGAAAAATCACGAAGAAGGCGTTAAAGTCGATTTTAAATTCATATTAAAGCGTTTAATCAAATCTGCTCCTTTAATGAGTTATGTTATCGCTCTTACAATAAACTTTTCTGGATTTACAATCCCATTTATTTTCTCTGAGTTAATAGATGTATTAGCAAGGGCAAATACAGCTTTAGCGTTGTTATTATTGGGGATTTTTCTTAATTTTAAATTCGGTAAGGTTGAATGGATATCAATAATTAAAGTTCTTATGCTAAGATATGCGTTAGGATTATTTGTAGGGTTAATATTATTCTTTTTTCTACCGACAAGCTTATTTGACCCACTTTTTAGGATTATTATTTGCCTTTCTTTGCTTTTGCCTGTGGGTCTTGCGGTTATACCTTTCTCTGTAGAATACGATTACGATCAAAAATTAGTGACGATGATTGTAAACCTGTCAATTATAATTAGTTTTGGTCTTATATGGGTCTTAATATTAATCTTAGGAGTATAAAATAAAAAAATTTAATTCTTTTATTCGTGTTATGTTATATTTTAGCGTATTGTCTTTTTCTTTATTATAGAAGATTTAAATACCATTCTTAATTCTTCTTGTTTAAACTTATATTCATGGTTTGTAAAAATGTCGTCAGTTGATAGTTATTTTAATGTATTTGTTACACTTACTTTTGTTATCGTCTTCATTGGAGTTTTATTAGTATCATTTATTGCTCCAATGAATGTCTTGCCAGGAAGCATTCTATTTCCTAAATATGTCGAAGTTTGTGATCCAAGATGTCACATAGTTGAAATTCCAATTAACATCCTTTGGGGTGGCCTGATTAACGGTGCCGTTTATGGAGTATTAGGAGCGATGGGATATTTAGGTGTTCGTTCGATCTGGAGAAAAATAAAGAAATGAGGAATGCGATATTGATATTCTAATAATTTTTAAATATTTTTTATTTTTAAAAATCTTATCCTAATTCATAAGCCTTGTTCAACGGTAAGCAATAATCTTAATATTAGAAAACATATCATTTCTTTTTTTTCCAAGTATAAAATCCCTTTCCAGTTTTTAAGCCTAAATCCCCTCGTTCTACCATTTCCCTAAAAGCTTGCGGTGGTTTGTCTTTTGGGTCTCCACTCTCTTCATAATATGACATTTCTACAGCATATGCAACATCTAAACCGATACCATCCATCATAGTAAATGGCCCCAATTTCATTTTAGTAAATATTTTCCAAGCTGTATCAATAACTTCTATATCTGCATAACCTCCCGCCCACATTTTAATGCACTCTTTTTTTACAGCGTGCCATATTCTATTGAAAACAAACCCAAAACATTCTTTTTTTACTATAAGAGGTTCGCATCCAATATTTATTATCCAATTTTTTCCAATTTCAAAAATTTCATCGCTAGTCTCAGTTCCGCGCATAATATCTGCCATTGGTCGCGTAGGAATTGGAGGATAAAAATGCATATTTAGTACTTTATCTCTCCTCTTGACCGCAGATTCAATTCTCGAAACGGGATAAGAAGAACTATTGGTAGCAATAATAGTCTTTGAAGGGGCTAAACTATCAATTTGAGAAAACACTTTTCTTTTTAATTCGAGATTTTCTGGAACTGCTTCAATTACAAGCTCAACATCCTCCAACGATTTATCTAATTCTGAATAGTATGAAACGTTTTGGATTGCTTCTAATTGTTTTTTTCGTTTTAGAACTCCTGTGATATATTTTTTAGCGTCTTCTAGAATTTTTGTGTCAATATCATAAACTTTTACTATGAAGTTGTTTAGAGCTGTTTGAGCAGCTATCTGTTTTCCGGTAAAACCTGCTCCAACAATTCCAACTGTTTTAATTTCCTCTCCCATACCAAATCACATTAATTATTTATATCATTTTTTTGATCGATTATTTGTTTATTTAAAATATGTTAAAAGTATATATATTTCTTTAATATTGGTAACTATTATGGAGAAAAACGCAAATACAGCAAAAACAACTAGGGATTTTATTATAGTTCATTTTATTTTCACAGTTTTATGCTTCGCTGTTTTATTTATACCAATCCAAATTGCAATAGGGATAAAATTATTTATACTTGTAATCGGTTATAATCTACTAATTTCATTAGTAGGTTTGTTCAGAAAATATAGTGAATGGGTAAAGCTATGGGTTTTTGTTTTTTTAATAAGTTTATTTCAAATATGGCCAGATTGGTTCCTATCGGCTCAGTTAAACATATTAGTCTTTCCCGAGGATGGACTGTTTAAAATTGGACCTGTTTCTGGATACATGGCAGGATTATGGGCTATCCCTTTATTTTTAATTTGTTTTATTGGACTCAAGTTAAAGGAAAATTACTCTTACTCTAAGGCCCTTATTGCCGTAGGATTAATCTCATTAACGATTTTTGGGCTTTCCGAACAATCTATGTGGATGCTTCAATCGTGGTACCCTCAAAATGTCACTCTAATTTTCGATCATTTAGCCGTCTACATAATTATACCTGAAGTTCTTTTAGGCCTTACCACTTTTTATTATTTTCAAAAGATAGAAAATATGAATTATTTAATGTTAATTGTTGTTGCTTTTGGTATAATGCTATTTTATCTTGGTAGCGTATCATTTTTCTACTTTCTGTTCGAGAAAGTTATTTTTATCTAAAACACATCTAATTTTTTCAAAAATAATTAAAAGTTTATATATTTCTAAAATATTAAATTTTAATATGGAAATCTATAACAAATTTGTTAATAAATTCTATTCAGAATTAGTGTTTCTCAGTATAATGTTTCTATTCTTTTTCCAACTCATGACAGAGTTCTTAGAATCGATTTACGCGTTAAATCTTATTGAAGTGGAATTGAACGAGAATGTCTTAGCTTTGTTATTTCTTTTGACTCCATTTTTGCTTTTATTCTTTAAAAGAGGTTTTCCTAACAAAGCTTTTATCGCAATCGGGGAGATTTTTGTTATTTGTAGAGTTTTACAACCTTTTTTAGATGTTCAACTAAAAATGCTTGTCACGGGATTAGGATTGGGTTGTTTTATGTTTTTTTTTCCAGTTTATCTTCATAAAAAAACCAAAGGAAATCACGAAAGCAACGGAATTTTATTAGGAGCTGGTTTAGGTTTAGGATTATTATTATCGATCTCATTGCGAACACTGGGATCTTCTATTGATCTATCTACATACAGTTGGTTCATGTGGATTGGGTGGATATTAGCCATATTTGCGGGATTGATGATAATCCATTTAGTAAATTCAGAGCAAAGCTCAACCTCTTCAAACGAAGTAAAAAAAAGTGACTTTAAACCAGCAAGCAAATGGAAAATTATTGGACTAACTCTAGGGATGATAAGCGTAATAACTTTGATATATTTCGTATTTAGTAGCCCTACAATTATAGCAAGGTGGACGGAAGTAAATTACATTTTAATTCTAACACTTCTCGTTTTAGTGAATACTGCCTTTATAATTCTTGTAATCTCTAATCCAGGTATAATAGGGAAATTAAAATCGTATATAGTTACTATTTGGAATCTTACTTTTATTTTGACTCTAATTTTAACCATATTAGGCAATACTATAATCTTTGCTTTTGTTCCGTCTTATCCATTCTATCCTCCTGGTGCAAATATGTTAAACGAAGCGATGCTAATGATAATGTTGGTTCTAAGCCCAATAATATTACTTGATTTTATCTTACTATCGAGCGAATTATTTAGAAGTAGACCAGGTATAAGAAAACTAGGTGGTAGTTTTTTTGTCTCGTCTGGCTTTTTCCTAATTATGATTTTATCTGCTGTTTTTACGATTGTATGGGATTACATTCCTTTAATCGGAGATTTATTTAGAGACGCAATTTGGGTTATATTCCTAATATTAGGAATGTTCGTGTTCTTACCGCTCTTTTTAATAAATAAAGCTTCGAGAGGTACATTTGATTCAATTAATTCAATCGTCAAAAGCAAAAAAAAAGCCTCGTTAATAATTGTTATGATAAGTTTAGCTTCTTTAATAGGGGCTATAGTATTTGAATTCCCTATAGATCACGATGTATCTGGAGATTCTTTAAGAGTCTTGTCATATAACATACAGCAAGGATCAGACGAACCTGGTAACAAAAATTTTGACGCTCAATATCAGGTCATCGAGGATCTGAATGCCGATATCATAGGATTACAAGAATCAGATACTTGCAGAATTTCAAGTGGAAATTCAGACATTGTTAGATTTGTTAGTAATCGCTTGAAGTTGTATTCATACTATGGGCCAAAAACATTGACTGGGACCTTTGGAATTGCATTGCTTTCAAAATATCCGATCTTAAACCCTAAAACATTTTATATGGAAAGCAAGGGAGAACAAACAGCGACGATATGGGCTCAAATTATTGTTGGAAGCACAACATTCAATATTTTCATTACACACCTCGGAAATTACGAGGACCCTGCAGAAGATCGTTCTCAAATTATCCAACAAGAAAATATTTTATCGGTAACTAACGGTTTGAGCAATGTAATATTAATGGGAGATTTTAACTTTGAACTTGGTACCGAACAATATAATATAACAGTGGCACAATTATACGATTGTTGGGAATCGTCCCCTACAAAGACAATTGGCATTGTACCCGAAGGTTGGGAGACTAGGCTCCCAGATGGCAGAATAGATCATATCTTCGTATCTGGGGAGCTTAATACATCAGTTTATTCCATCACATACACTGGAGGAACTGCTGCTGATCATCCCTGCGTTTTTATGAGCTTAGATGGTCCGTTCTAAAATCAATAAATTATTAATTTAATTTTTTTTTTATTTTTATTATTACCAAAACAAAACTATTTGATTTAATATGACTATAAAAGATGAAATAACTAGCATTGAATTAACTCCTTTACATGTGCCATTTAAAGACTACGTTATAAAGGCAATGGGCGAAGGGGAAGGGAATTTAGGAATGGCAATTGCTGCAGAAGAGGCATGGCTTGGGGGAGATTTCGTAATTTGTAAACTTATTAGTAAACTTGGAAATATAGGATTAGGAGAAGCGTTTCTCTGGTTACCGGAGACTGGCGTATCGCCCAACCAGATTATTGATGCAATAAAAAATTGTTTAGCTAAGTATATTTTAGGTGAAAACCCATTCAATATCGAGAAGATAAATTATCGAATGGATGTAAACTTGGCGCGTAACGAAGCAGCTAAAGGAATGATCGATATGGCTTGCTACGATTTAATGGGTCATATAACTGATTTACCTGCGTGTTATTGCATGGGTGGAAAGTTCGTAGACAAGATTCCTTTAGCGGCGCTTATACCTTTAGGAGCCCCAATGTTAATGAAAGGACTTGTAAGAACCTATTACAAAAAAGGGTTTAGAAATTTTCGACTAAAGCTCGGAAAAAGCGTTGAAGACGACGTAAAAATCTTACAAGCAATAAGAAAGATTTTTGGAAACAAAATTAATTTACGTGTAGATTACAATCAAGCTTATAGTCCTTCAATGGCCGTTCGAGCTATTAAAGCCATTGAGCCTTATGGAATTGACTTTGCCGAAGAACCAGTGAATGCATCGGACTATTTAGGGATGGCTTACGTTCAAAGCAGAGTTAATGTTCCTTTAATGTCTCACGAGGGATTTTTTTCGTTAAAAGATTTTATTACGCTAGTCGAATTAAAAGCAGTAAGAGTTTTAGGGTTAAACTCTGATCGTCCAGGAGGAGTAACAAAAGCCCTAAAAGCCTTGGATTACGCAAAAATGCGTGGCTTGGGCGTTGTTTTACATAACCAACCGTTAGGAATTGCTTCAGCGATGCATATCCACTTTGCAACCGCAAAATATCCGTTTGTTGATTACGCGACAGAATTATTTGGACAAGAAATGCTAGAAGATGATCTAATTTTAAAGCCTATAGATTATAATGATGGAATGGCAAAAGTACCTGAGGGTCCTGGATGGGGTATAAAATTAGACGAAAATGCTTTGGATAGATTCGCTATAGGAGACACTATTATATTGGAAAAATAAACTTTTTTTTAAGATTACACACATTTATTATTACTAACAAATAAAAACAAATAAACGCTCTAAATTGAACATTAGATTTATAAACGACGATTAAGAGGTTGGTTAAAATATTTAAAAACATAAAACTTGCCGATAAAATAGTGTCCCAAGTTGTAAACCGAACGCCATTGATGACTAGCAGAACTTTAGATTCGTTGACAGGTGCTAAACGAGTAATAGTAAAATGTGAAAATTTTCAACGAACAGGTTCGTTTAAGTTCAGGGGGGCTTGGAATGGTATAAGTCACATACCTTCGCAAGAAAGGGAGAGGGGAATTATTGCTCACTCGTCAGGGAACTTTGCTCAAGCGGTTGCTTTAGTAGCTAAAATTTTACACATTAAAGCTACAATTGTCATGCCCAATAATGCAACACCATCTAAAATAGCTGCTACACGTGGTTATGGGGCTGAAGTCGTTTTATGTGGGAATCAGCCGGGTGATCGAGACAAAATATCCGCTGAATTAATAAAACAGAACGGATATAGACTAATTCACCCTTTCGACGACTATAACGTGATTTTTGGTGCAGGAACTACTGCTTATGAATTTATCAGCAATTATAGAACTCTTGACGTATTACTTGTCCCTGTTGGCGGAGGTGGGCTAATTAGTGGATGCTCTATAGCAGCTAAAGGGCTGGATCCGAGAATTAAAGTTATAGGTATAGAACCTAAAAACGCTGACGATACGTTTAGGTCGTTTCAATTAGGAAAGAGGGTACCCGTAGAAAACCCAAATACTATTGCTGATGGATTGAGAACTTCAGTGGGGGAAAAAACATTTCCTATAATCCAAAAGTTCGTCAACGGTATTATTACGGTTACCGAAGAGCAAATAATTGATGCTATGAAATTCTACTGGGAGCGCATGAAATTAGTTGTAGAGCCTTCGGGAGCAGTTCCCTTAGCAGGATTATTGTATGGTGATATAGAACCGTCGTTAATTAAAGAAAAAAAAATTGGGTTAATAATTAGCGGGGGAAATATCGATTTATCTGACTTCTTCTCTTTGTTAAAACAAAAACATACAAAAACAGTGAATTAAAAATAAAAAAAGAAGTTAAAACTAATCGTCAATATTAGGAATGTTTTTAATGCGACTAAAATCGCCTTGTGAGGCTTGTTCGAGCAAATCCACCGCATCATCCCAGATAGTTTCCATTATTTTTTGGATTTTTTTAAAGTCTTCTTCAGTTTGAAATTTTAGTTCGATAATCTGCGTTTCGTTGTTGATATCTATTTCCATGGGAACATCTTCCTTTAACCCACCATACATTTTTAGCATAACTAAAATTTCGTCAGGATCTGCCACATTACCGTTAATTTTATTAAGTATTGTTATAGTTATTTCAAATCTGGTTGCATCTGACTTTATAATAGTTGCATCTTTTAACATACCTTTTAAACTTGGTAAAATTTCTTCCATTTTTTCTATCACCTATTTAATGAGTTAATTTACTCCTTCGTTATAATTGGAAGTTTAATATAAGAGGGAAATTCTTTATTTCGAGAGACAGTAATTATTGGTCTTCCTTCTGTAGGATAACGTATAAACGTATCTTTATCTGCTCCAGCAATGGCAATTTTAATTCGATGTCCTTTTTTAATAAGAACTGAAGTTGCATGCAATCCAAACTTAACCTCTGTTATCTCTCCTGGAATAAGAGGCGAAGAATCTTCTTTTTTATAGCTATGGTACGGGGTTAATATTTTATATGGCGGTTCTGTAGATAAAATTTTTCTATGAATCAATCTAAATTCTCCATCAGTTATATAAGTAACATTCCCACTTCCATCTACATCTTCAAAATAGGCAAATATTGCGCCATCCTCGTGTGTTGATGCCAAATATAGGCATAAAATTATTTGCCCCGTGATTTCGATATCAGATCCGAATGGTTGGCTTGTATAACATAGGAGTTTCTCATCAATTTTATTTCTATTGTAGTATGTTATAGGCAAATCTAATAGTGCCCACCACCTATTATTTCGTCCAGTTGTGGCCCGAAAATTAATTTTGTATTTATCAGCTCCAACATCAGTCGCTGGTTCTTCTCTCGTTAAAGAATAATTTTCTGAAAAATACCATTTTTGATAAGAGTGCCCTTTTGGGGGCCAAACTCTCGATTTCTTCCATTTCTCTTCTGCTAAGGTGTAATAATATATTATTTTTCCTTGTATTCCATCGCCATATACGCATTTATCGAAGAAATTGATCCAAGTATTAATTCTATCTCGTGGTTTTGGAGTCACTATGGTCCGTTCTGGATAAAATTGGTTTGCGGGTAATCCAGCTCCATGAGTCCAATCACCTAAAATAGCAATCGTGGGATTACTTAAGTTCATAAATCGATTAATAATTGCATCTCCATACCCTGAATCATACCACGAACACCAAGCCAAAATTGGAACCTTTGAACTTTCAATTTTTTCTTTTCGAGCAAAAATACTAATATCGTCAAAAAAAGTGCCGTCAGGAAGCTTATCGTCGCGAAAATCCATCTTTACTGTATGTTCATATACATATTGATTTGATTCATGTTGACTTATAGCAACTTGTAATAATTTTTGATCCATATCAGAGCTTACTGGTTTTACGCCTTTGACAAATAGCCAGACTTCTGGCATTATTTGCGAAAAAACTTTAGGGCTGTTTAAATCTAAATTTTTTCCTAGAAATGACCACATCTGCATAAAGGCATGGTCATAACAACCTCCTGGGAAAGCTACATCAGTATATGGGTCCCAATATCCGTGTCCGGGCATAACCGCTTTTATTGCTCGATGATTATTTCCAGAAAATAATTCTGTCGTAGTTGCTGTGTATGAAATCCCCTTAGAAACTACATTTCCATCTGACCAAGGCTGTGTTATAATCCAATCAACTATATCAGAGCCATCTTTTACTTCCTCATCGGAAAATGGTATTATTCTTGTACCAAATGATGCCCCTGTCCCTCTAACATCAGTATAAATGAGAGCATAGCCTCGACAAGTAATAATTTCGGGGTTTGGAGCGTTTGTTATCATACTATCAAAAAGCCATCTAAATGGAATTCTCAATTCCATCGCTCTCCAATATCTCGTTTGAGTTATTAATGTTGGGATTTTTTCATCGGGAGAAAGTCCCTTAGGAAGGCAAATTGTTGCAGCAATTTTAACCCCATCTCTCACTGTAATGTACGTTGAATCGAGGGTGTATCCATCGTGGTATTTCTTCTCGGGAAATTCACCTAACTCTTTAAAAGGATTATTTTTTATAGCATTTGGGTCTGTCATTTTTATACACTTTTCTTTAATTAATTTAATTTAATTTGGATGTACACCTTTTTATATTTTTTATAATTCATTAAAATTATTTAATAAATTTTTCTTAAAAAACTAACAAATTAAAGTGGATATATTATTTTTTATATAATAGAAGGCCAACAAATCCCATTAGTTTCGACAGGGACCTCACCTTTTTTAGGGGCTTCGCAGTTTGGAAAAAACGCCCGAATTTACCGCAAAAAGTTTTTACATAACACGGAAGCGGTGTTAGAGATATTAGAAGCGTGCTATGAAGCTGGAGGGCGGGGTATAGAATTAGTGCCCGCAGGTAAGATTAGTGAAGCTGCCAGAATAATGGCAGAAACTCATAACGATTTTATAATAATAGGCTCTACTTTTCCTGGACCCGATCCCTTAATTGAAGAACTTGCAAAACTAGATGCTAAGTTGATTTTCGCGCACGGATTGATTTCGGATAAGAAGGATGACAACTTAATAAAGTTATTAGACGAGATTAAGTCAAAAGGGATAATTCCCGGAATTGCAGCTCATAACCCCGTTTCTACTTTAGAACATGCTTTCGAACACATTCCTTATGTTAAAGCTTTTCTAATTCCCTTTAACGCTCGAGGAATGTTCATGGGAGAACAAAAAAAGTTGGAAAATATTGTAAATAGTCATAAAGACCATTATTTTATAGGAATGAAAACTTTAGCAGCAGGTAAATTAGAGCCACTCAAAGCATTTGAATATATCTCTAAGCATAATATATGTTGCTCAACAATTGGAATGGTTACCATCGAAGAAGCAAAAATTTCAACAGAAATTGCTTTAAATGTTCTTCAAAAACCTTGATATTATACATAAAAAAAATTATAAATTAATCTTCAATTTCAATCACACAAAAGTTTATTAGAGTATGTAATAATAATAATTACAACTAAAGGGAGAATTAGAGAAAAATCGACAGAAATATAAACTAAAATTTAAAAATGTGACTATAACATCTAAAAAAGACTCCTGCCCCACCCTGGATTTTTGTCTTTTGGTAGTGTGTTTGAACGCACACTTCGTTTCACCCTTCTCTCCCTATTTAGTTTCAGACCTTATTATTAGGTCCCGGGGCTAGGAGTCACCTTTTAAACTATTTATTGAGAATTTAATTAAGTAAGAGGTTATAAAATAGAACTTTGAATATTTAAATTATTCAAATTAAATTATTCCAATCCTTTTCCAAAGCTCTTGTAAATAAAATAAGCTGCTAACGTACTTAAGGGTGGCACTACAAATAAATAAATTACCTTGAAATCAGAATTGTTTATCCAAGTATTATATAAAATTATGAGAAGTACAATAGCAAATTCTAAAAATACGCTAAGAATAAATAATTTAATTCTTCGCTTTAGTGCTACACCTTCAAATATATTTATTAGCTTTACCGCTAAAATTATCTCGGGAACGATTAAAAAAATTGTTACGTAGCTCCAACTGATAAAAAGAAATAACCAGCTAAAAACAGGTACCCAATCTGTGCCAGAATCGTATCTAATCCCTTCTAAAAATATTCCTATCCAGAAGACATAAGTTGATAAGATTCCATAAATTAAAATCCCTAAATAATACTTGTAAGATAATTTCCTGTCAAGATTTACGATAAGCCAACTAAAAATTACTATAAAACTATGAGCGAATATAAACGTATAAAAAGCAATTACATAGCAGAGATATGCAAAAGGGGTATTTGCAAGAATAATTGAAACAATAGCAAGGAATAAAGCAAGTGCACTAAAAATAAAAAGGCAACTTAGAGTGGCTGTTGAACGATTTTTTGTGCGTTTTAATAATTTATACGCAAAAAAAGAATAATATATAATTGGCCATATCTGAAATATACAAACTATAATTATTCTTTCTGTTAAAGCGCCCTGAAGTAACAATTTTTACCCATCTTTTAATTAAATATTAAAAATTTGCAATTAAATCTAGTTGTTAAATTTTATAAATTATTCTCTTTTATTTTGAAAACATTTCGTATTTTAGCATTTCAGCCCTAAAATATTTCCAAATCGTGTCATATAACTTTTTTTGGAATCTTTCACTCTTTAAAGTTTTTACAGGCTCATTTACTAAAAAATTATTAATTGATAATAAAACAGTTTCTGTATATGTTCGAAATTTCTCACGTATTTTTTCCACATCTTTAAGGTCATCTATATATTCTTCGAAAACATCTTTCAGCGATTCTTTTATAGTTCCAATCGTGGGTAGTATAAACTTTTCGTATTCTTTTCTAATTTTTTTTCTGATAAAAATTCTCGTTACTTTTTTTCCCTTTTCAAGAGTCGTTTTCTTGTATGCAAAACCTTTTTTGCATAAGCTATTGATGTAATCATAAGCCTTTGTTCTGCTTGTATAATTAAAACTCAAATCGATAAATTTTTTCAAAACACTTAATTCTTCTCCTTCGTGCCTTAAAAAAATCAGAAAGGCTTCAAACTCTCGCATTGATAAATTATTTAAGTTAAAACTAGTTTTATTTGAACTAGGATTTTTGGTAAAACTTTTCTGTAGAGTCATATTAATATTATATTATGTTTTAATTGTTATATCAGATAACAAGCCATAAACCACTCGCTATTTTATGAATATCAAATATTTTTTTTTATTCATATTGTCAAATCAATAAAAAATAGAAGAATGTAAACTTATATAAATTTTTGGTTATTTAAAATCGTTTTTTGCATATAAAAGAAAGATTATTTTATGAAAACGAAAATCTGAACCTCATTTTTAATGTTACCAATAATTTTTCTCCAATGTTGAGGACATAATATGCAATTATTAGAATTTGTCCTCAATTCTGGGGAATAAAGCTTAAATTTGAGTTAGATTATAAAGTATCCAAGGGAAGATAGTTTAAAAAAAGATTTGTGATCTTTTTTTTCAAAAACAAAATCTAGGGTGGGGCTAGGAGTCATTAAATAATATTTCTAAAACTATCGAATAGCAATTATTCTTCTTAATGTGATTAGAAGCGTTAGAATCGGAAAAAGAGAAGTTAAGAAATAAGCTTACTTTAAAATTATTATTTATATTTCATAAAAACTTATTTTTATACTATCTTTTTTAGTATATCGTCTAATTTGCGTTTAGGAGCGTGCATTTCATTCATGATGGAACTTTAGAAATTAAGGGAGAACAAAAGAATGAACATGAAGAAAAAGATAAAGGCTATGTCCGTAGAGAATACAGTAGTTCAAGCTACTTTAGATCTTATATTTTGCCAGAAATGATTGATGAAGATAAAATTGAAGCAACTTTAGATAAAGGGATTTTAAAATTAATTCTACTTAAAATTAAAGAAGAAAAGAAAGAAAAGAAAAAGATAGAAGTAAAATAAAATTTTTTTGTCCTTTGATTTTTCTAAACCTTATTTAACTTAATTTTATGTTATATACTCCTAAAACTTAAAATTTATTCATTATTTTCTATTTTACTTTTAAGAAATTCTATATTTTCTTTTAGAGTCTCTGTTATTGGTTCATCATCTAAATTTAAATTATTTAAAATTTGAAGGGCATCTTCAAATAACTTTAGAGCCTCCGGATACTTAGTTTTTCTAAAATAAACACCAGGAATATTAAAAAATTTGAATACGATTAAGTGAATTGCTGTTATTAAAAAGTCTGTTCGATTTTTTTTATAATCAACTCCTATTTAATTTTTGTAAAGTAAGCTTTTTAAACTTATGCGATCTTCAAATTGATCAATGTAATATGAGTATAAAATTCCAAGATTCCATCCGATGAAAATAAGGT
>JAHLWS010000070.1 GCA_019057795.1 Promethearchaeota archaeon | reverse complement strand
TCTAAAATAATGTGGATTACAATAGGAATATTTGTTTTCGCTTTGTTTGTCTTCCCTTATTTTGGGAGTAACCTGAGATATCTTATTAGTTCTAGTTTGTCTCCATTAAAAAGCGTTGGAACTCTTCTTCAAACCCTTGGTTTATTAATTACTGTTTTAGGTATAATTTGCATGTTTTTGTCTAGTAGACGTGCCATTAAAATATTATTAATAGGAATTCTAATGGTAGTGATTGGGTTATTTCTCAGTAATCCTTTAAATTTATTTAGCTTTTTTACTGGAGGGTCGAATAAAAGAGGTTATCATTTTTTTTACTAAAGGCGAAAATATTTAATCCCCACATTGAAACCGCAAACGACCACTAATAATATACTAATAAGCAGAATTTTTAATCCTTTGCTTTTGAAAGGTCTTCCTCCAAAGAATAGCAAAAGAGCTCCCACTACCAATCCAAATAAACCGATAAGTGAGCCTAAAGCTATTAGGAACTCAAAACCAGCCACCACACTTGAAAAATACGTATCAACATCCATTTTTTTTACTACCTTTAATTAATTATTTTTTCTAATAAAATTATAAATTCGTTATATATAAAAGGAAAAAGAAAAAGGAAAAGGATGACTGTCCTCCCCCTAATAGTGGCTTTATCATAAATAGTTTTTCAATATGGAAGATAAGTTTTTTCCAACTTAGAGGAACAAAGGAAGACAGGTTGTAAATCCCGCAATTAATCCACCTATGACGCCAGTAATTAAAGAGCTTATTGATTTTTTTGTAATCCTTCCTTCCTTATTAATTATCTGCCATAGACTTATTGTAATCGTCAAGAGAGCTAGAAACGAGCAGATTGCCATTCCGTAATATATAGTTTTCTCGTAAGGATACACTGCCTTATTTATATCCGAAATGTTATTGGTAGTAAACGGATCGATTATACCTGAAAGAGAGATAAAATTAAAAACGAGTCGATCTGGTAGAGGGTCTAAAACAGCAAGCAAGAAGTACGTGAACCAATCGAATAGAATTCCGAACGCGAAAACGATATATAACGACCCCAGAATCAAACGAGGCTTCGTCATAGGATTGTCTGCTAATTTTTTTTCCTCGCTGTATCTGATCCGCTCTAAAAAGTACTTCCCTCTTAAACTCAACAAGGTTAAGATTCCGATAATGAGAAGTATACCAAAAAAAACGTATTTAATATACCCAAATACCAATTCTATAAACGAATTGATCTCGATAAACAGGCCGTCAAAGTTGGGTAAAAATTGGTTAATTATGCTTAAAAATTTTACACGAAAAAGATAAGTGATCATCTATATTTTATTTAAAATCACCTATTTAAATTCTACAGATTAATTTACCAATGTAATTTATAGGTCTTTTCTTGAGCTCATATTATCCTTTATATCTATATATTCGTATATTATAGAAGATATGCCAACAAGCAGAAGAAAAATATTGCTTAGAATTACATTTTCTACTGGAATATCAAAAATGTTTATATAAAGATACGGGATGGAATCTAGGATAAAAGTATTGATACTTGCTATCAAAATAATTCTAATTAATTTTAAATATGTTTCTTTCTTGCGGTTAAAATGGCATTTTCTAAAAATAGGGCAAACTACGCTTGATTAGCATAAAATATAAGCCACTTTGCCATGGCTTGAAACGATTCGTTTACATTTATATTTTCTTTTGAAGAAGTGAAAACGCATTGATTGCATTTAGCATTTTGGGCGTATTCATTCGCGATTTCGAAATCAACTTCGTGGTTCGATAAATCCCACTTCATACCCATAAGAATTATAGGTACAAAACCTGCTTTTTTGCGAATAATTTTTAGCCAACCTGGAATTTCTCTGAAAGTGTCGTAATCCGTTATATCAAAGCAAATCAGTGCTCCACTAGCCCCCCTACAATAGTCTGGTAAAAGCTCTCGGAAGCGTTTTTCTCCTGCGAAGTCCCATAATTGCATTTTTACGGACTCTCCTGTGTCAAGGACTTCTGACTTTGTGTGGAATCCCGCACCTATAGTCATCTTATAGCCTTCTTCAAATTTTCCTGTGCAATATCTAGTCACCATAGCAGTTTTTCCCACACCACCCTCTCCTGCTACGATCACTTTAAAAATCCATGAACTCATCATTTTTTAATACATGAATCATTTTTTTTTAATTATAATAAATAAGAATTTGTTTTTACAATATTGTTAATAATAAAACCTAAAAACCAAATTAATCAATTCCTTATAAAAACTTAACATTTTTAAAATTATACAAAACTAAAATAAAAAAAGGTTTTTATAAGATTTAGTTCTATTATTTTTTAGTACTGTATTTTAATAAGTTTCAATAATAAAGGTTGTGAAAAAGGAGTATTAAAGAAGAAGACATTTGTCCGGTATGTAGTTTTCCGAAAGACCTATGTATATGCGATAGTTTAAGCGCAGATGAACAACAAATTATTATCTCTAACGATCGAAGGAAATGGGGGCGTGTGGTTACAGTTATCACCTTCGAAGGAAATATAGACGCTAATTTAAAGGATATCCTTACACAAGCCAAAAAGAAATGTGCTTCTGGAGGAACTGTTAGGGGAAATTTAATCGAACTCCAAGGCGACCACAAGTTCAAATTGAAAAAATTTTTAATTGACTTGGGATTCCCTGAAGAAAATATTATCATTCGACAGGGAATGATGAAGAAACCATATAAAAAATATTAATAAGTTCATTTGCATTTTTTTTATTCTATTTTAATTTTAATATTAAAAAAGAGATAAATTAGATTTCGATGAGTGCGATATTTTACAAGGTAATTTTTAAGGGGACTAAAGGAGATGAAAATAAATCGCTTTCATTAACTTTTAAAAGCATAATCTCTGATAAACCGATTAATATTCCTTCTCAATATTTTTCGTCTCTAAAAATATTAACTCAAAAGCGTAAAAATGTAATAAATTTTCAAAACATTCGAGAAGTAATAAAAAGTGGAGATGTAACTATTAATTATAATTTTAATTATTATATCGTTATTCTCTACACATATTTATCAGATGGAAAAAAGGAAGGTTTTTTAATTGGTAATGTAAAAAAGTTAGGAGATGTTCTAATTGGTATTTGGCCATTTAATCAACAGTATACTCAACTTACATCAGAAATGATATTAGAAAAGTTAGATGTACTAATCTGTAGCGAGAATTTTAGAAATATAAGTGTAATTTATTCATAAAACAATCTACTATTAAACTTATAAACTTTATAAGAAAGTATCATCATTCTTCTTTAAGAAATCTAGTAGCTCCGTTTCTTTAGGCATACCAGATCTCGCACCTAATTTTTGGATCTTCAAAGAAGCTGCCGCATTAGCGTATTTACAGGCTTTCTCCAAATCCCAGCCTTTAATCCAGTAAGCTAGAGAAAACGCACCATTGAATGTATCTCCTGCCCCTGTAGTATCAATAATATATTTAATATCGTAAGTAGGTATCCTTTTTTGAAAGTTATTTGTGGTTATTAACACCCCCTTACTTCCTAATGTAATAATTACAATAGGTATCCCTTTTTTCACTAAAATATTAGCTGCTTTTTCAGGACTATCGCTGTTCGTTATTGATTTTGCCCCTTCTTTATTTGGAATTAAAATATCAGCATTTAAAAGTAGATTTTTTAAATTTTCCCAACCTCTTTGCGCAATTTGAGATTCTAAATCAATACTAATTCTAACATCATTTCTTTTAGCAATTTCAATGGCTTTTTCAGTAACTTCCTGATGAATCATTGTAGTATGTAATAGCTTAGATTCTGCTATAAAAGATTCATTTAAATCATTAACATCTATTTTTGTTGTTTGCATGTGAGGAGATTGAATTATTGACTTTTCCCCTTTAGCAATAAATATAAAATTAACAGGCGTTTTTTTATTTGGTTTCTTTACAAGAAAAGTTATGTCTACCTTTTCTTTAACGAAATCATCAACCAAGAAATGACCATACGAATCATCTCCAACAGCACCTATAAATCCGCATAAGCCCCCCAATCTAGCTACTGCTACTAAATAATTAGCTGTAACACCGCCCGAAAAATAATTCTCGCTTAATGCATCAATCTTTTCATCAGGTTTTGGAAAGTGTGATATTTCGGCAACCCAATCTAAAACCACTTCGCCTAACCCAACAATATCAACATGCCTCATGTTTCATATCTAAAAACTAATAATTTTTAAGATAATTTATGAAATAGAAACAAAAATTAATAAAAAAGCTTTTTTTTTGAAAATTTTATTTAAGTTAAGATTTCCTTCATACTATTATCTAATTCTTCTTCCACATTGATATCCTTAAAATCTGAAGCAACTATTTCATAGGAATCACTAAAATCATTAAATTTTACTGATCCTCTAATCATAATATCTCTTCCAACGATTTCAGCAGAGAATTTTTCTAATAATTTTTCATAATCTGGAGTATCTTTAACTTTTATAATTGTGTCAGCGTTCTTTCCAATTAATTTTTCTGCTGCGTCTCCAATAAATGTAGCCCTTATTTTACCGCTTTCATCTTCAACAAAATGACTAACAATCATTGTAAGTTTAGTATTACCTTTTTGGTCGCATTTACAATTATCAATTTTTCTTCTACAAGTAGTACAGGCTTCGTAGAAATGGATTTTTTTTAAATCACTAGAAATAATTCCCTTTATTTCAAAAAACCCAGATGATTGTATCGAATTAATTTCAGTAAAATTTCTTGAAAAAGTTCGACGCTTTTCTTTTGATGGAGTTTCAGAGATTTTTAGATTGGGGATGTTTAAATCAATTTTTTCTATACTAGAGTCATTTTGAATTGTTGCTTCGATTTTTTGCCAATAACTACTGAATTTTAACTCTACATTTTTAAATAAAATGCCATCTCCGTTTTTTAAAGTCTTCGATAATTCATCTGCTTTTTCTCGCCAAGCATTAACCCTTATTGTATCTGTATCATCGCTTACATTTAAACTTAATAAAGACACTTCATCTCCGGTTTTTAATGATATTTTTCTTAAATCATCTATAGTCATTATAATTCCTTGAAACGATATGTAGCCCTTTTCTTTTTGAAGGTTTTCGATCTTATCAATAAATTTTGCCTTTAGATCTATTTCTTTATCTTTTTTCGTAATAACTGTCCTAGGCGTAGCGTGCAAATCAATTGCATTTTGTGCATAGTTACTTTTCCTAGGTGTTATGTTGGTAAGTGAAATAAAATCACCAACTACAACATTTTCTATTTTTTCAATATCATCGTTCCAAAAACTTATCCTAATCTGTCCTGTCGAATCTCTCAATGTTAAGGAACCAACCCTACCGCTTTGCCCATCTTTCTTAATAAATTCCTTTATCGGGAATTTATTCATTACTTTTCCTTCAGTTGATATAGATCCTAAATCAGCATTGATATTCTGTATTTGTCTAAACTCTTCTTTAATTTTTGGATACTTTTTATAGTCAACATCCTCTGGTGCCAAAATTATTTTACTAAATCCTCCAACATGAATCTCTATTCCATCGAATCTTCCTTTTTTTGCATTACCATTTAAAATTTTAACAATTTCATTTTTTTCAAAGCGATCGTCTTTAAAAATGCTCACTTGGTCATCCCATAAAACAATTCGAATGTCGCCGGTATTATCACGCAACAAAAACGATCCTACATGTCCAATTTCTCCACTACTTTTTTTGAAACTATTAACATGATAGATATCCTTAATTCTACCAACTATCACTATATTTTTCATATTTAATGTAATATCTGAGATATTTAACTCAATATCATTCAAGAGTTCCTTATTTTCACTCGTCACATCTACTCCTAACTCTTTAGCAATTACAAACAAAGCTCCTTCGTCTGAGATTAAACCCTTAAGTTCTTCTTTTTTTTCTTCTACTAAGTTTTGAATATCACTTCTAGATAGACCCGTATCCTCAATAATTTTATTAATATATGCTTCCGTTTTCATTTCTTTCACTATTTTAAAAAGGTTTGTTTATTCAAAGATAATTTTAGAATTAATACTTTAAAAATAAAACTATTTAATAATTAATTAATCACTATTTTAAAAAAAAAAGGGTATTTCATATTGGTAATTTGTTGATTTTATCTTAGAAAAAATAAAAGTTTTAAGTCGAAAAGATGAGTAATTTTAAGATCATACCCGTAATTGATGTGTTAAATTCTGAAGCAGTCCATGCAATTAAAGGAGTGCGAGAGAGATATAAACCGTTAAAGGCGGTTTGGATAAATAATTGTGATCCAATAAAAATAGTTAAAAAATTGAAAGATGATTATGAAATCAATGATATATATATTGCCGATTTAGATGCAATTATCAAAAAAGAACCTAATTTTAAGTTATTAGAAAAAATTTTAACCATACCAAATGTTAATATCATTATTGATCCAGGAATTTTGTCTATAAAGAATGTTAAAATATATTTTAAATATAACATAGATACATTAATTTTAGGATTAGAGACGATAAAAAATTTAAAAGTTATATCTAAATGTTTAAAAATTTATGGTAAGAGTAAAACCATTGTAAGTATAGATATGTACAATGAATTGATTCAAACCAATATAAAAGAATTACAAAATCAGAAACCAATTGAAATTATAAAGAAGATTGAAAATTTAGGTGTTGAGAAAATAATACTACTTGATCTTTATAAAGTAGGACAAAAGTTAGGTGGAATCCCGCAGTTATATCAAGAAATAAGGGATGAATTTAAGGGCAATATAATAGTTGGAGGAGGAATTAAGGATATGGATGATATTAAATTATATAATCAGCATAATTTCTCAGGAGTTCTAATAGGGACCGCATTACACGATGGAACTATTAATATTGATAAAATAAGAAAGTTTAATCAAAGTTAGTCAATAAAAATCACACCAGAACTTGATACATTTAAAGATTTTTTACAAACTGGACAAGCGTGTTTCATTCTAACCCAATCTATGAAATGTCCTTTATGGGCTTTCGCTTCACAAATTGGACAACCAGTCACTTCATCGAAAATTTCAATGTTCTTTCCACAAACTGTACATTTCGTTTTTGATGCAGTAGATATTCTAATAATTTCCTTTTTTATATCAAGCACAACGTTTTCAGTATTTTCGGCAGTAGGATTAATCTGTTTTAATTCCGTTTTAGTATCAACGCAAAAGATAGTTCCTTCGCTATCATCCTTTTTATTGCCAATCCAAACAACCTTACCCTTAAAATAACTGGATCCTTGATTTTCTAAAGAGAGGTTCAATCTTCGATCTTCCATTACAAATGTTTGAATAACTTTAGTATATTTTAACCAACCTAAATTTAATGATATTTGTTTAATAACTTCAAATGGCTCTCTAAATACTTCGTTTGTTATATCTACTTTTGTGATTTCTTTTGGGGACATAATAAATTCATAATTTTTTTGATATTTAATAATAATTATTTAATTTAAATTTTTATATCATTTGTTCTTTATTTGTTTTAATTTAATTACAAATATCTAAAAAAAAAATAAAAAAATATTTTAGCTTGATAACGTAAAAGATCTATTATTAAACTCAATTGTTTATTAAGATGAGTAAATTCTAATCGTTCCATTCAAAATTACATTTAAATTTGAGTGATTATGCAAAAAAGAATCAAATTGTTGATAAGCCCTAAAAATATTGAGGAAGCAAAGGTTATAGTTAAATATAAAGATGTGAATTATATCGATTGCAAAAATCCAAGCGAAGGTTCTCTTGGAGCAAATTTTCCTTGGATTATAAAAAAAATGAAGAGCCTAATTCCTCCTAATAGCTCTCAATTATTGAGCGCGACTATTGGAGATTTTCCTAATTTACCTGGTTCAGCTTCCTTAGCAGCTCTAGGTGCTGCAGTATCGGGGGCAGATATTATTAAAGTGGGGCTTAAAGGGCCAAATACCGAAAAAGAAGGCATTAATTTAATGACTAAAGTTGTAAAAGCTGTAAAAGATTATGATATGAATATAAAAATCGTTGTAGCGGGTTATGCCGATAGAATACGGATGAATTCATCCCCAGATTTTTTATCCATCCCCACTATCGCAGAAAAATCTGGTTCTGATATTGCAATGCTTGATACATACATCAAAGATGGAAAAAATTTGTTCGATTTTTTAAATGTTAAACAATTAAAACAATTTAGAGATAAATCAAAAGATTTAAACCTTGAAGTTGCTCTAGCTGGAAACTTATTGAAAGACTCAATCCCTAAAATAAAAGAGATCTCACCCGATTTAATTGGCGTTAGGAGCGTGGTTTGTGAAGGATATGACAGAAATCATGGAATGATTAAAGGGTATCTTATTGAAGAATTAAAATCGGAATTATATAATTAAGCCGTTTATGAGAGAATTTCAAATAGATGATTCAGATATCAGTATAAAAGAAGCAAATAAAGAAGATTTAATTGACTTGAATCTGTGTGCTAAAGAATTTTTACAACTAATTGAAGATTTTAATATCAATTTTTTAAATCGCAAATATTTTACATTAACGGCATATTATAAGAAACTTTTAGTGGGAATTTTAGTTGCGGAAGAAAAAAATCACAAGGTCGATTCATTAGAAAAAATTGTACCTAAAACGAATCTCTATTTAATATATGTAAATCCAAATTTCAGGAAAAAGCATATTGGAAAAAAAATATTAATAAACTACTTAACCATTCAAAAAAAAAAGGAATTGCTTCTATTTTTGTAGAATTACCTCATAAATATAAAAAAGGGATTCAATTTTTTCAATATAATAAGTTTCATCAAATTAGTAAAGTGAAAGATAAAATTATTTTAGAAATTAATTTATGGAACGATTTAGGAATTAGATCCTCTGAATTTATAGCAAATAATCTTAGTGATGTATTTAATTGAATATTATCTGAGAAACTCCTTTTAAATTTTTTAAATAATCGTTCTATTTAATAACATTATTTTGGTTACATTAATAAACTGAATTTATGTACAATAAAGAATTAGGAATTATCGGAATTGGAAAAATCGGTTCTGCCTTATTAAAGAGATTAATTTCTACGAATACTCTTAATAAAAATGAAATTATTATTTTTGATATAGATGAAGACAAAAGAAATATACGCTCTAAGGAATTTAATGTTGAGATTGCTGAAAGCAATGTGGATTTAGTGCGCTCATCCAAATATGTTTTAATTGCTGTTATTCCTCAAGTAATAGATACCGTTTTGCGTGAAATTGGGCCAATTATTACAGAACAACAAACAATTATTTCTATAGCAGCGGGAATTTCTCTTACTCACATTACTAAATTTATTAATAACCCAATAGGATTAATAAGAATTATGACAAACACTCCAGCACTTATAGGTGCTGCAGCAACGGCAATAGCATACAACGAAAACATCAAAGATTACCAAATAGACTTTGTTAAAAAACTTTTTAATGCTGTCGGTATAGTAGTAGAATTAGATGAAACTCATTTAGATGCGGTTACAGGACTATCTGGAAGCGGTCCCGCTTATATTTTTATTATTATTGAAGCATTAGCTGATGGTGGCGTGAAAATGGGCTTACCTAGAGCCGTATCTCTAAAATTAGCTGCTCAAACTGTTTTGGGTTCAGCAAAATTATTATTAGAAACAGGTAAACACCCCGGGGAACTAAAAGATATGGTAGCCACTCCTGGAGGAACGACGATCACTGCAATACATGAAATTGAATCAGCTAAATTGAGAACAACCATGATTAGGGCAGTAGAATCAGCTACAATAAAATCAAAATCATTAAATTCTGCAAAAAATAGAAATTAATTGTTTTAAAAAGAGATTGCATTTTTGTTATTAATAGTTAATTTAAATATTAATATTTCTGGTTTATATGTATTTAAAACTTCAAGAACCTTGTTTTCTTTTCCTTTTTTGCAAAAAATATAAACTGACTGCCCTAATTGATTCATACTGGCACCTATGATATCTAATTTGTGTAAATCATTTAATAATTCCCTAATTCTATCTAAATGTAAAATATTCAATATCTCTGACTCTTCTACAAATTGAAATGAAACCTTAATAAAATTTCTATAATTAGGCTCTAACATTAATTTATTTAAGGCAATCTTACCAGCTCGTTTTATTTTTGAACTCAAACTTGCATCTGATAAGATTGATTTTGTTTTTATCTTTCCAAAAGAACCACAAATCACTAAAAGATCATTAGGACTTTTTAAGCGCTCATAGGTGCAAGGATAACCCGGTTCCTTTAATATACATAGACCTCTTCCTAATTGGCCACAAACGGTTCCTAATCCTGTTTTTTTGACAACTTCTGCAATATGGGCAATCTTTCCGTTTTCTAAATCGTCCAAGTTTAGATTAAATAGTTTGTTCAACCCAAAAATCGTTCCTAATGCACCTGAACCACTTGCGCCATATCCGCATCCAACGGGTAAATCGAAAAAATGTTCGATTTTAACTTTAACGGGATCTTTTATCAATTTTTTAATATAATCAAAGATAAAACATGTTGTTTCTGCTTTTTTATCAAACTTTTCGTCATTAATATAAATTGTACAACAACTTTCTTTTCCCTTTTCTAAGTTTTCAAATGATAAATCTGTTCTTCCTTTCCCACTTACGTTAAATCCGGCTCCTCGAGAACCAATTTGTACAGGGTTGTTAATTTGATTGCCATTCTTTTTATCTACAATCTCAAAAAAGCCAGAAATACGATGTGGAACTTTAACTGTAATTTTATTTGTCGTATTAGCCATATTCCTTGAATAATCAAATTTATCAATTCAATTATAATATATATTATTAAAAAATAAAAATCAATTATATTTTATTATGAATAAGAATATTGTGATAAAGATTGGGGGGTCTCTTTTATTTTCTGAAGGGAGAACGATAAATTCTAAAAGAATTACTGAATTTTGCAATATAGTTAAAAACAATAAAGAATACGATTCCATTGTTGTTGTCTGTGGAGGAGGAATAATAGCGAGGGAATACATTGATGTTATAAGAGATTTTACTCAGAATGAGGCTTTATGTGATTTGATTGGAATTGATATTTCGCGTATAAATTCTCGATTAATTATTACTAATTTGAAAGAATTTGCTTACCCCCAAGTACCAAAATCAATTGAAGAGTTATCAATTGCTATTCTAACTCATAAAATTGTAGTAATGGGTGGTTTACAACTGGGTCAATCGACAACTTCTGTAGCTATCGAAGTTGCAGAATATATAAATGCAAACAAGTTAATAATCCTCACAGATGTAGAAGGTATATTTGATAAAGATCCAAAACTCTTTAAAGATGCAAAATTGATTAAAAATCTTTCTTATAATAAATTACGAGATATTATTATACATTCATCAGGAGATAAGCAAGCAGCTGCGGGAGAGTATAGGATTTTTGATGCAGTTTCTTTACAAATATTAAAAAGAAGTAAAATTACAATAATGGTAATTTCAGGAAAAAAGTTAATTCAATTTAAAAAATTTTGGGATAATGAAAAAGAGATTATTGGTACTACTATATCAAACTAAGATTTTTTTATAATAAATTATTTTAATTTGCAACATTTTACTAACATAGTTCTAAACAGTCAATATATAGATGAAATAAAAATGTCTCAAGCTTCATGGAAAGACCAAATTAAAAAGAAATGGGGGCCACATGGTCATTGTCCAGTATGCGGAAAGGCAATGCCAACGGATAAGCAGTTTTGCAGTCAAACTTGTCGAGATAATTATCTCACCCATGAAAAAAAGAAAAAGAAAAAAGGAAGGGTTCAAATGATTTTTATGTTCGGGATGATGGCAGTCCTTTTTGTATTTATGTTCCTTATGGGATGATAATGCGAATATCACCTCATCTTCAAAAAATTACTAAATTATACTTATCATTACAAAATATATAAGAGATAATAAAGAATTAAAATAGAGCAGAGATAACCAAGCCAGGTCAAAGCAAGAATTATTTCCATAAGGAATAATAAAGCGGCAACCGGTGATGGACATTTTCAAAAACCGTAATCTTTTGCGTTTTTGAACCACACTCAAGATCCATTGACATAGGTCTACAGGGGTTCAAATCCCCTTCTCTGCATTTTTCCTCTTCAAAATAGGGCTCATTTCAACCTCTTTAATTATTTATCAGTATTGTTAGAGATTTCATTTAACGCTTCATTTAAGAATAAGATCAGCGTTTTTACGATCTCATTTTCGTTTTCTACTGATTTTAAAAACAACAATAATAATACTGGGGCATTAAGATAAGAAGATGTCTTTTCAACAATAATTTTGCTTAATAATTTTCTTTGGACTCCGAATAACTGATGTGTAACTGATGACGCTTTCATTCCTTCAATTGTAGGTGGGCTTCCTAAAGTTACATTTCCGATACCTCTGTTTTCTTGATCAGAGATAAGCAAGAGATAACTTTTATGCAATTTAAAAAGCGATAAATAAATCTTAGCCTTATCAATCTCTTTAGTTTTTTCGATTATGGGTCTCATTTCTTATAAATACTATTTTTGATTTAATAAATTTGCGTTTTATAGACCTTTTATGTTTGTTTCTTTAATGGCTTCTTCTACTTCATAATTTTTGTGAACAACTAGATAAAGCGCTTTCACAACTTTTGTAGGATTATCCGCTTGAAATACATTTCTTCCATAGGCAACTCCAGCGCCTCCAACATCTATGGATTGCTTAGTTATTTCCAAAAGTTCTTTAATCCCCGCCTTAACCCCTCCCGCGATAATTACTGGTGCCATGCACCCCTCAATTACTTCATTAAAAGAATCTGGGTCTCCCGTCCAATTAGTTTTCACAATATCTGCCCCTAGTTCCGCAGCGACTCTTACTGCTATTTTAACGACCTCAACATCGTGTTCGTTTTCGATATTTTCCCCTCTAGGATACATCATAGCCAAAAGGGGCATTCCAAACTCTCGGCATTCACGTGAAACTGCTCCTAGAATCTCTAGCATTTCTGGATCTGCCTTTGTTCCAATATTAATATGCAAAGATACACCATCGGCTCCTAATTTTACTGCATCTAATACATTATTTACTAAAACTTTATAATTTGACTTGGGACTTAGAGAGGTTGAACCAGATAAATGTAAAATTAAGCCAATATCTGGACCATATCCTCTATGGGCGTATAATGGAATCCCAATATGCCCTAAAACGGCATTTGCGCCCCCTAATGCTATTTTATTTACCATTTCTCCTAAACTTCTTTTAATTCCTTTAATAGGCCCTACAGTTAATCCATGGTCCATAGGAACTATGATCGTCTTATTTGTTTCCCTATTAAAAATTCGTTCTAATCTAATTCTTTTGCCTATATAACCAGAAATCGATTATTCACCAATTAAACAATGAATTTATAATTTTATTTAAATTGAGAATTATATAATATAGCTTACAGCATTTTTTTAATTCTATTAAATAATATAAGTCTTTGAATTTAATGTCTAGGTCTAAACACAATTCTACAAATAAAAAGAATAATGCGCTAACACGATGTTATAACTGTGATAGTGAAATAATTGACCCAAACCAGAAATATTGTGAAAATTGCAATGCAATTCTTAATCCTAACGATTTGAAATGGAGAAATAGTTTTATTGCTTTTATCTGTCTATTATGTTTAATTCCTTTTATTATCGTGGTCGTTACTTATTTAATGTGAATATATTTACTAAGGAGAAAAAACAACATCTGATATACGTTGCCGACGTATATCAAAATCATGATCAACATGAAGAGTTATACAATGTTGATCTTTATTTTGAGGGTTTTTGTGAATATAACTTATGGGAACAACAGGTAGCTTTGATTTTGATATAAATTTCTTTGGAATTGGCACGGGGATTATTTTTTTACACCGTTCACAATTAACTAAAACTACTTTTATTTTTTCCGATTCAAGCTTTTTCATTTCAATAAGCAAGTCAGTAGAAAGACCTCGAGAATTAACCGTTAACTTTTTTGGTGCTTCAGGAACTAAGGGTATATCCATTTCTAAATCCTCATCAGTCATATACACTGATTTTCTTTTTTCAAACTTTTTTTTTGGTTGTTTAACCACTTTTTTTCGCTCGTCGCTATTTTGAGAATTTTGATTTTTGGAAGGTAATTTGTTGGAAAGAGGCATTTGTCATTACTTTTTGAAGATTTTTGATTGTTTTTATGTTTTTTCTGAGAGCTTTCCAATAATATCACTATAGTTAAAAGTCAAATTACACTCCAAATATTTGCCTTAACTCGCTATAGATTTTTGAAAGTTCAGATATGATATGGGCGTTATTTTGTTGAAGATAATAATTAATATATCCTGAAAGCCCCTCGCCATCTTTAATCCATTCTAAGAAAGACTGAATTTCCCCTTTTAATTGAGGGTCTATACTTTTTCCTGCAACAGGTGCAGGGGTTACACCGTTTCCACTAAATTGAGTATCAGCACCCACATAAGCTTGTTTTGCACTTAACTCTGAAACTGCTCTTGATGTGTCCATCGTTGCTCCCATAGGTTCACCATCTGGTTCAAGGTATATTATTACTTTGTGTTCTCCATCTTTTGCTCCAATTATATGTCCTTCGCCCCGCATTGAAGTAGCTACTATCCTTTCTGATGTACATTGAAGCACAGAATATTTTACACCAGAAATCATGATAAACTGAGCGTTTAAGCTGTTCCAACTTGAACTAACTTTAGCAATATCAGGGCTAATGTCCCAGTTATCTGTTGAGTGAAGAATGTTATCTCTTCCTTGAACTACAGCAGCAGCAATAATACTGGGATCTTTTTGCAATAAATTATAAATAACGGTTGCTGGATCAGTTGTCATTTTTTCCTCAATTTTTTAGATTTATATATCCTAGTGAAGAATTAATAATAATATATTAGTATAAATATAATTATAAAATTTTTATTAAAATGTTATGGGTTTGAATTTTATTTTTTTGATGCCCTTATATTAATTCTCCCAAACCTAGGTTTGTCACGAAATTTATTCATATCGTTAAATTTATTTTTAAATATTATTTTATTTTGAAAAAATAATTTATGCTTGGAATCATTTTTTTTTAGTTCATTTAGATGATCTTTTAAATATATTTCTTTTCTAAACAATTTCCCACACACTGGACAACTGAAATAAGGGTTCTCCAAAAGACCTTTAGGTTTTTTAACAACAACTGGAAAAATTTTTCTTTTATGTGATATTCTATTAAGGTTCCGACAATAATGTCTTCGCAATTTTCCATAAGGTGGGTACTCAAAAAAAATTTTACTTCCATGAGTGCATTCCCAATATAACACATCTGCACCACACTTTCTGCAAGATGTCTGAAAAGATCGAAGATAACAATGCTTACCATGACTTTTATAAAAATGTCGCATTATATAATCAGAAAAATATAAATTATTAAAATTTTTCGGTGAAATATTAAAAACAAAAATTTTAAAATGTGATTTTTATTAACTGATAAATCCTAAAAACGCAAACATTTAAAAGTATGACTTTAATTATAGAAATTAAGGAATTGAAATATGTGTGGGTATAAGTAATTGGATCTTTCAATGCTTCAAAATAATTTAAATTTATGCCCAGAATGTGGGAATACAAATCTGATTTCTGATAGCACCCGTGGTGAGTTAATTTGCAATGTATGCGGTTTAGTTTTGAGCCAAAATCTCATTGATTCTGGTCCTGAATGGAGAGCTTTCTCTTCAGAAGAAGCCAATAAAAAAGCTAGAGTAGGAGCGCCAACAACTTTGACAATTCATGATAAAGGATTAAGTACTATGATTGGGTGGAAAAATAAAGACGCGTTCGGCAAAAGTATCAGCCCAAAAATGAAAGCTGAAGTATATCGCTTAAGAAAATGGCATGTAAGAACGAGGACAAATAAATCAATAGATCGAAATTTAGCTTATGCTATGAACGAATTAGATCGCTTTTCTTCTCAACTGAATCTGTCCAAAGCCTTAAAAGAATCGGCTGCTCATATTTACAGAAAAATGGCTCATAAAAATCTAATAAGAGGAAGATCTATTGAGGCAATGTTGATAGCTTCCATTTATTTATCATGCAGGTTGAATAATATTCCGAAAACTTTGGATGATTTTATCGAATTTGCTTTAGTCGATAAAAAAAAAATTGCTCGTTGTTATAGGTTAATTCTAATCGAATTAAAAATAAATATTCAAGTTTCCTCTCCAATAAATTTTATCCCTAGATTTTGTGCTGAATTAAAACTTTCAGGAAGAACTCAGAATCGAGCAGCAGAATTATTAAAATTAGCAAAAAAATATCATATTACTGATGGAAAAGCACCCACTGGTCTAGCGGGTGCTGCTTTATATGTAGCGGCGATACAAGAAGGAGAACGCCGGACTCAAAAAGAGATCTCATTAGCAGCAGGTGTAACTGAAGCTACTATACGGAACAGATATAAAGAACTTGTAAATCATATGAGATATGAATCCATAGATCGCGTTTAAAAAAAATCTTACTTTCAAATTAATAAAGTTTTATATCCCTTTAATTCTTTTTATAACATCAGGGCGTTTTTTGTATAAGATGCGAAATCCACAGTGGGAACATTTTATTCCAGGAAGAGCGTTTAATTCTTTTTTAGAGACTTCTTTTCCACAACTTTTTCTAGCGCAAACATACTTCATATTTTTTAAAATGAATTATTGTTAAAATATTTTTCGCAAATAATTAAAGTTGTTAGTAGAATTCCTAAAAACATAAATCATGTAAAAAAAATAAATAATTTTAAATGTATAATGACTTTCTCTTATCGTCAATATCAACAAATTGAAATGTACCGAGATCTTTTTCTAGTTGATCTCTTTTACTTTGAAGATTTTTTGTAATATCTTCAATATTATCAAGGGAATATTTCTTTTTAATTGGTAACATAAAAGATTTCTTAATCATTTCTAAGAGCGTTATTGAAGCTTTTAAATCGGTGATATCTTCATTAAGCATTGCCATATTATCAGTTTCTGCCAAAAGAACAATCCCATCTATATTAAATCTCGCTTTTGCTAAAGTTGGGATTAACCCATTAGCACCAATAATAACCCCTTTTTGGATTTTTTCACAGTTATTTTTTGATAAAAAATTATCTAACAGTTCTCGGTTAGTTGAACTTGCAAATATTTTTGGAATTTTTGAATCTATCTTGCGACTATTTACGGGATACGCTCCCAAAGCAATTATCAACTTAATTTTACATTGATCTATTATCTCTGTAAGAAAATTTGAAATTCTATATATGCCTTTAGGTGTTAAACTTTGCGCATCTGCAGTAATTAAAAGAATATCTCTTCGATAACTTGGATCTTTCCAAAAAAGAATTTCTGCTTTAGGTGCTGATAATAGACTATCATCAACTATAGCTCCAGCGGGGTAATCATCAAATATAAAATCCATAAAACTTTGGGCATCTAATTGTCCAATTAAGGAATCTATAGCGAATTTTCCAACATCAGCGATGCCTGGCATTCCTAAAATACAAATAGGGTCCTTGAATTCTTCTTCTTTAATATCATTATGTTTAATAATCCTTATCCCAGACTCAGTCAATTTTTTTACCTTAAGTATTGTTTATACGATATAATTAGAATCTTTTTTATGTCTTTAAATCAATGTGTTATCCTAATAGACTCATGATTTACTGTTAAAGTAATATATTAATATTATCACATAAATTAATTTTTTAAGGTATCTATAAATATAATGAGGTTTTCATTTCAATATCATCTGAAAAAGGTAATTTTTTGGAATTGACTGAGCTAAAATATGAATGTCTAAAATGCGGGATATGCTGTTATGAAATTTTTGGTTCCAAAAAAAGAATACCAATATATCCTAAAGAGGCAAATAAATTAATAGAAATCGCTAAAAAAAAAGGTATTGCCTTTAAAATTATCGAGGATTTAGTATTTCCAGACATTTTAAACAAAAAAATACTTGTTGTGACATATAAAATACGATTGGACAACGAAACTCAGGGATGCCCTTTTTATGATAAAAAAAATGGTTGTAAAGTACAGGAAATTAAACCACTAGCATGCAAGGCTTACCCCTTGGCTTTAAAACAAGTTGATGCTTTTAATTTTGAAATAAGTATTGATCCATTATGTAATTATGTAATTAGATATTACGATTTCCTAAAAAATACGGATTTTGATGATATTAAAGAGATTTTTAGAGATGAATATCCTAAAGCTCTAGAACACTTAAAAAAGAATAAAAAGATTATGTTAAAAATTAAAAAACTCGAATATAAAAACAAAATTAAAATATCCAGACAAATTATGCTTGAGGATTTTAATAAATATTTAAAAGAATGGGAAAGAGAAGAAATAACTACAAATTAAAATTTGAAGTGAACGATGAGAAAATTTATATCTTTACTTTCAGGTGGTTTAGACAGCTCAATCGCAGCATATTTAATGATTAAAAGGGGTTTTATTCCAGTGTTTCTCTCATTTTTAACCTCAGATGATGCAAATCATTCTATGAAAAACAAAGTTATAGATCTTGTCAAATTATTATCAAAGTACACAAATAACGAATTAAAAATCTATATTATTAACCACGATAACAACTTGGAAGCTTTTAAACAATTTTGCGATAGAAAATTAACTTGTGTTTTATGCAAGCGATTAATGCTTCGAACAGCAAAACGTTTAGGAAGTTTAGAAAATACAAAAATAATTGTTACAGGAGATATTTTGGGAGAACAAGCCAGTCAAACTTTAGATAATTTATATTCATATAATAATATAATTCAAGATTTTATAGTATTAAGGCCGCTAATAGGATGTGATAAACAAGAAGTAATAAATATGAATAAAAAAATTGGGTCATATGAAGTATCTTCTATCCCATCAGCGGGGTGTAAATTTAATCCACAATACCCTGAAACTCACGCTAAACCTCATGAAATACAACATTCAGAATCAAAAATCAATATTTTCGATTTAGTTGAAAATTCAATAGAAAATGCAGAAGTATTAAAATTTTGATTCCAAATTATTAATTAAATCTTCAAATTCTTTATCTTTTAACTCAACTTTTTTATATTTATTTAATGCTTCACATATTACTTGAGTTATAAGATGTTTACAACATCCTATGGATTGATTTATTACAACCTCCTTATAAAAATTTAAGCATGAACAATATAATTTAGGATATATTAAATATTCGCGATTTTCTCCTGAAGCGAGCCAAATAACTCTATTCGAAGGTTTATAAGTATATTTTGTTATGCCTTTTTTTATAACATCTAAAACCTTATCTGCCTTATTAGGAAAAATCGTATCAATGAAATTTATTAACTCATCATCGATTACGCCTTTCTTTTTTGCAATTGAATAAACATCAAATAATAAATCCTTAGACATTTAGTTATCATATAATAATTATAATTGATAAATAAAAAGGATATTAAGTTTGAACAAGATTTTATATCTCCCGACAAGATATTTCCCCGCAATCTCGGGAGCAGAGTTTTATATCCAAACGATGGCAGAGATATTAAATTCGAAATACAATTACCAAGTTGATATCCATACCTCCACCGCAATTGATTTTAAAGCCCTAAGACAACCTAATGGTAGAATAATAAATATTGGGGATAAACATTATGGTTTTGTAAATAATTTAAAAATCACGCGTTTTCCTATAAAATATAATATTTTATTAGAAGAAAAATTAAAAATAATTAAAAATCTTCCATCCTACAATCTTTTGAGACTATCTGATGATTGTTTGATTGAGTTTTTAAAAAATGGTCCTTATTTAGGAGATATAATTGAAAAAATAGCACACTCAACTAAATTTTCCTTTGATTTAATTCATACAACCTTCTTTCCATACTTTAATCTTATAACAAGTTTAATACTTGGAAAACTTATCAATAAACCTACTGTTTGTACGCCTTTTTTTCATTTCTCTAATCCTAGATATCTCAATAAAAACCTTTTCGAAGCTTTAAAAAAATTTGATCAAATCATTGCGTGTACGAATCTTGAAAAAAAAGCAATGGTAGAAAAGTTTAACCTACCAGAAGATAAAATTAAAGTTATTTCGATGGGAGTAGACTACAAAAAGTTTGATCTCTCTTCTGGTCGAATTAACAACAAATTTAAATTTAAACAAAAGTACTTCAAGCCAGGGGAAAAGAAATATAAAATGATCTTATTTTGTGGTTATAAAAATTACGAGAAAGGAGCGATTTCTATTTTACGAGCAATTCCCTACATTATTAATAAATATAAGAAAGTATATTTTGTTTTTATTGGACCTTCCACTATTGCGTTTAATCTAGAGCTCTCAAAAATTAAAAAAACGATAACTCGCCGAGTTATTAATTTAACTCCAGATAATTTAAAAGGCTATTACGATAAAAAAAAAATAGCAGCTTTTAACGAAACAGATTTGTTTTTAATGCCAAGCCGAAGCGATGCGTTTGGCATTGTATATTTAGAGGCTTGGGCTTCTGGCAAACCGGTTATAGGTGCAAATGTAGGAGCAACTCCAGAAGTCATTAGGAATAACATTGATGGTTTATTAGTTGAATATGATAATTATTTAGACATAGCTAATAAAGTTATAACGCTACTAAAAAGGAAGAACTTCAGTAAAAAATTAGGATCAGAAGGTAAAATTAGAGTTCGTCAAAAATTTTCTTGGGATATAGTAGCTAGAAAAACTCATAAAGCTTATCAAGAATTAATTTCAAAAAAAGTTGATTAAATTGAAGAAAATATCTGGAAATCCCTATTTAAATAAAAAAGAGGGAAATGTATTAATTGATACGATTATACTCAACGACATTTTAAGAAATTCAACAACTCCATTGATGATTTTTTTAGAAAATAGGGTTAGAGATAATATTAACTCCTTTTGTAGAGTATTTAAATCAGTTTTTAAAAATTTTCAATGTTTTTATTCATTTAAAGCCAATTTTCTCCCAGAAATTTGTAAAATTATTCAATCGGAAGGTATAGGTGCTGAATTAATCGGATTACCTGAATTAAATTTAGCGTTAAAATTGCAATTTCCTCCAAACAAAATTATCGTAGGAGGACCTTATTTACCACATAATCTCATCGAAAAATGCATAAAAGAGAATATAAAAGAAATTATTGTCTATAACTTAAACGATTTAATTCAAATTAACTCGATTGCTAAAAAATATCAAAAAATTCAAAATATTTGCATTAGAATTAATTCTCAAAAATATGGGAGTAAATTAGGAATCGTATTAGACAAATCTAATTTAACAAAATTAACAAATTTAGTAAAAGAATGTGAAAACATCAAATTAACAACGATTTTATCTCATTATTCTACTCAAATGAATAATTTTGGACAGTTTAAAAAAAATGTAGAATCTCTCATAGAAAATATTAAAATTTTATCAGATGCGGGGATTAATGTAGAAAATATTAATTTAGGAGGCGGTTTTCCAGAAGCAGTTATAATGCCAGAAACCCAATTAAGAGAAATAGCGAATAATATAAACTCAACCTTAAGTAACTCTGAGTTCAATTTTAAAAATATCTATTTTGAACCAGGACGCTATTTTATTGGAGATGCTGGTATATTTCTTGCGAAAATTATTAAGGTATCTGAAGATAGATGGATTTTTTTAGATATAGGAAATCACATTTGTCCCAAATTCGCAAAGTGCTCTTTAAGATTTTACAATGCATCAAAAATCAACGAACCACATAAATTTAAGACTTCAATAGCTGGAATTATGCCTACTGATCAAGATGTATTAGCGAAAAATTATTTTTTTACTAAATATTTAAAAGAAAATGATATTGTAATGGTTACGAATGTCGGAGCGTATACTCTGACTTTTTCTAATCGGTTTCCATATACACTCCCTAAAATAATTGTTGTTAAGAATAAGATTATTACCGAAATTTTTGATCCTTTGAGAAATTATGATTTTTCCCTAACTTAATAATTTAAAATTGTTCTTTTTTGTAATTTGCAAATAATATGAGCATATTATATTAATTCTAAAATTTCATTTATATTATTTCTATAACACATACAAAACAATCTGTTGTTTTTTAATGGAATCTCTAATAAGAAATGCTCGAAAGAGAGAAGTAATCAGACCAACTCGTGAAAATTTTGGTTACGCTAATATAAAAATTGTTGGATGCGGAGGAGCTGGAAACAACACCATTAATCGGTTAATGAAAATAGGAATAAAAGGAGCTAAATGTGTGGCGGTAAATACAGATCTCCAACATTTAGAAAGCGTTGAGTCCCACATAAAATTGTTAATTGGTAAAAATTTAACACGAGGCTTAGGTGCAGGTGGTAATCCCGACATTGGTAGAGCAGCAGCAGAAGAATCTCGTGAAGATTTAACAAAGATACTAAGAGAAGCTAATTTAGTCTTTATTACCTGTGGAGAAGGTGGGGGGACTGGGACCGGAAGCGCACCTATAGTCGCTGAAATAGCTAAACTTGAAGGGGCAATAGTTGTAGGCGTAGTCACATTACCGTTTGATACTGAAATAGGACGAATAGAAAAAGCTCAAATGGGACTTAATGAATTAAAGAAATACGCGGATACACTAGTAGTAATCGATAATAATCGCCTTTTAGACATTGCTCCAGATTTACCGATCATAGAGGCGTTTAGCGTCGCAGATGAAGTTTTAGCAACGATGGTAAAGGGAATAACTGAAACAATTTCTTTACCTTCACTAATTAATTTAGACTTTGCTGATGTTAGGACCATTTTAAGTACGGGAGGAGTAGCAATTGTGGGAGTGGGTGAATCCGGCAATAAAGGTAACCGTGTAGAAGAGGCCATTGAAGACGCTCTCAACTCACCATTACTAGATGTATCTATTGACGGCGCAAAGGGTGCTTTAATTCATATTTGTGGAGGGAACGATATGACCCTCGCAGAAGCAAATTCTGTAGCAAAAAAAATTTCTGAAAAAATGGATGTGAACAATGCGATGGTAATCTGGGGTGCCCGAGTAAACGATGAGTACGAGGGGTATTTAAGAGTTATGCTCCTTATAACTGGTATTAAATCACCGCAGATTTTTGGAAAAAATATATCACCCGTTCAATCATTTAGTAACAAGAACATATCTAATAAAAAAATTGGATTATCAAATGATATTTTTAACATCGGTGAACTTGCTTTTGATTAATGTAATTTTTACTACTCCTTTTTAAATTCATTTCTTTAATTAATTATATGGATCCAAAATATTGCTCTAAAACTCAAAGAGAAGTAAGTACAGTTTTAAAAAGTCTATTTGCGTGGGAAAATTTATTTTCTATCAAGGTAAAATATTTTTATGAAGGATGGGCTGTCTACCTAAGAGAAAAGAGCATGTATCCTCGATGTATAGTGGTTTTCAAACCTTACAACAAGGAAAGTTTTTCGATTAAAAGTTTTGAGATAAATTTTGATAAAACTAAAAATGATTCTTATAAGGAGCTTTATGTTAATGAAAGTATTTACTCCATTTCTAATCTATTAAGTGAAATTAAGCAAATTATATATGGAAAAGATATTTTAGGAAATATCAAGAAATTGTTAGACTAAGGTTCATAACTATTTCAACTCAATGCGAAACAAACATCCGAATATAAAGAAAGCCAAAAACGCTAATTAGAATTGAGGCTTATATAATTTTTTAAATTCTTCCTTCTTTTTATCGTTGTATTTATTTTCTAAATACTTTAGTACCGAGTGATGAGGCATCCCACTCAATATCATACTTACTGCTTTTCTTGCGATTTGTAAATTCTCATAATCGGAAATGATTGAGACTGTTTTTCCATAGACAGATACATGGCTCTCGGCAAATCTTTCGATTGCTTTTCTCATTTCACCATTCCTACCAATAATCCTCCCCTTTAATCTTTTTATTTTCTTCTCAGATTTTCCTAATATGCTATACAAATTAAAAACTTCTATGTCAAAAGTTTCGTCTAGAAGCTTCATAGCTTTAATTGGGTTAAATCCCCTGTTTATAGCATTAATAATTTTTTGAGTAATAAAGATATTAAGGGGATTATATTTTGGGTGCCCTATAACAGGCCTCACTTCGCAATCTCCAGATTCACTGTCCAAATTAATCTTAACTCCCAGTGACTCTTCAATTTCTCGTTTAGTTTCACCGTTTTTTCCAATTATTACCGCAATTCTATTTTTTCCTATTTTCATAATTCTATTTTAACTTTAGTACCTTCGATAATGAATGTTTATTTTTTTATTTATCTAAATTTATAACTTCGTAATAAAAATCCTCTGGATTAGGAATTTCAACTCCAATTTTTTCAAAATAATTAAAAATGTTCTTAATATCTCTCACTAAATAAACTTCTGCTTTTGGATGATATGTAGTGACTGCTTGTGAGATGTCAATTACAATTGGTTTTTGATTATGATATAAAATATTAAATTCGGATAAATCACCATGAACTAAGTTTGCATTTTGATATAAGCTTTTAATAAAACCAAGAACTTCATTTAATAGGTTAATAGGTTCCTTTGGAAACTTTATATCTTTAAGTTTTGGTGCAGGAATTGGTCCAAAACCAATATATTCCATGATTAAAATATTGTTTTTTATATAGATAGGCTCAGGTACGCTCAAACCAGCTTTATATGCCCTTTTAAGATTTTTAAACTCTTTACTTGCCCATAAATATATAATTTTTGATATATTATGTGGTATTTTTTTAAATCTAGGATCTCCTATAATATAATTTCTCATCCATCTTGATGTATTACTATCAATCTTATAAATCTTTATCGCAACTTCGCGATTATTTTCACCGTAAGCAAGGTAAACATTTGCTTCCTTACCTGCAGAAATTATCCCTTCAATTCGGTTTAAATGTCCAGTTTTTAATAATTTATTTATATGTAAATACATTCTTTCATCAAAAACAGAATCTACAGTGGCTCTTTTTTTAGTTTGATCAATTTTTTTAATTCTTATTGAATCAATCCTCTTTTTTTCCAAATCATCTAATCTTGTATTAAATTTTTTATTAAAATTATCATTTGAAATTTGTTTTTTAAGTTCTTCCTCATCTTCATCAATAAAACCATTGTTTTTTTTCTCCACTTAATCCCCATCCATAATCCTTTTAAACGATTTTTTACCATCAAAAAAAGAAAAGTTTTTTATGAGTTTAACATGGTTTTCATCTCTTAACAAAACCCTATTTTTGGTAATATTCTCTACAAAATATTTGGATTTGTTTATAAAAATATAGTCATTTTTTTTAATTGGTAAAAATTTTATAAGTGTTTTTAATCTATAGAGATTTCTTCCCTTTTGAGCATCTCTCCCTACTAGCTTTTTTGTTCTTTTTAAAATAAAATTATATTTTGACTTTAAATGTGAAACTATGTGTTTCATTAACTCATTCGTACTTAAATACAAATCCACACCAAGTTTTTGATCTTCCATTTTTGAAATATATTGTTTATCGTCTTTTTTAAAGATATTCTCTACAAGATAAAGGATATCATCCAAAACTTTATTAATAATCTCAAATTGATTCTCATTTTTTACCCGTAATTGAATAATTGATAAAAAATACATTCCCCCTCTTAAATTAGAGCAATTTTTACATAATTCGTAATTTATTTTGACTTTTATCGTTTGTTGATGAGTTATTTTATGATCTTCTCTCAAAATTCCTGTAATTGTAAGATCAAAAGAAGATAACAAATCTTTATGAGTAAACATTAATTCTTCAAATGAGAATGAAAAGGTGATTAAATCTTGTTTTAAATAAGATTTTAATAAAAATCGAGATATTACCTCTTCTATAATAGGAAATAGTTCATTTTCAACAGGTTCAATCCATTCTTCTTTTTTTGAATATTTCCTGCAATCGCTACACATTTTAAAACTGATACTTTTTGGCAATTCGAATAATGGATTTTCTTTTAAAAAACAGTTAAGGCACATACCAAAATAAGGCGCTTTTTCTTCTAGAGCCTTTCCACATATTGCACAAAATCTATGAGGCATTAAAACATCATTTTTATTGCCATTGGAATATTATTAATTTTTTTAACTCCTTCTTTAGAAAGGATTTTAAGGGCAATTGCCTTATTGATTATATTTTCACCCACTATATTAAAGTACGACGCCCTTTTTAACAAATCTCCTGCCTTATCTATGTTTAGAAGATCGCCCCCAAAAAAGCGATCGTTAATTTCAATTTTCAAATTGCCCTCAATAAAAATTTGGCTTAATAACAACTCATCGCAACATGCAACCGTATCGATACCATTTCGACGATGGATTTTAAGATATACTCTCATCTGGCAATCATTAAACTATTTTTATTTTTATTTTATTTCTTCATGTGCGCCGCAAGCGGTGCATTTAAGAAATTTTTTTTTCCCTTCTCTTTGAATTTCTGTATCAGGTTTATTACAAATATTGCATAATACATATGTTTTAGAATATAATTCAATTAACCGATTTAAAACTTGTTCTTTATAAACTCCTTTTAAAAATAGATGTTGTCCCCTCATTTCTCCCATTGTCCCTACTTTTTTTAAAAACTCAACAATGAAATGTTTTCGATCGCGATTTAAAGTATTGATAATTTTATTGAAATTTGTAATATAAGTATTCTTAGCTTCTATTCTTATCTGAACTTTTGGTATTTCAAATCTAGACAATTTCTTTACATTTTCGGGGATATTTTCATATCCCTTGTCTAATAATTCTTGATAATTGTTTATATCCATTTTAGTTTACCTTTTTTTACTTTTTCTACTAAATGTATTAATCATTCTAACAAAAATAATTTATCGATTTTGAAAAATTATTTGAAAAGAAAATTCAAAAAAATCGCTTCTATTTAGAATTGTTTTTAGTAACTTTGATATATATTTTCTTCTGTTGGATAAATTCTTGATTCCATCACTAAATCGTTAATATAGGTCCTCAGTTTATTTTCGGGAATCTGCAACTTTAATTGTAATTCTTTTAGACTTATACCATTTCCGTCTTGAGAATATTCATATATTATCGAAAAAATCTTTTCTTTAAGTTTATCAACTTCTGAAGGCTGATCTTCTCCAAATATTTTGTCTATACGAATTTCATCAGAAGTATTATCAAAAGAGAATTCTTCCTCCGTTTCAAAATCAATAGGAATCTCGTGGATATCTCCAGATTTAATTTTTTTTATTATTTCAGAGTCTCGTAGTAAGATATAATTTGGATCTTTCACTTTTTTTATCAATTTGATATTACTAATTTGAACGGTATCACCATAAAAACCCACTCTTCCTAAAATATCTACAATATCTCCTTGATTTAAATCGTTATATTTATCTAAATCAACATCCCACTTGACAGCAGAGATTAAACCCGTTCCATCATCCAGTTCGAATCTTAAATTGGTGCTTAATTCCCCTGTTGATGTATTACTAACGAAATCTTCTCTATTAGTAATTGTTGCGACAAGTCGAATTTTTCTAAGAGCTCCAAAGATCGTGAATATTGACTTTTCTTCAGCGTTATACTTCCCTTCTAAAAGATGTTTAACCCAACAACGAATTGCTGGAAAAAACTCATAAGATTGAGTTCCATTCATAATTTAACTCATGTGAAATTTCTATTATACAATCGATTACTATATTAACAAATTTTATGAAATATAGGCGTGATTATTAATTGTTAAATATAATTAATTTTCTCTTTATTTTAATTCATTTTACATTTTTAAGGATTTTATCAATTTAAGATAAAAAATGAAATAAAATAGCGGGGACTGGAATCTCAGATTGTTGTAAATCAATCAAAATCTTTTGAACCAGTGTTCTCAGGGTTATGAGCCCTGCGGCATAAACCAGGCTAGCCCACCCCGCTAAGGTTTTTTTCTTACGAGAATAACTCTTTTTTATAGATCATATAATTATTTTATCTTTTAATTTTTTATCATTTTTATGGAGATTAGTGGTATTTTTTTAGTTCAAAATATATTATCTTACAATTATTTAAAATAAACACAACTCTTTAAAAAAATGGTGGATTCACATTCAAAAAGCTTTTTCGGACAGAACACCGGGATGATAGTGAGTAGTCCCTCGAGCTTAGACCCCTTTATTTTTATCCATTGCATTAAAAAAAAACCTGATGGAATTTGGGAAAAACCCTCTACCAATGAAGGTAAAATAATTAAAATTTCGTTAGAAGAGATCGTTATGATCTTGCGAGTATTAAATCGTCAAACTCTAAATTGGCAAAGTCATCATATTTACAAGGATAAGAAAACTTCGTTATCTTTTAGTTGGGAAGATGAAGATGCAAACATATTGTGGATTAATATTGGAACTTATTCTAAAATGCTTAATCTTGCTCAAACGGAAATTTTAAGGTTATTATTGATTCATTTACTTAAGGAAAAAATAGTTTATTCGACGATACCAAAAAGAACTAGAACTAGCAACGAAAATAAAGTAATTAAACTCAAACAAGAGGAACTTCGTAATAGGAATAAAATTGAAGAAATTAATGACGAATCTAATTGTTATAAAAACGACCTTTTTTCTGGCATAGCACTTCGAGGAGATATCCTAAAAGACTTGAGTAATGTCGATGGAATAATCTTGGGAGAAACAGAAAAGGCTATTTTAATTGAATTCAATAATAAGGAGATGTGGGTGCCGAAATCTACTATTAATAATCATTATCTTCCTCGAAAGAACCTTTCTCAAAAATTCTTGATTAATAATTGGTTTTTAAAAAAAAATAATTTAATTCCTTAATTACTCATTAAAAGAAAATTGCCTTATTTCAGCAAAAAGAATAAACTTAATTTTTATTCTTAATTAACCTTGATATTCGATAAACTAAAGCTCAAAAAACTTATATGACTTTACTCGATATTATTGTAGATTTTTTACTCAATCCTTGGTTTATCATTTCCTTAGCTTTTTGGATTATCGTAATCGTATTTGTTTTTTTATTAAGAAATAAAAAAGAAGCATATAGTTTATTTTTTCCATTACTAGCGTTATTTAAAACTAAAAAGCTAAATAAGTTTATCATAAACATTTCAAGAAGAAAACCAAAATTGTGGAGAATATTTTGGAATATTGGAATATTTGTATCGTTTGGTTTTATAATTTTTGGCTTCTATTTCTTTTTTATAAATATCATTAATTTAATATTTCAACCAAGTATTGAAAATGCTATTGTTTTACTCATCCCTGGAGTTACAATTGATCTACCTATTTTATTTTACTTATTTTTACCATTATTATTTATTATGACTACCCACGAATTTGCTCACGGAATTTCAGCTAGTATCGATGGAGTGGAAATTAAATCTACTGGTGTACTTGGTGTTGGCTTGTTTTACCTAGTGGGATTTGGTGCATTTGTAGAAGTTGATGAAAGAGAATTAAGATCGTCAAAATTCCATCGAAATACAAGATTTAGAATAGCGGCAGCAGGAACATATGTAAATGCGTTAACTGCTGGTTTAGCATTCTTGCTAATTCTTAGTTTTCCAACATTAATTTCTCCTTTTTATGTACAAGTCACACAGGTTTATACTGTATTAACACCGCAAGATGGGGGCTTCAATAATGGGACTCTTGAAGCTGGAGATGCTATCATTGCTATTAAAAATTCAGGTGAACCAGATGCTAATTTTTTGAACCTTGATTTAAACCAAGGAATTAGTCTTACTTCTATATTAAATAAAAGTACTAGAATTAATTTTTCAATTGGAGATAATTTAACTTTTAAAACTTATAACCCTTTTAGTGAATCCTATTCTAAAAAAAATGTTACTTTAGGACCTCGTTACGATATAGGAATCCGTTATGAGTATACGGATAACGGTATGGGATTACGAATTACCTATAATGATTCCAGTGATACGGAAACAGACATTTTAATCACAAAAGTAAATGGAACTGCAATAAATAAATCCAACGGCGACACATTAGAAATTTTACTAACAAGTTTTACTTTAAAAGCCATAAACCTAACTTCAGAACTGGGGATTGATTATATATTAGATGTCGAGGTTGTAGGTGTCTTCGTGGGGGTTCAAAGTACTTACTATTGGATGCATCTAAACGAATTTGCAAATTTTTTTACCGGTAACTGGCCAGATTTCTTGCTTAGGGAAATAATGTGGCTTTTTATTATAGCATTTAGTATAACATTATTCAACATGATGCCTTTACCAATATTTGATGGAGATAGATTCGTGAAAGAATTGGTAGATTGGATTTTTGGTGAAAATTACAAATCTAAAAAGAAGAAAAAAGATAGGCTAATATATAAAGGAATTGATACAGAATGTCAATTGACCGAATATCGTGTGGAAAAAATAGAATCTGTGAAAATATACTTAAAAGATAATCTTAGAGAGGATCAAAATGGTGAAATAATCTTAGGAGAAGATAACTATGAACTAGTGGATAAAATAGGCGATGGATATAAAGATACTGTATTAGTAAATTTGCCCGAAAATACTAAACTTAAAGAAAATACTGTTTTCGAAATCTCTTACGAGTATTTGTATGACGACAAAAAAAGAATTAAAAGTATTGTATTGAATACAATCAGAATTATCGCATTAATTCTTATAGTTGGTAATTTCCTATTATCTTTTATAAAATTTGGATTTGATCTTTTTTGGATTTAATTAATTAGTTGATGTGATCTTCATAAGCAATCATGAAAATAGTTATAAGGTGCTTATGAAAATAAGTACATGTGATTATTGTAATAAAAATGCATTAGTAATCCACAGAAAATATTCTGGTGAACTAATTTGTACTGAATGCTTCACAAAAAGAATAGAGAAAAACATTTATAAGACAATATCCAAATACAAAATGCTAAAACCTCGAGATAAAATTGTTGTGGGACTTTCTGGCGGAAAGGATTCTATAGCATTACTGTATAATCTTAAAAAAATTCAAGAAAATAATTTTCACTCTCAACCTATTATCGCTATAACCGTTGATGAGGGTATCAAAGATTATAGGAGCGAAAGTATAAAGAATGCGAATAGATTTTGTAAAAAATATGGAATTGAGCATAAGATTGTTTCATTTAAAGAAAAAACAGGAAAGACTTTAGATGAGATTATAGAATTAAAAAGTAAATCTATAGATTATAAATATGCCTGCAATTATTGTGCAACATTTAGGAGAAGATTGTTAAATGCAATAGCAAAAGAATTAGGCGCTGATGTTCTCGCAATGGGGCATAACCTAACAGATATCGCAGAAACATACCTTATGAACATTTTATTTAAGAGATTTCGAACAATCTCTAATCAATATCTCTTTAAAAGGGAGAGTAAAGAAATTAGCAAGTATTTCATAAGAAAAATTACTCCTTTGATGAGAATTCCTGAAGAAGAAATCTTTCTTTATTCAAACTTGAAAAAATTTGACTATTATCCCTCGCATTGCCCCTACAGAGAAAAAGATCCAATTCTAAGGAAAAGAGTTTTAGATTTTATTTTAGAATGTAAAAAATTTAGCCCAGAAATAGAATTCAATTTACTCAATGGTTTTTTAGAAACGTCTGAAATATTTTATAACCATTATAAAGCAAAACAATATAATTCTTGTGAAGAGTGTGGATATCCATGTGGAAATACAAATCTATGTTTATATTGCAAATATTTAAAAGAATTTAATAGATAAATTTATTTGATAAGATATTCGCTAAATTCCTTTAATCTGTTATATTCTCTAATTTCTTCTCTAAAAAGAGGAACTTCAATCAAATTCTTTCCCAATTTTTCTTTAAAAATTTTATAAATGTTTAATAAATTACGGTGTTGCATGTTTCGTCGAGCTTTGCAAAAATCACATAATTCTTCTTCAGCTTGATATAACTGGTTGATTATAATGTTTGAAACAGGAATTTTATATTTATATAATTCGTTTAAAAGGCGACCTGTTTCTGAAATAGCCATCTCTTCCGGTATCATCACAACAACAAAAGAATTTTTCAGAGGATTTGTGAGATCCTCTCGCGCATTAATGATAGAGTTTTTTAATCTTTCTAAAACTTCTAAAGAGTTATCTTTTTCTTTTTCATTACTAGAAAATAAACTTTTCATTAGACCCATTATGCTTCCAAGTTTTAATCTCATTTTCAGTAGTTTACCTATCCACCCCGATAGCGTTTCTGGAAGGCTTAAAAACCTAAGAGTATGTCCTGTTGGGGCTGTATCAAATATAACTAAATCATAGTCATGTTCTGTCTCTATAATTTCTAATACTTTTAATAATGCGAAAGCTTCATCGATACCTGGTGGATTCATCGAAGTCAAATCTTGCAAATCCTCCATCATTGGAATACCTTCCATTAAACCAGGCATTTTCATCCCTTCCATGGGATTTACACTCGTTAAACCTTTATATTCTGCCAAGTTTTTTTTTGGATCGATTTCTAAGGCAGTCAAATTATTTATTCCGGGTATAGGTGTCGGCTCACCTGGAGGAAGATTGATTCCTAAACTATCTCCTAGTGAATGTGCAGGATCTGTACTAATAATTAAGGTATTTCTACCATGCTCTGCTGCCCAGATTGCTGAACTTGAGGCACAAGTTGTTTTACCTACGCCTCCTTTACCACCAAACATGATTATTTTTAAATTTAATAACATTTCTTTTAATTCCATACTAATCAACCCTTTTTTTTTGAATTAAGAGTTATGGGTTTTATACTAATAAGTAAGTTTGAAACGAAGAATTGCAACAATTCCTCCGAAAGTACTATATAACATTTCTCCCTCTTCTGTTTCTGGAGAAATAAGTACCACATCAGTGTTCATAGTTTCTGCTATGGAACCCAGCTCTTCAATTATAGATACCGTGTTTACAAGGTTGTATGTGCTTGAACTACATTTTGGACAACTTTCTTCTTGGATGGATAATTCTACTTTGTTCAATTCTAACTCCCTTGCAATACGAGATTCTTTATGGCCACAATTCGAACATTCAATTTTTAATTGATAAATATCTAATTTTTCAGAAAGAATTAATTTTTTCACAGCACCCATAGTTAAAGCTTTTTCTACTTCTTTAAGACCGTAAGCAGCTAAACCCGATTCATTTGATACCTCCTTTAAAAATCCTTGGACAACTTCTTTTTCCCGAATGAATTTTACGTTTGATATTTTTTTTTTAATCTTTTCAATCAAAGCGCGAATTCCCTCAGTTCCCCCATAACCAAGGTCTACAACGTCTAAAATTTTATCTCGTAATCGATAATCTAAACTTTCATCGTTTACAAACTTTTCTTTAGAAGGACCAGGCCCTCCAATAAAAATTCCTTGTAAATCCTCTATTTTTAAAAATAATTCGTTAACTTCTTCAGATATTCTTCTATAAAACCTCTTTTCTCCCTCTTCAATCAATCTTTCAAATCTTTTCTGCGATTGACCACCAGCTTTATGCTTTCCATGAATCCCAGAGGTAAATTCTCTCACAATTTCTACATGATTTCCCGTGATATACCCAACTGCTGATTCCTTTCGGCCGATAACAAGCAATCCATAAGTTTCCTTTGATTTGAGCATGTCCTCTAATGGCCATAGTAAAAATTCGCTCGCACAGTGGTATCTAAATGTTTTTGCCTTTTCTGGGGGATCTACGATATATCTTTCCATTTTTTCTGTACCAGGAGTATTGTTTTGAGGGATTGCTCCAGCAAACATAACTAATCCATTCCCTGGAACTTCTTTATAATTCTTCAACATCCCTATAAGTGTTGAAATTCCATCTAATACATTTTTACGAGTTAATTTTGATTTAATGTTTTGGCTTTCGCTTACTTCGTTCTTTAAATAATTGGTAACATCCGAAAGTTTTCGATCATGAGGTATATATAAAGATATCAGCTCTGTATGAAAACCTTTTTTAGATTTAAGCTTGTCTAAAAGCTTTTTTATCTTGTAAACTTTTAAATCCTCGCTTTTTTTATGTTCTACTGGAGCCATAATCAACAACAATGAGATAAAATTAACAAAAGATTAATAATTTTTCTTCCATTTCAACCTATATAAAGGCCTATGTAATAATAATTGTTGTTTTATGGTTACCAATAAAAATAATAATTCTGATGTTCCTAAAACTCATCCCCGGTATGAGAGCTTAAAATATCGTCATAGAATTATAGAAGGGATGAAAAAACTAGTTGTAGCTGAGGCAGGTTTAATAGCTCATGGGAGAGGTGAATGTTTTGATTACATTTTAGGTGAAAAAACAAATGAAGCTGCTAAGAGAGCCATTAAAGCTGCAGTAGCAATGCTTCTGCTTGCTAAAAAGCCAGTGATTAGCGTTAATGGCAATGTTGCGGCACTAGTACCTCATGAACTCGTTAAACTTTCGAATGTGATAAATGCTCCACTCGAAATAAATTTATTTTATAGGAAAACAGGACGAATCAAGGCTATTAAGAATGTATTAGAAAAGGCAGGAGCTATTGATATTCGAGGTATTAATGATGAAAAAATAGTCGAAATTGAAGGATTGGATAGTAATAGAAGGTTGGTAGAATCAATTCAAAATTCTGATGTAATTATTGTCCCTTTAGAAGATGGAGACCGAACAGAAGCATTAAAAAGGATCGGAAAAAAAGTAATCGCAGTTGATTTAAATCCAATTAGTAGAACTTCAATATGGGCAGATATTACGATTGTAGATAATATTGTCAGAACATTACCTGTAATGATTGAGATCGCTAAAAAATTAAAACAAATTGATAAGAAAGAATTGCAAAGCATTATTGATAATTTTAATAACAGAAAAAACATTCTTTTATCTTTAGAAACTATAATTCGATATGTTAAAAGACAAAAAAAAGTTGCTTTCAAAATTGTAAAAAATTGAATTTAAACCTTTTTATTATTTAAAAAAACTTAAAAAGTTCTAAAATAATATTTTATATAGCTATAATTTTAAATATCAAGAACTATAATTTGAGCTCATACAACTATGGGTACAGAAAAAGATACGCGGACTAATTACTTCAATATTTTCAATGATAAAAAACCAATCGTTGTAAGAAATTGCTCCTTAGAAGACTTAGAAGGCGTTATCGAAGTAAACGAAAAAGAATTACCCGAAGATTATCCTTATTTTTTTTACAAAAGCATATTAGATAATTATCCAGAATCCTTTCAAGTTGCTTGTAATAGCAATGGAAAAATTATTGGATATATAATGTGGAGGGTTGAACGAGCTCCCGCGATAAATAGTTTGAAATTGATGAATAAAGGACATTTGGTCTCAATAGCAGTTTTAACGAGCTATAGGAGGTCAGGTATAGCAGCAATTTTGTTATCAAACTCTATGAAAAAATTAAACAAATATAAAGTAGACAAGTTTGTCCTAGAAGTAAGAGTGAGTAATTATATTGCTATTAATTTATACAAAAAATTTAATTTTATCGCCCATAACATAAAAGAGAAATATTATCGAGATGGGGAGAATGCCTACTATATGACCCTAAAAGCCTAATTTTCTTGTCTAAAAGATTCCTCTAATCCTTTTATTAAAAAAGTGAGCATTTCATTTATCGGGACTTTTATTCCTACTTCTTTTGCTAAACTTACAATTCTACCATTAAGAAAGTCAATTTCTGTAAGATTTCCTTTTAATATGTCTTGTAGCATTGAATTTTTGTTATTACATGTTTTTTCGGCAACAGAATACATTAACCTAACATAATCCCTATCTGAAAGTTCGATGCATTTTAACTTAGCTACTTCTAACGCCTCTTTAACCGCGGCACTCATTAATTGTTTCATTTTTTCATTCTCTAAAAGATTTCCATTATTTAAACGAGTTAACGCCCCTAACGCGTTAATTCCAATGTTTACAAATGCCTTTTCCCAAGTGTGCTTAATAATATCGTCAACAATTTCAGTTTCTAAACCTCCCGCGTCTAGACGATTTTTTAACATGTTTAATTTTATATAACCGCTCTTATTACGACTATGATTTTGTTCTGGGGGTTTTAAATAGACAAACCCCATATTTGTAAATCCTACGCCTGTATGATACACATGACCATATTCTTTCAGTAATGCACCATGCGAAGTAATTATTCTTATAATTTTATTTTCATCGCAATATTTCTTCACTAATTCCTCGTTACCTATACCATTCTGTAGAATTATTAACCAATTACTCGAATTAATCAATTCTTTATATTGAATCATCGCTCTCTCGCTGTCGTATGTTTTAGTCGTTAAAAATAAATAATCTAATTTGTATTTCTTGTCATTTATAGATATTTCAGTAAAATCCTCAGCATTCTCGAAAGCTTTAATATTAGTTAGCGTTTTATTACATTTATCGCTGTATATCTTTATTCCACGCTTATTTATTACCTTAGCATGACCCCTTCTACAAAAAAAAATAATCTCTAATGGGTTAGCATCAGTATGAACAGAAGCAAGACATCCTCCGAATAAACTACCAATAGCTCCTGGACCAATGAAACCAATTCTTAATAAGTTGTGATTCAATTTTTTCAATTTAACCAACCTCTTTTAGCAACAGAATCTATTATGCTTACTAACAAGTTAAATTTGTGTTTTAATTTAAAAATTTATCTAAACCTGTTTGTCCTCTTGAATAAGTACCAGATTTTTTCTTTATATCTAATATTCTAACTTGTTTAGGTTCTTTTCTGGGATTTAGATTTAACTCTCGCATCATCATTAAAGAATTTTTAGTAGCATATCCCGAAAAATGATTATTAAAATATATCCCTACTCTATCGGCTTTTTGAACTACATCTCTTATTGAAATTGCCCATTTTTTAATCTCCTCTTCTTTGAAATAATAATTAAACCAAATATTTTGCCCATAACCATGAAACCTAATATACGCAAATTTTGGATTTGTAACGTCCATTCTAGGAGGCAATAATGGCTCAATAACGGCACAATATGTAAGCGAATTTCTTTTTAAATACTTAAAAACATCGTCATCCATCCAAGATTCGTGCCTAAATTCTATAATCAAATTATAACCTTCTTGTTCTGGATTACCCGGCCAATTTTCAATAAAATCTTTTAAATTATCGTAATGCTCCTCTTTATTAAAGGAAGGAGGTAACTGTATTAAAAACCCTAATAACTTTTTGGATTCTAATAAAGGACTCATCGCTTCTAAAAAATAATTCAAATCGTTTAAACATAAACTAATATCTAACTTATGTTCGTGAGTAATCTTTCTGTGAAGCTTCGCCGTAAACAAGAAATCTGAGGGAGTCTTGTCTCTCCAGCGAGTTACCACTAATTTCGAAGGAATGTTGTAAAAAGTAGTATTTATTTCGTTTGTGTAAAATATTTCCGAATAATATGAAAGATAATCCTCCTTTTTCAAACTCTTAGGATAAAATGGCCCTACCCACTCATCATACCCCCATCCCGAAGTTCCTATCAAAATCTTCTTGTCCATTATTTCCATTTTTTCCATTTTTTCCATTATTAATAAAACAAAAATATTGATTATTATTAGTCAGATACTCAGATTTTTAATATATTTTAGACAACCCCTTTAATATTACTCATTTCTTTTAAAAGAGCCCTTAACTGAATTTTTAATTTCTTTATTCATTTTTGAATTTTATTTTATTATGATTTATGATTTATGATTTATGATTTTTCCAATATAACTATCGTTAAAAAAATTATTAAACTTCTGCTTATTTATCCATTACGATCTTATTATTAGTCAAATGAAAGACCGCTCCTTCCTTTTAAAGTTTATCAATCCCGACCATAAAATTTTTAATCAAGAAATTACTCTAATATTTCGTCGATGGATTTTTAATTTGTGATCTAAATTTATCCCTATTAACATCGTCGCGTTATTGGCTGAGAAAATTATCTCATCGAAAATCGATGAAATACCATCAATAACAGGTACCGGCCTCATGGAAGTTAATCAGAAGTGACTTCGGTCAATATGCCTGATGCTACAGGAAATGAGTGCCTAAAACGACCAATTCCTCGGTTGTTTAAGGGCTCCGGACCAAGCACGAACACGAAACGAACAAAAACGAACTGAAACGAAAAAAAACGAACTGAAACGAAAAAAAACGAAAAACGTGCTCATAAGAACATACTCCCCATAGATATAATATAGAATATTTTCGTCTCAATAAAATTTAAATTTCAATTTTCAAATATTTATAGTCTCTGAATACACAAGTCTTTTCACAAGCAATCTGAATCTTTCCTTAAGTAGACGCCAATACGCCTACGCTATTTGGTGGATATCTTGGCTTGGGCACCGATGAAGAGCGTGACAAGCTGCGATAAGCTCGGGTTAGTCGCATGTAGACGTTTACCCCGAGATTCTCGAATCGGACATCCGCTTGCGGCCCAATAATCCGCAAGATTCCCGTCAGGGAAAGGGAACCCTGGGAAGTAAAACATTTTAGTACCAGGAGGAAAAGAAAACAATCGTGATTCCGTTAGTAACGGCGAGCGAAAGCGGAATAGATCAAACCGAATCCCCTGGGGATAACCCAAGGGAGATGTGGAGTGTGGACCTCGTACGGCCTCCCCAAAGAAGGTGAATACCCCTGAAAAGTCGAGCCATAGAGCGTGATAGCCGCTTAACCGTAGTTTGGAAGGCTGCTGCGAGGTATCCCGAGTAGTGCGGGATAGTTTTCTCGTACGAATGTGCCAGATACACGCTGGCAAATCTAAATATGTCCCAAGACCGATAGTGAAATAGTAGCGTGAGCAAAAGATGAAAAGAAACCCGGAAGGGTCGTGAAAAGCGCTTGAAACCAAATAGTTTAGTAAGGATGCAGCCTGAAAGGATAGATTCTGGACGAATGAGTTCTGGTGACAGAATATCAGAGTTCAGAGGACTAGGGTTGCATCATCAGTCTGGAATCATTGGCCAGGGAGTTTATAGTAGTGGCGAGCTTAAGTGCCTCGCGGCACGTAGGCATAGGGAAACCAATATTCTTGCAATCTAATTATCACATTAGGACGATCTCCGTACCACGGAGTAGTTCAGCTACTCTAAAGGGCCGGAGTGAATCCTTCTAAGGAGTTAGACCAGAAGAATGGTCTCAAAGGGCCTAAAGTCACTGCTGTAATACCCGAAGCCGGTCGATCTATTCCTGGTCAAGATGAAGTCGCTCGAAAGGGTGATGGAAGTCTGCACCAGTGATGATGTGCAATTCTCTTGGATGAACTGGGAATAGGAGCAAAAGGCTAATCTAGATCGGTGATAGCTGGTTCTCCCCGAAGTTGGTGTCAGCCAATCCTCAGGCGAGGTCGCTAGTGGTGTAGAGCACTAATTGCAAAGTAAGGAGAAGAAATTCTTCGCTTCGCTCTTAAACTCCGAATCTGCTAGCACTGTAGACCCTGGGAGACGGGTTAGTGGGCGTAAAGTCCATTGCCGAGAAGGGAACAACCTAGACTTGGGTTAAGGTCCCTAAGTGCAGGTTAAGTGTTAAAAGAAAGGGCGTTATATTTCTAAAACAGCAAAAGGATAGGTATAGAAGTAGCCACTCCCTAACGAGTGTGTAACAACTCATTTGCCGAGAAATATAGCCCCGAAAATGGACGGGGCTTAAATCTGCCACCGAGACCCAAGAGCACGGGTGGAAGAATCCCGTGATCTGGTAGGGGAGCGTCCAGGTTGGGCAGAAGCAGGTGCGTGAGTTCCTGTGGACCGTCCTGGACCGCAGATCCTGGTAATAGTAAAAGCATAGATGGGTTAGAATCCCATCCGCCGAAAGGGCAAGGGTTTCTTCGCAATGCGTCGTCAGCGAAGAGTTAGTCGATCCTAAGCGCAACCTTAACTGGTATGCGCGAAAGGGAAACAGGTTTATATTCCTGTACCACGGTGCTACAAATAGCGGTAACGCACGGCTGTGTGCTAACAATTCCGGGTAAGTGAAATAGGGTCGTCGAATATCTCCCTATTTAAATGTAATAAAGCTGGTAAATAGTGTAAAACTTAGACCCAGCCCAAAGCATGAATAGCCATCCAATTGTGGAAGGTTTCGCTGATCCCAGGATTTATTAAAAAGGCAACAGCAAGAAACACCGTGTTCGTACCCAGAACCGACACAGGTGCCCCAAGGTGAGTAGCCTAAGGCGTATTCGTGAAAAGGAGGCTAGGGAAATCGACAAATTAGAGCCGTAACTTTGGGATAAGGCTTGCTTGCGAACTTCTTCACGCAGCTTCGGCAGTGTGCGGGGGCTCACAAGTCGCAGTAACTAGGGGGGGACGACTGTTTAATAAAAACATAGGTCACTGATAGAGCGAAAGCTTGTTTACAGTGGCTGAAACCTGGCCAGTGGCAGTTTGATCAATCCGGGTTACAACCCGAGTAAGTCCTGCTAAACGCCGGGAGTAACTATAACTCTCTTAAGGTAGCCAAATGCCTTGTCTGGTAAGTTCAGACGTGCATGAATGGTCCAACGTTCTCCCTATTGTCCCAGCCTTCTGACGATTGAAATTACACTCCGGCGAACGGTCCGGAGATACCTGGTGGGACGAGAAGACCCCGTGGAGTTTTACTGCAGCCTGTTGTTGTGGTCTTGAGCTGGATACAGAGTGTAGTCGGGAGCGTAGATGCCGTAATTTCGGTTACGGCGGAGCAACTTTGGAATACCGGCTTTCCTTCTTGAAATCACTAACGGCGCGCAAGCGTCGGACATCCGCAGGTGGGCAGTTTGGCTGGGGCGGCTCTCTCTAGAAAAGATATCTAGAGAAACCAAAGGTCAGCTCAGGCGGGTCAGGAATCCGCTGAAGAGTTTAAGAGCAAAAGCTGGCCTGACTGGATTCTGATTACCAAGGAATCCTGAGGCTAACGCCTGGTCTAGCGATCCTTAACTGTGCTCGTGTGGCTGGTTGAGGTGATAGAAAAATTACCCCGGGGGTAACAGAGTTGTCACGAGTAAGAGTTCCTATCGACCTCGTGGCTTGCTTCCTCGATGTCGGCTCTTCCTATCCTGGGAGCGCACATAATGCGAGTCTTATCGGTTCGCGTGCGCATAACTCCCAAGGGTGGGGCTGTACGCCCATTAAAAGGGAACGTGAGCTGGGTTTAGACCGTCGTGAGACAGGTCGGATTCTATCTACCAGGTATGTGGGATGACTGAGGGAAAGGGAAAATCAGTACGAGAGGAACATTTTGCCGGCGCCTCTGGTGTACCGGTTGTCTGACAAGGCATCGCCGGGCAGCTACGCGCTAACTGATAAGTGCTGAAAGCATCTAAGCACGAAGCAGATCCCGAAAAGAGTCATCCAATCTTACTTCATATTGTTCTTGAAGCGAGTCGATTATTTCGTTTAGTTTGGTTGTTAAGGTCCCCCTGTGAGGGCCGGATGACGACCTGCTTGCGCGTGTAAAAGCGCGTAAAAAGAAAAGGCTATAAGCGGAATGTTTGGCGAGTGGAGAGACGAGAGCGGGGCGCGGTGACGCGAACCGTGGGAGCGAGACGAGCGCACCCGTAGAAGACGGGTTTGGTGAGATGGGGGTGTACGTGCCAAGCTTTCGGGCGAGGTATTCAGCCCGCCATTCTCAACAGCGCAAGTGTGTGGCATTCGAAAGAGGAGCTCAAGGTTCAGGCTTAGAGTGAGTGAGATTTGTGTAGAATGTTAGACTATAATTAGTTTCGAAATTGAGAGGTGAGATGAGTTAATTATATTGTAGAGGGGGTATGTTCTGGAGTTTATAACTCCTATTTTTATTTTTTATATTTATTTTTTAAAATTCCAAATAATTATCATTTTCTGACAAAAACGTGCAAGATTTAAATACCTACTAGACTAGTTATTCATCACATCGAAATCTAATTTAAAAACCAGCTCAAAAACACATTTAAATTAAAAATTAAAATAGAGGTGAAAAATATGCCATATTTAATTAGTTTCACGAAATGGCCGAGCGACAAAACAGCTGAAGTTGTAAAAAAAGGTATCGAATCAAATAAAAAATTCCCTCCAGACGAGTCGTTAGGAGAAGGTCTTATACCTGGAAATGCTATTAAAGCAACTGAAGAGGGTGTAAAAACCATATCTGTATTGAAAGTAAGCAAAGGAAGACTTGAAGAAGCATATCTCCGTTCACAAGCGATAGGAAATTTTTTTGCTCTCTCCATTGAAGGATTTGAATATACAATAGAGGTTTGGTCCAATATAGACGAGGCTTATTCGTCGATAGGACAAAAACCACCGGAATAGACGCAAGACTACTTAGCAAATTTCAAATTATACCTTCTTTTTTTTCATTTTACAAGAAAAAATTCCTAGTTTCCTTTAGGGAAATTGAGAGTTAAGAAGCGAGATGATAAGTAATTAGGTTGGGGGTTGTGTTCCGGATTATAAAGTTAACACTTTTTTAATAAATAGAATTAAAAAAAAAAAAGAAATAATTTTGTTTAACTTACTCTGGAAGAGAATACTCACTTCCCTCGAAGGCTTCAGCTAGCGTTGTCCAGAGCCTCATATCATATTCTAATCCTTTAATGCTCTGGAAAGGCCCCATTCTATTACGGCCCCAAGCCCAAGCTTCTTCTAATTTCCCTTGTTTAACTTCCATTACGCTCATAACTTCTGTTCCATTTTTATTAGTATTTGAAGCAACTGTTATCGTTTCTTTACCAAGTGATCTATCAAAGGGAAATTCTTTTACAACTTCTAAAAATTTTTCGGTAACCTCAGTATTTATGTCAGTAGGATACCAAATTTGTACAATAATATATGGCATGCTCTATACCTCCTTATTCTTTCAATTTTTACTTTTAGATTTCGTAGTAATTTATAATTTTATCAGATTCTATTTAAGTTTTTACAAATTTGTAGAGTGAAAAATGAGAAGAAAAATAAAAAAAATAATTAAAATTGAAATATTGTGTTTCAATACATCTAATGCTTACTTTTAGGATATTATATATATCTTTGGCTTATATTTGTTTGAAAAAGTTGTTCTTGCCTATCAGAACTGCTGCTTCCTCCTCTTTTCGACACGATATAAAACTGAACTAACGAGTTCTCGTGCACAAGAGTATTGCCTCGCCATTTTTTATCTTGCGATTCAAATTCGACCACTTCGCCAAGACCAATGCCCTTTCTTGTAGTGAATTTTAATTTTAAACTCTGCAAAGCCGTAATCAATTGCGCCTTATTTATTTCTGATTTCTTATTAAAGGGTTTATCTTTAAATCTCAACGATTCGATGGTAAACGCTTTCAGGATATCTTTACTCATTGCTTCCCATACTTGTGCGTTTGCGTAAAATTCTATACCTATAAACTCGCCATTGATAAAAGTAGCTATACCGCACTGATCTTCTAGATTTTTAAACGATTTTACAATTTTTTCCGTTTCTTTTTCAATATTCTCGGTCATTTCTAGGTAACTCTGAGTTGGGGCAATATTACTGTTGTATATCATTTCTGTTCTATAAGCTTGGATTTCGTTCCAAACTGAGCCTTGACCCGCAGAAGATATGGCTTCGTAAGCAACATTGGGATGTAGCCTTGTACTGGAAGATTTAAACCCTTTTCCCTTGCGATAGTTCCATCTCGATTGTTCTACGCATTTCGCTGGGATCGTGTATTTTTGTTCCAGTGCTCCTTTATTGGTACCAGAAATATTTTGTTTTCCTCCTGCTGCCAAAAGGATCGGTTCCCATATAGTTCTATCTTGTTTTCCACCGTGAACGGTTACACCAAAAGGGATTAAGACTTGTTTATCGCTATTGTTTATAACTTCCAATTGGCTAACCGTATCTGTTTCATTTATACTTATTAAGCCAAGTTCTTCGGCTTCTTGTACACTAATAAATTCTAAGGTTTTACCCTTATAGATAATCGGGATAATTGTCATATTACCGTGAGATTGAGGTTTTTCAAATTCCAAAATTTCTAACGGATTTTCGAACAACATTTCTACAATTTGAACGCTTACATTCTTCATAATTTACTTTCCTCCTTTTTTTATTGTGCGTTCATTTTTATGCTCTTCTTCCAAATTTTCTTCTTCATAAAGAGGGTCTATAAATTGGTTAGCTATCTCTTTGCCGTTTTTTGTAAGTTCAACCCCATAAGAGATTTTTAATTTTCCATTCTCAGTCACTTTATTAACTATAGCACCTTTCATTTTTGACGCTTCCTCTTTTGAGACTTCCATTTTCTGTGTCTTAATTATTCCTCCTCTCTTTAGCGCACCTATGTGATAATTAATGTTTTGGCGTTCAACTTCCAATTTATTTGCTAAATCTACAGGTCGTTGAGAACTTAAGGAAAGCTCCCTAAGTATTTCTACTCTCATAGGATTTCGAAACACAAGACCCACCTTTTCAAAGATTGGCTTTTTTTTTTCTTTTTTTTCAGGCATAAAAAATCACAATATTTTTACTGTAAAAATCCTTTTTACTATAAAAACAATTATTACTTTTTCTATTTAAATGCTTGTATTGAAAATTGACTTTTTATAACTTATTATTAACTAATTTTGAGCAAAAAGAAGAATATTAGGTATCTACCCTAAAAATTTATTTTTAAATTAATTTTAAATTTGAAACCTATATTAAAAAATACGGTTTAGAAGTCTTCTTAGTTCATTTAGTCTTCAGGATTATATCAAATTCTGATATCAACCAGCATAGAATATCGTATGGTGGGGTTGAGAAAAAAATTTCAGCAGCCTTTTTTTTAATTAAATTTTTTTCAGGTGTCTGAAAATTTTGCTGAAAATACAGTTGTCTTTCAGCAAGCATCCAACAGAGCGTGTCGTAAGGGTGTTTCTTTTGGGTTAAATAGTAAGCTGCGATATTAATCCTTTCCCTTATCTTTTCGTTGCTTTCAGTCATTTTATTAAATTTATAAGGATTATTTTAAACACTGAAAACATAATAAATAAACATAGATATAAATGTTCTCTATTTCTCGTACAATTAATAAGATAAAAACAATACCCAATTTAAAGATAGGATAATTTAATTATTAAGAACCGTGAGTTTTTATTATATATCTATACCAACTTTTTCTTTAGCGTAATATTTTGAAGAATTTGGGTTATTACTAGTGGTAAGAAGCCTTGAAATTTCCCTATTTTCTATCTCATCAACCTTATCAAGCTTTCTTTGCTTTAAAAATAAGTTTAAAAGCTTAAGCTCGTCTAATGTTAAGTTTAACGATTGTAGAAATTTGGGATGTCTATAATTTTGCCAATCGATATTTTGCATCATACTTTTGGAATATTTTATCTTGAATATATAACAGATGACTATGAGAGTTTTCTATTATTTATACGAATTAATAAATAAATTATAGTTTAATTTCGAATAGTTTAACTTTTCCTATACCTTTTCTAACAAAATTGATTTTACTTTAGCAACAAGTTTACTCAGAGTTAATTAATAAGATTCTAGCTTAAACAAAAAAAAAGAGTGGTATGGTATTGGTAAATACGGACATAATAGATGTGTTTTTACATCCAAAATCTGTAGCTGTTATAGGTGCCTCAAAAAAGTTAACTAAAGGTGGATTTCGGATCGCTACTAATCTTATAACAAACAATTTTAAAGGAAAAGTTCATCTTATTAACCCTAATGCAGAAGGTAAACTATATAATTTAGAATTCAAAAAAAGCATCTTGGATGTTGAAGATGATGTCGAAATTGCGATTTTTTACATTCCAAATCGATTTATTCCTGACATTTTAAAGGATTGCATTAAAAAAGGCGTAAAAGGGGCGATTATTGAAGCATCTGGATTCGAAGAAGTCGGTGAAAAAGGTATTGAATTAAAAAATAAAATCGTCGAAATTACCGAAAATTTTTCCAAAATAAGAATTGTTGGACCTAATTGCATGGGTCTTAGTACTATTGATGGAGATAGCGATGGTGAGGAAAAAGAAGGCTTTTTTTCTGGTTTTGGTGTTTTCTCTAATTTTAAAAGGGGCAATATTGCAATAATTAGCCAATCGGGGATGTTAAATGGCGGATATCTAATGCATGTTATGACAAAATATCCCAATCTAGGATTTAGATATGCGTGTTCTATTGGGAACAAAATGGATTTGAGCGAAATAGAATTCTTAGAGTACTTAATAAAAGATAATTCCGTTAATGTTATTGCAATATATCTAGAATCGTTTAAAAATTCGAGAAAATTTATTGAACTTTGTAGGAAGGTAAGATCTATGCCTAATAAGACAATAATCTTATTAAGAGGTGGGACAACTCCACAAGGTCAGAAGGCGTCCCTTAGTCATACAGGTTCCTTAGCTGAAAACTCGCGTTTGATCAATGGAATCATCAAACAATCAGGAGTAATCTACGCCAATAGCTTTTACGAGTTATTTCAATTTGCTCGGACATTTTCAATTATTTATGAGACGGGTAAAATTCTACCAAAAAAAGGTAACGTTTCATTCGTAGCCGGTTCGGGAGGTGCTGGTACAATAACGGCAGATCTAACTATGAAATATGGTTTAAATTATCCTATTTTAGGAAATAAAGCGTACGATGCACTCGTAGATGTGTTTCCTGATTGGATGCCTCCGAATAGGTTTGCTTTTATAGATATTTGGCCTGCAATGGAAAAAGCTATGATGAACAAAGTAAGACCTGATGTTGTAACAACCCATGTTTATAAAACATTATTAAGTGAGCCCAATGTCGAAGGAATTTTTAATATGATGTTCTGTTCGAGACAATTTAGGGCTATGAACGATATAGATCAAATAATAGATAATGTTAAACACTCTTCAAAACCAATATTCTTTTGGTTAGTTGGTGAAGACAAGGAAGTTCGTAGAGTTTCAAAAGTATTAGGCGAGAATAATCTTCCAGATTTTCCCAGTTTGGAAGAAATGGTCAAAAATTTTAGCATTTTAGTACAAGAGTCAAACAATAAGTTTTAATCTTATTTAAAATAAAAATAAAGTTTTAGATAGAATTTACTGCTTTTACTTAGCTTTTTTGGAGTTTCCAAGCACCGTAACCTTGGATTAAGAAACAAAATAGAAACGAATATTGAGAAATCTTTTGCATGGACGCTTGTATTATTAAACCCTCTGGTGTTATAGATTTTGGTAAAAATACCAACACTACAGTATAAACAATAGCGATGATCAACAGCACTCCATATGTGAAAGCGTAAATATTTGGGTAATTTTTGTTGTATAAAACAGCAACGGCAAAAAATATTACTCCTATAGCTCCGGTGATGTTGAACAAATTAGCAAACATCAAATGGGTTGTAGAAAAAATATCCCATGGCGTTAAAATAGTAGTAATTAAAAAGAAGATAGAAATTAAACAAGTTAAAGAACCAATTCTGGCGATAAGATATTGATTTTTGTCATTTTTAAAAAATGTCGGAAGAGCAAAAGCAAAAGGAATAAAGGAAAAACTTAGTATTAACGCAGTTATTGTAAATATGGTAAAGGAAATAACATTCGAAGCCCCTGAAAGTGCCGTAACACGACCTAAATCACTAAAAAAATTACCCCAAAAATTATATCCTAAACTAAGAGGATTTACAATTGTTCCTCCAGCGTAATATATCATAGCTACTGCGGTAAATATTACATATTGAACCGGACCAAATATTATAAATAATGAGGCAAAATTTTTCCAATTTTTAGAAATCTTCATTAAAACCACTAAATAATATTTCAATTATATAATTTCTAACAATTTATTTAAATTAAAGTTTTTAAAGCTCGAAATTAATCGTAAAAACTCATGAAAAAAAAATAATAGGAATATTAAAAAATACAAATCATTTAGATTTGCTTTTTATTTTAGCATATTTAGGTTTAGTAACAAATCCAATAAATATAAGTAGAGTAACACCAATGTCAATTAATTCAACGAAAACAATGTAGTAGAGCTCTGTGCTTAGTAGAATTGCTCGAAGCAAATTAGAAGCGATAAAACAAATAAAAGCGATTCCAATAATTAAACCATTTGCTTGGGATAAACGTTCATTTTTGTACATAAACAAGAACATGATAGCAATTCCTAAAAACATTACCAGTGTGATGAACGGAAGAATTTTGCTGAGAAAATCAGGTGTTGGAGCCAAGCTTATGATTAATACTAATATCAAGATAAAAATTAAAATGATCCTCAATCTTAACTTGTTAAATTGCTTCTTATTCATCTCTTTATTCTTATACATGTTAAAAAATGTAATGATTACTTCTAATCCTATATATAAAATTGGCATTACATTTACAACTATTATAAAAAACCGTATTTTTAACAAAAGTAAAATAAATTCCGCATCAAACTCCATGGACATAAACGCTAGGTTATAAAAGATGTCGTAGATTTTTCCAAATGATAGTATACCGAAAAAGGATCCGAATAAAAAATAAGCATCTGAAGTATATATTGCTTCTTGCTTTAACCATTTGCGATAGAGAAAGAACGACATAATTCCTAATATCAAGATTCTGCTAATAATAACAACCAAACCTAACAAAAAGTCTTCGTTAGCAGCAAGAGTCCAAACCAAAACAGACCAGTAAAAAGTAAACAACATAGTAAACGATATTATTAAAGCTAAAATAACTATTAGAATGCCATACAAATAGGTTCTCTTTTTTCCTTCCAATTTTCATTACCTTTAAAGTTCAATTCAATTTCAAATTTAATTTTAATTGAAATTATTTATCTATTCTAATCATTATTTTATAAAATTGATTTTTAAACCCTATTTTTTTTTATGTATTTTATTCTGAATTAAACTTAAAAAGAATTTTAGCAAGGATGAATTTTGTATCAAAGAGTGTCGAAATGTGAGTAGAAATTATGAGTGCTCAATAGGATGGTAAAAATAGTATTAAACCCTCTTGAATCCCCCATGCTGCTTAATATCTTTACACACATCTTCTAAATTTGTTGAAAATTATTGATTATGATTTTAAAGGGCAATTTTAATAATTTCTGCTTGTAACGTTTCAGTTACTGTTAAAATTGCAAAAGAAGTTGTAGTTCCAAAAGAATTTTTTTCTAAATACCCTTTCCCGGGGTTTATCAGTAAAATTTTATTCACCTCTATTATTTCAGGTTCATGAGTATGCCCAAATACAATTGCATCAACATCATAGTCCTTAAACTCTCTTTTCACCCTTGCCTTAATAAATGTTTCAGGGCCTCCACAGAATGGATGCGTAATCCCTATTTTTTTACCCTTTATCTCTAATATAATCTTATCTGGTAATATCTTCCTAATACTCAAAGGATCGGCATTACCAAACACTCCTTTAAATTTATCGCCTTTCCACCTTATTAAACCTTCTACCGTATCTATTGACGTATAGTCCCCTACATGAATAATCCACTCCCCTTCTTTTATAGCTTGGGCCATTTCTTTTGGCAATTTTTTAAAAGAATTTAAGTGTGTATCACCTATAATTATTATTTTAACTGACATATTTTTTGTTTTACCGTTAGTTTACCTGGACATTTTTGTAAAAGCATATTAAATGCTCTAATAATTTTTTTTTATGTTCTAATATTACAAAATTTAATTTTAAATATAAGTTTTTAAATCTTTAGCTAAACAGATATTAATAATCATGAAGAAAACGATAAAAATCATTGTTTCCGGTGATGGCGGAGTAGGAAAAACCTCATTTCTAAATCGGCTTGTTCATGATAGTTTTGAAGCTAATCGTAGATTAACCAGAGGCGTTGATTTTTACTCAAAAATTATTGCTGTTAATGGAACTGAATTTAATTTTATAATGTGGGACTTTGCTGGACAAGATCAATTCAAAACATTTTTGAATGGTTTTGTTGACGGTTCTCTCGCAGCTTTTATTCTTTTTGATTTAACGAGAATAAATACAATTGAAAATGTTCAAGAATGGATAGTTACATTAAAAGAATTTGGAAATATTCCTATATTATTGATAGGAACTAAAAAAGATTTGGTTAATCCTTATGAATCCCTCTCTATAGATGAATTTATCTCAGAAATTAAGAAAGAATATGAAAATATTATAAGTTATGTAAAGATCTCGTCAAAGACAGGGGAAAACATCAAAACAGCTTTCGAAATTTTGATAGAAAAACTATCCTTTTAATTCTATTTTTTAATGACTTTGCGAAATTTTTAAATGATCTTCTATTCTCCCACAAAGATGCTATAGCGTAATTTTTAAGGAATTAAATATTTTCTTTAATGTGATTCCCCCGTTATTAAGCTTTCTTCTTATTATTGCTTTGATCTTAATTTTCTCAAAGAAAGAGCTAAGTGTTGTTTTAGGCATTAGCGCAATCATTTTTGGACTTTTAACTCAAGTAAACATTATTAATTCCATGATTGAAGTTATTATTAATCCTTCAATTGTTTTATTAGCGCTTTCAGTTTTGTTAATACCAATTTTAGGCGGTATAATGGAAGAATCGGGACTCATGCTTGAATTAATTCAAAATATGAAAGTTTCTAAGAAAGTTGCTTTAATGGTCAGTCCAGCATTATTTGGCTTATTACCTGTGGCAGGAGGGGCATTAATGTCGGCACCAATAGTAGACCAAATAGATCCGGCTTTAGATTCTAATCGAAAAGTCGCAATTAATGTCTGGTATCGACATGTTTTACTTTTAATTTATCCTCTCTCATCTGCTATTCTCGTGGCAAGTGTCCTATCTGGGATATCACTTTATTTAATTGTTTTAGCTTTATTAATTCCATTTATTTTAATGGTTTTTGTAGGATATTTTACTTTACTTAAACCAGTAGATAAATCAAAAGAATCAACAAACCGAAACTTAAAACTAGTTTTCCATAATTTGATTCCCCTCATCATCGCTCCCATTATAGATTTCTTAGGAAGACTCTTTTTCCCAATAAGTTTTCCTGAATTGTTTGTTTTTATAGGTTTAATCATAAGCATTTCCATCGCATTAAAGTTTGCTAAAATGAATGTATTTAATATAAAAGAAATTTCGCGAAAAATGAAAGTATGGAGATTTCCTCTACTAATCATCTCAATGTTTTTGTTTCTGAGTATTTTCTTAGAATCTGGAGTGCCTGAACAGATTGGCGCTTTAAATCTACACTTTGCTTTATTCATCAGTATTGGGTTTATCCTTGGATTTACTACTGGTAGAGTACAATTACCGAGTTCAATTCTAATCCCGATTTATTTGATTCAAAACTTAGTCCTATCAATGCCCATAATCGATTTTGTTTTTCTTTATTTTGCAATTTACTTAGGATATTTAATTACCCCACTTCATCCTTGTTTAGCCTATAATATTAATTATTTTAAAACTAATTATATAAAATCGTTTAAACATATAGTTATACCAACACTTATCTGTTTTGGAATTCTGTATGCAGTTTTTTCTTTAATGTTATTGGTTAATTAAAAAACACATAAAAAAAGAGTTTAATTAAATTCTATTGCTAGACTTTATTTTTTTCAAATCTTTACAACCCAACCAAATTCATCATCAATATCTAAACGCTGAATACCCACCAGCAATTCATAAATCTTTCTTGTAATTTCGCCAGGTTCACCTTCACTAAAAATCCTTTTTTTATCCTCAAGGACAATAGATTTAATCGGAGTAATAACTGCAGCAGTTCCTGCACAAAAAGCTTCAGAACAAGAATTTTCAAACAATTCTTTATAGGAAATATCTCGCTCTTCAATTTTTATTCCCATTTTCTTTGAAGCTAATTCTAAAATTGATTTACGCGTAATACCGGGCAAAATTGTTCCAGTTGTTTTTGGAGTTGCAAGGGTTCCGTTAATCACAGCAAAAAAATTTGCCGCTCCAACCTCCTCAATAAATTCCATATGAACTGCGTCTAAAAAAATGACTTGAGCAAAGCCCTTTTCTTTAGCTTCCTTTCCAGCTAACATAGATCCGGCATAATTGCAACATGTTTTGGTTGCACCAGTCCCACCTGGAGCGGCTCTTGTATACTTCTTCGTAATCTCTAAATCAATACCCCTAAATCCTTCTGGGAAATACGGTCCTACCGGAATCGCAAAAATTATAAATTTATAACTTTTTGCTGGTTTTACACCAACTATCGGTCCATTTCCAATCATTAAAGGACGAAGGTAAAGTGCTCCAGCACTATCATAAGGTGGTATATATTCTTCATTTGCTCTCACCACATCTTTAACCGCATCAACAAATTTGCTTACGTCATAATTTGGCATTAACATTCTACTAGCACTTTCGTTAAATCTTTTCGCGTTTTCCTTTGGTCTAAAGAGGACTTTTTCTCCATTTTTAGTTCTTAACGCTTTCATACCCTCAAATATTCCCTGTCCATAATTCAATACACAAGCAGCAGGTGAAATTTCAAATTTTCCGAACGGGACTAATTTTCCTTCGTCCCATTTTCCGTCGTTGTAATCTGAAACAAACATAGTTTTAGTTTCAATATATTCAAAACCTAGAGAATAATAATCTATATCTTTAGCGTCCATATACATCATATACTAGTTAGTTTTTATCAGATTTATTTAATGATTTGTTTATTAAAAAATTTTATTGAAAATATAATTGTAATTTCAAATTTGAGTTTTTTTACAATTAGCATAAAAATAAATAAAAAAAATAAGATTTATAATTTAATTTTAGAGATTGTTAATTAATAAAAAAATATTAAAAATTTAGTAAATATGACGATAGATAAGCGCGAAAAAAATGAATTTAAATTAGTTATCGCTGGTTTAGACAATGCCGGAAAAAGTAGTGCGTTAATTGCTTTAAGAAAAAAATATAACTTTTACGAACGGGTGAAAAATCTAAAGCCTACAATAAAAATAGATTATAGTTCTTTTAAATTCCTAGAAACCTATCGAATTAATCTTTGGGATATGGGTGGTCAGAAGAAATTCAGAAAAATATACGTAAGTAATCCCATATATTTTACTGAAACAAATTATATTTATTATCTTATAGATATTCAGGATGAAATCAAATTCGAAGAATCTGTAAAATATCTTCATGATTTGTTAGATATTTATAGAGATTTAGATTATTCCAACGAAGTGATAATATGTTTCAATAAATATGATCCAAAATTTAAAAATAGTGAAGATTTTTTCGATCGAGCAGAAATGATTAAAAATTTAATTTTATCCCAAAATAAAGATATGAAATTTAAATTCTTTGACACATCTTACTACGACATTTCGTCAATTTCGAAAGCAATTTCTTATTCTTTGGATAAATTATTAAATTTAGATGTAATTGATATAGGATTAAGTAAAATTGTTAATCAGTTTAGTTGTAGTTATGCAATTTTATACACCGCATCAGGACTTATCATATCTGATCATTACATGGATGTTATGGATATAAGAGCTTTTGAAGAGAAAATTAGTAATAGAATTAACGAAGATCTTGAATTTTTTCAGAGATTAAAAGATGAAGATGTTAAAATAGACGATAGAGTAGCGTTGTCCGAGGATAGAACGGAATATGTAAAAAGGTATTCAATAATCTCTGGTAATATAGAAAATACATTTTATATAGGAATAAGTACTCCAACAAGTAAAATTAATGAAATCAAGATAGAATTAGAAAAATTTCGTAAGATCCTACAATCTACTTTCATGTAGTTTAAAAGAAGATATTATAACTTTATCTTATTTCAAATAAACCCTTTTTTTGCTCCTTTTTAATTTTTAAATTGTTTGAGTTGTAGAATGATGGAGCGACATCCCGTACAGTTGTTATTAGGCATTCAAAACTCCCCTCTGTCCCTAATATTTTTATACTTTCTAATCATATGCTTATAAATAAACAAAACATTTTTCTAAATTATGGGGTTACTTCATATATGGCGCTACAAAAAATAACTGCTAAAAAAATAATTGAAAAAAAAAAAAGCGGGGAAAAAATAGTAACTATTACATCATATGATTATTCATTTGCCAAAATCGTTGATGATTGCGGAATTGACTTAATTCTCGTAGGCGATTCTCTTTCCATGGTAGTGCTTGGGTATAAGAATACATTATCAGTTACGATGGACGAAATGATTCACCATACTAAAGCAGTGGCACGTGGAGTTTCGAATGCTATGATAGTTGCGGATATGCCTTTTTTATCGTATAAGATTGATATTATAGAAGCTGTGAAAAACGCTGGAAGGTTTATTCAAGAAGGTGGCGCTGAAGCCGTCAAAGTTGAGGGCGGAACAAAGATTTGTCCTACGATAAAAGCAATTATTGATGCAGATATACAAGTGATGGGGCATATTGGGCTTACTCCTCAAGCTATATATGAATTTGGCGGTTTCTTAGTTCAAGGAAAAACAGTAGAAACCGCAAAAAAGTTAATAATTGATGCTAAAAATTTAGAAAAAACGGGTGTTTTTTCTATAGTGTTAGAGAGCATTCCTTGGCAAATTGCCAAATTAATAACAAAAACTGTGAATGTCCCTACTATTGGTATTGGTGCGGGGTCTTATTGTGATGGTCAAATCTTAGTTATAAATGATATGTTAGGGCTTTTTACTGACTTTAAGCCAAAATTTCTCAAATACTTTGCTGATATTGGAAGCTCAGTCCGAAATGCTTTAGAAAGTTATAAAAATGAGGTAGAAAAGGGATTATACCCCGATATAGAACACTCTTACGACTTTCCGCAGCAAAACTTGGATGAGATTAATAAATGGTTTGAAAGTGTTGAAATCGAAGAAGAATCTAATAAAATACAGGAATAATTATTTATTTTTTAGGTAAATACCTAATTTTTTATGTTTAGAATATTATATCTAATAAATCCTTATTCAGATCAATCTATTAACCAACACTAATTCTATAGTAAATTTAACTGAATATTTGAAATTTTTCCAAAAGTATAATTAATTAAATTTTTATTAATTATAATAATACACTGAAATTTGAATAAATAACAATAGGATAAAGAAATAATTATTAATTATAGTTATGGTAGACTGATATGGTTGAAGAGTATGATTATCTTTTTAAATCAATCGTGGTAGGAGATGGTGGAGTTGGTAAAACTGCTCTAACTCTTCGATTTTCAAAGGGATTCTTTACAGAAGATTACAAGATGACGATTGGTGTTGATTTTCATGTCAAAACAATAGCAATAGAGACGGCGGAAGGGCTTATTAAGTGTAAACTTCAACTTTGGGATACAGGCGGTCAAGAACGTTTTAGTTCCATAAGACCAATGTATTATCGAGGTTCATTAGGTACGGTATTAGTTTTTGATCTTACTAATTCTGCAAGTTTTGAACATTTACCTCAATGGATTGAAGAAGTTAGAGCTAATATCAAAACTGACATCCCTATATTACTTGTTGGGAATAAGAGTGATTTGATTGATCAAAGAGCAGTTTCAATTGAAGAAATTAGTAAGTTTACAAGAGATTTTAACTTGTATTATATGGAGACTTCAGCTAAAACAGGTGATGGAGTTGGAGATTGTTTTTATATTCTTGCTTGTCTAATGATAGGACAAGGTGTACCTGAACAATTTCTCGCCAATGCAACTGTCTTTACACCAGGAGACGCCCCCTCACCTCCGCCTAGCGAAACTCCTTCTGAACCTACAGACGCATATTTAGCACCACCCGTTCCTGAGCCAATACAATCTTTTAAACCCGAGCCTGAAATTGAATTTGAGGCTCCACCTGTTCCAGAACCCCCCTCTATAAAATCGACAGAACAAATGTCATCCTTCGAATCAGAACCAGAGGTTGAATATGAGGCGCCCCCCGTTCCCGAACCTTTTCCAACATTTGAACCTCAACCAGAACCAGAAATATCAATGCCCGAACCAACAGAAATTGAATTTAAAACGCCTGATGAAATTTTGCTTCAAAAAACTGAGAAATCAGAACCTGAAATACTTCCTTCAATATTTCCAGAATCCTCAACTGTTGAAAGTGAAGTTTATAAACCCCAAACAATACCATTTTCGTCAAATATTCCAGTGCCGGCAACTCCACCCAAGGAATTTCAAACAATTAAATCTGAAAAATCGGAAGTAGTTCCTTCAACTCAGACACCATTTCGCGTAATGAAAAGAGAGGAACCACCCAAACCTCAACCTGCTTCTATGACATTTGAGCCTACTCCGGAATCAAAAGCAGAACCAACAAGCGTAACTCCACTTTTTCAAACTTCACTTACTCAACCCTCTTCAGAATCACTAATCGATTATATGCCTCAAACTATTTTATCTAAAAAAGATATGAAAAAACTTGCTAAAGAAAAAAAGAAACAAGAAAAAGAAAAGAAAATCCTCGAAGCTCGGGAGAAGCAAGAAAAATTACTTGAGGATATGAAAACATTAAAGAAAGAAAAGAAGGAAAAGAAAGAAAAACAAATTGAACATAAAACTTCAAAATCAATCCCTCCCACTCCTCCTTTAGACACGACACCTGAAGCAAGTTCACTATTTCAAACACTCACTCAAAAATTTGAAGAAAATTCTATTGATCAAAGTACTCCCTTCATACTATTTAGTGCAACCAAAAAATCTGAAGAAGAAGAAAAATCTAAACTGAGAATAATCCCTAATGTTGCGGATATTGAAAGCGAACATAGTAAGTTTACAACTATTACTTCTACCCAAACTGTTCAAGAAGAGAAAAAAGAGCCAAAATCTAAAGATCTCTTAGTTTGCGAACAATGTGGGGCAATTTTATCCTCTGATTATGCGTTTTGTAATAAGTGTGGTAGTAAATTGTAATTTTTATTTAATTTTAAAATAATATTTTAAAGATTCTTACCACAGATGGGGCATGTGCTCCATATTATTTTGATTCTAGAATTACAATGAGGACATATTTTTAAATCTGGATCAATTTTAGTCTGAAGTTTTCCAAAGATAGTAATATTATCTTCAGCTCTATATTCTTTTGGATGCTGAGATGGTTGCATACTAGGTTTATTAATAAAAATTTGAGAGATTCCAGTTGAGTTGTCAATCATTTCCTTTTTTGAATTTGCATTCGATTCTGATTTAGGTTTAAAATATTCAGGTTGTGGTTTCGGTGGTTTTTGGACTAAATCATTTGTGTTTTGTGTTTTCGCTATAGTAAAATCTTCTAAAACCTCGTTATATTCATTTACAGCTTTATTTAGTTGTTTTTTCGCATGATTTACGATTTTTCCTTTAGAAATTTGTTGATCTTTTTCTAAATCTTCGATAGGTACGCCAACTTTATAATGAAAATAATTGCCCTCATTATTTTCAATAACTTGCTCACCATGAATTAATATAACTTCAATGTAATAAATAATAACAGATCCAACAGGAACATCAGTGATTTCTGCTATAAAAAAGTCCAATTGGTTCTCCATTTCCATTTGATACCAAGATCGGCCTTGATCAGCGCTAAAAATTAATTTAACTCTCTCTAATGTATTATTAAAATCTTCTTCTGTTATTTTAACAACAATTTTTATTGTTTTCTTTAGCGCCTCCTTTGCACCAGTAGTCTTTTCTGCTTCTACAGAATCCCAAGCAGCACCACATTTAGGGCAATTCGTAAACCAATTTGGGTATTCAAACTTACATTTAGTACAAGTTTTAGTAAAATATCTTGTTGTCTTTATTCCAAGTGATTTTTTTTTTTCTTTTCCCATTCCTATTTCATTTCTTAAGAGAGATTAAACCCTAATAAATCTATATAAATTATTAAATTACTTTTTGGTTTATAAATATATTTCTGATGGATATTATAAAATTTTTATTTAACTAAATTTATTATAAATTTAGTTTTTTTACTATTTTTTCTAAATCAGAAGTAAAATTAGATATATGGTCTCTTTTTACATGTGGCATTAGAACAACTCTAATTAAATTAAAATCTATAAATTTACCTAACATCCACTTATTATTACGTAATGCATCATCAATTTCACATATACTTTCTCCATTCTCTGTTGTTATCCCTACTACGTTCATAACGGGGTTAGCCGCTAATGTTATCCCATTAATTTCAGATATTCTTTTTACTAAATATTTAGTATTATCCATACATTTTTTTACCATCTCAATAAAACCGTTAATACCTAAAGCTCTCAAAATTACCCAAAATGCGATAATTGGACCTCCTGGTCTAGTTCCAACCATATGAAAGTGCTTAAAATTTCCTCCTGCTAAATAAGGAATCTCAAAACCAATTTTTTGTAATATAGACGCATCTTTAACGAAATATCCCCCGGAAGGTATTACACCTAAACCCATTTTATGGGGATCCGCTGTAATTGAACTTACAGGCTTTACTGAGAAATCCCATGGAGGAATTTTATACTTTAGTTTTTTTAGAAATGGTAACACAAATCCCCCAAAAGCGGCATCAATATGATAGAAAATATTCTCTCCTTCGATAATTTTACCCATATCTTCGATTGGGTCAATTAAACCTAACGAGGTTGTACCTGCAATTCCAACAACTCCGCAAGTATTTTTATTGATAAGAGATTCGAAATGGTTTAAATCTAATTCAAAATTCTCTCTTAATTGTACCTTCCTAAGTTTAATGTCCAATATATCGGCTGCTTTATCGAAAGAAATATGAGCTGAAGTCGAAACTACAACTTCGGGATTTTTTATTTCAGGTCGTAATTTTTTAGCAATCCTCATGGCGATTAAATTAGCTTCTGAACCCCCAGTAGTAAATGTTCCGATTATATCTTTATTTCCAAATAACTCACCAATTTCAAGTACTAATTCGTCTTCTAAGGTTGCAGTCCCTAAAAATAATCCGGGATCTCCTAAATTTTTAGAAATATATTTAATATAAATTTCCTTAGCGAAATCTAAAGGTTCTGTGCACATAGACCCTAAAATAAAGCCTGAATCGTACGAAAGATCTTTCTCTAACTTTTTCTCAAGTAATTTGAGTATTTCTTGTTTCTCTAATCCTTCTTCTAGCATCTTTTTATTATAAATTAATAGTTATTATTATCATTACCGATGTTTTAAAAAAATAAAACGCATAAAAGGATTAAAATTTTTCAAATTGAAAGAGTTTTCTCAATAAAATTGTTTAAAAATTTGTGCTCTTCTTTTTTATTATAAAAATCTCTTTGAATCTCTTGTTGCATATTTTTCAATAACCTTAGCTAATTCCCAATTCATATTTACTTTGTAATGGTTAGCAACACAGATTGTCGCAAAAATGACATCTGCGAGCTCTTCACCAATATCTAATTTTGCGTCGTCAGACTTCTTTGGTTTGAACCCTTCAAGATGGTTGATTTCTTTTGCTAATTCTCCTACTTCTTCTATAATTGCACCGAGCATAGAAAGAGGAGGCCAATAACCACCGTGATTGAGAATCCACTCGTCAATTTGTTGTTGAAATTCTTTAAGCGATAATTTTTTGTTCATATATTTAGTAAGATTCAAAAATATTTAAGAAATTAAAAAAGAAAAATTATATAAATAAATTTTCTCGTTTTCTTGCTTCCCATTCTGCTCTTTTTCCTAAATTATATCTATTTACTTCACTGTAATATCCCGTAACTCTTGAATATACTTTCACATCTTCAGAATAACATTGAGGACACGTAAATTGACTTCCTCGATACATCTTACGACAGGATGGACAATATATAAAATCTGTAGTATATGCAAAATATGCAGTATTTGTATTAAGACAAATATTTTTCGTGAGTTCCCAAAGAGCATGAATGTCCGGTTTTTGTTCTCCTAACCAAATGTGTGTAATTACTCCTCCATTTACAATAGGATGATAATCTCCCTGTTTTCGAATTCTTTCAGATAACGGTATATCTGCATCATACCGAAAATGACCTGAGTTTGTATAATAAGCAGATTTACCTGATGACTGAGGTATGGCTTTCTTTGGGAAATGTTTCAAATCTAATTTAGCAAAGCGCCCAGAACTGGATTCTGAGGGCTGTTCCCAAAGTGAATAGGAAATCCCATCTCTTTCTGTCATGGTATTACACTTAGCAACCATGTATTCTAATATTCTTCTTCCGAGGTTATATGCCGTATCATTTTCATGCAATTCAAAGCCGCTCATACTTTTTACGGCTTCATTCAGGCCAGTAAAACCTATTGAAAGATTTTGCTCTCGCAATTTAAAAATTGGGTCACCATTAATTTTGCCACTACATAAGGGTAGATGCCCTGTTTTTAATCGCCTTTCCATTAAATCCCATTTTTTTTTTAGGATTCTAGCTGAAAGCTCCATTTTTTCCCCTAAAATCCTAATGTAATCGTCTTCATTGTTGGACATATATGCATATCTAGGTAAATTTAGACTAACACTTTGAAGTGAGCCAATGGTAACGTAATTTTCCCATATGTTGAAGTTTTTCCTTTTTTCAGGATCTACAATACATTGACTTATAATTTGATTGCCACTTAGAAATTTTCTACAACATTGACTATGAATTTCGTCTGGCATCCAATCTGGGCACATGTTTAGAAAATATGGAGTCCCCATCGTAGCTACTTCTTCCATTATTTTAATGTAAGATGGTTCGAATTCTTTAAGCCACTCTTTTTTTATTTTTACCTCATGTTTTGGAAATGCAAATAGTTTTCCGTTATAATCTCCTTGTATATAAACTTCTGTTAAAGCATCAAAAAGTTTAAGACATTCTTCTCTATAATCTCCATATATCCCAATATTTTTTCCATGAGGGCCAATAGCAGGAATATTTAATAAACCATCAGGTATAGTTGGGGTACACGATATTGATGTAAATGGTACCTGTCCTCCCCGAGCAGCAAAAATTTGATTTGTTTCAAAAATTAAGCATTGCATTGATTGCTCAATCTCTCTATTAGAAATGCCCCGAGCATATGGTGCTAAAAAAGTGGTTATATAATCATATCCCTGTCCTCCACTAAATTCGCCCTGAATAATCCCAAGCCATTTAGCAAGATGAGTCACAGCTACTCGCAAACTTCCTGCAGGACCAGATTTGCTACAATGAGCCCAACTATCGACAGGGGGAAGACCATGCTCAAGAATCATACGAGGGTCCCATTCTTGGCAGAAAGGCCGTAAATCAAAATACCTGAGCATATGTACATGAATATCTCCATATAGATGAGCGTGTGCTTCTTCTGAATCTAAAATTCTTAAAAGTGCATATTCGTCAGATATTCTATTAGCAGCCCAATGATGGATGCTCTCAGGATTCATATCTTGATTAGCATTTTCATTCACACCCTTCTCTAAAATTGCTTCGTAATCCATCAACGGCATACCTATTCTGGTATATAGCTTTCGTTCATCTTCAAAATGTTGTTCAGATAATATTGAACAGACTATTTCCCTAATGTGTGGACCAGAAAGAAACATTATACCGGAGGATATAATTCTTCTAACCGCTAATTCAGTAATGCTATCAGCGACTTTATCGTTTAACCCTGTTTCTTTAACAATACTCTGTTTTATTTTTAGAGGATCAAAAGGGACTACATCACCTTCAGTTCGGGAAACTCTTGGTAATAAATTTTTTAAAAAACCACTTCTTAAACCTTTATTAACAACAGTTGTTTCAGATTTTGGAATCAAGACCATAGCAATCCATCACAAATTTTAATTTATAATATTCTAATAAGAGATAAAGGTATACTATCAGGTTAAAAACTAAATGTTTTTGTCGGCACCATGAACTGAAACAATACCCTTAATAATTATTTGTTATCGTTTATATTTTACCTCTTTTGATATAAAAATGTATTTTTTTTTCTAATATAAACTTAATTTATTAACTCTTGATTTGAAATTTAAAACACCAGTTAACTAAACCGCAGAAAACACCATACTTTTTCAGAAAAATTCGAAAGAACCATATTTAATCTCGTTATTTTATCCTTAAATAAATTAATGTCGTCTTTACTGATTTTGTAATTTTCAATTGAATATATAAAATTTAAAAATTAAAGACTATGAGTATATTTAAATAAAAAATCGATGAAATCAAATTAAAAGTGTTATTTAGATGAGAAAAAACCTCGTAAGCAAAAATTCTGTTGATTCAGTAGAAAATTTACACGGAATATATAGAAAAACTTTAGCCTATAACAAGAATATGATGTTATGCCATTTTAATCTAATTAAGGGCTCACAAATTCCCTTACATTCACATAAAGAACATCAAATTGGATATGTGTTAAAGGGCAAATTAAAATTTATTACTGAAAATGAAGAATTTATAGCAAAAGAAGGAGATAGTTATGTTTTTGATTCTAACGAAAAACACGGGGCGATAATTTTGGAAGATACGGATGTTATAGATGTATTTAGTCCAGCAAGAGAAGATTATAAATAAATATAGTTGGTAATCGAAATGTAATAAAAAATGATTACCATTGGTAAACAGCTACAGCAAAAATAGCAATTATGCCAAATAGAAATTCGCCTTTTAACCAATCAAAGTACAATTTCTTCTTTTGATCTCTATTTTTTTTAATTCTTGTAGCTAATCCAAAACTAATTGCAGAATTAGTCCCGAAAAAAATAATTAACGTAAATGTTGATGCATTTAATTCTAATTCAATTAACCCTAATACAGAATCGAAAATAATCAACGCCCCCATTACTAAAATTAGAGCGATTAAAAATATCCAACCTGAAAATTGCATAATTTTTTCGAATTTTACTTCTTCTTCGGATAAGCCTCCATGTAGCCCAGTAGGTTTTTTCTTTACTTTTGACATATAATTCTTACCAAATTGTTTATAAAATAGTGAATGATTTATGATTCTTAATTCTTTTTTTTTACTAATTTTATTTGATAGTAAATTAAGGTCTATTTTTCAGAAATAAAATAGCTTTTGCTATATCTCCTTCACTATCAATTAATGCTGCGTTCGCCTCTTCTTTATTGACATTTGCTTGAGCTGCTACTAGCATTATATCATTTTCAGTAATAATTGGTTTTGTTTCAGATTCTTCAACAAGTTCCGTAGTCTCAACATCTTCCTTTTCTCCAATTAAAATATCCCCTGGAGAATACTCTTGTGCTTCACCAATTATTTGATAGATTTCTTGTCCCATTTGCTTCAATAAAACAACCTCTGGTTGATCAATTATGAGCGTCTTTTCTACTCCTTCTATTATTACTCGAGTAGCGTTAATTTGATCCATTTCAACTCCTTGCTGTTGCATTCGGCGACGCATTTGTCTTGAAGCAATTTGTTGCCCTTCTCTCTTTTTTGTTGCTTGAGGGCGCTTAGGTTTGCTGTTTTCTCTTTTTTGCATCTCTTTTGGTAATTTTACCATTTTTTTCTCAATAACTCCTAACTATATATATTATTAAAATTTATTAAGGCTTATAATTTTGATTTATCGATTCCTTTCCGAACTTTTATTGCGATTCCAGTTTTAAAACTTCGAACATAAGGGATGGGGATCGCTAGTTTTCCAATTGCTAAAAGGTTATTCTTTTGATTAACAACAATAATCTCATCTAAGGGTCTTAAATTATCGTCTATATCCAAAACATGTTTACAAAACACGTTACGACCTTTTTTAATAAAGTCAGATATGTCATTCAACACGACTGCTCTCAATCTCGGTGTTGAAATGTTTTTAATTATTTTATTAGCTGCAAATAAACTTAATGTAAAGAATCCATTAGTTGGTCTCAAATTTAGCAAAAGTTTCTCATCGTAATATATATGCTTTATTTTATCCGTCTTTTTAGAAAATTCAATATGGATATTATTATCATTTTCAAATAGAATATTTGTTACTGTTTGTCCAAATTGGTAATCAGAAATAGCCTTTACTTTTCTTAAAGCAAAGAATAGTTTGTTTTCCATTTTAAATTAATTACTACAACTATTTACATAAAAATAAAGTTATTAATATTTAATATGTTTGTAAAAAGGAAGATTAAGAATATAACTTAGATTCAATAGCTTTATCTTTCATTTTATTCATAACTTTATTTATTGCTTCAATAAAATCGTTTTTAACAATTGCTTCAGCTTCTTTTCTTATTGCAAACATTCCAGCTTCAGTGCAGATTGCTTTTATGTCTGCACCCGTCGCTCCTTCAGTTAACTCAACCAACTTTTTAAAGTTTAATACTCCATCAATTCTTAAATTTCTTGTATGGATTTTAAAGATTGAAGTTCTAGCTTCCCCATTTGGCATTGGAAAATCAATCATTCTGTCAAATCTACCTGGTCTTAATAAAGCCGGATCTAAAATGTCAATTCTATTTGTTGCGCCAATTATTTTTACATCTCCTCTTTCTTCAAAACCATCTAATTCACTTAATAATTGCATTAAAGTCCTTTGTACTTCTCTATCGCCAGATGTAGCAATTTTTAATCTTTGAGACCCGATAGCATCTAATTCATCTATAAATAATATAGTGGGGGCTTTTTGTTTTGCTAAATTAAATATCTCTCTGACCAAACGAGCACCTTCACCAATAAACTTTTGAACTAACTCCGATCCTATTATTCTAATGAATGTAGCGCTTGTTTCATGAGCAACCGCTTTCGCAACTAATGTTTTACCGGTCCCTGGAGGTCCAAAAAGTAAAACACCGTTAGGCGGATCAATCCCTATTCTTTTAAACAATTCTGGTTTTAACAGAGGTAATTCAACTGTTTCTCTTACTTCTAGTATTTGTTCATCTAAACCACCGACATCTTCGTAACTAATATTGGGAATTGTATCGATAACTTCCATTCCTTTTACAAAAGGATCTAATTTTGTTGGTAAGATTTCCATTATTGCGAAAGTTCTCTGGTTTAGAGCAACTCTCATTCCTGGAGCTAGATTTTCGTTTTTAACCTTCCTACTAGGGTTAACAACGAAACTAGGGCCAGTAGAGCTTTTTACAATAACTTTACCTGTTTCATCTAACATGTCAATTACAGTAGCAGATACTAAAGGAGGTTCTCTTAACCGATCAATTTCATTTCTTAAACTATGTAGTTCTTGTTCCAATCTTAGACGTTCAGCATCTAACAACTGTTTTTCAGTCTCTAAATTTCTTAATCTCTTTTCCAGGTGCCTTGTATAAGTAATTAAATACTCTTCATCTTTAGTTTCTTCCTTTTTTCTCCTTTCTTTGGTTGTAGTCAAAAAGAAAATACCCCATCTTTTATTTATTTAAATTTCAAGTAAATTTTCTAATTTATTAATAACAATTTATTCATTTAAATTTAAGGTAATACACTCATATGATAAAAATATCGATTTCTAAAAAATTTATTGGTTATATTTTATAACGATTTTTAGCTTTAAACAGAAAATTTTAAGAGTTCTACATCCAATTCATTATATATAGTACTTTTCCTTAGAAATTATTGTATATAAGATTGTATTATGTCAAAAAAAGGATCGAATCAATTTGATAAGGAATGCCCCATATGTGGAGGTAAAATATGGGGAAAAGGACAAAAAGTTTTAATAGAAGAAGCAAAAATTACTGTGTGTCAAAGTTGTGCCCAATATGGCAAAAAAATCAGGAATGAACCTAAAATATCCTATTCTCAACAGCAGACATATGTTAAACTTAAGAGACCCGTGAAAAAATTTTTGCCTAAAAGAGATGGCGATGAAAATATTGAAATTGTTCATGATTACGCGAAAAGAATTAGAAACGCTCGAAATTCCCGCGGATTTAACCAAGATCAATTTGCTCAAAAATTAAACGAGAAACCTTCTTTATTAAGAAGAATTGAAGCCGGAAAAGTTGAACCAACTATAAAATTGGCAAGAAAAATAGAAAAAGTCTACAATATTACACTTCTTAAAAAAATAGATGAAATTGAACCAAGTGCCAAACAAAGCAAGTATATGAAAAAATCTCATGGTTCCTCTCTTGGTGATATTGCTTTTATTACAAAAAAGAAAGATTAATGTTTAAACGCCTTGGAAATTTAGATAATTCTTTTAGAAGTTATTCTTTTTTGGTGCAAAATTAAGAAGTAATTAAATTTCTTAGTCAATTGATAAATCAGCATTTTCAATTGAAACTATTTTTTCTTTTAAAAACTGAATAAAATTTTGATTATCTTGAGCTTCTAATGGATCTCCACAATTTGGACATCTGAAATTCAATTCAAATGCCATGTCAAAATTATACTTAATAATTGAATTTTGACACTTCTTACATATAAAAAAATAGTTATTTTCTTCAAATTCTAACCTTTCTCTTAACTTTCTTTCTACTAATCTCTTTTTTTCCATTAAGATTTCTTCCAACAAATCAAATTGATGCCACCAGTAATATATAAACCAACCTGTAGACTTATCACGTATTCTTCTAAATTGAGCTAATTTTGCACTATATAATATGTATAATGTTTTTCTTACTGTATTTAATTTTAAAATAACAGTGTCATCTGGGTCAATATCTATTTTATAGTCTCCACTTTTAATTCGTTCTTTAATACTTTCTGTTATATCTTCATCAGTTATATCTTGGTTTTCCGAGTTCAATAATTGAATTCCTACTTCTGTGGCAATATCTCCACCTATTATATATAAAAACGATCTTAACAAAGGATTTAATTCCTTCATAGTACGTAATATTCCATATTTTTTCTATTAATAATTTACATAAACCTTTTTAAAAATTAAATTTTTTGAATTTTTAAATGATGGAATTTAACTTCAAAAAAATTAAACAAAGATTGAATACTGTTTTTCTATTAGTTCGCCATCTATATTAATTGATCGATACATTTTCCCTTTCCTAATGGCCATAATCCTTAATAAGCGAGAGTCCTTGATGTTTTTTGGAATAACAATCTCAGTTATGTTGTAGTTATTGAGCAAAATAATAGTTTTCCAGTTATTAGGAACGTCCGTTTTAAAATCAGAAGCAACTAAATCTAAAACCATCTTAATATTTGCATCTGTATTACTCATAATTCCAGTACAAAACTGTATTCTTTTACCTAAATCATCATCTTCAGCCTTTTTTTTAGATGGCTGTGGTATCTTTTTTTTGGTTGTGACTTTACTGGTTGGGTTAATAATAAAGGAGAGTAACAAATAACTATTTTCTCGAAATACATTAATTGCTTGGAGTAACTGATTTTTGTTAATTTGATCAACAATATCTGCTTTGTAATTCTTTGTTTTACCCGTAGATTTTTTTAAAATCCAATTTAACCCTAAATCCGTGATGGCCTCTGATAAATCCATGCCAGTAATTAGTGTTCCTTCCACTTCAAAACCTTTTTTTGGATCCGAAATAGTTTTTGCGATAATTTCTGAAATTAAATCTTCATATTCATGAGTTCCTTTCAAAGTTATTTTTGCTTTAGTTTTAGTGATTTTTAATGCGGGACCAATAAAATCTCCTTTAGAATACCTGTAGAAATGTCTATGAATGTTCATATGATTTTTTGCAGGATCCTCTAAAATTGGGTTTTCAATTAATCTACTTAAAAAATGCATTTTTATCTCATTAATTTTCCTTTAATTATATAGATCTAAATAATGATAATATATATAGAATATAACTTTAAATTTTAATTTATTTAATAAGAAGTGACTAAAATTAAGTCAAAAGATGCTATTCTTGAGAACATTAATAAAGTTAAAAAAAAATAAAAGATAACATATAATTTAAATCATAAAAATATTTAGCGATTATTGATGTTGTTTACATTCCTTCAAATTAATGATTTTCAAGTTCCTTCATTAACTATTTGGATATTAGCGTGGATTTTTCTAATAGTTGGGTTGGTTAGTTTAACAATTTTAATAGTTTATACAAGATATGGAAGGGAATTATCAATTAAACTCTCGATCCTTTCAATAAGCTTTGCAGCTGTATTTCTAGGTTTCGCGTTCCATTTCTTCCTTATATCGTTTGGTATATAATTAATCCGTTAACAAAAACACCTAATTCTAATTTTTTTCAGATTTATATAATTATCCATAAATCCTTATAATATTACTAATTTTAAAATTAGTTTAATCTCAATGTTAATCAATAGTAAATATGATAAACATTTATAAAAGAAGGAGAATTTTTTCTTATAAATTATTTTTTAAACAAACTTAAAAATTAAATTGGAGTTTTGAAAATGTTATTTCAATGGGAAAGCACTTTATTCTTTATTTTATGGTTAATACTAGCAACTGTAATTGTCGCGTTAATCATTTACATCTCGGTTTTGCTTATTGTTTCTAAAACTAAAGCTTCTGATAAAAAATTTTTAATTATTCTCTTAGCTTTTATTTGCGTTTTAATATTACCAATAATTCTGGGAGCAATAAATTCAGTATTAGGAGCAATTGGTAATTTAATAGCTTTTAGTGGCTCAAACTATTTAACTCAATTAACGCCTGTCATTGGATTTCTAATTATTTTGATTTTAACAAAATTTTTAATCGACCTTTCTTGGGATCAAGCTGTATGGATATCTTTACTAACATTGTTTTTCTTGTTTCTTCTCTATACTATGATACCAGAGCTTTATGGATTCCTAGGATTTGGCCTTTAAATCTATTTTTTTTATTTTACAATTGAAGTTTGGTTATTTAATTGATAAATTATAGTAAATAGAGTAAAAATGAGATAATTTGCTTAAATTTTTTCTTTTAATTTTAGACGTGGCGCAAGTCCTAAACTCATCATTTCTTGGAGTAGCAGTTTAAAAGCATAAGAACATACTACTTTTGATATTACAGTTCCTTGTCCACATATAGGACAATATCTTTTATCTTTGTTTCGATCGTAAACTGCTAAAAGCCCACATTTCTCACAAACTAAAATTACAGTTCTATCAGACTCATCAAGCAATCTTTCCTTTAATAATAAAGCGGACCCATGACCCACTAAGCAATCTCGTTCCATCTCGCCGAATCGTAAACCTCCTTCTCTTGCTCTTCCTTCTGTTGGTTGTCTAGTTAGAATTTGAACTGGCCCCCTTGCTCTTGCGTGAAGTTTGTCTGCAACAAGATGATACAATTTTTGATAATAAATTGGGGCGCAATAAATTCCTGCCTCATATTTTTCTCCTGTAATTCCATTATACATTACCTCTCTTCCATTAAATTCAAATCCCGCTTCTACTAATTGATCTTGAAGTTTCGTAATATCTTTCCATTCGAACGCTGTTGCATCACCTAATTCTCCGGTTGTACACGCAATTTTACCACTAATTCCTTCAAAGAGCTGTCCTAAGGTCATTCTTGATGGCATAGCATGAGGATTTACAATAATATCTGGAATTACGCCATTTGAAGTGAAAGGCATGTCCTCCGCCGGCTGGACTAACCCCAGTACCCCTTTCTGTCCATGTCGTGAAGAGAATTTATCTCCTAATTCAGGAATACGTAGGTCTCTTACTTTAATTTTTACTAATTTATTACCATCAACAGTTTCAGAAATAATTACAGTATCTACAATTCCTTTCTCATTGTGACGCATATTTTTTGAAGTTTCTCTTCTATTTGGTTGCATCAATTCAAATTCTTCGTAAGATTTAATAAATCGTGGAGGAGATGTGCGTCCTATTAAAACATCGCCCCCCCCTACAGTGGTTTCAGGTTCGATAATTCCATCTTCTTCAGATAATAATCGATAAGATTCAGCGGATTTGAAACCTCTAACGCCTCTTTCTGGTATTTCAAATTTATCCAATTCTCCTCCGGGATATTTCCTTTCTTCGGCATCGTAAGTTCTGAAGAAATGACTGCGTGCGAGACCGCGTTCTATTGAGGATTTGTTTATAATAATTGCATCTTCAATATTATAACCTTCAAAACTCATCATGCCAACTATGAAGTTTTGTCCCGCTGGTCGGCGATTAATTCCAATTATCTTCATTGGGCTCGTTATAACTAATGGTAGTTGAGGATAATGAAGCGTATGACCACGCGTATCAAGTTTTAAATGCATATTTGCAGCAAATAGTCCTAATGCTTGTTTAACCATCCCCGCTTCGTATGTATTTCGTGGAGATTGATTATGTTCTGGAAATGGAATTACTGAAGCGCATATTCCTAAAATAGCAGCAGGAGAAATCTCTAAATGTGTATGTTCAGCCGTAATATCTTCTTCAAACATAGCAATATAAGAATTCTCTTCTTCTTCTGCGTCTAGATATTCAATAACACCTTTCTCAATCAAATCTGTCCACGCATACTTACCTTGTTTAATTTTCTCTACATCTTCTTTCGTAATGAGGATTTGTTTGTTCTTAATTATAAATAATGGTCTAGTCGCTCTCCCTGCATCACAATTTATTTGAATCTCTTTAGAATCGTTATAATATCCAATATTCACATGTTGACCAATCTCGCCTTTACGTCTCTTCTCTCTAAGTTGATTTAAAAAGGGATTATGTTTTTGATGAATACCGACTAATTTGCCATTAAGAAATACATTTACCTTTTCCCCTTTTATTCTTTTTACTTCATTAATTGGAATTACTCCTAAATCTATTAATATGTTTTCAATAATTCTCTCATCGGCGCCAACAGAAATAATAGAAGCTAATCCAAGATTTTTAACCAAACCACAGTTTGGCCCCTCTGGGGTTTCTGCTGGACAAATCTTACCCCATTGGGTGGGATGTAAATCTCTCGCTTCAAAATGCGGTTGACTTCTACTTAATGGCGATATTACTCTCCTTAAATGACTTAATGTCCCAACATGATTTGTTCTATTCAACAATTGACTAACGCCAGCTTTACCTCCAACCCAGTTGCCTGTTGCTAAAGCATGTCTTATCCTTTCAGTAATTACATCCGCTCTCACAGCAGTTTTGATATTAGGAGCTCTCCCTCGAACAGCGGTACGTTCTAGTTGGTACTTTATGTCTTTTACAAGATTTAAAAACGCAACTCTAAATAGGGATGTAAATAATTCACCAGCTAATTTCAATCTTTTATTGGCATAATGATCTTTATCATCAGACTCACGAAATTTTAAGGCGAGTTCCATTACTTTTTGAGCCATTTGACCTAAATAATAAGCTTTCTTTATTCGATCCTCTTCCGCATTTCCAATATGAGGTAAAAGGTATCTATCTAAAACTTGAAGCGCTCTTCTAATTCGGTAATCCTTTGTTTGCCCAATTGCGACTCTCTTTCCTATATAATCTAAAGCATTTTGTTGAGATTTTTCAGGATCTTTTAATACTTGGATTTCCGAAGCAACATCTATAACTGGAATCAATTCTTTCTGAATATCATCATTTTCTGAAATGGCTTCAAAAATTTCTTTATCAGAGTGTAACCCTAAGGCACGCATTAAGATCGCAAGCGGAATTTTGCCTGGAACAGAAGGAAACGAGACTCTTAAATTTCCGTCTTTCTTTCTTTCGATAGTTACAGGTGCCCGAAAACCACTTCTCGTAGAAAATACTTTTGCTTGATGTGTAGCACTTGAACTTCTACTTGCCTCTTCCGCTAAAATTCTATTGGGAGCTAAATCTTCTTGCGTCACCAGTACGCGCTCAGTCCCATTTATTATAAAATATCCACCGGGATCAAGTGGGTCTTCTCCTCGGTTAATTAACTCTTGTTCTGTTAAGTTTTCCAAAGGGCAACGACAACTTTTTAGCATTATAGGTATTTTACCAATATATATATCAAGTGTCTCTTCCATTTCCTCCCTTTGAGTTCGTTCATCAATAGTTATGGGGGTCATTTCTAATATAATATCCGCAGCATAACTTAATTCTCGAATTCTAGCCTCAATAGGTGTGATTTCCATCGTGGCACCGTCCGCTTCCCTGACTTTAGGCACCCCAACCTTAATTTTCCCAAAACTTATTTTGAAGCCGGGAATATCCGGTACTACTTCATTCGATTCATCTACTATACTTTGCATTTCATCTTCAATAAAAATATTATAAGAATCGAGATGTTGACGCACTAGACCCTTCTCATCAAATAAACTTTTTAAAACGACCCACTTATCGTTATTAGATAATCTTTCAGCGCTCAATTTTTGTCTAACCTATTTAATATTAATTTCAATAAAAGAGATTAATTACACTTTTTCTTTTTTGACATAACGATAATAATTTATGAATTTTACTGTTGTACGAGAATCTCGAACAATCTTAACAATATCACCTTCTTTTGCACCAATTGCAATTGCTACTGGATCTTTTTCAAACATTTGAGGTAAATCAGAAATATGTATTTTATATTTTTCTAACAAATTTTGCGATTCTTCTTTTGTTAAAAGGTAATGTTTGGGAACCAGCTCATGAAGTAGAACATCTATCTTTCTTTTTTTAGTCAAAAAAAATCCTCTTTCCTTGCTGTATTTTTTAAAAGAATATTCGATTTGTAAAAAAATTTTCCATTTTTACTAAAAAATTTTCTTGAATTTTATTATTAATAAAATCAAAATTATTGCTCTAATCTAATATAGTTAGATCAAAAACCCAGTATCCAGATCTCTTACAAATTATCTTGATATCGAATATCTTTGAAAAATTGCTATTTATGTATTTTAATACATATTCTGCGCCCATTTTTTTTTTAATCACGAATTGAAATAGTCCTTTTGGCTTTAAAAAATAAGGAACCTCTTCACATAGCTTGAGAAATTCTCTTCTACCATTGCGTAAAGGTGGATTCATATAAATTCCATCAAACTTTATGTTTTTATTTTTTATAGGTTTAAAATAGTTTCCTGATAAAGTAATAACTTTGTTTGTCCTATCCAATAAATTATATTTTATATTTTCCCTAGTGCACCAGATTGCTCTTTTATTTATATCAATTAGATAAACTGTGCTTTGAGGTGATATATATGCTAACACAATTCCAATCGCACCATACCCGCACCCCAGATCGAGTAAAACGCTCTGTTTTTTTGGGACGGTCATGTGCTCAATAAAAACCTTAGTTCCTAAATCTATTTTTTTAAATGAAAAAACTCCCGTGATAGTTTTAAAAATGAATAAATGCTGTTTTAAACTTTCTGGAACGGAATAAACTTTAATTTTTACATCTGGGAACTGAGTAGAATAATGTTGGTTCTTTTGCTTCATATTTTTATATTTTCTTACTTTTTGTTTTTGATTATTTCGTTCCACCGAGGATAAATGCCTCGTTCCATAAATATTTTATTGGTTCTAGCCACAATTCCAGATTTTGCCTTGTAAATCTTGATTGCATTCATTTTAGCAGTACCAAAACCAATTAATTCTTTTTTAAGCGTCATGTAAACTATTTGCATATTATTATTGATTCGTGCATCTACAAAACACGTTCCAGCAGAAGCTAAATCTGCACCATGACATAAAGCATCAACAGCAGTATCTCTTACATATATTTTTGGCAAATGTGATACCATTTTTTCCATAGGAGAAATTACTTTCCTCAAATAATAGTCATCACCTTCTTCACGGTATATAGAATACGCGTCTTTTAGATTATGAAGGTTTACATGGCTTTTATCTTCTATAAAATTACCTACTCTAGTTCGCCTTAATTCTAGCATATGTGCTCCTGAACATAAAGCTTCACCTATATCAAAACATAATTTTCGGATGTAAGTACCTGCTTCGCATCCGACCTTAAATAATACATGATTCTTATTTACCTCAAGCACTTTAGCATAATATATCTCTCTTATTCTCAATTTTCGAACTACTGATGATTTTATAGGAGGCATTTGATAAATTTTACCTGTGAATATTTTAAATACTTTTTCAATTTTTTTTAATTTCTCAGGTGTGTGCAAATACATAACTCCTACATATTCTTTACCGGCATTCAATAATGCCGACAAGACTCTGGTAGCTTTACCAAGCGCACAAGGTAATATTCCAGTAACCTTTGGATCTAAAGTCCCCCCATGTCCTGCGTTATCAATTCCTAAAATCTTGCGGGCCCAAGAGACTACTTCATGGCTTGTTGGACCACTGGGTTTATTTAAATTTATAACACCATATTTTAAGAGGGCCTCTATGTCTCTTTTGTCCGGTTCACACCCATATGCTTCGTTAGTAGTGTCTTGGGATTTAACTATTAATTGTTCGGGTTCATCAGATGGTAATTTAAATTCTATATCAACCATTTTTTTAGCTGTAAGAGAGCTTATTCGTTTTAACGAACTATCTTTATATTTACCTTTAATGCATACTCGATTAATTATTTCATGCAAAACTTTTCTTTTAAAAATAAATTTTAACTCAGCCTTTACAAATAGTAAAATATTAGCGGGCCATGTGGGAATTTCGCACCCGATCTTTTCGAACGAGCATATCGAACCCACGACCTTCAGGTTAAAAGCCTGCTGCGCTACCTGCCTGCGCTAATGGCCCTGTTTTAATAGAATAATTATAAGATCAAATGTTTTAATTCTTGTTAAAAAGTTAAAATTAAAGTAAAATTGTAATGGATAAAATCTATAATAATTTATAACTTTTTCTGTAGTCGTTTCTGTTCTATATTCCTTGAATGTTTTCATTAAGGTAAATTATTTAAAATGTTCATAACCTTGACTCTTTAATTCAATTCTTTTACCTTCTTTTAAAAAATAGATTTTTTCCTCAGAAATTACTTTTCCGATCTTAAACAATTTTCCACCCATCGAATTGACGAATTTTTGAGCCGTTTTAAAATTTTTGGCATTGGTTGTAAATAGATGAATAAATTCTTCTCCTCCATTAAAGATTAATTTTTCTAACGAGGCATTGTATTCTTTTGAATATTTTATTGAATCTTGATGAATTAAGTTTTCATTAAATTCAATTTCAAACCCCATATTAGGATTTGACAAAAGCAAATCTTTTAAAGATTTAGATAACCCATCAGAAGAATCAATACTCGCCGTTGCTAATTGGTTATCTGCCAAAACAATACCTTCCTTTCCTATATCGTTTGGTTCTAATACACTTTTGATAGCTCTACTATATTTAGAAAAATCCTCTATTTTCTCTTTTCTATTTAAAATTATGTCAAATCCTACACCAGTTAAGCCGAATTTATTGTTTATTAAAATTAAATCGTCTGGTTTTAAACCTTTTCGATAAATTATTTTTTTTGGATCCTTAAAACCAAATACAGTCGGATTTATAATTATTTCTTTAGATTTATTAATATCTCCTCCCAGATAATTAATATTCCACAATTTTATATAATCGATAATTCCTTCAATCAAACATTTAAAATCTATAACTTTTAAATTTTCAGGAAGTCCTAGAGAAATAATAACACCTTGGGGTTTTACGCCCTTAACAACAAGATCGCTTATATTCATAAGAACAGATTTTCGTCCCATCTGATAAAAGGACATTTGTTCTGGAGCATCAGTTGCAGCATTGAACATGTCTGAGTTAAGAACGATATCTTTTAGGATATCTTCCTCTATAATTTTAAAAAAAAAAGAATCGTCTCTAATTAATTTCCTTCCAGTTTTTTCAAAAATTAATTCTTCTATAATTCTTATTAATGTTATTTCTCCTATTGAACTAATATAATCGTTGTTATTCATTGGTAAAATTTTATAATTCTATATGATTTAATTAGGTTTTAAATTTTTTAAGCACTGATATTACTATTTTATTTTTCATCTAATTTATTTTCTTGTAGAAGATTCAGGGGAGTATAAAAACAATGATAAAGAAAAATAGTTGATGAATAACAAGGATTATGATGAAGAAATCGTTGATTATATTGGAGATAATTCAGGGGATGAGAAAGAACTAAAAAAAAACCTTCTAGAAGAAATAGAGGATAATTGGGAACCCTTTGAGGAAGATGAAGGTAATAAAGAATTATTAGAAGATGACTGGGAACCCATTAATTCCGATGAACAAGAAATAGGAGATGATTGGGAACCACTTGATCTTGATGAACATTATAAACCAATTTATGAATTAAAAGAAGAGAATCTTGAAAATAAAAAAAAAATTGACGAAGATAAAATTAAATTAGATGATGATGATTTAAAGAAAATTTGGGACGAATTAAAAAACAATGGTTTTACTTTAAAACAAATAAGAGAAAAAATTGGAGTTGATATCAGAGGTGCTCTTTACCGGGGAAATAGAATAAATAAGAAATCTCTAAAAAAGCTTGAAAGTCTAGCTGGAAGGGAAATATGCAGAGCAGAAAAAATTGAAATTTTAGAAAAAAAAGGCCGAATTTACATAGAACCTTCTTTAATAAGTGAAATATGTTCAAAACTCAACGATAGAGGAATTTCAAATAATAAAATAAGTAAGAATATAGGAACCTACATTGGTAATACTTTATATCATGGATACACCCTGAACCAAAATAGTTTTGAAAAATTAGTAGAATTTTATGGAAATAGAATTCCACATAAAATAATTGAGTCCAAAGAAAAAATAAATAAACCTTTAAAATTAAAAAAGAATGAAGATCTTGCTGAGTTAATATGTATAATATTAGGGGATGGACATCTTCATAAAAAAGGAGAAAAGAAATACAAAAATAGTTTATTAAGCATATCTTTGAATCGTGTGGATGAACTCGAATATGTACATTATGTAAAAAATTTGATGCAAAAGGTGTTTAAGATTTCTCCAGATTTGGTTCCACGAAAGAATTCTAAATCAGTCGACATTAAATTATATGGAGATGGTTTGATAGAGACATTAAAGCGATTAGGATTAATGACAGGAGACAAAGTACAAAACCAAGTATGCGTTCCTCAATGGATTAAAAAGGATCAAGAATGGATTGAACGCAATAAGGAAGAGTGGATATTTAAATATAGTCCCCTAGTAATTAGAGGTTTAAAGGGGTTAGTTGATACAGATGGTACTATTTATGTTGATAAAAAAAACAAATCTATAGGTATTGGTTTTAGAAATGCGTCATTACCCCTAATTAAGAATTTTAAAGAGATGTGTCGCTCTTTAGGAATATCTTGCGGTAAAATAACTATGTCAAAAACAATTTCGAAAAAAACAGGAAAATTGTTAATAGGATATCAAACTCTTATTCGAGCAAAAACGGATGTGAAAAACTTCATAATTACCATAGAACCAATGAAGTGGAAGATTAAAAAGGTCGATATTAGAGAAACCTTGAAAAAACTTGGTTCATCTGTGGATAAAGCGTTAATGAAGAAAGATTAGAATTAAAACACATTTTAAAATATTCATCTTAAGAAGAATTTTATTAAAATGAAAAAATTTTTTTTAAAAGGAAATTTCAATATAGTAATTTTAAATAAATTAAATCTTACGCCTCTGTGGCTTAGCGGTAGAGCAACATTTAATGCCATTTAGAATTACATGCTAAAGATTCGTAATCTGTAGATCGGGGGTTCAATTCCCCCCAGAGGCTCTATTTACACATCCTCCATTACTATAAACTTTTTTATTATTTGTAAAGCAAGCATTTTAAAAGCATCATTTATATTTACTCCTGATTTAGCAGATGTTTCTATATACGATAACTTTAATTCTTGTGCTAGAGTTTCCCCCTCTTCAGTAGAAACCACTCTATCATTTTCTAAATCTATTTTATTTCCAACCAAAATAAGCGAAATGTTAGGAGACGCTTTTTTAATTTCACCGTACCAATTCTTGTTGACATTTTCAAAAGATATTCGATTTGTTACATCATAAACTAAAATTCCTGCTTCTGCATTAACTAAATACGATTGTCTAACTCGTTTAAATTGAGCTTGCCCTGCTAAATCCCATATTACAAACTTCACAGCACTTTCAAGCCCTTCAAATGAACATTTCTTTTTCATAATTGAAGTACCTATCGTAGATTTATAATCAGTGGCAAAATTATCTTCAACATATCTGTGTACCATGCTTGTTTTACCAACTGCGCCATCCCCACCAAGGATTAATTTAAAAGCGTATTCTCCAGATTTTATATTAATTTTTTGAAGTTTATCCACTTTTCGTTGGATATGCTTTCCATCTTGTTCAGAAATTAACTTTGGAATAACGGGACTTACGGTTCTTCCGTCGAAAATTCGGGCAATCTTTTCAGATGCTAAATAAGCGTAAGGAAAAACAGGATCTACACCCGCTATAGCATCCAAAACCGTAACAAGAATTGCTTCAGGTCCAGCTTCACAAAATATGAATCTATAATCTTCAGTATCAAAGGTTCCCGTTCCAAAGGATCCTGAACTGAATTCTTCGGTAATTCTAGTTAATACAGGTTCTACTAAAGCGCTTACACCACTAATAATTTCTTCATCTAGCGATTTTTCTGAAGAACCTATTAAAGAATCCATAACCAACCCGTCTCTATTTACCACTAAAACTGCGATTAATTCATTACCAAGGCTTTGTTTATACCATTGAAGCAATGCCGCTAACTTTTTTGTATCAACTGACAATATTTCCCAATTTCTCCTTTTTTATAAATCAAATTTTAAATAAACAAATTATATAAAAATAGTTAAAACTTTTAAATAAAAATTTTATTAAAAACAAAGCTCTTCATCTAATTATTAATTTAATTTATTATGATTAGAATCCTATTAGTTTTACAAATAAATTAATAGGGAAAGTAAATAATAAAATTTTTTAATATTTCTACTCTTTAATGCTATTAAGTTCTAGAAATTTAAAGTAAAAAATTATCTGATTTTATTTAAAAACTTCGCAGGAGTTGCCAAGCCTGGTCAACGGTGCTAGACCGAGGCTCTAGTCTCATAGGAGTTCGAGGGTTCGAATCCCTCCTCCTGCATTACATTTTAAGTGAATCTTCTTATTGGAAAAAAAGCTAATGAATTTCTATTCAGAAGAAATTAGATAGCTGTTGTTGCTTAATTTTAGGATTATTGGTAAGGCTTTCAACATATTCTTCTATTAATTCCATTCGTTGAATTGTATAATTATCCAAATTAAAATCATTACAAAGTTTTATAGCTCTAGGGATATATTTTTCTATACCTCCTCGATTAACGGTCAATATCACTTTATTTCCACATTTTGGACACTTACCTGCATTTGAAAGTGGTGGCCGTCTAAATTTTGCGTTACATTTTACACATCTAAAACTCTGCATAGCAAATTTTCTTAAATTTCCTAATATGTCTGGATTGAAATGTGAAGATAAAATCTTCTCAGCGACTTTTTTATCATCGACCGCTTGAATGATCTTTGCGAGGTGTAATTGGGCATTAATTTTTTCTTCCATCGATTTATGAGTTTTGTATGATGTTATCGTGGGACCCTCATTAATATCTTTCGTTGGTATGTTAAAACCAATATTTTCATATTGGTTTGAAGTCCCTAAGCGATCTATAACTAAATCCATTTTTTCTTCTATTTCTGATGGTATAGCAAATTTTTGGGTTGCTATATAAAACTCTAAAGGATATTTAAAAAGAGTATCAATATTATGAGCCTCACCATCTATTTCATTTGGGTCCAAAATTGAAGAAATTACTAAAGTTGCATCCATTCTACCTCCAATTTTATTTGGTAAATAATATCTCGAAAAATTTAATAAAGGATCCAAAAGTAGCATAATACCATCTTCATCACCATCGCAGTTGCGTCGTTTTGCTGCATGCCAAAAGGGATGGGCGTAAATAGATCGTGCCACGGTAAAACCAATGATCCTACCAACAATTCCCGCACTAGTATGAGGGGCGAGACCTACTACTGAATGCCCAATAAGATCCTCTCTCCTTAGGACATTAAAGAAACGGTTCATATCATATAAGAATTCCAATTCGTCATCTAAAAATTTAGCAAGTTTTATGAAATATTCTGCGCAATCTTCAGAGATAACAACATCTTGAACTTTAAGTTCTAAAATCTGATTTTTATCAATTAAATCTTTACCTTTATAGTCTTTTTTATATCCTAATTCTTTTAATCGGTTAATTGATGTTTTTATTTCTTTTGGCTTAAAATGTGTTAATGGAATATCAGTAGCATCGTAGCGAATTTCTGCAGTTTTATATACAAGTAAACCATTTTTAGCTCGAAGAATTCCTTTTTCAAGGGGTTCTGGAACTTTAAATTTATTGGTTAATCCAAAAATACCCTTAATTTTATTTGGTAATGCTATTTTCAATGGGCTTAATACAGATTGGACATAATTTTTTATATTAAAACCAGCTTCTGCAGAAAATCTTAATTTGCTACCGCATTGAGAACATTTTTCTTCATTTTTGGGGTATAATTTGTTATTACAGTTGAGACATATCTTCTGAAATTCTGTATGTGTTCTACATTTAGGACAAAGATTAAAGGGAGTGACTGTTCCGCAATTGGGGCATTTTTTTCTACAAAGGTCAATTTTAACTTTTTCAAATTCAATTGCTTTCTCGACCAACCTCGTGTTTCCAACTTTATCGCTGAGAGGAAATAAAGTATGGACACCTTTCATGCTTTTTCTTTCAGATTTTTCAGGTCGACCCATACGAGTACCCATGAAAGAGGGTGCTTTATTTCTAATAACTATAGGAGAGACCTTAGAGAAATAGGAGAATACATCTTTGTCTTTACCTATATCAACGATTTTTTTATCTTCTAAATTGAAAATTGTTTTAAAAATTTCAATTGTAGTCTTATTTAGAATGATGCTACTTTCTTTAATAGTATGAAGAATAAATGCTTTTTCTAATGTCTGTTTCAATCCTTTATTATTTTTTAATTCGATTGTTTTATTGACTTCATCAAATCCATTAATTAAAGCTTCCCTTAGAACTTGTAACTCACTTATTGAGAGATTTCCCCAAAAATCGGTATAAAGTGGATGCAACGGTATATTATAGTTTTTTGCCAGAGTTAAAGCTTCCTTGGCAGAGGGAATCTTTTTAAATGGGTTTTTTACAAACTTAAATATATCCGAATTAATTTTTCCTTCAACATCTATTGCTTTCTCTAACTCTAACGCCCACCATTCTTCTACATAACCCGATGGAACCAACCTATGATTATTTTCGGCAAACTCACCAAAACTAAAGAGAATATCACCTAAAAACAAGATTTTTTCAATATTTGGAAACGCTTCTTTTGCTATTTTTACATTTGAAATCCTTATTACGTTTCCATTTTTAAGCTTTACGATTGGTGGTTCTATAGAACTAACAGGACATATACTGGCGCTTTTTCCCGGTCTCTCAATTCTCAATTGTGTTCCAATTGCTATAAAATTATCTAATACCACCATTGTTGCTGGATGTAAACCAGCAGCAGCTAATCCTGTATTACGAGATCTCCCATATCGAATTCTGTGGCCCCCAATTTTAGAAGGATGACTAAATACAGCTCTTCCAGCGATAATTTCAGAAACATATTTTGAATTAGGTGGAATTATGAAATTTTTATCTTTATTTTTTATATCTAAATTTTCTGTTTTCTCACCCCTTTGAGAAATCTTTTTTAATTTTGCTAACCAATCCCAACCTTCTAAGTTCATATTTTTTGCTATTTTTAAGAGTTTTGGTGCCTTAAGAAGTATCCCGTCATTTAAAACTAAACAAGCACCCCCCCGTATATTATTCGTTTCTATTCTAGGTAATTTTCGAAAAGCAGAAACCTCTTCATCTTCCGTAGGATCCCCATTAATTTCCACTGGTAAATGTTCTACAGCAAATCGTATTTCATCATTTGAGGAAGGATATTGTAAATGCACTCTTCTATCATAAAGCTTGACTTCTTCTACAAATCTCCCAATTTCTCCCTCAGTCGCTTCATACTTTGGAATATTTGATTTTTTTCTTACATAATCTGCGATTAACACACATAACGCAGCTGTTGTTCCTCCTGCTGCTCTAATAGGACCAGAAAAGTATAACGACAAATATTTGTTATGTTGCCGATCTTCTCGAATTAAAATTTTAGATATTCCTTCAAGTGGAGCACTAACGACGCCCATCGTTTTTATAGCAAGCCCAACTCGAATGGCTCTCTCAACCCTAGCCTCTAATGATATGATCGCCCCTATTTTCTGGTCAAGAATATCAGAAACTACTTGAAACACTATCTCATCGTCATTTTTGCCTTGATTCTTTAGATCTCTTATTAATTCAGCAACACCCTCTGGCCCTACGAGCTTCTCAACCCTTCCCGCTAAATCTTTAGCTTGAGGCGATTCTACGAAAAGTTCAGGGTCCAATCCTTTTTGACGAGCATTATCTGCAATCTTGTAACATTTATCTACATCATTTTGTATTTGTGAAAAATACGCTTCCATTTCCTTACTCATTTCTACCATAAAATAAATACACCTTAAAATTACTTTAGTAATCTCAATGCAGAAGAATGGGATACATTATTCTAAATATTCACTTTCAAAATAAACTATTTTATTAATAGGCTGATTATTGAATTATGTTATTTTAATTTGAAGAGATTTCTAATTTATAATGATATTATGAGAATTAATACAGCCCTCCCAAGATTTAAAAAAAATTTTGTTTTTTCTTTAATAACAAACATTTTAACTTAATCCCATCATAATTATAATAATTCTATTTTGGAAGAAAAGGATTTGAAAAACGAAATATCTGAGCAGAAACGGGTTATCTTAGATAAATTGGTAAACTCAGGAATTAATATTACTCCTACAATGCTAGATTGGATAGTAAATCTTGAGAATCCCATGAAAAACTTAAATATTATTATTAAAGAAACTAGTTTTATCCCAACTTTTAAAAATCATTTAACAGAAACCGTTTTAAAAGAAATATCAAACGAAGAAATACAAAGGGCATTAAAGCGAATAATCTCCAGATCTAATTCGCTCTCTATGGATGTGAAATCCATAGGCACAAAAGATGTTTTCAAGTCATCAAGCAAACCAGTAACTAAATTGTTTAACGATGAAGTTCCATCAATATCCTCTGAAACTCTAATCAAAACTTCGAAATCTGAGGGTCAAACTCAGTCAACTCAAACATATACTCAATTAGATAAAATACCCACAAAGAAGAAAATTAAAGCAAAAACACACGAATCCACCAAATCAACTTTTATTTTTAAACCAGTAGCAAAGGATTATGATTTTATTTTCGAAATTTTAAAAGATCCAACAGGTAATATGCACACGAATGGTAAGTACGATGAATTTTACGAATTAACGCTCGATAAATTTAACCAACTTCGAAAACTCATTAGAAGAAGGCCAGAAGTAAATTCAGCAACTAATATTAACAATATTTTTAGGTTGTCGAATAGCGCCGAAATCTCTATAATAGGTTTAGTAAATAAAATTCATTTAACAAAAAAGGGAAATTATCTATTAACTTTGGAGGATTTAACCGGTATAATTAGTGTTTTAATTCAAAATAACTCTGATAACATAGATTACATCAAAATTATTGAAAGAACTATCAACGATCAGATGTTGTTTGTCAAGGGAACCTTTAATCCTGGTGAAAAAGGTAGAAAGGGGATAATTTTTGCCAATTCCATTTCAAAAATCGATATTCCGACTGATTTTCGACCAAACACATCTCCAGATCCTTTATCTATCGCGTTAATTTCGGATACTCATATTGGTAGTAAAGAATTTGAAGAAGGGTTATTTAAAAAATTTCTAAATTTTTTAAACGGTAAAAGTAATAACAAACATTTAAGAGATATTGCGGGAAAAATAAAATACCTCGTTATTAACGGTGATTTAGTTGATGGCATCGGAATTTATCCAAACCAACAAAAAGATTTGATTATAACAGATATTTATAAACAGTTTAAAAAAGCTTCAGATTTACTTTCAGAAATTCCAGATTATATTAAAATTTTTTATGTATCTGGAAATCACGAACCCGTAAGAAATGCATTACCTCTACCTGCGGTACCAAAAAAATATTGTGAAGATTTAATTAATTTGGGAATAAAATGCTTGGGCAACCCCTCTTTAATAAAAACTCATAATGTTAATACACTTATATATCATGGGGAGAGTATGCATGACATGAATATGTTAATCCACGATTTAGATATCAACAACCCTATCGAAACCATGAAAGAATTTCTTATTTGTAGACATCTCGCGCCAACTTTTGGAGAAAAAACCCAATTGGCTCCTATTAATAAGGATCTGCTTTTATTAGATAAGATTCCTGATATTTTTCATACAGGTCATGTACATATTAACGGGGCCGGAAAATATAGGAATGTGACTTTGGTTAATTCAGGATGCTTTCAAGCTCAAACTGATTATATGAGAAGTTTTGGAATAACACCTACTCCCGGAATAGTACCCATTGTTGAATTAGACACATTAAACTTCTTTCCATTAGATTTTAAAAAAATTGATTAGTTATTAAAAAAAAATTAAATAGGTAGTTTTAAGTGAACTTCGCAATCCCAAGAAATAACAATTCTGAGATGGTTTTATATATTTGGAAAATTATTGAGCTCCCATCGATATCTCTAAGTGACTTACTATACGAATTATCGTTTGAATTATTCCTTTTTTCACCTAACGACGCAAGTCAATTCATACAAAAGGTTGTTGACAACAAACTTTTAATAGAAATCCCTAACAATATGTTTAAATTATCACATAATTTAGAACAAAAATTAAAGAATTGGCACATAAAAAGAAAAGCTCAAATTTTAAAAAAAATCGGTTCTTCCAAAAAGGAAACACAAGAAATAGATAACTTTGATAAAAATAATTTAAATAAGTTTAATACTCTATTAAAAGCGTTTTTAGATAAAGGAACTATAAACAGAGCAGTCACCGTATCAGATAGCGCATTTAATATAATTAAATTCGATCCTAAGAGTAAGATCATTAAAGCTGAAGTTAAAGGCTCTAATGATGCTCCATATAATATTGAAATATCCATAAATGATAAATTCATTAAGCATAATTGCCATGATTTCCAAACTAATAGAGCTAAAAACAAAAAATTCTGTAAACATTTAGCAAAGTTATTTTTACTTTTAAAGAAAAAAAATGAAAAATCGGCTTCATTTTTTCTTGAAAGTATTACTAATGAAATTAATAATTGGGATTTTTTAAGTTAAATTAACTTTTTAAAAACAATATTCTTTACTTTGACTTTATCAGTTTGAAGTAAAATAGGTTTGTAATTTAACAATTTATAATCCTGTATTTTCTTAATTTGAGATAAAACTCGTTCTACTAACTCACTTTCTATATCGAGATTTATTATTTTAGTACGCCCATAATGTCCCATAGACCTCGTGTTGGCAGTAATTAAACCTGATAATGCTAACTCATTAATATAATCACTTATTCTTCTATGAGTTAATTGTTTCACGCCCGGAATTTTATTTGTAAGTTCTGAATGAACTTCGTAAATGTCTCCCGAAGTTATTATGTGTTCTCGGGTATATTTAGATAATAAATAAATAGCTGTTAACGTTAATTGAGCTTGAAGTGGCATTGATATTATATATTCAACAATGTGATCCTTATCAATATCTTTTTGGGCATTTTCTACATGTTTTTCTAAAATCTTTTTATTTTGATTTCTTTCTGCAACCTCTCCCGCTTTTCTTAGTAATTGTAGTGCTTTTCTTGCATCCCCATGCTCCCTTGCAGCGAGCCCTGCACACAACTTTATTACCCCTTCTTCGATAATACCTTCATGAAATGCAATCTTTGCTCTTTGTTTTAGAATATCTGCCAATTCGTTTGCATTATAAGGGTGAAAAACAATCGGTTCTTCTTGATCTAAATTCGATGTAACTCTTGAATCTAAATATTCCATAAACTTTAGTTTATTTGAGATTCCAATAACACTTGTTCTACATAAATCTAAGCTCTCATTAAGTCTAGTTAAAGTATAAAGAATTTCATTTCCTCCTTTTTTCTCTATTAAGATATCTATTTCATCTAAAACAAAAAAACATACGCTATTTTTAACTTTTTGATCCAATAAACCAAGCAATTTTTTAAGAATAACATCTTTAGGCAAACCTGTCGCTGGGATTTTTTCTCTTCCGACAATTGTGTTATAGATATGAGCTAGAATTCTATAAGGCGTTGAAACTACAGTACAATTGATATATATCCACCATGGAGGATTGTTGGCGCAATGTTGAGCTAATTTTTGTGAAACATAACGAACAGTGGCAGTTTTACCCGTTCCAGTCATCCCATAACATAAGAAATTGGGTGGAACATCCCCTTTTAAAGCACACGCAGTTATACCCGCAATCTTTTCAATCTCAGAGTTTCGATGTGGTAATTCATCAGGAATGAATGAAGGTTCGAGAGCCTCTCGCTTCCTAAAAAGATTTGGACCTTTTAAGTAGTTTCGATAAAATTTATCAATATTAAAAGAATAAATGTTATTATCGTTTTGATTCGTCAACATTTAATCACACCATGTATATAGTTTCCACTCGAAATATCGCATAATAAAATATTTCGATTCCACACTATTTAAACTTAATTATTAATCGAAAAATTATTGATAAAATGTTAAAGCTTTAATACACTTTTCTCTTTTTATTCGATTTGCAACAATCTAAGCAATAATTTATAATATTATTGTCGGAATATTAAAAGATAATTATTTAAGGAGCAATATTATTAAGGGTTTAGTATATTCAATTATATTTACCAAAATTTAATTTTAATTAAAAATTATTCAATCTAATTTTTTATTTGTAGGAATAATAATGTCGACACATAATGATAAGAGAGATAACAAGAAAAGAAATATAAAATTTGCAATAATTTTAACTGTAATTTTTATGAGCTTACTCTTTTTAAACTTTTTAATTATTTCCGTATTATTTGCTTGGTCCGATTGGGTGGCGACCCTTATATTTAGTATGCTTTTTATCGTTCCCGCGTATTTCTCGAATGCTGGAATGGTCATCGTTGGCGGCGGAAAACCTTTAGATCGTGGAAAAAATTGGCGTGATGGACGACGAATCCTAGGAGATCATAAAACAGTTTCTGGACTTGTTAAAGGACCGTTATTCATTGGTATTCCATTAAGTTGCGCATTGTTCTTACTATTTATAGTACTATGGCCCGCTATACAACAGATCCCAATAACGGGAGCAACATTAGGGGTTTATAAATTGTACTCTGACATTTTCTATTACCAATATTATTTTATAGGTGGACCTTTTCCAATAGGGATATTGATGCTGGGCTTTAGAATAATTTTTTGCTCGTACGGTGCTGCATTTGGAGACTTAGCAGGATCCTTTCTTAAGAGAAGATTTAATATAAAAAGTGGCGCACCTTTTTGGGTTGTAGATCAATTAGATTTTGCTGTAGGGGCTATTATTTTTGCCTCAATACCTGCTTTATTTTTTCCGGGTTTTTATATTATCCCGGACATCAATATTATTATATTCCTTCTTATATTAACTCCTTCTGTTAGCCTAATTGCTAACACAATTGCTTATCTAACAAAATTAAAAGATGTTCCTTGGTAATTTTATTTACAATTTTACTACTTCACATTTTATTCTTACCGGAAATCCTTGATATTCCCCAAACTTAATCTGAGTATCGAAGATTTCGTTCACAGCTTTAATATAATCGCCATTACAACCTACTGCAATTCCTCGTTCTTCGTAAGAGAGAAACCCCACAATAATTTCTATTTTTCCAGAATAAATATTTCTTTCTATTCTTAATTTATGAATATATGGATCAGGAAAAAAACCATAAATCAAATTAATTAATACATTTTCTTCCCGAACAAGCACAATTCTTCTGTGCTGAAATTTCTTTCTAAGATATGGCAATTTCATTTTCGCTTCAAAATAATTTTGGTTATCAAGGAAGAAAAACATAATATCTTTAACGATAATAATGTTTTGGGGAAATATCTTGGTTATATCATGGAAGAAGTGAAAGAGCAAAAGTTCTTTGTTAGAAAATATTTTTTTCATATCTAATTTTTGATAAAGAAGTAAGTTATCAATAAACATACTTTGAATTGTACTCAACATATAATTACAATTTCAGACCTATTATTTTAAACTCCTAGGAAAATTAAATCAAACAACAAAAGGTTTATTTTTAAACGAGACTATTTATAGTAAATCTATACTGAAAATAATCTTATTAGTATGAAAAAACCCGGATTTGAGTTTAGAGAGCATACTGCCGATGTTCAGGTAAGAAGTTGGGGACCATCATTAGAAGAAGCCTTTACGCAAACCGCTTATAGTTTAATGGCAACAATAACGCCAGACTTAAAAAAAATAACTCCTAAAATCGAAAAAAAAATAACAATTAAGGCTGAGGATAAAGAAGCCCTTCTATTTGATTTTCTCTCTGAATTTTTGTATATTTTTGATGTAGATGAGCTTGTTTTTAGTCAAATTTATGTAAGTAAAATTGAAAAATTCAATGATAATTACAAGTTGCAGGCTATTCTAAAAGGTGAAAAATTCGATTCGGATAAGCACGAAATAGGAATTGAAGTTAAGGCTATAACTTATTCCTTTATGAATATAGAAGAAAAACGCAAAAGCACCATAATTGATATAGTATTTGATATTTAACTTTAAAATGATTTTTGAATAATGATATAATTTAAAATTTTATTCTGAAAATAAATAGAATAAAAACTTAACCTTTTACAACCCCTATGGGAACTAACCTTACAATTTTTTCTACGATTCCAAGATCGTGACTTACTTGTACTACTTGATCTATATCTTTGTATGCTCCTGGAGCTTCCTCGGCAATTATTTTAGGTGAAGCAGCTTTTACAATTATTCCTCTATTTTTTAAATCTTCTTTGACTTGAGAACCCCAATATAATTTTTTAGCTTTAGATCTTGACATTACTCTACCAGATCCATGAGCGGTGGATCCAAAGGAGAGATCCATCGCTTTTGGCCTTCCAACGCATAAGTAGGAAGCTGATCCCATTGTACCCGGAATCAAAGCGGGTTGACCAATACTTTTATAGTCTTGCGGTATATCTTGGTGTCCTGGTGGAAACGCTCTGGTTGCTCCTTTCCTATGAACATTTAATTTCATTTTTTTGCCATTAACTTCGTGTTCCTCTATTTTTAAAATATTATGACATACACCATAGATTAATTTAAAGTCTAGCTCGTCTAAACTCTTTCTCAAATAATCTTGAAAAGATTGTCTTAACCAATGGGTAATTAATTGACGGTTGTTGAACCCAAAATTTGCAGCACACGCCATGCTACTTAAGTAATTTTGTGCTTCGGGAGTATCAGCTGGTACACATGCTAATTCTCGATCAGGAACTTTGATATTGTATTTTTTCATTGCCTGTTCGACATTTCGTAAGGAATCTGTGCATACTTGATGGCCAAGAGCTCGCGACCCTGTATGAACCATAACTGTTATTTGATCCTTATCAAAAATTCCTAATTTTTTTGCGATAGAATCGTTGTAGATTTTATCAACCTTCTGGATTTCTATAAAATGATTACCACTTCCTAAAGAACCAAGTTGCTTTAACCCCCTCTGCTTAGCTTTCTGAGAAACCATTTTTGAATTAGCATCCTTTAAAAAACCGTTTTCTTCACAGTGTACTAAATCCTCTTCGATCGCATAACCATTGTCTAAAGCCCAATTCAAACCATTATCTAATACATTATCTAAATCTGAATAACTTATATTTAATTTACCTTTACTTCCTAAACCTGATGGTATATTCTTAAAAATAACGTTTAATAAACTGGGAATTGAGCTATTGATGTCTTTAAGGTTTAATGATGTTTTCAACAAATTTACGCCGCAATTTATGTCGTACCCTACACCCCCAGGCGAAATCATACCCGAATCGGCGTCAGTTCCAGCAACGCCGCCTATACAAAATCCATATCCTTGATGGGCATCGGAGAGCGCAATTGCATGCTTCTGTATTCCTGGAAGGCAAGCGACGTTGCTAATCTGATCAAGCGTTCTGTCGTTCTTGATCTTTTCCAATATGTACTCGTTCGCATAAATATGTACCGGCACTTTCATTTGAAACTTCGCGATTTTGCCTTCTACACGCGCCATTAAAGTTTTTGGCGGTATTTCGTAAATGTTCTCATCAATCTTAATCACATTCATACTAACTAAATAAGTGAAATTATTTTCATAAATTTTATGTTTACGACTTTTAAAAACAAGATATAGTTTAAAAATTCTTATCGAAGTTTTTTTTTAAATATGATAAGGAATTTAAAATTAAACCCAATTTCTTCTTTCCTGAAATTAGATTAAAAGAAAAACAATACTGCTTATTTAATATCGATAAACTTTAAAAGCCCTAAATCGTCCAGATCATCGATCATTACATTTATCTCTGATTGTGGTACCCCTGCTTCCTCCGCGATATCCGAAATAGTGTGAAAGCCATCGGCTAAATGAGCAATCTTGTAGACCTTTTTGTCAAGAAATCCTTGTGCAATTACTTGGTGGGGAAGTCGCTTTGATGTCCACTTTGGTTTCTGGTTCTGAGCGTCCCTTAAATCCTCTTCTGACAATACTAGTCCTTTTTTAGCGATCTGCTTCCGTGATTTTACAAAATCTTTCTCAAATATCTTCAAGATGGGAATCTTTAAGGGAATTTCTGCCACATGACCGTCCTTTAGCATAACATCCATAACATTATCAAAACCTTTGAACATCCTAACATCTCCTGACCAGTCCATTAGGTTTCCATACTTTTCCAGGAATTTATCGATAATCTCACTAAGAACTTTATGGGTGATTTTAGCATCATCATTTTTATCAGCTGCTGCTGTGCACAGGATTCCTTCCTTAAAAACAAGAAGGAGATAAAATATTTGCATATCAATGATTTTCAATTCGCCCGATCCTTTCGAGAACTCCACTGAAAAATCTTTTAATGCTGTTAAAAAACCAGATACTAAATCTTGGTTAAACTCTATAGTACCATACTTCCTATGAACTAAACAAATGCCCGTAAAATTTGATATTAGGTAAACATTGTGAAGAATAATAATCAACTCCTCAAAGTATAATAATTTTTTTTTTATTATTATATAAATTTTAATAATTTATATCTTCATTTTTTGTAAAACCGGTTTTAAAATCAAAAAAAAAGAGAGATTATCATTTATAATGTATATTAAATAATGTATTTAAATACTTCAGAATAAATCAATTTTCTAATGGCGTTAATTTCTTAAATAAATTGAAATTAAGATGTACATTATAAATTATTAGATATAACAACTAAGGGATTAAAATGAATTTTTATGTTTTTTTAGTTACGGTTCCAAATATTGAAGAAGGTAAAAAAATAGCAAGAGTTTTGGTTGAAAGCAAGCTAGCCGCATGCGTAAACATAATTCAAAATATACAATCAATTTATTGGTGGAAAGGAAACATTGAAGAGGACAACGAACATCTATTAATAATTAAAACAAAGGAAAGTAAAGGAGAATTAATAATTCAGAAAGTTAAAGAGCTTCATTCATATTCTGAACCGGAATGCATTGGTTTGAAGATTATTAAGGGTTCTGAAACATATTTAAATTGGATTAGTGAAGTTGTAGATTAATTAAAAAATGTTGTATAAATATTATGGCCTTCGATATCTTTCGAGTGGATTGGATTTTAGTTGATACTATCATAATAATTTTGCTAATTTTACTTCTAATCAGCGTAAAAATATTTAAAGAAGCGTATAGATGGAGGTTTTCTTTGTCAAACGAATTTTTGACGCGAACAACGACTAAGGCTCTAAGTTTTAACTTAGATCGACCCTCAATTTACTTAAAAAAGTGGAATTTGACTAAATCCAAAGTAATTCAAGAAGAAATCTCGTCTAAACCATCAATTTTTATAATGAGAACGCATAGAAAACAAATGTTATTGAAAATATTGACGGAAGGTTTAAGCACTTATGGTTTTAATGTAGTTAACATTTGGCTTAAAATAAAAGCTGATAAAGGAAAAAGTAAAACGATTAAAGATATTGAAAGAGAAATCCAACAAATTTTACCCTCATTTCTCTCGATTTATAATCAAGATCTTCATTTATTGAGTCAGAGATATGTTGTCATGAATTTTGATAAATTTTTTTTTCCCTATAATATTATTACAAAAAATTTCAACAGTGCTAAACTAATTTCAATTAATCCACGGTTAAATTTGGCCAATCTTAAAATTATACAAACTTTAGAAACCGTTTCAAATCCACAGTTTCAGTTATTTATTATTTTTAGTGGGCGTTTAAATCCATTTCTTAAAAATAGGAATTCAGACAAGAAGATTTTAAGCGATAAAACCCTGAAAAATTCAAATAAATTCAAATATCATACCATTCAAAAAGCAAAAAGCACATTCAAATATTACGAAACGGTACTTTTAAGCATAATAATAAAAAATATCGAAAATAAAATTAGATAAAAAAGAATAATTTCTGATGAAAAAATATACTATTTTAAGAGATTATTATAATACCGTAGTATACCCTAGAGATCATTTTAAACTCTTAAACCAAAAAAGAACTCGTTCCATAGAATTATTGGAGATGTTTGCTAAAGAAGGTTTAAACCCGTTTATCTACGGAAGCGTGGCTCGTGGGGATGTTCATAGGGATAGTGATATTGATATTATCTTTTTGCAATTAATACCATCTTATCAAATAGAAATTATTCTTGAGAAATATGGTATCAACAATTACTTTAGAGAAATTTTAATGGCAACACCAACGGATACATTAAAATTGTACATATATTTAAACGAGTTAGAGAGTATTACTATTCCATTATCTAAGTTTGATAAAAAATCAGAGGAATTTTATGATTTTGGAGGAAAGGTCAATTTAAACCAATTAGAAGATAATCTCAGAGTCCCTGGAATAGACAAGAGATTAGTATTAATTAAACCTACCTTAGAAGGCCATGAAGAATATTCAATAATTGGAAACGAACATTTGGTAGCAAAACAAGTGAATGTAAGTATTGATTTAATTAATGAACGAAAAAGAGTTCTTTTAAAAAGAGAAAAACACGGTAGAACTGGTGTATTTCTAAAAAGGTCACTTGATCTTAACGAATCTACCGAAGTGGTACTAAAAAAACTTGCAAACAAAAAATCCTTTGTGAGAAAGAAGTTATTTCAAAAATGAACGAGTCTAAAATAGTAGAATCTAAATCACATACATTTTTCGTAAAGAGTAGGGGAATTCCCAAAGGGTGTCAGCACTGTTTAAATGGCACAAAAGCCGTGTTATTTCTAAACGGAATCTGTCAGAATCCAAAACATTGTTGGTGGTATTGTCCGATATCTGAAAAGAGAAAAAATAAAAAATTAACTTATGCTAACGAAATTCAAATTAATTCTAAAGAGCAGTTATTAGACGAGCTTAACAAAATTAAAGCAAAAGGGATGAGTATCACGGGAGGAGATCCCTTATTTGAGCCCAACTTCGAAAACACTTTAGAATTTATTAAATTTGTTAAGACACAAAAAGGGAAAAAATTTCATGTTCATCTTTATACAAATGGTCTTAATTTTAACGAATCAAAAGCAATTAGTCTTGCTCGAGCAGGGTTAGACGAAATTAGATTCAACCCACCAAAAGAAAATTGGAATGTTATAAAATACGCATTGGATAAGGGTATGTCTGTAGGCGCTGAGGTTCCGGTAATTCCAGAAAAGGAATATATTGAAAATCTTGAAGAATTGATATTTTATTTAGATGAAATAGGTGCAGATTTTATCAATTTGAACGAATTTGAGTATTGTTCACCAAATAGCCAAAGCTTAAAAGAACGCGGTTTTAAATTGAAAGAAGGTACAATAGCTTCTGTAGAGTATAGTAATGAAACTGCAATTACTTTAATAAAAAAAATCGCTCCAAAAGTTAAGATAAAAATTCATTTTTGTACGATTATTGCCAAGGATTATTGGCAATTGAGGGAAAGGTACTTAAGGCGTGCAAAAACTATAAAATTACCTTATGAGGAAATAAATGAGGATGGTTTGTTAATATTCGCTCAAATAGAAGGTGATAAAATAAGAATAAAAGAGTTTAAGAATATTTTATTAAATCAATTAAAAGTTCCTCGTAAGTTTCTATCTTATGATGGGTTAAATATAAAATTGCCTTTATCATTCGCGATCGAGGAGGATTTGGTAAAATTAATTGATCAAAATAATTTAAAAGGACATATCGTAGAAATAACACCATTTCGAGAAGAGCAATATCAACAAATAACGGAAAAAACACCAATCAAGGTATTTAAAGAAGAGTTGGGGTTTAATGAGAATAAACACTGTTAGTCTTAAGGATTTAGATGAAATATTCAAATTGGAAAGTAATACTTTCAAGAAAGATGCTTTTTCTAAAAATTCAATTCTCAATCTTATCGTAAATAACACTTTCTTTTTTAAGTTGATAAATGATGATGGTTCAAATGAAATTGTTGGATTCATTATTGTTATTCAAGATCGAGAAGGTAGAGTAAATTTAATTAATTTGCTTATTAGTAAACAATATCAGAATAAAGGATATGGATCTCATCTATTAAAATATACTTTAAACAAAATAAAAGAAATGAACAATATTGAAGTAATAGTTTTAAATGTGAACTCTAAAAATAAAGTTGCCATTTGGTTGTATCAAAAATTTGGGTTCCAAATTGGACAGAAAATAGAGAACTATTACCGACAACAGAAAAGCGCTTATTTAATGATTTTGAAGATTTAACATTATCTAAAAACCAAGACTTATAAATAAATTCTATCATAATTTGTGCATAAAAAGTATTGTAATTGTACCCAAAAAAGAGAATAAAATAAAAAGTGTTGAGTAACAATGACGCCCGTAGGTAAAGAACTAAAAGAAGAAATCAAAAAAGGTGTTTCGCTCCAAAAGGTTGACGAAGAAGACCTCAAAAAACGTGAAGAAGAGAAAAAGAAACGAATGGAAGAATTAGAAAAGGTCAAAGAAGCCTTAGGAGCAAAATAATAAATTTTTTGTCTTTGTCGTATTTTATTATTTTTTTCTTTATTTTGTCTAATATATCAAACCTTAGATAGTTAGTCTTTAGATTTATACTATACTTAATTATATATCTTAAATTTATAATTTGGAGTTTGATAATTTAAATGAAAATTCTGGAAATAGATAAAAAGAAGGAAGTTATTACAGTTAAAACAGAGATCTTAAACGATCTATGGACTCTCTATAACATAATAGCTAAAAATGATAAAATTTTAGCACGAACATATAGAAGAGTTGTTTTAAAGGAAGGTTCTAAAGGAGAAAGAAAACCAATGTACTTGAAATTAAAAGTTGAATCTGTCGCTTTTCATGAATTTTCAAATAGATTAAGAGTAAAAGGTACTATTATAGAGGGTCCGGAGGATTTAGTAACTTTTGGAACATATCACACTTTTAATATTGAACCTAACCAAAAACTAACAATAAATAAAGAGAAGTGGTTAAAGAGCGAAATAAAACGTCTTAAGGAATCGTCAAGATTCGAAACTGATTTTATAATGTTAATAATTGCAATCGAGACGGGGTTAGCTACAATCTCTCTAATAACAAATTTCAGTCATAAAAGAATAGCTACTATAAAAAAAAATATTCCTGGTAAAAGATACGAACAATCTTATAGAAATAAAGCGTACGAAGAATTTTATAGTGATATCCTTAGGCTTATCGACGAAAATATAAAGAATACAAAAATAAATACATTAGTTATATGTGGGCCTGGTAGTACAAAGGTTCATTTCAATCAATTTCTTAAAGAAAGAACACAGTCTACATATCTACCAAAAATTTATAACATTCAAGCCAGCTCCGGAACTGAAAGTGCTATTTTGGAGACTTTAAAATCAAAAGAGTTAAAAATTTTAAAAAAAAATGTAAAAATATTACAGGAAACAGAAAAAATTGAAGAAATATTACAATTATTTAGTACAGACTCAGATATTATTGCTATTGGTTTTGACGAGATTTCAAATGCAACAGAAAAAGGTGCTGTAAAGGAATTATTTTGTGCTGATATTTTAATTAGAGGTGCCTCAAAAGAACAAAAATTAAAAATCGAAAGTATTATTAATGGAGTTGAAAAAATTGGTGGTAGAGTTCATATTCTAAACAGTGAACACCCGACAGGACAACAGATTATTGATTTAGGATCTCTGATTGCTATTTTAAGGTATAAAATGTAAATAAGAAAAATTTCGACAATGAATGAAAATATAAAATATATCGATACAACTTCGGAAATTCCACTAGCTGGAGTTGATTTTCTAGGGATAATTGACAGAGGGACCAACATTCTTGAACTTAAACCCTTAACACAGTGTAATTTACGTTGTAAGTATTGTTTCGTCAGTTCTGGCGATTACAGCACTAATTTCGTAATAGATTCAAATTATTTAATAGATAAAGTTAAAGAAGCCATAGCGATAAAAGGAAATTATAACATCGAGATTCATCTGGCACCCTACGGTGAAATGTTGTTATACGGGGAACTATTTAATTTAATAAAGAATCTCTCAGATATCGAAGGAGTAACAACTATCTCAATGCAAAGCAATGGAGTATTACTCTCGAAAAATATTATTAATAAATTGAAAAAAAGCAACCTGACGCGAATCAATGTAAGCTTAAATAGCCTAAAGGAGGAAATGGCTTGTTATTTATGCAATTGTGCTAAATTTAATGTTGGTAAATTTTTAAATAATATTTATTCCCTCTTGGATTCTAAAATCCATGTTTTAATTGCACCAGTTTGGTTTCCAGGAGAAAATGACAAAGATATAGAAGATATTATTAAGTTGATCGTTAATTTAAGAAGCGAAGGTTATTCTGAGAAACAAATTCAAATCGGTATCCAAAAATATTTAATTTACAAAACAGGTAGAAAATTAAAAAAAATTCGACCGAAATCATGGGGTTATTTTTATTTACACTTATCCAAATTAGAAAAAAAGTACGGTATAAAACTAAAACTTGGACCTAGAGACTTTGGTATTCATAAAAGAACAAAAATCTCCCCATCAGAATTTAAGAAGGATGACCTTATTAAATTAAAAATCGTTTCCGGGGGAAGATGGAAAAACGAGTGTATAGGGAAAATCAACGATTCTCTCGGAATTAAAATATTATTGAACAAACCACTCGTTTTCTCCGAAGCACTGATCGGAAAATATATTGAGGCTAAAGTGATAAAAGCAAATTATAAAGATAATATTCTTACTGCTTTTTTTCCTTATAGATAGTAAGAAATAAAAAGACTAAAAATTAAAATAATGAATTTACATAAGAATTATATCGTAATTTATTATAAATCAATACTATTTTGATTTGATTGAAATGAGCCCAATTATAACACATGAAGATGAGCTTGAATTAGCAAGCATGGAAAAAGAATTAGTAAGCCAAATAAAAAAATTAGCGAAAAATCAGACTACATTAATCGATTCTCAAAAAAAATACGCTGATAACTTGAGAAAAGTAAATCTTACACGAGATATGGTCAATAGGATGTTTAGAGATGTATTAAAGCAAATGCAAACGCTAGTAAGAGAGAGAAGATCAAATATCAAAGACGAGGAGGTAAAATATTTTCAGGAAATCATCCATAAAAATGATGAATATATCGAAATAAATAACAAGTACATAGATTCGATTAAAGACCTCGCAGTAAAAAAAGATTATTTAGTAGAAAAAAAATATGAATTTGCTACAGCGTTGGCCGAAGTAGCCAGTAAAAGAAGCGTTGTTATTAAAAAAGCGTTATCTGTCGAAAAAAAGAAAAACGATTTGATCGAAGGAGAAAAGATAAAAATATTGGAATCTGAATTGAATGACTCCCAAAGAGATTTTGATCGTGCAAGGGATGTACTATTAAAAAAAATTAATCAATTTTTACAAGTTAGGAATGAAGTGGATGATCTCTGGGTTAATTTAAAAAACTCCGTCAACAAGGCTAGTTAAGTAAAAAACCTTATATTTTTTTATAATTTTTTTTTAAATTAAGTTATAATTTGTATGAGCTTAAATTTATTAAATAGTTCAAATATATTATTACTAGAAAATTAACAAGAAAGTTCGTTATTAATAAAATTAGAGAGATTAAAATGGCCGAAGAATTCGCAAATTTCATGCAAGAAACAAGAAAAGCCCCTCTTGAAGAAAAGTTAAATACATTTGGCGATGTTGTTGAAAAAATGATGTCAATGATTCTAAGAATACCAGATTTAGTAGATCAATCTTTAGCGGTTGTTGGTCAAAGAATTTCAACATTAGAATCGCAAATCAATTCTATAAATAATGATGTTTCGGCACTTAGAACGAGAGGAACTGGGGCAGCTCCTGTCATTGCAGCACCTACAGCTCCAAGTAGCGCCCCACCACCGCCTGGAGGGCCACCTGGAGGGCCACCTGGAGGACCTGACGGACCTGGCGGACCTGGCGGACCTCGTCCAGCCAGCCCTGTAAGTTTAAGAGGGGCTATTATGGGTGAGTTAAAATCCTTATTCGCTAAAAGAAAGACCAGTTGAAAATCAATTTTAACTTTAAATCCATTTAATTTACTTGGAAATATGGATTAAAAAAACATCTCACTTTCACTTTTTAATAATTAATATAAGAATAGTTAAAATCAATTAAAATTAAAATTGATAAACAAATATATCAAAGTAAGAAATTAATTGTTTTTAATTCGGTTAATTCAGTGCAGCAATCCTCAAATAAGAATTCAGGAATTATTCGAGTAAAAGTAGCTCATGATCTTCAAAGACAAATACTAGAAATTACTTCACTTTTTAGAGTTCTGAATAATTATTATTATAAAAAAGCTATAGTACAAAACCAGAAAAAACGATTGTTGGTAAAAAGGTATAAAAACCGGCTAAAACCTTTAGAAAGCAATAAAGATTGGCTCTATGCTATTCCAACTGCGTCAAACACATCAAGAGACGATTTCTTAATCAAAAAAGATTCATTTAAATTTCCTGACAGCATAATTCTATTTGAAATGTGGATGAATTTGGGTTTGGGAGCACTTTATCCCAGGTTAGCTTTACACTATAAATTTCCCGGATTTTTAAAAGGTGAGAAAACAAGGAATGTTTTCCAATTTACATTTTCAACATCTCGAGGTTTTGGATTCCCTATCTATTTTGGACCAGAATTTTATGGATATTTATTAACAATTGGAAAAATATTAGAACCATTGTTTAGGTGGTCTCATACTGTATGTCATAGAGCTAATCAAGCAATCTTTCTTGTGGGTAAACGGTACGGTATTAAAAGACATCATCCGGGTGAATTTGAATCTGTTATAATTTCAGAATATGAAAATAATAAGTTTAAAGGAATCGATACTCTCTTGCACGGTTATTTCACCCATGATCCAAAAAAGTTAGGTGTATATTCTAGTTTAGAAGAAACTCTTGAAAGAATTACATTTTCATATACTATAGGGGACCATGCAATGAGTATTGAGACTAAAACCCAAAAACAAACTATAAGCATTCCTTTAATAACGCACGATTATATTGTAAAAAAATACAATGTAGATTTCTATACCTACATAAAGGAGTTAATATCAATAAAGAAGTTGCTAATTGAAAAGATTTTCATAAATAAAAAACAAAGAAAAGAATTAATTAATAAATTAAAAAGAATCGATAGATTTAAATTTAGAATCGATCAATCTAAAACCTTTTCGATTCCTAGTTTGAAACGATCTCAAAAATTTTCAAAAATTGAAGAATATACGCTCCATATTCGACTTATGGAAAAAATTTTGAGAATGTTATGGACAACACCATTATATACTCATACTATCCTTAATATATCAAATAAAGAAATTGATCTCCAAGAGGTCAAGGAAAATAAAAATTTAACTGAATTTGATAATACCCCTATTTACTCAATATTTTTACTTTATATAACACATTTCGAGAAAAAAAACTCATTTTCTTTTAAAGAAAAGGAAATTATTGACGAGTTGGTGAAATTAAGAGATACTATGGGAACTATGTGGTTTTATTTTAAGGAACAACAACTTAATCTTGCCTTAAAAAAATTAAATGAGCTTTCTGCTTTATCGTTAGAGAGTTCAGATTACAATAGAATTGTAAATGAATATTTAGATATTCTTATACCCATTTTTTCAATTTATGAAATTTTCAATAGACCTCTATCAGAATCAGTATATCCTGAATCAATCCCACGAACTAAACGATTAGGTGCATATTTAGCAAGTTTTCTAACTTCAAGATATAATCTATTTGGTGTGAACCTAATGAATCTCTTTAATAAATTAGCATTTTACAACTGGAGTTACTTTATTTTAAAAAAAAAATTGAATCGAATTCGCTTTTTCAATTTAATCTTAAATCTTCCTATTTGGAAACATATTCCGCTTAATGTTAAATCCCATATCCTAAATAAATGAAATAAAGAGTTGTTACATTTAAATCAAAGTGCTCAATTAAAGAAATCAGTTTATTTAAAATTCAAGAAAACCAGGATCGTCAAAGATATCTTCAATTTTCTTTTCTTTTTTCATATCACTCTCATCATGCTCTGAAAATAAAGATTCTTCGTCTGTTCTAATTCCTTTTTCCAATTCAAGTGTGTCTAATTGAAGTAGAGCATCTTTTTCACGCCTTTTATATTCTTCAGCTTTAAATTTCCATTTATTTACCTCATCAAAATCTACTTTATCTTCGTCTTCTAAAGCTTGAGCAACTTTAAGTTTACAAATATCCGATAAAATTGAGTATGAGAATGCTAGTTCTCCCCATTCGTTTTCTTTTATTAATTTTCCAATACGCTTTTCTAATCTCTGAAGTTCTTGATCAGCATAATGAACATCGATAAAATCTCCAAAAGCATCAACAGGTTCTGATATGGAATTAACCAGAACTTCCTTTGTTAAACCACAATGACCACATTTCACCGTAGCTATAACACTTTTTCGTAAATTTTCTACTTTTATTGCTTTTTCCCCACAATCCAAGGTAAATGGGAAAACCATAATTACCTGTTTGGGCAAGTAAAAATTTTGGGGACTGTTTTGACTCTTTTATAAGATTGTTGCTTTCTTTTTCTTCTTCCCATAAAAAACCATCTAATTAATAAATATTAAGTTTCTTAATTATTAAGTAAAAAGAGATTAAAACTAAAAAATTTTAGCTTTTTCAATGCGTAGAATGACGGAAATCGAAAAATTTTTTAGGGATGTTTAATTTATTTAATTACTCTTTTTAACTGAAATAATTTATTCATTTTAAATATAGCAAGTGGATTTTAGGCATGGAACATACGAGTTTGTCGATGGATTACGATAAAAACTTGATAGAAACAGTTCTTGACGACATTGATATGAGATATATCATTTTGTTTTTATATGTCATCAGAAATGATTTATTCAAGGATTTAAGTAATCAAGAACTTATAAAATCATATGAGAGGGTCCTAATATTAGATGAGATATATAAAGATAATATTTTAAGCTTTTGGAATAAAGAATTTATTGAAATTGCTATTGATTTAGGTTTAATTAAAAATATACGAAGTGTAAGAGAATTTGAACAAAAAGACGGTGATTTTATAATCCGGTTAGGAGAAGAGACAGTAACGATAGAAAATAATACAATTTCAGTGCCAGATCATACATTATTTTTACTAATAAATAAAAAATTTAAGTTTCTAACTAGGCGGAATTTTAATCTGGCTTTAAATAAATTAAAAGGAGTTAGATGCGAAACAGGTAACATTATCCACCCATTTGTTTTTGAAATAGGGGCCCATGATTTTAGAATATCAGATGATCTTTATTATATTTTAGACCAGTATGGAAATATTTTTCAAGCTATCAAAATTGAGATTACAATTGAAGGGTTTTACCAAAGATTTTTGGAGATAAAGGACAAAATTGATGAATTTATTGAAATTTTTGACTCTAAATTGAAAAATAAAAACGTTTTAAAAAAAATAAATAAAGCTGTTAAAGAAAATAAAGACATAATCCAATTTCTTAAAGATGAAAAAGTAGAGCTTCCAGATAAATTTAATTACGATGGAATTGATAAAGAAAATCCAATCTTTAAAAATTGGAATTCTAATTTATTATCTTTATTAAACTATAGATTCCATATGAAACAAATTGAGTCTAAATTATTAGAAATTAAGCTATATTATTCAGGAAAAGGTAAAAAGTACAATTATCTTGAATTCATCGAGAAAGTGTCTTTTAACGAAGATGACATTGTAAATAGTATTCAAAACGCTTTAATCGATCTTAGAGAAGATTTGGTAAAAATTGATAGTAAGATTACAAGATTTACAAAGAAAGAATTAAAATTATTAAATTTAGATTATGAAAGGTATATTATAACCCGTAATGATGAATAAATATGAAATGTTCTGCATGTAATGTTGAAATGGAACCCCTAATTACAGGGATTTTTCAATGCCCACAATGTAAGAAAATAATTAAGGAAAAGAGTATAGAGGTAGAAAAAAAAGAAGAAGAATCCCTAATAGGAAATTTTTTAGATGGAGATTGGTTTCACAAAAACGTTTCGCTTAATAAAGCTTATGAGGTTGCGGAGTCAGGGATTATCCTCAATAAGAGTGATACCCGTTTATTCGCTGTCTTGATTTGTCATAGTGCTTACTTAAAGAATGAGAAATATGTAAGACTTTCTTGGTGGAAAAGTTATCAACATGCAGGGATGTTTAAGATTTATGATAAAGATGTTCTGAAAAATGTTATTATCGCATTAGAACAAATTAATGACTCATTCGATGAGATATGGACTTGGAAGGGGAAGTACGGAAAACGAGAACCTAAAACAAAAGAAACCTTAGAAAAAGAAAAAAACTTAGACATTATCAAATATAGAATTATTGAAAACCGGACATGCCCAAAATGTCAAAAAAAAATGAAAAAAATGAAATCTTATTATGAATGCCAATATTGTGGTGAAATCGTCGTATTAGAAGGGTTTAACCAGCCAATCTTTAATATAATTTCTAAAGATCTTGATTTAAGTTTTCAAGCTAATTTTCCCATAAATTATTATTTGCCTGTAAGTGGTATTACAGTAAAGTGGCTAATGGGAGAATGGAAAGCTTTGGCAGTTATTCATTCTAAAGATAATCCAAATAAAAAATGGTTAAGATTTTATTGGTGGATGCGAGACCTAAGCAATATTTTAAAATATGGAAGAAGAGAAATGGGGGAAGGAACACAAATGGGTTGGAAAGCCCAAAGAGGAGTAAGTTCTCCGAACCTTTATGATAAAAAGCTTATAAATCCATTAGTTGATGCCTTAAAGAAAATAGTAGCCGAATTAAATTGGTAAATAATAAAATAATTATAATCTATAGTGAAAATAATGGCAGAAATTCAAGATCCTACATGGAAAGAATTACTTCAGCAATTTAAAAAAGGGTTAGAAAAAGCAGTCGATGAATTGGAAAAAAGAGATGCGGAAAACATCCCAGGAGCAAAAGAAGCTCTAGTACAAAGACTGAATAATATGAAGCTCCACTTTCCAAAGAATAATGGTGATATTTTTTTAAAATCTATAAATGAAAAAATTCAAAACGCATTTTTTCCAAATACAAAAAACTTTTCTGAAGCTTTTGATAAAATATTATCATCTAGAACTCATGAACAAGATTTTATTATAAATGAATTATTAAATGGATTTGTAACATCAAAAGCGAAAGCAATCGCTTCAGGAACACAAGGACCCATAATAAATAGGATGGTAGAAGCCTTTAGTAAAAGAAATGATTTTCATATTATAGATCATCAATTTTATGCCATGTTTGGCGATCCGAATAAACCTCGTCATTATATAAAAAACCAACTTGAAGAACTGGTTAAAATGTTTGGTTTGGTTTCAAAAGAGTTAGTTGTAAAAAAGGATGTTAGAAAAAGTGAAGAGAAAGTTTACACTTTTTACACATTTCCCGATGATATTATTGAAATCCTTGAAGAAAAATATTTAATAATTAATGAGGAATTAGGTTATACCTATGTGTCTGATGCCTTCGACAGAAATGTTTTTATATGTATGTTTTTAGCTAATGTTTCAATAAATAGAGACGATATTGAGAAGATTGGGGGCTCTTATACAATAAACGGCATCTCTGCTATATTTGCCTTAATTCTATTATTAAGTTTTATGCCAAAATTATCTGTTGATGAGACAAACCCAATTCTCAACGATCCTAATTTTGACGCAGATAATATGAGTGTCATTCCAAAATCGTGGATGATGAGACAAGTCTTAGAACCTCTTTTTGAACCATTAATAAAAATTATTGCTTATAGGTTAGGAGGGGGTCTATGGTTAACCAAAATAATAGACTCTGAAATTAATAAAAAAATAACAAATCAAATACGTTTCTTGTTGAAAGATGTAAACAAGTGGATTCTCGGAGAGTTGGTGCGCGTAGAAATACCAATTTTCGTGGAGATCGCTAATATATTCACAGAAATAGTAGTAGGATACGACGAAAGTTAATATAGTTAATAAAAAGAGTGAAAACTATGAGTTACAAAAAAAAATCTACTAGAATGGTAAAATCAGGTAGAAAAAGGGAGAAGTGGACTGACATTCTACCTAGATATTTAACTTTTATAAGTCATATGGCCCCAATTCTTCGAGAAACAAGGAGAAAAATTATCGAATTAGACGCTGACCTACTACTAGATATTGAAATCCTGGATAAAATTCGCCAAGAAGAAGAAAAAAGAAATATCCGAAAAGTAAGAGCGTTATCAGAATTTTATACGATGTATAGATCAAATATTTATGATATAATTAAAGATTTTATATTGAAGTATCGGGAAACCATTCCAATAATTGATATAAAAGATTATATTATTGAATTTTTGTACGAATCCATTGGTGCATTGAATGTTTTACGACATATTACCAATCCAGACGAATCAAGTTTAGAAAAAACATTTTTATATGTTTTAACGAAGTTTATAGAAGAAAGATTATTTTCGCGAGGAAGAAATATAAAAATTATTTATAATAAATTACTTGAATACTCTTCGGATTTTTATGAGTGCCAACGACATATGCTCCAACCACATACTTATTACAGGGAAAAATTAGAAAGATCAGATTTTTTTGAAATTCCGGGTATGTCTCCAAAAGTTTATCAGTTAATCAACAATATAACTTCTCTTTACAATTTGGATCCAAATTTTGGAGAATTCTCTGAAAGACGGAATCAAGAACTTCCCATGATTTTAAAGACTGAAGTTTTTAACCCATATATTGATTCTATCGCTAATGCCGAGGAAGAAGCTATAAATAAAATTGCCGAACGCATTGGACTCCGTGTTATTGACGAAATCTTCCTAGCACCAAAAGAAGATTTAGTAGATATAATGTTAGAAAATAATTTCATACGTGAGAATAAGCAATCCGATGGAAAAATAAGATTATTACCACAATTGAGCAATGAAACATTAATTTTGTATTATTTAGCGTTAGCTTCACAAAGAAGAGGATTTTTATCAAAAGAATTTATAAATTGGATTTCAATGAATTTTGCCTTTCTAATTTACATGGGAATTTTAAAATGGAAATTATCTGATCAAAATATTTTTTATCCAATATTCAAAGATTTACAAACAAATGAGAAAGTACTACCTTATTTAATGAAGCTTATATGTTTTCCTAATTATTTAGGTTTAGATAAACTAAAGATAAGAGATTCCCCTCAATATAGAAAAGAAATTTTTAACTTTATTGGTTCTCAAATTGATAATCTTAAAGAATTTATTAATGAAATAGCAGATTATTGTGAAAAATTTGATAAAGAAAGAAAAAATAAATAAATTACAATAAAATGAGATGAGAAAAATTAGCAATTCAAATGAAGAAGTGGAAGTAATAAAAACATATACCGACGAAGTAATTAAAAATAGGATAGGTAAATATGGAGCAGTGTATTTTCCTTTCGATATTCAAGATAATATTGACGATATTTTAGGAAACGAGGTTAAAAAAGAAATATTACATGATTTTTTCAAAGCTTTAAAAAAATATAATGAATTTATGGAACAGTTAAAAGGAGCAAAACTTAATCCCAGTTTAACAGTTCTTTTATATGGGCCTCCGGGCACAGGTAAAACTTCCCTTACGAGAGGATTTGCAAAGCATTATGAAATTCCAATATGTGTAGTAGAAACTGATAGATTGGTATCACCATTATTAGGAGATACAATTAAACAAATTAGAAATGTTGTGGATTTAGCAGCTGAAATCGCGAATGAAAGAGGTGCTTTTATATTATTTTTCGATGAAATTGATTCTATTGGTTCTGAAAGATCAAATATTCATGAAGTTGGTGAAATTAAACGCGCGGTTATATCATTTTTACAAGCAATCGATAGAATAAATTATCAAGGCGTACCTTTAGCGATATTTGGAGCAACAAATCATCAAAACCAATTAGATTCCGCTATTTGGAGACGATTTACCTTTCATTTTAGCTTTGAATTCCCCGATTTTCATCTAAGAAAGCAGATCATTGAATCTTTCCTTAATAAGGTAGAAAAAGCAAAAATTGGCGTTGATAAATCGATTTTAGCTAATTTAAATGATGAATACGAAAGACTTAAGGCAATTACAATAAGTTTAGAAAGTAAATTAGGTTATACCATCACTGAGTTTAACGATAATATATTATGGAATGAATTCAACAAAAAGAACAAAACAAAGGGCTTACTCGAATTAACTATTGGATATTCGGGCTCAGATATCGAAAGGGGTACGAAAGTATCTTTATTGAAGGCTATAGATTCAGAACGTTTAACTTATGAACATTTTTACAATTCATTAAAATTAGTTGGAGGCACTGCAATTCACGTTGAGAGACAAGACATTTTAAGCAATCCGAGCAAAAGGAATATAGGATCGAAAAGAACTGAAAATAATAATAAAAGATTATTTAGTCCACCAGAGATATAATATCGTATTAGAAGATTTTAATTTCGAAATATAATTTTTAGCTAAAAATGATGGAAAATCAATTATTTAACCTTGAAAAAATTAGAGATTTTACATCTCCCATAGAAAATCTTCAAGGAAAAGTTAACCAAATAACTAATATCGCTAAAAAATTAGAAGCAGAAAAACGATTAATATCCCAATATTTCGACGATGAATCGTTTATTAATCAATTAAATGAATTAACAAAAATCCTAAGTAATATCTATAAAAACCTAGAAAACATCTCAAATAATAACATAAATAGATTTCTAGACCTACAAAACAAACTCCTTAATAAATATAGAAATGACTTTAAAGATCATCTAAAACTAATTAGTTTAAATGAAATTAATACTAAAATTATTGGTTTAGATTTAATTGAAAATAGAAAAATTAGTAAAATTATTAGTCAAACATCTTATATTTCTTCCATTGGGATAAATCAATGGTTAGAATTAATAGATGCTCTAAACCGAAATTCTCTCTTTTTAACTTCTGTCGAACAATTAAAAAAACATCATAGTAATTTAATAGATAAAAGATTAGAAGACGAATTAAGTAGAATTCCTGACAGTATAGATTCTTCTTTTATTAAAGAATTTGAACAACAATTTTATTTAAATCCTGAGTTAACTTATGAAGAATTCTTACAAACTGCTGAGAGTAAACTGACGGAAGAAGAATTATTAGCTAGAAAAGAATTTGTAAATGAAAGAAAAGAAAAATATGAAATCGAAGAATTAAAAAGAAAACAAGAAGAACAAACAGAAACCTATAAAAACTATTTGAAATTCTCAAATAAAGAATTTGAAAGAAGATTACGAAAACAAAAACGTGAAAAATTAACTGATGTTATCGTAGATGGAAATCAAAAGAAATTAGAACTTTCAGATGAAGTTTCAGAGAAAATTCAAAAGTTTAAATTGCAATTTGATAAAAATTTTAAGGAGAATTATTTAAATCAAAAAGATGATAATAAAGACCCTATCGAATTAATCAGAGAAAGAAAGAAAAAAAAAGAAAAAGAATACAAAAAATTCAAAAATCATTTTGAATCTGATTAAAAAAGAATCAGGAGTGAATTTACCTATTAGTCTAAATAATTTTAAGCTTACTGTTGGAACGAAAGAAATATTAATAGAAGATAGATTTACGTTAGTCGTCGGTAAATTCAAAAAAGATGCTCTAAAGCTATATAAGAATAAAGATTTCTTAGCAATTATTGACAATTTAGAGTTAATCCCTGTTAAAAAATTTATTAATCTTTTTCGAAACCAAAACACTCATTTATCTAACTTAGATAAATCTCTAAATATATTAGATTATTTATCTAACTATAGCAAAATTATGGAATATAATTTAGAAACTTTTTCTGATTTTAACTCGCTTATTGAAATATTATTGAAAATTTTCAGATATATCTTTTTAACGCAAAAGAAGAATCAGTTATCTGAAGAATTAGAATTATCAAAACTTTACAAAAAATCAAGCGATCTAGCATCAATTATAGACTTAATTAAAAAATTAAATGAGGCTATAATAAAAAATAGGAAAGAATTGAATTATTTAGAAGAGGATTATTTTCAACAGAGAAACCAAGTTGATCAAATAAAAAAAGAATTAAGAAATTATGATCTACAGATTCGAGATCTAAACGAAACTAAAAAAGAATGCTTTAGTCAAATTAATAGAATTACACGACAAATCGAGGGCTCTTTAAATGCATATAAAAACGACTTAATTGCGAAATTAGGGATTAATGTAAATCTTACTAATGCCGAAAAGATACGAGCTCTTCAAAAAAAAGCGAAAGAAGCTCAATACGAAATTAAACAAATTCAATCAAGATCAAATGAAACTAAAGTAAAACTAGAAAATCTTACTCCTCATTATGAAATATATAAAAAAGATTATGAGGAACTCTTAGAAACAATAAAAAAAGACGAAAAAAGAATAAAGGAAGTAAAATCTAATTACGAAAAGAAAAGAAAAGACAATATAGACGCTCCAGATGAAGAACCTGGAATCTTAATGTTAAAACCGGTACGACCATCCGTGGAGATTGAAGATGAGATTGGAAAAACGATCTCGGAGTTAGGTAAAATTTCAATTCCAGAAGATACATTTAACATTCATAATTTGAGCGACTTAACTCTAATAATTGAAAAATTGAGAGAATTTGATAACATTTTGAAAATTGGTAGTGATAAAATCAATATTTCTACTAATGAAAAAGAAGTTGCTAAAAGCTTTGAAAATTTTAAGAATTTCGAGATTATAATTCACGATCTTGAAATTTTTTTGAATAACTTCTTAAAAGAAATTCATCTAGAAATTATATATCAGCTCGTAGTTAGCAACGATAATATGGCTTTTCTTATCCAAACAAAATTTATACGAAATTACAAAGAGAACGTCAACTTTGAAGGATTAACAACTCCCGAAAAAGTTTATTTCATAATTGCTTTTTTCCTCTCTATTAAAATCCTTTTGAAATCTGAAAATATCTTGTTTTCAAATTTATTCATTCCTAACATCTATAATAAAGGTGGTTCCATTTACAGAACTATTAGAAAAATATTACCAATATTCGAAACTAATGATAATCTAACTAATTTTAAACTAATCTTTCTTATGTCAAATTTAGAATTAAAAAAAGAAATTGAGAATTTAAAAGTTTTAAAAGTTGAAGAGAGTTGATAAGAAAAAATATGGAAATTACAAACTTTGAAGAAGCGGTAAAAAATATTACTAAAATTATTTTAACAAGCCCTCAAAAAATGATTAGAGAAGAGGATCTCCGGAATTTAAGTAAAAATTTCGATTTTGAACAAATCATAAGCACAGTTTATTTAAATTTAAAGAAAATTGGTTTTGAATTCATAAAATCTAATTTTTTAGATCAAAGGTTCTATGTTTTAACCTCTGAGGGTAAAGATGACAGCATTACACCTTCTCAATACGGTACTTTGGCTTTGATACTTGCCCTTAGCAAGGAAGTAGACGAAAACATAAAAATTAGCGATCTAAAAGAAATTTTCAAAGAAGTCTGGGCTGCTAATGTTGAATTCCTTATTGAAAATGATTATTTAAGAAAAATTGAAGATCTAGATATAATAAAAATTACCCCATTAGGAAAAGCAATACTGAAAAACATAATTCAAGATATAAATTTAAAAAACTTATTAAACGCGTTTAAAGGAAAAGAATCTACTTAAAAAAATTTAAAAAAATAAGGATATTAATTAGTCCTTTTCTAAATCGATATTAAATTGATCGTATATCTTCTTTACGCGATCAGCAGAAGGACCAGTTCCTCTCACTCCGTTCTCATCTACTATAATTTTCCCATTCAAAATGGATATAATATTTTGATCTTCAATATAGTTCACATGTCCTTTTGAAAAAATTGTAGCAATTCTATCTGCCAAAGCTTGCATAGGAAACGGTTCTTCCTCAACTGTTACAAAATGATAGTACGAACTCCTAATCATTAGTTTTGGGAATGCCTTACCTTTTTCATTTTTCACGTTATTTAAAATCAAATTCGAATCTTCTGAAACGCCCTTTAATTGGCCAACAAAGAATTTGTCTTTTTCTAGATATACTTTAACAATCTTATCTATGAGCAAGCCTAATTCCGTATTGTATTGTCTTAGACTGATATATCAACACCTTCAATAAATTTTTATTATTATTAATATTATTGTCATTTCCTTTTATTTTTAATTCAAATATTACATTTCAACTTTACTTTAATTAATTGGAGAACAATATTTCTACTAATTTTGGAATGTTTTCCCTTGTTATTGCGCTTGAAAAATCAACCTATAGGATTAATAATAAAATAGATGTTTCGCAATTAGGTCTTGGAGAAAATCCTAATTAACTTTGAAAGCTAATCAAGAGAAATTCAAAAAAGTAAGCAGATAAGAGATTTATTTAAAAACTTAAATATTTATTAGTAAGTAAAATACTTAGTTTACAGTTACAAAGACAAAATTGTTGGGTTTTATTATGAAATTATCTGTGTTTGGAAGAAAATTTCTGCGTTTAGTACTTCACATAGACAAACACAATAAGGGATATGTCGATTTTTATATTGGTCCTAAAAAATTACGGAAAATCGTCGACAATGAGGCTATAACATCACCAAGCAAACTGTTAACCGATTGTAAAGCTTTACAAAAAAATTTATTTAAACAAGGTTACGATAAAAAACGCGAGCGATACTTAGAAAAAATGTTAACAGCGATGAGGACTTCGATCGAGATATTAAACGGAGTCAAATTACCTTTTAAGGAACAATTTTTAAGGTTATATGATGTGGCCTTACAGCCAGCTAATGAATCCGAATTGGATAACTTAAAAGAAGAGTTTAACGCAGCGTATGGTGGTCTTGGAAGTTTAGAAAAACGAATAAACGATTTAAGAATACAACGAACTGTTCCTGAGGGTAAGGTATTTGAATTATTTAAAAAAGCTCTCAACATCACGAGAGAGCGAACTAAAGAGTTATTTGTCAACTTCTTACCTCAAAAAGAACGAATTGTTTTAGAATTAGTCAAAAATAACGATGAAGTAAAATGGGCTTATTACAATTGGTACTTGGGTAATCTTTGCTCCCGAATAGAAGTTAATCCGAATTATAACATGTATTGGACCGGACTTCTGGCTGCTGCCACTCACGAGGGATACCCTGGCCATCATACAGAATTTATTGTCAAAGAATAGAGGTTTTACCGCGAGTTAAATCAATTTGAACACTCAATACTACTGCTACATAGCCCTAAATTAATTCTCTCAGAAGGGATCGCAGATTTAGCAGTAAAAGTGCTCTTTTCAAATCGGGAAGCAGTAGAAATTGGTTTACGAGAATTATGTCCAGATTCATCAAACGAAGTTTCTCTTGAAATAATGATGACACAAAACAAAGTAAAAGGGAAAATAACGCTTTTTTGGTATAATTTTGCATATCATGCGCTTATTGATAAATATAACGACGAGGAATTAATGCGATATGGAACAAATTTTGAAATTTTTAGTAAAGAGAACATAAAAAATCAACTTAAAAGAATCTCTAACCCAGTTTATTCAAAAAACGCTTTTATATATCACCTTGGAAGCAATCTCATAAAACATAAGTACGGAGAGCCTCCTTCAGTTAAAGATTTTCGATATCTTCTTGTTAATCCAATTTTACCCTCAGATTTAATATGATACTTCATTGTATATTCATCGAAGAATACTTCTTATAGTTTCTTTCATTTTTCACTGGAGCATTTAGCACCAAACTTGACGATGAAAAGTATTTAGAATTGTTTTGACCTACATTGATAAAAAATTATATTTATAAATCCCCAAAAGCCTAAGTTGTTTATCTTATGCTAATCACTTTTTACTTTTTTTAGGAGTTTAAATAAATTTTTTCAATTTAATAAATAAGCTTGAAAAAATTAAACACAAATCATCCATTTTGGCTTCAAATTTAAAAAAAAAATTAGTTAAATACAATTCACATAACAAATAAAGTGAGAAAAAATGCCTGGGGAAGAAGGTGCAACACCATAAATAGATGTTTATTATAAGAACATCACATATTTTCCTTTCTTTTTTATAATAAATAAACTCATAACAAACAAATATGGGGAATTTCCCTCGGTTAAGGATTTTCGAGACCTGCTTATCAACCCAATTCTCCCCTCCGATTTAGCATAAAATTACATCAAAAAAAATTTTCTTTAATATTAACTTTAAATAATAAAAGTTCTCTCTCTTTTTTTAGGGGTTTAAATAAATTTTATCAATTAATAAATTGTTTTAAAAGAACTTAGGATAAACATTTCATTTCGGTTTCAAATTTAAAAAAAGAATTAGTTAAAAACAATTCACATAACAAACAAAGTGAGAAAAGATGCCTGGGGAAGCAGACGCAGTACCATAAAATGATGCTTTTTATAAAAGTATCACATATTTTCCTTTCTTTTTTAGAATGTTTTATACTCCTCCATTGTATTTAACAAGTACAAAACAAATATTAAACTCCTATATTTCTAAGGTTTGAATTAGGTTGGGAATGTTTTCTCCTGTAATTGCACTTGTTGTAATTATTTTGATGTTTGGATTTATTTCTTTGGCATCCTTGATCATATCTTCAACACTTACATCAATCACATCAATTAAATCAATCTTATTAATAACCGCAATATCTGATAATTTAAACAATAAGGGGTGCTTCCGAATTACCCATGGACCTTCGGTGATGGAAACTACTACAATACGCTTATCGGTTCCTAAGATAAAATCTGAGGGACAAATAAGATTTCCCACGTTTTCTATAAAAACGACGTCGTAATTGCTTAAATCGTGATTTTTTATTACTTGAGAGATATGATAAGAATTTAAAGCGCATTCTCGACCTGTATTAATTTGTATGGTTTTTACACCGTGTTTCTCTATGCGATCAGCGTCAATTCTTGTAGCTACATCTCCATTTATTACCATAACCCTTTTTTCTTTAGAAATCTTCTTTGATATAGATTCTAAAAGGGCAGTTTTTCCAGCTCCTATAGCTCCAACAATATCAAACGAGCGAATATTATACTTACTAAAAGCTTTTTTATTTTTGGCTGCTAACCGCTCGTTGTTTTCGATTAAATCCTCGTTTAATTCTATTATTTTTGACAATCCTTCTTCTGGCATTTTAAATCTTTTATTCTTATCGATACTTAAATTTAAAGTAGTAAACAAAGTATGACGCTAATATTCCTCCTAAATCAGGAAGATAAACAAGTAAATAAAATGGATTAACCATTGCAAATAATAGACCTGGAACAACTTTTAATAAAACTAAGAAAATTATTATAGTTCGTCCCTTCATTCTTATTGGAAGGAAGAATATTAAAAATGTCATTTCTCGGTTCCAGTTCATAAAAATCATGAAACATATGACTCCTAATAGAGCTCCTGAGGCTAAACCGTATGGAACAATAACTCCACTTCCATAAATCAATTGTAACAGGAGCATTAATAAAATGTAAACTAATCCCGTAAAAATAGCGCAAATAAAATACAATTGCAATAAAAATTTAGTTCCAAATACGCGTTCTATATTTTTAATTATCATATAAAAAAATAGTATTAAGATAGCTAGAAAAAACAATCCAAAAAAATCAGAAGTATAACTAACAAAAAGAGATGTAAAAAATGTCCAAAAAAAAAATTCGAAAAAGCTATAACTACTCAAGGTCAAATATAAAGGGTATACCATAGCAGCTATGGACATGATAAAAATCGCGATAATTAAGTATGTTATACTGCTAGTTTTTGTTTTTTTTATATCATAACTTTTATACTGTCTTATTGTTCTTTCCTTTTGTTTTTCTTGTCTTTTTATATATTTCTTAAATTCTGTTGAAGTTCCGTGCGAATTAACCCTTTTTGAAGGGTCTTCTCTCAAATTTAAAGGGATAATAGGCCCATGTTTTATTTCAAAAGTACATTGATGATTCTCTGGTAGTCTGTGTTTTTTACAATAAACTCCTTCACAATATTTACATTTAAAAGGTAAATAATTAATCGGTTCACCACAATGTTCGCAAAATGTCATTTTAAGACTTTAATTTTTAATTTTAACTTATAAATATTTTAAGACTTTTATCATTCATAATTTTTTTTAAAATTTTACTCTTGAAACTGTAATAAACGTTAAATATTAGGAAAAATAGATGGCCGCTCCTAACGGCGTATAAATAATAATAATTGTTATAACTAACAATACTCCCAGTGAACCCATTAAGCCTAAATAAACTTTCTTTTTCCATTTCCAAATATTTTGACCATCTAGAATCCCTACTGGGATCATATTAAATGCCCCTAACATGTAATTCAGGTAAGCAGCAAGTCCAAAAAAATAATTTAATGGATACAAGGTTTTTGGAATTAGTAAAGACACAATTAATAAAATTGACCCATACACAAGATTAACCAACGGGCCAGCAGCCTTGCATAAACCTGTCTTTCGATCTATTTTTTCTAACCCTAAAACAACAACGGCTCCAGGCAATGCCAATGAAGGAAAAGCTAGTGAATTAGTTAACAATCCCATTAACCCAGAAATTAGACCAAAAACAGTTAATACCATTCCGAAAGTAAGGAGTCTGAATTTTGTTTGTAGACCAAAATGCACGGCAACTTGACGGTGCCCAAATTCGTGAAAAAGAAACGCAGTCATATAAAAACCCGCTAGCATAAACATAGCCCAGCCATAACCCAAAGTGAATAACTGTGGATCGTAAAAATTAATTAAACCTATGATGAAAATTAGAGCAGAACCAATTATAAAATGAATTAATTCTGATTTATGAGCCCACAATATTCCTTTGAATTTAATTCCTGAATCGGGGTCAAAAGCGTTTTCGGGGACTGATTTTTCTTGTCGATACCACGTATAAGACCCATCTGTCGTTCCACGCACTTCGCTGGGGGTTAATTGTTGCTGATACGCATCTTCTTGTTGAGAAAATGGAATTTGAGCGCTTTCAACATAAGTAGGAGGTGATTGTTGATAATGTTGTAAATTTTGACTTTCGATTACAATATTACATTCGTGATCAATAGGATTTTTATGTAAAGAACAATAATTTTGACCACATTTAGTACATTTGAATGTTTCAGGGACTTCAACTCCACAGTGATAACATATTGGCATTGTTAAAACCTTATCTAATTCGTTTTAATTATTAATTTGAAAAATATTATTAAACATATAAAATTCAACATTAATAATATTTAGCCTATGTTTATTACAATTTTTTTTTTATTTCAATATAAATTAATAAAGTGGAAAAATGAAGAATAAATAGCTTTTTAGCTTTAATTTTGAATTTTCCGATTGCACTACAAAATAATTAAATTAACGATTTACCTATCTAATTATATAAAATAACAAAAAGCGGTCGATTATTACGGGGAAAAAAATTGTTTATTGTCCTACATGTGAACAGAAAATCGTACTAAGAAGAAAGAATTTTGACCACATTTACCACGAGGTATTAGCCTTTATGGTTCTTCTAACTTGCGGGTTTGGGATTTTCATTTATCTTATCTTAAAATATAGCAAAAAGAAAGACCGATGCCCCAATTGTGAAGCTCAATTTGATCTAGAAAACCTACCAGATAAAGATATTTTAGAACAAGATATTTCTAATTAAAATTTACTTGATTTTCATTATACTTTTACATCTAGGGCAGACTTTATCCTTATCTGTTAACTCTTTCTTTCTTATCGTCTTTTGATATTTACATTTTGCCTTTGGACACACTAAGTCGAATTTCAATAAATTTTTTAGTCCTATTGTACCCTTTTTTTCTTTAGGCTTAGATTCAGGCTTTTTTGGTTTTTTAACATCATCTTTTATCTTTGGCTTTTTTGCAGTTTCTTCTGTTTTTATCCACTTGTCTAATCCCAAGCTTAACTCACATCAATTTTAGTTAATTTAATTATTTAACCAAAAATTTTTAGGTATTTTTTACTATTTAGTTCTAATATTTAATATAAAAAAAGAACAAAAAAATTTTACCAATCTAAACTTAAAAATTAAAATACTTGTATTTTACCTGCAATTAATCGCTTCCTTAGATCAATCATCGCTTCCTTTTTCAACAAATCTTCTGAGACTTCTTTAGCGATTTTTTCAATGCTAGCAAAATTTACATTTTCAGCAGGAATTAACTCTATTGAGTTTACCCATGGATCCGTAATTGGGCGCCCGATTTGGGATAAAAGTTTCACATGTGCCTCTAAAATGTCACCCTCTCCTCTTTTATAAATCTCTCTGGCGATCTCCGTTCCTAGAATGTTGTAGATTTTTCCTACGTGATTAATAGGATTTTTTCCACAAACAGCCTCTAAACTCATAGTTCTGCAAGGTGTTATTAGCCCGTTAGACCTGTTTCCACGCCCTACTTCACCGTCATCTCCTGCCTCAGCTGATGTGCCCGTTATGGTAAGATACAAAATTCCTTTCTCTATGTTATCTGCTACATTTACTTGGCAAGTGACTTCTCGTTCTGGGATGATTTTAGCCGCTAAATCTAATACAGCGTCTTTAATTTGATTTGTATAGTTAACATACTCATCAGCGTCGTTGATGTACTTGCTGACCATTGCCGCCGCAACGGTGATTCCAACCTTGTTATCAATTCTTTCAACCATTACCTTAACATCTTCACCCGATCCCTTACATTTATCCTTGAAGCTCGGAGAATTAATAAGGTATTCTGCTTCTAACGTTATTTTTTCTACGTCTGAATATGGGGCGTATCCTACTCCAAAACTTGTGTCATTTGAGAGGGGAATATCTTCCGAATGATGAGACTCGTCAAAAACTCCGGTTAAATCTATTGACCCTGGTCGAACTGCATAATCGAATTGTATATCTCTAGCTAAATCAAGGTTTCTAAATATTTTTGCGAGTACTTGGCGTTGTGTATCAAGACAAATAGTAGCAACGGGTATGTATTCCAATTTACTCTTAGTTCCACATTCTGTAAGAATTTGATGTATAGCTCTTCCTACTATTAAAAAATATTGTGGTTGAATGATCATTCCTCCTCCGAATTCTGGTTTGGCAACACCCCCAACCAAGGCGGCCTTATCAACGTTGTGATGATACACTCTATCGAAATGTTCCAAATAGTAAACACATAACGCTCTCGAACAAGCATCAGCAACGGCGTCGCAAACGCTATCTGGGTGCCCAATTCCTTTCCTTTCGCAAATTTCAGGAAATTTGCTTTTTTCAATAGGTAAAAAGTCAGCCCGTGTGATTTTCAACATTTTGATTAAACTCTTTCTTAATTATATAAATAATTATTTTATTATGTTTTTTTAAATTGCTGATAATTATAAATAATTACTGATAATAATATGCATATATTGCATGAAATATGCACTTAAATTATACTAAATAAGTTTTACGCATTTTAAAATGGAAGTTTTGCCAAATTTATCTCGAATTAAATATTTAAGAAAAAAATTAAACATTAGCCAAAAAGAATTGGGTGAGAAATTAGATATTTCGCAATCTACAATCTCAAGAATAGAAAATGGAGACATGGACCCACCTTATTCTAAAGTGAAAAAGATTATCGAATTCCTAGAAAATGAACGAATGGAGAAAAAAAGATCAAAAAAGCACGCAGAAGATATTATGACTCCAAAGATAATATCTATAACACCAAATTCAACCATAAAGGAAGTAATAAAACTAATGAGTAAATATAATTTTTCACAGATACCGATTTTGGAAAAAAGCTATAATTTCGGAAGTATAACTGCTAAAAAAATTCAGAAACATATAACTACAACTCCAGATTTAATAAACGCAGATATTTTAACTATCATAGAATTGCCCTTTCCAGAAGTAGAAAAAAATTGGAACGCTAAAGATATATCAAATTTATTAATTAAATACCCTGCCGTATTAGTAAAAGAAAATAATAAATTTATTGGAATTATAACAGATGCTGATTTCCTTAAACTTACAAGTAAATAAAGGTTGATCTTTATTTAAAGAAATTAAAATAACAATTAAATTAATTAAGTTCGAATATAATTTCATAATAAAAAAAATTTATTTAACTATTTATCTTTTAATTAATGGGAATAAATGATTGAAGCGCTACTTGAAAAAATAGATAATATGCTTAAAAGGGCTAATTTTGAGACATTTATTTTAGACTCCTTTTCTAATAAAAAAAACAAGTTTTGTTTTGACTTATTAGTAAAAAAGAGTGATTTAGTTTTTAGCGTAAAAATTTTTTCCAATATTGATAATTTAAACGCTGATACAATAAACGATATTAAATCTTTATCCTTATTGTTAAAATCTAAACCCTTGTTAATAGGAATTAGAAATCGTTATCAAAAATTAGAAGATAACACTATTTATATTAGAGAGGGGTTGCCGTTTATAACTTTAACTACTTTAGAAAATATTCTCAGCAAAGAGTTATATCCGTACATTCTAGCGAGAAGAGGAGGGGGCGTTATGTTTTTAAACGGTAATTTAATGAAATCTTTGAGAGAAAAACAAGCAATCTCACGAAAAGAACTATCTGGAAGACTTGGAATTACTAAAAGAACTGTCTGTGCGTATGAAAATGAAAGCATGCGACCATCTGAAAAAATAGCTCATAAAATCTCATTAATACTAGAAAGTAATGATCTTTTTAGAAGAATTAACATTTTTGATTGGAATTTCAATTTTAGTATGGATCGAAAAGACCTGCAAGAAGATATTATGCTGAACTCTTTTGAATCTCATCTTCAAGAAGTTTTGAATGACATTGGAATTTGTTCTTATTGGTCCAAGAAAGGTTCAATTCCTTTCAAACTATCGTTATATTCAAAAAATATTGATGAAAATAAGGAAAGTAGCGTTTATCCTCTCTTTTCAGGAGTTTCTGAAGAAGATAAAAAACTTAACGAGCTCGGTTTTAAATGTTTGAAAATGTTTACTGAACTGTTTCAAAAAAATTCTATTTTTATTGTAAACAATGACATTAAAATACCCGATTCTCTCAAAAAAATTAAAATTCCCATCATTAGAATTAGAAATTTAGAAAAAATTGATGATGAAGAGGAATTCGTTGACCTCATCCAAGAATCAGGGAACTAACCAAGAAGTTATTTGTGGCATTGACGAAGCGGGTAGGGGACCTGTCTTGGGGCCTATGGTTATTTGTGGCGTTTGCTTCCTTAAATCAAAATTGGGGTTTTTAACAGAAATCGGGGTTAAAGATTCAAAAAAATTATCTACAAAAAGACGAAGTGAATTAGCAAAAATTATAAAAGAAAATTGTAAAACATATAAAGCAAAAGTTATTGGAGCTCAAGAAATAGATGCGAGAGAAAAGAAGAAAATCACACTGAATAGACTCGAAGAACTGAAAATGGCAGAAATTATTAATGAACTTAAACCAGATGTAATATATATAGACGCGGCAGATGTTATTGAAGATAGATTTACATCATCTATTCAGGCATTATTAAATTATTCACCGAAAAAAATAATTTCTAAACATAAGGCTGACGATTTATACCCAATAGTTTCAGCGAGCTCAATTATCGCTAAAGATATGAGAGATAGACTCATTGAAGAATTAAAAAAGAATTATGGAGATTTTGGCTCAGGATATCCCTCAGACTTACGAAGTACTACATTCCTTCGAGAATGGATAAGAAAGAATAAGAAAGCTCCACCTATCGCGAGAAAATCGTGGGAAACTACGAAAAAAATAATCAGAGAAGAATTATATTCGAAAAAAATTACTGATTTTGTATAAATTTTTTGTAAAATGAAAATTAATAAAAATATTGGCTAAATTATTTGTGGGCAATTAAAATAATATGGTTGGCTGCGTATTTATGAATGTTGAAGATTTCGCTTATTTTATAACCCGCTTTTTCTAAAATCTTTTTCTCTTGAATGTAAATTTTTTCAGGTTTTTGAACACTATCTATTGATTGAGATTTAATTGCAAGAATTAGAGTTCCTTTATCCTTTAGGTAATAACTACAGTTCGCAATAGCAATTTGTGCTTGGTTTGGCTGAGCTATATCTTGATAAACTAAATCAATATTAGTAAAAACGGAATTAGCATATTTTTCTGGAAAATTAGCGTCTCCTAATATTGGAACAATATTTTTTCTATTATTGGTGTTTTGAATTAATTGTCGCATACTACGTTCCGCAAATTCTACTCCATAGATAATTCCCTTGTAAACTATGTCTGAGAGATGAGATATTGTAGTACCCGATGACGCTCCTAAATACAAACATTTTAATTCGCTTGATAAGAAATCCACTGAAGGTTTTTCCAATATCATTGCAGCTAATTTACTTCTATAAGGATCCCATTCTCGATATTCTTCTCCTTTAAATGTAATTAACTTCTCCCCGTACACTTTATTTCCAGGAACTAGGTTTCTAGAATAGAGTTTTAGGTTATGTGGAGGTCCAGATATATAAACATTAGAGTATTTTGGATGGGTTCTGATATTAACATTGCTCAAAATAACTTTACCTCCTTCTTTTCTTACTTATTTGCTTTTTATTTGATTTTATTTTGGTTTTGGGCTCACTTTTTTTTATAGGAGGTTTTGGATATTTTTTTTCAATCTCTTTTATTTTTTCTTCAATTTCTCTTGCTAAAATATCTCCTATGAACTCACCTTTAAAAAAATCTACTTTAGTAGCAATTCCAATTTTCCCTGAAATCACTCTAGAGATCTTTCCACGGTTATACGCTTTACTTCCTCTAATCAAATTCCACTGAAAAATTAACCCGTGTTTTGGTCGCTTTTCACCCGTTTTAAGGAATCTATACAAAGCTTTTTCAGCTCCTAGTAGTTGAACCCTTGAAGCTGGCATATAAGCTAAATCTTTTAAACTTCCCGCTTTTGCTATTAATTTCGCCCCAACTAAACCTCCGACTAAAGCATAGAGATTTGGAGCAACTTGTTCCATTAATGTATTTAAATATTCTTCTAATTCTTGTCTGAACTCGTCCAATGATAAAATCTGATTAGCGTAGTTTTTAACAATATTAAGATTAATATCTGCTCCCATTGATTGGGAAGCCAACTTCTGCAAAGTTTTAATTCTTCTTTCCTTGAAACTAAAATTTTGAGTAATCTTATCATAAGTAAAGTTATCTCGGCTTCCTAAAATTGAAACCATTTTGGCAATTATAACATTATCTTCAATTAATTTATCAGTAAGTTCTGGAAAATGTAAACCATACCATTCTCTAAGACGACTCGAGAATAGGCTTATTGATTTTTTAAGAATCTCAAGTGTTTCTATGATTTGAATGATTTCTACATCTCCTCGAGCTCCAGCCTGACTTATTCTCTTCTTAATTAATTGAACTTCAACTTTCTTAAAAATGGAGAGAATTTCTTTTCGAGTTTTATGAATCCCTAATCTTTTCAGTTGATCTTCTAAATTAAAGCGAAAATTTTTAAACTCAAGAGAGTGTCTTTCAAAAGAAGTGTTAAATCCAAATTCTTCTGATGTTAAAATCTGTAACTTTTTATTATCAAATACAAACTCGTCAAAACCCGAATTTCTCAACTCATTGATAAAATCTGAATACTCTTTAACTATTAAATTATTATCTAATGAATCATAAAAACTCATAACTCTTTGGATATCGTCCAAGAAATCAATAAAATTAAGAAAATTTCCACTATCATCAATAGTATATATTCCTATTAATGTATCAATGATAAAACATTTCATTTTTCTAAATCTACGCGTAAATAAAATTTCTCAAATAATAATAATAATAATTTCTTACATTATAATAGTAATGCTTGAAGTAAATATTTCTGGTTTAAAGTTAAACTCTCCTTTGATTTTAGCTTCCGGCATTTTAGGAGTATCTTATTCTACGATGTTAAGATTGATTAATATCGGAATAGGTGCTATAACAACCAAATCTATTGGACCTAGACCTAGAAAGGGATTTAAAAATCCTTCAATTATTGAATTATATCCAGGGACTTTTCTAAATAGTGTAGGGCTTGGTAATCCAGGGATTGATAACTTTATCTCTGAAATTGAAGAAATAAAATCACATAAAATACCTCTGATTGTTAGTGTCTTTGGAGATAGTAATGAAACATATTTAGATGTAGCATTAAAAGCTCAGAATGCAGGAGCAGATGCAATTGAAATAAATATTTCTTGTCCTCATGCTGAAATTTCTTCTATTGGTATTGATAAAGACCTTACCTTTAAAATTACAAAATTATTAAAGAAAAATTTATCAATCCCGCTCTTTGTTAAATTAAATCCTAACGTTACAAATCTTAGTGAAATTGCTTTAGCTGCAGAAAAGGGGGGTGCTGATGGAGTTGTTGCAATAAATACCCTAACCGCAATTAAGATCGATATTAACACCAAGAGACCAATTTTATCTCATGGAAGTGGAGGACTATCAGGAAAAGCAATTCATCCTATTGCTGTGAAAAAAGTATATGACCTATATAAGATTTTGAACATTCCCATAATTGGATGTGGAGGAATTGATTCATGGGAAGATGTGATTGAACTTTTCCTAGCAGGAGCCTCAGCAGTCCAAATAGGAACAGCTTTATACAACGGATTTGAAATTATTCACGAAATTAACAATGGATTACGGAATTATTTAAATAAAAATAACTTAAACTCTCTTAATGATATAAAAGGGTTAGCTCATCAATTTAAAACTCAAGAGGTGCCTGAATTTGACTGAAAACACAATCAAGACCGTGAAAGTTAAAGATATCACAAATGAATGTAAGGGAGTTAAGACTATTTATTTTAATATGAAAGAAGGCAATCAAGGAAGATATAATATTCCTAAAGCTGGGCAATTTGTGATGGTTTGGGTCCCTGGTGTGGATGAGGTTCCAATGTCATTATCTAGCTATGATGACAAAGGTAATTGGGCGATCACTGTAAAAGATGTTGGAGAATGTACAAATGCAATTCATAATTTAAAAATTGGTGATTTTATTGGTATCAGAGGTCCATTAGGTAATAATTTTATACTTCCAAATGATTCTTCGAAAAAACTCATTTTAATTGGAGGTGGAATTGGAATGGCACCCCTTAAATGTCTTTCATTAGAAATAATGAGAAAAAACTCAAAATTTACTATTATTGAAGGTGCTAAAATTGGTGAAGAAATAATGTTTATTAATGATTTCCAATCTTTAGATCATGAATATTCAGAGATTATTTATAGTACTGACGATGGAAGTTATGGATTAAAAGGATTCGCTTCTGAAACTTTTGAAAGTTTAGTTAAAAATTATTCTAAATCTGAAATTCATAACCTTACGGCATATACTTGTGGACCTGAAAAAATGATTTTTAAAGTATTTCAAATATGCGAAAGATATAGTATTAAGCTACAAGCTAGTCTAGAACGAATTATGAGATGCGGATGTGGTTTATGCGGATTATGCGCTGTTGATCCTTTAGGGTTATTAGTGTGTAAGGATGGACCCGTATTCGATTCAAAAAATTTAAGACAAATGGATGATTTTGGTAAATATAAAAGAGATTTTTCTGGTAAGAAAATCCCTTTAGATTAACATTTAGATATCCTTATTATTTTAAACAAATTTGATGTGAATGGAATCATCTGAATCTATTAATATTGAGAAAATTAAAAAAATCGCTCGTGCTATTATTGATTATCTCCTGGAGCATCCAAATACACCTCGCGAAAAGATTACTAATATTAAGGGAAAATATGCTAAAAAATTTAATTATAATGAAGTAATTAAGAATGCAACAATACTAACCTATTCAACAGAAGAAGAAAAACAAATTTTAACTCAATTATTAAGAAGACGAACTACACGAACGCTTTCGGGGGTATCTGTAATAGCTATTATGACGAAACCTCTCCCATGTCCTGGAACATGTGTTTATTGCCCTGGTCAAGATTCCCAACCAGATCAAAAAGTAGCTCAATCGTATACTGGCCGAGAACCGGCTGCGATGAGATCTATTCACAATAATTATGATGCTTACAGACAAGTTAAAAGTAGAATTGAGGATTTAGAAGCGATAGGTCATACTGTTGATAAAATCGAATTAATTGTAATGGGGGGAACCTTCTTATCTTCTGCAATTATTTATCAAGAAGAGTTCATTAAAGGGGCATATGAAGGAATTCTTGAAAAGAGAGTTAAAACATTAGAAGAAGTAAAAAGATTGTCAGAAAAATCAAAAAGAAGATTAATAGGTTTAACAATTGAAACCCGACCTGATTATTGCACAGAACCATATGTTGATAGGATGTTAAATTATGGTGCTACTAGAGTAGAAATTGGAATTCAGACAGTATTTGATGAAATTTATAAAAAAAATAACCGAGGTCATACAACTCAAAATAGTATTGATGCTATTAGGATTGCTAAGGATGCAGGTTTAAAAATAAATACTCATATGATGCCTAATTTACCAGGATCTAACTTTGCTAAAGATCTTGAATCATTTGATATTCTATTTTCTAATCCAGAATATCGTCCGGATATGTTAAAAATCTACCCCTGTTTGGTAATTAAGGGAACTAAATTGTATGATTGGTGGAAGGATGGTAGATATACACCGTACTCATTAGGTGAATTGATTAATTTAATTGCAAAAATAAAACAACATCTTCCTCCTTATGTAAGAATCCAGCGAATCATGAGAGATATACCAGCATTTTTAATTGAAGCTGGTTGTAAAAAAAGTAATTTGAGGCAACTTGTTAATAAGAGATTAAAAGAGCTTGATATTAATTGTAATTGTATTAGATGCCGAGAATATGGGATAATAAAAAGAGAAAAAAATATTGAAGAAGGTTTTTTTAATAATATTAAATTAAATCGTTTAGATTATAAGGCATCTCTAGGACAGGAAACCTTTCTTTCTTATGAAAACAATAAGGAAGGTTATTTGGTAGGTTATTTGAGATTGAGAAAACCTTCTGAATTTGCTCATAGACCTGAGTTGAGGGATGGTAAAACGATGATTATAAGAGAAGTTAGAGTAGTAGGTGAATTAGTTCCTACAGATGCAAATCCAAGTAATAGCAACCAGCTTCAGCATAGAGGTTATGGGAAATTGTTAATGGAAAACGCTGAAAAAATTGCGGTTGAAGATTATAACTCTAAAAAGTTAGCAGTAATTAGTGGTATTGGAGCGAGGGATTGGTTTTATAAAATGGGTTATAAACTTGATGGATACTATGTCTCAAAAAAATTATAATAATAAATTTAACTCTACTTAAGAGTGTTAAGATTTCGCCCTGGATAAGCTAAATCCTAATAATCCTCCTAACCTTATATTTGGTTTTTTTGACAGGAGTCTCCCTTTTAATAAATTAAAAGCTTTTTTTTCAGAGTTATGTTCATTTAAACTATTACTTTTCTCTTTATAAAACGTACTACTTAAAATTTTTTTAACAAATATTCAAAAATATTGATTGAAATTGGTTTTGTTGAATATAATAATGATTTAAATCTATTATTGACTCAAATGTACTGTTCTATAAATAAAACTGATTACTTATTTATATCTAATTTTAAAAAGAGCATTCATTTTTGTAATTTCACATATATTAAGTTGAAAATTCAGATTTTTGCTCTATATATGGCAGAAATGTACTTTCAAAAAAATTAAATCAAACAATAAATTCTAATTAAATTTTAAATACTTTAACATTTTTATAAATTAATATATAATGAAATTTATACATATTATTCTAAAAAGGGTTAGATGAATGACTACTAAAAAATATCTATCTAATAAAAAAACAGCTCAACAAACGATATCTTTATCCCCCGCGCTTAAAGAGTGGATAGAAAGATATGTTAAAGTGAATCAACGAAAAAATCCAGATGATAAGAGATTTAAAAGCGTATCTGCTTTTTTTAACTATGTTATGGAACAATCCATGGAAAGTTTTAAAAGTGGAAAAACTTTAGATGATTTTAAACGATTTGTTGACGAGAAAACTCAAGAATTTTTCGATCAGTTTACATTCAAGGGAATCATTCCATTTTACGAGTTCATTTTAAAATCGAATAGATACACAAACTTTACTTTTCATGAATTTCCTCGATTTTTGTTAGGATTTAGAAAGTTATTTACAGGTGGTTTAAAACCATATGACTATCGAGAGTTAAAGGAAAGGTTCGAGAGAGCTAAAAATTTCTATTTAAAGAATAAATTAACAAAAGAAATAAGAATAGATATTTTTACAGAGGAAAATTCTAAATACGCTAAAGGTGTTTTTGAATATATTGGAACGTATAGAAATTTGTTTTTTGAGAATTGCAAATTTAACGCGGCTTTACTAGCTGTTTTAGGCGTCAAAATAACAGATATAAACTTTTCTGAAGCAAATTTATATTGTAGATTCGATATGATAGCTACAGATTTACTTTTTCGTAAAGAAATTGCTAGAAAGGAACGATTCAAACTTATAGAACATAACTTATCGTTTTTGACAAATTATTATAAAATTATTAACGATGAGGATTTTTACCTGTGGATGAAAATGGCGAAGGATAAAGGTGTATTTATTGGCTTTAAAGATAATAAAGTTAAAAATAAATGGTTTAACCTAATTAAAAAAGAAGTGGAAAACCATTCAAAGGATTCTAACTTTCTTTTAAACATTCTAAAATATTTTGAGAGGTTACACTGGATAGATATAGAAAGTGAAGAAGAATTAAGTTTCGTTATTAGACTCTCAAAACAAAAAAATAACGAAGATAGAGAGTTTTTATTAAATTTTCTTTCGCAACATTCAACAATTTCAAATATTGATGAAAAATTTTATTTAGAATAATTATACATCGCGATTAACTAAATTCCTTTTGATTCGTTTATCAAAATTTATTTTTTCTTTTTACATTTGCGCTTAATTTCTTTTGTAATAGCATTAATTCGAGTTATTTTACATAATAATTAAAGATTTAAAAGAAATAAAATTAAATCTTAATTAATTTATCAAGTTATTATTGTAATTATCTGTGATTTATATTGGATGCTAAATCGTTAAATGAGCTCGTTCGGGGCACACCTCATCTTTCCCTAAAAGTTCCCTTATCGTATACATTAGTATTGAAAGAGACCGTTGGAAAACCAATGATTATTAGACAAGCATTGGGTTTAAACCATATTTTAGAGAATTTACCCATTATTATTAGACCTGATGAGCTCATTGTCGGTACTTTTGATAATAACATTCCCGTCGCAATTCCTAGAATGGAAGGTAGTGGCTTTAGAATTATGAAAGAACTCGAAAATCTTCCACATAGAATTGTAAATCCGATAAAAGTCAAAAAGGAAGATATAAAAACTTTAAGAGAAGAAATAGCACCCTTTTACGATAGTTTTAAAATTGATACATACGCCAGAGAAATCGCACCTAAAAGTGTTTTTGAGACATCATTTAGCGGGTGTGCATTTGTTGCCACAGAAATAGGTGGGATTGCTCATGTTGTAGTCGATTATCCCAGACTAATTTCTTTGGGTTTAAAGAAGTACATTAATTTATCTCAAGAAAAATTAGCTAATTATAAGCAGGAAATAATTGGAAATACCAAAGATAATGAGAAAATGGCTTTTTATAAGGCAATGGTAATTATTTGTAAAGCATTGATTAGTTATGCTCATAGATATTCAGAACATGCAAAATTACTTTCTGATAGTATGGATAATAAAGAAAGAAAGCTAGAATTAAAAAAAATCGCTGAAACTTGTAACAACATTCCAGAAAATCCCCCAAAGAATCTTCAAGAAGCGATCCAATTTATTTGGTTTATCCACATGGCGCTCCATTTAGAAAATTTCGAACATGGAATTTCTTTTGGACGAATGGATCAATATCTATTGAAATTCTATGATGGGAATGGGGAATTAGCTATAAAATTGATTAAAAATTTATTTCTGAAAACCAATGAAGTAATTGCATTATACGACAGTGTTGCCACTCAATACTTTGGAGGTATGGCTACTACTCAAAATATCCTAATTGGTGGTATTGATAAAAATGGTAAGGATTCCACTAATAATCTTACCTATCTTTTTCTTGATGCATTAGATCAAGCAGCAGTTCCAAGCCCAAACTTGGTTGTGAGATTAAATAGAAACACTCCTACCGCTATTATTAAAAAAATAGCTGATATATTAGCAAAAGGAAAAAATGTCATTGGTTTATACAATGATGAATTAGTAGTTCAAAGTTTAACAAATTGTGGTATATCATTAGAGGAAGCGCGTGATTATGGCGTAGTGGGCTGTGTTGGGTTATCTACATCAGGGAATTCCTACGATAATACCGGAGCAGTTTTTTTGAACTTGCCAAAGGCTTTAGAACTTGCTTTAGGGACAGATAAATCAATAGTTAGTAAACATATTGATAATAATACTGATTCTAACAGATTTAAATCAATAAAAGATATTTTAGATGTCTTTGAAATTAAACTTAAAGCGTTGATGAAAATGGCAGCTACAGCAGCTAATGCTTATCAGGAAGCACATAAAATATTAAAACCAACTCCATTGATGTCACTTTGTATTAGAGGAAGTTTTGAGAAAGGAATTGATGTGAATGAAGGCTCAGCTAAATACAATTTTTCAGGTATTCATGTGACAGGCTTTACAGACGTAGTAGATTCAATAGCTGCTATAGATTGGGCTGTTTTTAAGGAAAAGAAAATAGAAATGGAAGATTTAATCAATACCTTAAAAAATAATTTTAGGGGGAGTAAGGATATCCAGAGCTATCTTATTTATAAGTGCCCTAAATATGGAAGCGATGATGATAACGCAGATGTTTTCGCTAAAAAAGCTATTGAAATACTTGCTCAATCTGTAAAGGGGTTAAAAAGTGCACGAGGAGGTGATTATAGGGTGGGGATTCATGCAATGACTACTCATGTTGGTTTTGGCATATTCACGGGAGCTCTTCCCTCTGGCAGAAAAAAGGGAAAACCATTAAATAGGGATATCGCTCCTGGATTCACGGGAGAAAAAGGGATCACTTCCGCTATTAATAGCATAACCAAAATCAATCACGCTCTTCTTACAAATGGTGTGGCATGCACTCTTAACATTGATCCTAATATTGTATTATTAGACCATGGAAAGATTTTCGAATCAATACTAAGAACATATGTAAAATTAAATGGTTCTCATTTACAATTTAACTCAATTTCTCTAGAAACCCTTAACGAAGCTCAAAATTATCCAGAAATATACAAAGATTTGATGGTTAGAGTATCAGGTTACAGTGCTAGGTATACAGAATTACCAAGAGCTGTTCAAGATGACATCAAAGCACGATATTGCTATTCTAAATTCTAAAGAATTGCAACACTAAAGTCCTACTATAACAAATAAGCATTTTATTGGCTGCATAAGGACAATAAAAATAAGTTTGATTTACTATCTTAATGTATTTACATACAATATATTAAAATTATAAAATGAATTAAACAGTTTATAGTAGTAGTATATTATTTTTAAATGGTTTATTATGTACAATTTCGATTATGTAGAATTAGGATTAAAATGTGGCTTAGAAATTCATCAGCAGCTTGATACAGAAACTAAACTGTTTTGTAGATGCCCAAGTAAACTTCAAGGAACTAGAGTACCAGATTTTAATACAATAAGGTATATGAGACCCGTTTTGGGAGAAATGGGCACATTTGATGAAGCTATGCTGACAGAATATAAAAAGGGTAAGACTATCATCTATGAAGGTTACAACGATGTAATTTGTACTTATGAGTTAGACGATACCCCCCCGTTTTCTTGTAATGAGGAAGCTAGAAAAATTGCCTTAGAATTAGCTTTACTTCTTAATGCAAATATTATTGAAGAGATGCATGTAAGTAGGAAAAATTATCTTGATGGAAGCGTCCCTTCTGGGTTTCAGCGCACAATGATTTTGGGAACAGATGGATACATAACTTTGAAGAACGGTAAAAAAATCAGAATCGCTATTTTAAGTTTAGAAGAAGAAGCTGCTAGGAAAATAAAAACTGAAAATAAAACTAATTTTTACAGACTAGATCGCCTTGGAATTCCATTAGTAGAAGTAACAACACAACCGGATATAAACACACCTGAAGAATGTAGAGAATGTGCTGAAAGGATTGGATTATTACTGTGGATAACTAATGTAAAAAAAGTTCTTGGCTCAATCAGGCAAGATGTTAATGTAAGCATTAAATCTGGAACCCGGATTGAAATTAAAGGAGTTCAAAAATTGAGTTGGATAACCTTATTGATTAATCATGAAATTTCACGTCAACTTAACCTAATAGAAATTAGAGAAGAATTAAAGAATCGAAAAGTAAGTGAAAATGACATCCCTCAGGAGCCCGTAGATTTAACTAGTTTAATGGGAAAAACTGAATCAAAATTCATTGCAACTGGTATAAAATCGGGAAAAAAACTCTATGGTTTCAATTTTAAAGGTTTCAAAGGTATTTTTGGAAAGGAGCTAATGGAGGATTATAGATTCGGTACCGAAGTAAGTAGTAAGGTCAAGGTTATTTCAGGCTTAATGGGGATTATTCATTCTGATGAAAAATTAGAAAATTATAATTTTTCTCAAGACGAAATAAAAAAAATCCAAAATAAATTGAATTCAAAAGAAAAAGATTGCTTTGTTTTAGTTTTGGGAACTAGTAAAGAACTAAAAAAAGCAGCAGATATAATCATTAATCGGGTAAAGTATGTTTTTAAAGGTGTTCCACCTGAGACAAGAAAAGCGCTTGATAATGGAAATACGGAATTTTTGAGAGAATTACATGGTGGGGCACGTTTATATCCTGATACAGATTCACAAGCAATAATGAATACAATAGAAGAAACTAAACAAATTCAAAAGACTTTACCTAATTATCCTTGGGATATAATTGAAGATTATGCTAAAATGTACAAAGTTGAACAGAGTTCCATTAAAAAATTAATTTTTAATGGGCAGTTATCTCTATTTGACAGCTTAATAGATATTTACCCCGCGAAACCTTCAATAATCATAACAACATTATTAAACACAGCAAAAGCACTTAAGCGGGAAGGAAAAATAATAGAAAATATAACTAATGACGATTATAAAAAAATCTTCCTAGAATTGAAAAATAAAAAAATTGGAAAGGAAGCTATCGAAGATATAATGAGATTAAAAGCAGATTCTCCAAATCTCACTATCGAACAATCAATCGAGAATCTAAATCTTGAAAGTCTCTCAATTGAAGATTTAAAAATAATAATTAATGAAATAGTAATTAAAAACTTAAAAATCATTAAAGAAAGAGAAATGAGATCCATGGGACCACTAATGGGAGAAGTTATGAAAAAAGTACGAGGAAAAATAGATGGTGAGATCATTTCTAAAGAATTGAAGATACAAATATCAAACAAATTAAAGGAGATGAAATAAGTGGAAGATAAACTAAAAGGATATAAAGGCAAATCTATAGATCTTTTAAAAAAGTATACAATAGAGATCTGGGACATCATTCAAATCACTACAAATAAAACACAATTAGAAGGAATTTTAATGCCAAGAAGCGAATATTCTGCTCCTGATTTTATAGAAATCAAGTTAGAAAACAATTATAATGTTGGAATAAATGTCTCTGAAATACAAAATATAAAAAAAATTGGAAAAAGAGAAGCTAATTACAAACTTCCAGAAAAAGAATTTCCATACAATAAAGATTTGCCTAAGCTTCAATTATTAGGAACTGGAGGAACGGTTGCTTCAAGATTAGATTATACGACTGGGGCGGTTATACCTTCTTTTACACCAAGTGAGTTATTTAGTTCCGTACCTGAATTGGCAGAAATTTGTAATCTTGATTGCGAAAATGTTTTTGAAATATTATCAGAAAATATGAAATTTGAATATTGGCAAAAATTAGCAGAAAAAGTTAAACAAGCCATAGATTCTGGTTTTGATGGAGTAATTATAGGACATGGAACAGATACTATGACATTCACTAGCGCCGCTTTATCTTTCATGTTAAAAGATTTATCTATTCCAGTTGTGTTAACAGGGAGTCAACGAAGCTCCGATCGTCCTTCTTCTGATGCTGCTTTAAATCTGATAAACGCTGCTACTGTAGCTACCTCTGATATAGCTGAGGTTGTAGTAGCTATGCTAGGTTCTCCTTCACATGATTATGGATTAATTCATAGAGGAACAATAGTAAGAAAAATGCATTCCTCAGTAAGAGATACTTTTCGCACTATTGATGATATTCCGTTAGGAATGGTAAGGGACAGGAAGATAAAAACATTTAAAAATAATTATAGAAAACGAAGTCGATCTGAAACTACTATCAATACGAATTTTGAGAAGAAAGTTGCTCTCATTTATTCTTATCCCGGAATGGATAATGAACAAATTGAATTTTATATAGATAAAAGTTATAAAGGCATAGTATTTGCTGGAACAGGGCTTGGACATGTCAGCACATATGTTTATAATGCTATTGAAAGAGCCATTCAAGAAGGAATTACTATTCTTATGACCACACAAACTCTACATGGTTTTGTAGGGATGAATGTGTATTCCACTGGGAGAGAATTACAACATTTAGGCGTTATCCCAGGTAGGAACCTCTTACCAGAAGTTGGGTACGTAAAATTAGGTTGGGTACTAGGCCAAACAAACGATCTAAAAGAAATCAAAGAGCTATTGTTAACTAACGTTGCTGGGGAGTTTATCGATAGAGAAGTTCCAATCGCTTTTAATTACAATATAGACGAGTTATTAAAAAATAAAAAATTATGATTTGTTTCTCTTGTTTTATCTTAAAATTAAATAAATTCTAACTAAAATAATAAAAAATTTAAACTTTTATTAATTAGATATTACTAATTCGATATAGTAAGTGATCTTTATGGGAAAGCGTATATTAGCTCAAAGAAAAGGATACGGCCATTTATGGGCTCGATCTCCAAGTCACCGACATGTAGGAAAGGTAAAGTATCGTCCCTTCAAGAAAAATGAAAAATTGTTAAAATTTAAAGTGATTGAATTCGTCCACGCTCCAGGTAGAGGGGCTCCAGTGGCTAAAATTATGTACGAAGATGGGGAAAAAAGTTTATGGCTCCCTCCAGAAGGAATTTACGAAGGACAGGAATTTATTCAGTCTAAAACGGGATATAGCCAAGAAGTGAAAGTAGGAAATATCTTACCTTTGAAAAAAATCCCTCTAGGTGCGCTCGTATTTAATATTGAGGGAACTCCGCAAGACGGTGGTAAATTTGCGAGAGCATCTGGAGTAGCCGCCATTGTAAGGGATAAATCGGGTAAAAACATTGAAGTGCTATTTCGATCAAAAAAAACTAAATGGTTTAATGAAAATTGCCTTTGTACAGTTGGAGTTGTTGCTGGTGGCGGAAGAACCGATAAACCATTTTTAAAAGCCGGTAATAAATTCCATTATGTAAGATCTAAAGCTATAAAATGGCCGGTTGTTCGCGGAGTCACGATGAACGCAGCAAGTCACCCCTACGGAGGAGGCGCAAAACAAAGTCCTCATAAACCAACAACAACCTCGAGAAATGCCCCACCCGGTAGAAAGGTGGGACAAATAGCCGCTAGGAGAACAGGTCATCAGAACTAAAATCTTATTTTTAAAATTTTTTAAATAAAAAGTTCTAATAAATTAAATTTTCGTAGATATTCGCTTTTTAATAGAAATTTAAAAAAAGAATAATAATTGATCATAGATTATTTCTATTATAGAAATAAAAGATCAATAAGTTAGCTATGGATCATAAATTTATTAATCCAGTTGAAACTCGTTATCGAACTAAAATAGCTGAAATTTTTACAGAAGAAAAAAAATTAGAGAATTGGTTAAAAGTTGAGGCAGTACTAGCAAAAGCACATGCTAAATGGGGCAATATTCCTCAAGAGTCCGCAGAAGAGATATGTAAGAAAGCTAATTTGAATTATGTTAAATTAAATCGGGTAAAAGAGATTGATAATGAAATTCATCACGACTTAATGGCTATGGTTAAGGCTTTATCAGAACAATGTGAAGGAAGTGCTGGAAAATACATCCATTTAGGGGCTACAAGTTACGATATTGAAGATACAGCAACAGGATTACAGTTAAAAGAAGCTATAATATATATCACTAATTCTTTAAAAAAGCTTTTAATAGAACTAATAAAAGTTATACAGGATAAGAAATCGCTTGTTTGTATAGGAAGAACTCACGGACAACACGCTATTCCAACTACATATGGGATGAGATTCGGCGTGTGGTCATATGAAATAGATAGACATTTAGATAGATTAAAAGAAACTCTAAATCGTATATCATATGGTAAAATGTCGGGCGCCGTAGGAAATATGGCGAGTTTTGGAGAGAAAGGTATTGAAATTCAGAATTTCATAACGAAAGAGCTTGGATTAAATCCAGCTTTAATCTCGAACCAAATAATTCAGAGAGATCGTCATGCTGAAGTACTCTTTTTAACAGCGTTGATCGGACAATCACTAGCTAAAGTTGCAAGGCAATTTCGAGTGCTCCAAAGAAACGAAATCGCTGAAATGTTTGAACCTTTCAAAAAGACTCAAGTAGGAAGCTCGACTATGCCTCATAAGAGAAATCCACATAAATCTGAACGAATTTGTAGTTTAGCTAGAGTTTTAAAATCCAATATTATACCCGCTTTAGATAATATAATATTAGAAGATGAAAGAGATTTAACGAATTCTGCTAACGAAAGGATAATTTTTGCTGAAAATTTCATACTATTAGATTTTATGATAATACAATTAACAAGCATTATCCAAGAAGTTGAATTTGATGAAGAAAGAATAGAAGAAAATTTAAATCTTACCAAGGGAGCTTGTTTATCTGAAAAAATCATGTTAAATTTAGTTAAAAAAGGTATCGGAAGACAAGAAGGGCATGAAATTTTAAGAAAAGCAGCAATAAAAGCAAAAAAAGAAAATCGTTTTATTAAAGAAATCTTATTAGAAAATGGAAAAATAATGGAAAGCTTTACAAAAGATGAAATAGATGATATCCTAAATCCGCATAACTACATAGGAAAATCTCTCGAGCTTTTAGAAAATCTATTAAAATTTCTGAAAAATAAACATAATTTGTAAAAATGTCTAACGAAAAAGATATATATTCTCAATTAGGGGTTTCCTCAAAAAAGGAAGATGTTCATAAAGCAATCCAATCGATTGATAAAGGATTATTCCCCGGAGCATTTTGTAAAATTTTACAAGATGTAGGTAGGAGAGATGATTATTGTTCAATATTTCATTCAGATGGAGCAGGTACAAAAGCAAGCTTAGCTTATATGTATTATAAAGAAACGGACAAAATATCTGTTTTTAAGGGAATTGTAAGAGATGCTATTGTTATGAACATTGATGATATGTTGTGCGTTGGAGCTACTGGAAATTTTTTTATATCTAATAATATCGGTCGAAATAAACGATTTATCTCGGGCGAAGTAATTAGTACAATAATTAAAGAATATTTTACATATAGCGAAAAGCTGTCTGAATTTGGTCTAAATGTCGTAATGTGTGGAGGCGAAACTGCTGATGTAGGAGATATTGTAAAAACTCTACTAATTGATGCCTCAGTTTTTACCAGTATGAAAAGAGAAGATATTATTAATGCTGAAAACATCAAGGCAGGAGATGTGATAGTTGGATTAGCTAGTGATGGAAAAGCATCATATGAAGAAGAATTTAATAGCGGAATAGGAAGTAACGGATTAACCTTAGCCAGACATGGGGTTCTATCTCATGATTATTATAAGAAATTCTCTGAATGTTATGATCAAAACCTTGATGAAAAATTTATCTTTTTTGGGAATTATCAACTTACCGATGAGATCAAAGGATTGAGTTTGACTGTTGGAGAAGCTTTATTGTCTCCGACTAGGACTTATGCTCCATTAGTGTTGGATGTACTAAAAAAATATCGAGAGGAAATTCACGGAATGATCCATAACACGGGAGGAGGTCAGACGAAAATTCTCAATTTTGGTAAGGGCATTACTTATCTTAAAAATAACCTTTTTAAAATTCCCAAAATATTTGAAATTATAGAAAAATCTTCAGAAACTTTATGGAAAGAAATGTATAAAGTGTTTAATATGGGCCATAGAATGGAAATTTGTTGTGATGAGTCAATTGCTAAAGAAATTATAGATATTGCTAAAAAATACAACATCGAATCAAAAATCATCGGGCAATGTGAAAAATCGTCTTATAAGAACAAAAACCAACTAGAAATAAAATCTGAATTTGGATCTTTTAATTACTATTAAATTCATTTAAAAAATATATAATGTGATTGAAATTTTTGATGTAATTTGTATAGGAGCCGCCCTTGTTGATATGGTCGCTCAAGTAGTTAGACATCCTGCTGATGATGATGAAGTATTCGTATCAGACTTAACTTTATTATCTGGTGGAGCAGCCGCTAATACTGCTTATGCATGTGCGAAAATTGGATTATCAACAGCGTTCATTGGAAAATTAGGGAGTCACGATACTTTTGGCGACAAAATACTTAACGATTTCAAGGAAGTAAATGTTGCTACTAAGCTTATTAAATATTCTGAGCACCATGGAACTGGTTCTGCCTATATTGCTTTAAATGAAAAAGGAGACCGAAGAATATATGCTCATAGTGGTGCCGCAAATTATCTTTCAAAGGAAGATCTTATAGAAAAAGAATTGGTAAATACAAAAATAATTTTCTTAAGTAGCTTAAAAAATTTAGAACCGTTTATTGAAGCCTCTATTATTGGTCGAAACAACAAAATACCCGTTATTTTAAATCCTGGTATGTTAATCATCGACCAAGGTTTAAAGAACATTAAAAAATTGCTGGAGAAAATTGATATATTAATTCTTTCTCAAAACGAATATGCAACTCTTTTTGATATAGAAGAATGTTATTTAAACGAAGATTTAATCCAAGAAAAATCGAGTACCCTATTTAAATTAGGTATACGAGCCATTATTACTACATTAGGCAAAAAAGGAGCATTCTTACTAACCAACCGTAATGCAGAACTTCTACCTCCGTTAAATTTAAGTAGTTTAATTGATACTACTGGAGCTGGTGACGCATTTTCAGCGGGATTCATTTATGGTTTTGTTCGAAATATAAATTTAAAATTTGAACACCTTAAAAATAATGTAAAAATTGGTAATTTTGTAGCTGGAAATTGTATACAAGAATTAGGGGCAAGAAATGGGATTCCAAGTAGAGAGGACTTAAATTTTTTTTTGAATGCTTCAAATAAAAAAATTTAAAATATTTCGATTTAATTATTTGTTATTCATTGAACTTCTTGGTAGAGATAGATAAACTATGAGAAGACCTAAAAACCCTTTAAAGAAAATATTTAAGCAACGAATATATTATTTCTTCGAAGTTCTAATTATTTTTCTTGGAATCTTTATTTTTATGTTAATTCCTACTTTTCTACTACCTTTCTTTATTGATTTTAATTCTATAATTTTTGAACCTCTTTTTTTTATATTGAGAGCGGCAATTATTATCGTTGCGATTCCTTTATTTCTATATTTGGCCAATTTTATAATGGAGTCTCAAAGAAAAAAATTAATCTTAGAAGAGGATATCAGCCCTTCAAAGAACTTTTTAACTTTATTTAATATTACAAAAAAGAATTTTAAATATCAGCTTTTATATGGAATATTATTACTTTTTTTAATTTTTATACCGTTAGATTTTTTTACATATTTATTTTTACCTGATACGTTATCTTATATGTCCATAGTTTTAAACCCAATGGATGAATTATCTTTCAACTCTTACTTTATGGAGAGTTATTACGTGTTTCTTCTATCTGTTATTATAATACAAATTTCTGTCGCTATATTTGAGGAAACATTATTTAGAGGTTTTTTAGCTAATAGAGGAAGTGATTACTTTAAAAAAATGTCTGCCGTAATTATTACTTCCTTTGTTTTTGGTTTAGGACATTTTAGTTATATTTTTACGATATCTAGTATCGGGTTACCAATAATTTTTCCTATTATATGGTTTTTACAAACTTTTTTAGTAGGAATTATTCTTGCGATGCTGGTTTTAAGACGACATTGGATATTTCCAGTAATTTTTGCTCATGCAGTAAATAATATTATTACAGCCCATTCAATTTGGAATTTTATACATGGTAACGATTTTTCATTCATGAGCTTTATTGTTTACGTTCCATTATTAATTATCAGTATAATTTTGTTTGTTTGGCAATTCTCTCGAATCAAAGAAAGTTTATCATTAGGTTTTAAAGAATTTATTTCATATTTCAAAAAAGATAATGAGATGGGAGAGGGTTGGTTAAAAAAAATTGTTAGGATAATGATGGATTTTTTATTCGGTTTGATTATTTTTATTATGGTAATAATTATATTATAGCGAAAAAAAAAAATGGTAAAATTAGGGATTATTTCAGATACTCACATAACAAAGAATGATGAGCCTAATTTAGTTGAAACTTTAATTAATCAATTAAAAGAAGTCTTCGAAGATGTTGACGAAATCATACATGCTGGAGATGTATGTGAACCTTTTTTCTTAGAAGATTTGAAAAAAATCGCTCCAATCAGATGTGTAAAAAGCGATTTAGATGAAATAACGGGATTAGAGACATTTATTAAATTTCATGTTGAAAATTATAACATTGGCGTAATTCACAAGAAACCTGATAATTTAGAAGACTTTTTTAAGCGAAAAAACCTCCACATCCTTATTTTTGGACATACACATCAGCCACTCATAGCAGGTACACCGTACAATACTTTAATAATTAATCCGGGAAGTCCTACAAAACCTAAAGCACCTATTCCAAAAAGAGGCTTTGAAAAACCTATATCGAGACCAAGCGTTATAACGCTAAAAATTGATGAAGATAACATTTTATCTACATTTATAATAAACATAAAAAAGACAATAAGGAAAAATTAAATATTAAATCGTTTATAATATTTATACATAGTAAAGTTAAGCGAGAATTTTTTACAATTATGTAATAATACTTAATGAGTGAATATTTCTTATGGTAAGCAGACTTGACCAAGTTCTCAAAGAATTAAATGATAACGGTAATTTTAGAGCTTCTCTTCTAGCTACAAATGCAGGACTAGTTTTAGCATCGCAAAAATCAGAAGACATTGATGAACGGGTTGTTGCGGCAATGGGCTCATTATTAAGTGATGCTGCATCAAATGCGTCTGAGGAAATGAATTTATCTAAACTTTCTAGTATAAAGATTAAATATTCAGAAGATTTTATTATTTGTCGAAATATAATTATGGCAGATAAAAAAACGCAATTCATTTTAGCGGTCCTATCAAAAAGTCCGGAATCTAATGAAATTGAATCTTATTACGACCAACTCATCGATTGGGCTGTTGAAAACGCTACACCAGATTTAGAAAAGTTATCTTCCATTTAAGGAACATCAGTCTTTCTAATACTTCTCTTTTCTTATAGATCATAAAGTTTTTTTTGGCTTATTTTATAATTTAGAAATGAAATGTTTAATAATTATAATTTTAATTCAGAAATTATGAAAGCAGCCTTCATTAAAAATCACGGTGATTTAGACCAATTAATAATTGGAAATCTTGATATTCCTAAATTAAAACCAAACGAAGTATTAATTCAAACAAAATTTGGAGCTTTAAACCATATTGATGTTTTTCTAATTAAAGGTTGGACAGGTTTAAATATAAAAATGCCCCATATTTTAGGAAGCGACGGAAGTGGAATAATAAAAGAAGTTGGGTCTGCTGTAACGACTGTAAGCGAAGGAGAGAGAGTAACTATTAACCCTGGATTAAGCTGTGGAAAATGTCAGTTTTGTTTGTCCGGAAATCAAAACTTTTGCAAGAGTTTTTCAATAATGGGGGAACATCAATGGGGGACTTATTGCGAATTTTTTAAGGTTCCAGAAGAAAATGTAATAAAAATACCAGATAATTTATCTCTTATGTTAGCTGCAGCAGCTCCTTTGACCTTTCTAACTGCGTGGAGGCTTTTAACTACCCAAGCTAATCTACTTCATGGAGAATTTATCCTTATCCATGGAGCTGGTGGTGGTGTGTCTACTGCGGCAATTCAGATTGCTAAGTTTTTAGGAGCAACGGTCATAACTACTACTAGTAATTCTGAAAAAATTAAAAAAGCAAAAGAGTTAGGTGCTGATTATGTAATCAACTATAGAGATAATCCCAACTTCGGTAAATATGTCTTTACTGAAATAACGAAAAGACATGGAGTTGATGTCGTAGTTGATAGTATTGGAAAACTTACGTTTCAAAACAGTTTACGCTTGTTAAAGCCTGGAGGGCGTTTAGTTACTCCAGGAGCCACAACAGGCCCAATAACTGAAATTGACATTCGCCAAATCTTTTGGAAACAACTAAAAGTTATAGGTTCTACTATGAGTAACCAAAGAGAGTTTAGGGAAGTAATGAAATTAATTTTTGAAAACAAATTAAAACCAATTGTAGATAAAATATTTCCACTAGAACTGGTTGTAGACGCTGAGAACTATTTGAATGAAGGAAAACAATTTGGAAAAGTTTTATTAAAAATCTCATAATATCTTATTTTGTAATCGAATTGTAGAATTCGCTTACTTCTTGTGCGATATTTTCTTCAAATCCCGAGTAAAAGTGGTCAGCTCCATTAATAATCTTATATTTTTTTGGTTCGAAATAGAAATTATAATGGTTTTCAAAATTTTCATAGAGCGCAATAGTATCTCGATTCCCTTGAATAAACAATTTTGGTTTTTTAGTTTGAGAAAGTTTCTTATATTTTGAGCCCATGAAATCCCAAGGAAAAGAAATCGCACAATAGCCAATTATTTTCTCAGAAAAATTTACAACAGAACACCCGATAGCGGCGCCGTAGGAATAACCACAGATTATTATTTTTTCAATGTTTTTCTCGTTTATTAAAAAATCAATACAAGCTTTCACATCGCTTAACTCGCCATTTCCACTAGTATGACTTCCAGTCGAACTTCCTACTCCCCTGAAATTAAACCGCAAACATGAAATCTTATTTTGAACGCACATATTAAAAACGCCAGATACGACATTGTTATACAGATTGCCCCCATATTTTCCCTTTTTAGGGCTTTAAACCCAGAAAAATTGAGGATGTGGGTGACAAATTAAAACAACTGACTGAGAAATATTTGTACTCAACTGAAAAAACTCGGCTTCAAGCCTAATTTCATTAGTTTCAATAATTATTTTATCAATGCCATGCATAATTTTAATTAGTGTTTAATCTATAATAATAATACTGCTTAAAGAATCTGGTAAAAATGAGTTTTAATCGCATTTTAATTGAAAAAAAAATAAGGGAGTTTTTGCACGAAGATTGTATGTTTATTGATATTAGCTCAAAATCAATCCCTAAGGATTCGATTTCGTCCGCCAAGATTATTGCTAAAAGTGACGGGTATTTATCGGGTATCGAAGAAATCGAGATATTATTTCATGTTTTAGGTATTGCCGTTACTCTCAAGAAAGAAGATGGCGATCAAATCCAAAATGGAGATGTAATAGTAGAATTACGTGGAAAAACTAAAGATATCTTGTTAGGCGAAAGAGTGGGTTTAAATCTTATGAGCCATATGAGCGCAATTACCTCAACAACGCGTAAATTTGTTAAGATAATTGAAAAATCCGGAAAAATAGTTAAAATAGCATGTACTAGAAAGACCCTTCCCGGTTTACGATTATTTGAAAAAAAAGCTGTAGATTTTGGAAAAGGAGATACGCATCGTTTTAACTTAGATGATATGGTGCTTTTAAAGTCAACACACTTAAAATTTTATAACGGAAATGTCGCAGAACTTCTCAAAAATGTGAAAAACAACGTTAGTTTTACAAAAAAGATAGAAGTTGAAGTGGAAAAAGTTGAGGATGTTTTAATTGCTGTACAAAACGGAGCAGATATAATAATGTTAGATAATATGAATCCTGATAGCGTACAAGATGCGATTAACTTACTAAAAAAACATGATTTACGCGAAAATGTCACTATTGAAGTTTCGGGAAATATTACGCAAGATAACATAGTTGATTATTTAATTTCCGAGCCCGATATAATAAGTACAAGCGTGCTTACGCAAAAACCTACTGAATTTGTAGATTTTTCACTTCGATTTGATTAAATGTGAATTAATTAATCGATTATAACTTCGTGGATTGAGCTTATTATGTCTTTAATCTTAACAATCGCTTTGTAAAGATCCTTAATAATTCCGAATTCTCCTACTACTAAAACAATTTCAATTTTTTTTTCTGCAATTCTCCAATCAGTAACGGCCTTGATTATGGCGTGGAATTGGTGATAAAGTTCAGAAATTTCATCCGCAATAGGTTCTTTAAATGGATAGACAAGATTTATATTCATAATTCGATATCCTTCTAAATTTTCAAATTTTTCATAGTTTTCAATGAATTTTATTATTGAATCTCTTAATGCTTCGCTTTTTGAATTAAATCCGCTCTGATTTCGAACTTTTTCAAACCTATCTAACAAGTCATCGCTAATTTGAAGAGATATGATTTTCATTATATATTTTATAAGACTATTTCATAAATAAGTGTATAAAATTTCTATTAAACAAAATAATTTCAGAGAAATTTGTTTATAAAAACCGGTTAATATAATCGATGCTCTCTTGTAATTTCTTATTAGAGGATAGTTCTATAATTAGAGCTCCTTTATAGTTGTAACTGTTGATAATCTCTAAGATTTCTTTAAATTTGACTTTTCCACTGCCTAGAGGAGGGTGTGTATCGGTTTCTTTAGTGAAATTATCAACTAGATGTATGTTCTTGATAATGTTATGAGATGTTTCCCATAAATCCTCTACATTTCCGTTGTTAGTATAAAAATGACTCGTATCGTAGGTAAGAAAAAGATCAGTTCTATTAATTTTCCTTAATATTTCGGAAATATTATTTTCATCTAACATGATATTAGTATTTTTGGGCATATTTTCTAAACAAATCGTTAAATTAAGGTTTTTTGTGAAATCTAATAAAGTCTCAATCGCCTTGGTTAACTGAATTTTGTTATATTCTCTAATTGATTCTATCATAAAGTTCGCTAAACCGGGATGTATTGTCATCATATCAACATTTACTTCTTCACAAAGTTTAGATGTTTCAATATAGGCTTCTACAGAAGCTTGAGAAATCAAATCATTGTGGGAACATAAATTTACATCTATAAAAGGACCATGAACTTGCTTTTTCATAGAATAAGAACTCATCAAGTCAACGAATTTTTGTTTAATCGCGTCTATAAATATATTTTGTGGATCTATAACTATTTCTACTGTAGCAATGTCTTGTTTTTCGGCAAAATTAAGACATGCTTCTGTGGATTTAGACAACAAATCATTAACATTCTTCCACTTGTTACTAAGTCCAAAATCGATAATATCTCCTAAGGAACTGATACCTAATTCCATAAAAATCAACTATTTGACTTTTTACTCCTCATTCTTCGTGGATAACAAGCAAATAATCCGTTAAACATCTTCTCGTGTTCTTCAAGGTTTTCCTCAGGGATCGTTAATGGGACTCCAATTTGCAGTGCGCCCCAATACACTTTTGCCAATTTTTCTAATATTACAGCAAACCGAACTGCGTGATCAACAGATTTTCCGCATATGATAGCCCCATGATTTGCGAGTATCGCTGCGTTATTTCTATCTAGCGCTTTCAACGCATTTAATCCCATTTCTTCTGTGTGGGCTTCAGTAATTTCAGTACATCGAATTTCTCCACCAAGGAAAATCAATTGTTGTTCCATTATAATTGGAATGCCTCTTCTTAGAACTGAAAGCATAGTAATATAGGATGAATGATTGTGGATAACACATTTAACTTTAGGTCTATCTTTATAAACGGCTAGATGCATTTTAACTTCCGTGGAAGGAATTTTACCCGAGCCTAATACATTTCCATCTAAATCCATATGGACAATTAGCTCAGGACTTAATAATTTATATTTTGTTGAAGTGGGAGTACATAATATTTCATTTTTATCGATTCTTACACTAACATTACCTTCTCCATCCTCAACTAACCCTTTACTATATATCTCTTGAGCTCCTCTTACAACCGTTTTTCGAAGTTGTTCTAACTTATCCGTTTCCATATGATTTTAAATTAAAGATTGATTAAAAATGTATTTCATAGAATTAGACATCCATTAGAGATGAATTATGCGATTATGTAATTTTAAATTAATAATTCAACATAGTCTAACTTTTTTTAATTTATTTGGAAATACTAACAATGTCTAAATTAATGGAATTTATTAAAAACGATTAAAAATGAGCCATTTTATCTTACATTGCGACTTAGATTGCTTTTTTGCTGCTGTTGAGGAACGAGATAACCCAATATATATAGGAAAACCTATAGTAATAGGAGCAGACCCAAAAGAGGGAAAAGGAAGAGGTGTAGTCAGTACCTGTAACTACGAGGCTCGAAAATTCGGACTTCATTCTGCGATGCCTATATCCCGCGCTTATAAAAGATGTCCTCATGGTATCTATCTTCATCCCAATTTTGAGAAATACCATAAAGCCTCAAAAGAAGTAATGGAGATTGTTAATTCCTATTCAGATATGTTTCAACAGGTAAGTATTGACGAGGCATATCTAGACATATCAGATAAGTGTATAAATTATAAAGAAGTTAGAGATTTAGCTGAAAAATTAAAAGACGAAGTCCAAAAAAAAATAGGTATTACAATCTCGATTGGATGTGCATCGACTAAATCTATAGCAAAAATCGCTTCTGATTGTAATAAACCTAATGGAATTACCGTAGTTGAACCTGAAAAAATAAAATTTTTTTTAAAAGATTTAGATATAACTACTATTCCAGGTATTGGAAAAAAATCTAAATTGTATTACAACAAAAAAGGCATTAATACGATTGGTGACATTATTAATACTCCGCTCCATAAAATGATTCAATTGTTTGGTAAAAATGGAAAATGGGCCTGGGAAATTGCTATGGGTTTTGATGATAGAGAAGTGAAAGAATTTGACGGTGATAGAAAATCTATTAGCAAGGAACGAACCTTTTATGAGGATACGGATGATTTCAAAGTAATTTTAACTAAACTTGAAGAATTAAATAATAAAATTCATAAAAAAGTAATTAAAAATAAAATATTTTATCGGACGGTAACTTTAAAAATAAGACTTGAAGGATTTTTAACATACACTCGCTCAAAATCTTTTGCTCATCATATTCAAGATAAGAATAAAGTATTGAGAGTAATTGTTGATTTATTAAATCAATTTTCTATAATGAACAAGAAAGTTAGACTCGTTGGCATTAAATTGTCAAATATAGAAAAAGCTCCAAGTGCAATGCAAACTACATTAATAAATTATTTAGCAGTTTAATTCGGATTTTTTAACTACTTTTTATGATTTTGCTTGATTTTAATGCGTTTAATAAATCCTTATGCAAAACCCCATTGGAAGCAATAAGACCCGGAGCGGTAATTATACATTTCTCGTTTAAATATTTAATTAAATTCCCATTTAGATCTGTAATGATCCCTCCCGCTTCTTTAACCAGTAAATCTCCCGGTAAAAAATCCCATGTAAATGAACGTTTTATATTCAAAGGTTTAACGTAAAGATCGGCTGTACTATCAGCAACCATGCAAAACTTCGCCATACTGTCCATTTGAACAAAGTAGGTTATACCAAGTGAACGAGCGAAATTTATTACCCAAGGTTTATCGTAATGCAACGAATGACACATACGAAAATTCTTAATTATTTTATTTTCACTTACCTTAATTAGATTAAAGTTTTGGTTTCCATACGAAACTTTGGCTCCGTGGTTTTTTTCCGCAGAAAAAATCGTTAGATTCTGTTCATTATAGTTTGGTACAGATATTGCGCAAACTGTTGGTTCGGATTGAACCATAAATCCAATCCCAATAGCATATGCTAAATGTTTTTGGAATCCTTTTGTACCATCGATGGGATCTATTGTCCATTGGCGTTTAGAATTAGAACCTCGGTAATTTAAAGTGTCTTTAAAGTCATCCTCAATCACTAGATTCAACGAATTGTAACACTTTTTTATAATATCTTCAGCATTTAGATTTAGAAAAGCTCCACTATCTTCTTCCGCAATAATTTGGTCTTCGGGAAAAAGCTCCTTTATTTTAGATATAATAAAGATTTGGGAAGCAAAATCTGCTAAAGTTACAGGCGATTCATCTTCTTTCTTAAATGATAAAACTTTTTTTTTTCTAAACCATTCTGTAATTTCTGAAGCTTCTTTAACCAATTTAATTGCTAAGGATAATTCTTTATTAAAGTTCGACATAAAAATTAAACCATCTGTGCAAATTGTATTCTCTCTCTCTTTTATTAGAAAACATTAAAAACAGAAAGTTAAATTATTATATGTTATTAAGAAATTAAATTTTAGTTAAATATATTCAAAGATTTGGCAGTTCCCTGAGAATAAAATTATCATTTTCATCAATCAGATTTATTTCTTAGAAACTTAAAATATAAATACTTCTACTTTTTAATAATTTATATGGCTGACTTACAATTCGTTGGGATGGTCTTTGAAACTTTTATTATCTTAGTAGCAATGATTTTTCTAGTCTTAATCCTAATGAAATATTACGAAAAGAAACACCAGTTAACTTTGTATCTCTTCTTAATTTTCCTAAGTTACGTAATTGCAATTATATTTTCTTGGTTATCGAAGATTTTTGTGCTATATTCTGGAATCGATTATGTGTATAACGCCATCCTTCCAGATCCTGGTACGTTATTGTCCTGGATTATACTTAGAATAACTGATTTTAGAATAAGTTTTGTCTTCTTATCTATTGGTATCTATCTCTCATACGTTTTCAAAGTAAAAGTTTTCGGAAAAGGATTCAATAAGGTTTTGAGAATTATCGTAACACTTTATGCGATTTTTACCGCAGGATTTGCTTTATTTGTATATCAGAGAGGAAATACGCTATACGATGTTTTTGCTTTTCTATTTATTTTCGTATTTATGGCATTAATTTACATACCCTTTTTCATTGAATCCTTTCAATCGTATAAAGATACAGATAATAAGGTTTTTAAAACAGCCTTTTTATCATTAGCAATAATGGCTATATTCTTTATCCTTGTACCATTAAGTTTTTTAATTGATCGAGTACTTATTTTAGCAGGAGGACCGGGATTTTCGTTGTTCTACTTTTTAGCCTGGATTTTTGTTATTTTTGCCATTTTAGGTGCTTACTTTGGATACATTAGACCAAAAAGTGAAAAATAGATTAAATTTAAACCTTTTTTTTCTTATAATATAGTATAAAGACTAATTAAAAAGAAGTTAGAGTCTTTTTTGGAGCAGTAAAAAAAATGTCTAAAGTACTACAAGATATTTGGATTCTCATAGAATCGGGAATCGTTCTTTATCATCGTAGATTTGACGAAAATATGGATGATCAACTTTTTGGTGGGTTAATGGCCGCGTTAAATTCATTTGCTGAAGAACTTGTTCATAAAGGGTTATCTAATTTTGAATTACAAGATAAACGTTATACTCTGTTAAAAAAAAATAGTATACTATTTATAGCAAATTCAGCGAAAAAAGTAAAAGAAAAAAAAGTTATGCAAGAAATGTTATTTATTGCTAACAAATTTTTCGACCTATACTCAGAGGACATTTTGCTTAACTGGGATAATGATGTAAGCGTTTTTATGAATTTTGAAAAAGAAATTGAAGATAGCTTAGAAGAAACGATTAAAAAATTCCAAGATGCTTTTTGGTGAGCAATTTTATAATAGCTTCTCTTTCGAATAACTTTAATTATATCTATTTATTAATTCTTCCATAATTTATAATTATAATGCGAATATGTTTAATCTTTTATGGAATATAATCTAAACTTATAATAAAGATAATTAACTCGATGAATTGGTGAATTTAAAAAAATGAAATCAATTGGTCTTGTGTTTTTATACGATAGAAATTTAGGAGCTCCAGATGACGTCTCAAAAAAATTTAGTGAATTTTTCTCATTTGTTTCTGAAAACCTCGTACTAGAAGGTTTAGTTGAGTTGCCAAAACTGAAGGAAATTATGGATTCAAGAAAAATATATTGGGCGGGAATTAAACAAAATTTTAAAACAATTCTAGAAGATCATGACGCTATTGGTAAAATTGCTTGGAAAGTATTTAGTGATTATTCAGGAATCGAATCTTCTGAGGAAGTTAAATCACTAGTTTACAGTAGTGATAAAGCACCTTGGAAATTTACTTTAATGGCATGTGTTCTCTATGAACAAGTTTAGGAATTAATAATTCTTTCTATTTCTTTAATATATGAATTCCATAATTTATCTCTTTCATTAATTGAATTAGAACCTTTTAGATTGGCTAAATTACCATATAATGAATTATAAAACTTTAAAAACCATAATAATGAATAAATATCAAGTTTTTTGAAAAAATCTTGCCCAACATTACAATATTTCTTATACCCATTATAAAAAGATTCTCTAATATCAATGTTATTTATAGGTTTTAAGGTATAAAATTCCATTTTTACAAAATCTTGTGCCCTAGCACCAACTCGCCAATCATCAAAATCTATAATCCCATTTATCTGGATTTTGTTAGGGGAATCTTTGACTATTAGATTTGTCCATTGAAAATCATTATGAAGTACAACTGGTTCGTTTTCTTCTTCTAATAAAGAAATATTATCCTTTAAAAATGTTTTTATTTCATTATCATAACCAAGTTTTTTTCTTCTTGCTTCTTGGCTCTCTATTTTAAATTCTGAATTAATAAGTTCTAACCAATTAATTTTTGATATTTTACCTATATTATAAATGTGCTCTTGAAACGAATCAAAAGATATTGTATGTAATTTCCCTAAAAGTTCTCCTAAATCATTAAACAAAGTTAAGAATTTGGACTTAGAAAAGCTTAAATCCTCTTTACTATATTGATTAAACAAATCTTTTAAAGACTTGCCGTGGACATATTCTTGGATAGTAAAAATATATGGAATAACTTCTTTAGTTTCATCAAAATAAACTAAATTTGCTACTGGTATAATAGGGGGTTTATCGTTACTAAATTGGTAGTCTCCTTTCTTGATCGAAACGATTTTTTTTATTTTTTCTCTAAGATCAAAGGAATTGGAATTTAGCGACCCGTCTAGGAAAGGAAATAGAAGTTTTTCTTTTACAATATCTTCATATTGAAAAGATTTTAAAGTCCGGAATTTGAAGATTAACTGACTCTTTTCAAAATTTACTCTGTATATTGTGTTTATATCAGCATCGAAGGGACCAATAACCTTCTTTATGTTGCCTTGAGAAAGGAGGACTTCTACATTAGAAAATATGTTTATCATATCATCTAATTGATATATATTATCTTTCCCTAAGGAAAATAATTGATAAATATGCTTTTGGTTTTTTAAATAGTTCACATATGCTTCTATTCTTTCTTTTGTGATTTCATCGAGGGTCCCTTTTAAATTTGGACTTAAAATATTTAAATCTTCTATTAAATTTGGTGAAAAACTTTTGTATAAATATAAAAACGCATACTTCAAGCCTCGTTGTTCTATTCCATCTTGAGCTTTATTATCATATAATTTATTTCTAATATCATTTATTTGTTCTTGAAGTTGGTGTAACTCTAAAATCTTTTCCTCAATTGCACAAAAATATAACTTTGAACTTAAATTAACTAAGTTGCTAACACAGGGAACAATTCCAACATATTTTCTTAGGTTTAAAGGAACTAGTTGAAGGAATTTCTGAAAAGTCTCCTCGTTCTCACACAATAAAGAAAAATTTTCATTTATTAGTTTTATATATGATTTACAATAATTTATGTTATCACAAGAGTCAATAAATCCAGAAAGATTTTCATAACCAATCAATTCCTTAACTATAGAAGGGTTAATTTCATTTCCGGCAAATTTCTCACGATTGTTATGGATATAAATATGGTTATCGATGTTAACAGTTCCTAAAATGTAATCTAAATACGAATTTACATCTTTAATTTTTTCTAAATAAGGTGGGGCTATTATAAAATTAATGGTACCAAATTTTTTTCCTAACTCCTCTAATTGGTCGATTATTCGATCCTTGTTATTTCCAAATATTCCTACAATTAGCGGAGTTTTTTTACCAGTGACTTCTAATGTTAAATTTATCAATTTAATTTTTTCTTTTAGTTTATCTGAAAAATAAAACCCAGCACCTTTAGTCCCAAATAAATAAATTGAATCCGCTCCGTTTACGAGTAGATGACGAGTTAGTAAAGAATGAAGCTCAGTATTAACCTCTAAATCTTTATTAAAAAATGTGAGTGATGGAACAATAACACCACGGATTTTAGTCATACTGATATCCTCATTTCGAAAAATAATTTGAAATTGTAAATTTTTTAATTTATACTGATTTAATGTATATAATCATATTGAATTTCTCAATTCCCTCTGTATTAAAAGTTAATTGTAGTCCCTGTAATTTTACAATTTTTCTCTTAAAGTAACATCAAATGATATATTTTTAATTATGAGTTTCAGATTAATAAAGTTAATAAATTTTTTTTATAATGAAATTACTAAAAAATACATAAAAACGAATTTAATAACGGATTATGGCAAAATTAGGATGAAGTAAGATATTTCCGAACAACTTCTCCCCTTGGTTCTTTTTCTTCAAAAAGAATTGCTTGAAATGAAAAAATTTTTGTTTTATTATCTTTCCAATCGTCATTTGAGAGCCATGCTTTAACGCAAGTATGACCTAAGAATGTTTCTACATCCCATTCTCTCCCATGATCAATTGGTACTTGAGGAAGAAGCAATCCTCTCCTCATACCTTTTTCAGCTATAAGTCCATCTCTCCCGATAACAATTTTATCAAGATATTCTTTTGGATGATTTACTTTGATTAATTTAGGAGGCGTTAATATAGAAAGCTCTATAATAATATCGTTCATTTCCTCGAGTGAAACAGATGGAAAACGCGGATCCTCAATTGCTGAACTAATTGAAACTCTATGAATTACATCATATAATGGATAAGTTGGTTCAATATAACCTATACAACCTCGTAAAGAGTTGCTTGGCGCATTTACTATATTTAAAGTGACAAATGCTCCATATTTCTCTGAAAATTTATTTTTAATGTCATCTGGAACGGGTATCCTTCGATCGTTTTTAAGAAAAAATTCAATATTTTCTCGAGCAAATCTTATTAATGATATACCATCTTCTAAAGTAAAAGAATTCTCATCAGTCATAATTTCCACTTCAAGACAGAATTATTATTATATAATTATATTCTTCATACATTTATATTTTTCATTCTAATGATTTTACCCATTGGTTCAGATTTTTCGGTATTAACCTCATTGCCTCTTAGAAAAACTTTCCAAATCTTAACAGTGGTTTTGTAATCTTCGTAGGGGGAAAATTTTGCTTTTGTTTTGAATTTTTTTGATTTAATAGGGTATTCTGGAATTTTATCAACTATAATTAAATCGGCATCATATCCCTCTTTGATAAATCCTTTATTCTTTAAGTTAAAGATCTTTGCCGGGTTTTCTGAAGTAATTTTAACAAATCTTTCAAGAGAGAGTTCAGATCTACAAACTTTGTCTAATAGCGTTAACGGATATGTTTCAAATCCGGGAAATCCTGAAGGTGCATCAAGATATCCTTGTCCTTTATCTTCCAATGTGTGCGGTGCATGATCTGTACCTATAAGGCTTATATGCCCTTCTTTAAGTTCCTTAAATAAATATAAGGAATGTTCTTCATCTCTTAAAGGAGGTAAGACTTTACCATAATTTGGATTGCTTAATTTTATTTTATTAGTTAAAAATAAATGATGTGGTGTTATTTCGAAGGATATTTTTAAGTTATTATTCATCTTTAAAGCATTTTGTATTAGAGAATAACTATTCTTGCAACTTATATGACAGAAATGGACGATAGGATAATCTTTCGGGCTTAAATCTAGATCTACTATAATCTTATAATAATTTTCAAGAACAAAATTCACGTATTTAGCTTCCATAGAAACGGGGTAAAGATTATTATGCAATTCTAAGGTTGGAAATTGTTCCAGCGTGTAATTCTCGTAAATTTCATTTTTTTCTTCAAAAGAAAGAGGCCAATCTGGATGTATAAATATAGGAATTTGTAATTTAGATGAAATATTAAGAATCTTTTGAACATTTAAGTAATTTAACCAATCGATCTCATTTAATGAACCTATCGGATAAATTTTGAATCCAATAACGCCTAAATCTATAATCGAAATAACTTCATCGAAATTAAATTCTCTTGGAACTCCAGCAATAAACCCCACATTCACATAAATGTTATTTTGTGCTTTTTCCATCCATTTTTTAACTTGATAAGCATTTATAGCAGGAGGTATTGTATTCGGCATATTAAATACTGTTGTTATTCCAGAAAAAGCTGCTGCTAATGTTCCTGTTAAAAAAGTTTCTTTTTCGCTCTGCCCCATATCTCTTAAATGAGAGTGAATATCAATAATACCCGGTAAAACCATTCTCTTTCCGCAATCTATCTCTATTCCATCTTCGTTATGACTTCGAATTTTCTTTAAATCTTCCTTCGATTTTTCATTTACAACTGATTTAATCGTTCCATTATGAATTAATAGGGCTCCCTTCCGAAGTGAACCATCAATATATATGAGCGCATTTTTTAAAATCATTTTTCTATTTCCTTATTAAAAATTCTTACTTTGGTCAATTCGAAAATTAATATATAAGATTTTATTTTCAATCCCTTTAATGTTTGAAAGATTAATGTATTTTAAATTGTAGTTTTCTTTAATTACTTGTAAAAATCTCAATGAACTCTGTGAATTCTGAGAATAAGGAAAAATACAACAATATTCGCTTATATCGTCTAAATCATCTAAATTGATGACATCAGGATAAAGATTCTTATTTTCAAATTCGGTAATAAATACTATTTTGTTATGAAGAATATTATTAATATTTTCTAAAATAGAACCCGAATTTGGTAATCTCTTAATAAAAATACCCGGAGTAGATTTTTCCCATTCTTGAGTTTTTACTTTTTCATCTCCATTTATTTTCGCTAATGCTCTTTTTAAAAGTAATGCTTGAGATCTCTCATCAGAACCTAGAAATCTCAATTTTTTACCCTCATATTTTATTAGAAGTTGAAGTGATTCAAAATATAGATATAAGTTATTATTTTTTCTGATTGAATAAGATAAACAAAATGATTCCCGTATTATAGAACATAAATTATACACATAAATAGGAGTTTTTCCTACATCTATATCGCTTTTAGAAAATTTAGGGAATTTCTCAATTAGTATTAGAAAATTAACCAAATTTATCAAATTCTAATTATATTTAAAATTTAAAATCCTTTCCCAATTTATTCATAAATTGTGCTCCTTGCTTTCCCATTCCTGGAATACCTGGCATTCCTTTACCTTTCTTTTGCATTTGTAAGGCTTTTTTGAAGAACTTTTTCATTTGGTTATATTGATCGAGCATTCGATTTATTGTAGCATAATCTGTACCGCTTCCGAGAGCAATCCTTCTTTTTCTGGTTTTTTTGATAATTTTTGGGTCGAACTTTTCTTCCGAAGTCATAGAATCTAAAACCACACGCCATTTTTCTAAATTCTTCTCAGCGTCATCAGTTAATGCGTCAGGAATATTACCTCCTCCAATCATGGCTAAAATATTTTTCATCTTACCTACCTTTTTTATGCTTTTTAATTGTAGATAAAGGTCATCTAGAGTAAACTTACCCTTCATCATTCTTTTAACCATATCCGGATCCACTTCAATTTCAGCTTCCTCAACTTTTTTTACTAAGCCTTCTATATCTGGTATACCTAATAAAGTGCCTACAAAAGTACTTGAATTGAATTCTTCAAAATCATCCAGTTTTTCCCCAACACCAATAAATCTTATGGATTGATTAGTCGCAGCACAAGCAGAAAGAGCACCACCCCCTTTAGCGGTTCCATCTAATTTAGTTACTATTATACTACCAATTTTTGTGGATTTTGCGAATTCTTCTGCTTGTGAATAAGCTTGTTGACCTATACTTCCGTCAATTACGAGGATTACTTCGTTAGGCTTTAAATTGCTCTCAATTTTTTCCATCTCTTTCATTAATTCTTTCTCTTCCTTATGGCGCCCAGCAGTATCAACAATAATTATCTTGTGTCCATCATTTATCGCTTTTTTAGTTTCTCTTACGGCAAGTTTAATTGCATTTTTTTCATTAGGATTTCCATAGCATTTCACCCCTATTTGATCTGTTAATTGAACAAGTTGCTCATAAGCCCCTGGACGCCATGTATCCGTTGTGACAGTAGCTACTTTATACCCTTTATTATTATAAAAGCGTGCTAACTTACCAACAGTAGTAGTTTTACCTGATCCCTGAATTCCGACAAGTAAAATTATGTTACTTTTCCCTGGTTTTATTCTAATAGGAGCAGATTTCCCTCCGATAGTTTTAACCAATTCGTCATGAACAAGTTTAATTATGAAATCTTTTCTTCTGGCTCTTTTAAGATCAGTGTTCATTGACTCTTTTTTAATATTTTCAGTCATCTGGAAAACTAATTCAACTTTAACATCAGCACTTAGTAATGCTCTTTGCAAATCTTGAATGATTGCGTTAATTACATTCTTATCAATCTTTGGTAAACCTCGTAATTTTCGCATTATGTTCTCTAGATCTTTCCCTAGTTTCTTAAACGCCATAACAAATCTATTTTTACTTTTATGTTTTAATAAATAATATTAACAAAAACTAATATTTTTTTTTAAATAATGATAATATTATATAAAAAAAGAAATTTGAAAATAAAAAATATTTCATATAAACCTAATATTGAAAAAAAAAGGAGAAAATGATTTATGAGCATAAGAAGAACAGAAGTCCAAAAGCTTAAAACTGGTCAATACATTATGGTTGATGATGAACCGTGCGTTATAAAAGCTACTGAAAGAAGTAAGTCAGGAAAACATGGACACGCCAAAGTTAGGGTCGTATGTGTTGGTGTATTCGATAATAACAAGAGATCTCTAACTATACCATCGGGTCATATGGTTTCTATTCCCGAGATAATCAAGGGTGCTGCACAGATTAACTTTATTGAAGATACATTAATTAACATTATGGATCTTGAATCCTATGAATCAGTGGATGTTGCTTGGCCGGACGAGGAAAATTTAAAAGCAAAGATAAAGGATTTACAAGCCGATCCCGGAAAAATGTCAATGGCACAAGTAGAATATTGGCAGCTTGCAGGAAAAACGTTAATAAATAGAGTAATTATTAATTAGAATGTTATTATAATCTTTTTTGAGCAGAATTAGAATATTATTTTCTTAAAATTTATTCATTTTTGTAATCTATCAATAAAAGTAAAGAAAAATATAAAAGAAGTCTGAGTTCGATGGAAAAAAAGGCAGTTTCATTAGCTTGCAGAATGGATTCTGAGAGAGCGATAAATTTAACTAAGAGACTTTTTGATTATTTAGTGAAAAAAGGCGAAATTGTTCAATTGGAAACCAGAATCGCACCTAAAATCTTACCTCACAATGATATGGATCTTAAAGAGATGACAGCAGAGAATACTAAATTTCTCATATCCGTTGGTGGAGACGGAACTATTCTGAGAGTGGCAAGTGGCCTATCACAACGCAACGCTCCACCCATTTTGGGCGTAAATATTGGGTCTATCGGCTTTCTAGACGAAACTAATGAAAGAAACGTTTTTAATGACATAGATCGTGTATTAAAAGGCGAATATATAATTGAAAAATGCTCTAAATTAACCCCATATGTAATTAAAGCTTCTGAAGAAATTAAATTAAATAATGCATTGAACGAAGTTCTAATAATTTCATCAAAAAGCTCTAAAGTATTATTAACATCAGTTAAAATAGATGGTTGTTTTCTAAATCGAAGTTATTTAGATGGTATTATTATTTCAACTTCAGTAGGCTCTACGGGGTATAATCTAAGTGCGGGAGGAGCTATCGTAAAACCTACGATGGATATTATGCAAATAACCCCATTAAATAGTTTTGCAAGATCAGGATTGAAACCACTAGTGCTTCCTATTGATAGCGAAGTTGAAATTCAACTTCTAAGACCAAGACTAAGTGCAAAAATTATAATTGACGGCCAGAGAACTTTTAAAAATATCCAACCAAATACAGTTATCAAAGTCCGTAAAGCAAATTCCCATACTAAATTTATCCGTCTTTCCAGAAGCATAAGCGATAATTATATTAGACGGTTAAGGAAAAAAATTATTGGAACTATAAAGGTTCCGAGAGATGACAGTCCTGAAGAAGAGTTCAATTCTAGTTTTTGATACTAACATTTTTTTAAAAGGTATCGATTTCAATTTTTTTAAGGAGACAATTTTCACCACTCCAGAAATTATCGATGAGATTCAAGTTAAAAGATATAAAGATAAGAATAGAAATATTATTCATAGGATAGAAGTGGCAGTTGAACTAGGAAAATTAATTATAAAAAAAGCTAATGAAAATTACATTAACATAGTAAACGCAAAATCTAAACTAACGGGAGATATAAATGCGTTATCTAATGCTGATGTGAATTTAATAGCATTAGCTTTAGAATTGATGGACACATATAACCAAGAGATTATTCTCTATACAAATGATTATTCCATGGAAAATTTATGTAGTGAATTAAAGATAAAATTTATGCCTATGTTTAAGGAGGGTATAAAAGAAAAGATATTTTTTGAGATATATTGCCCCTATTGTAAAACAATTTTCAAACCTAAAGATTTTAATAAAATTTGTGAAATGTGTGGTGGATCTAAATTAAAAAGACGACCACTAAAAAAGGAAAAAATATAGTGCAAAATATATAGGAAAAAATGTAAACAAATATTGGAAAAAATAAAAAAGATAAACCATGGGTACTAAAATAAATGAATTAGTGAAAGAAGTAAAAAGGACTATTACATTTGATAACCTATTAAATAAACGCATTGCCATTGATGCATTTAACACGATTTATCAATTTTTAGCAATTATTAGGCAAAGAGATGGCACTCCTTTAAAAGATTATAATGGTAATGTGACTTCTCATCTATCTGGATTATTTTATCGAACAATAAATTTTTTAGAGCATAATATCAAACCAATTTATGTGTTTGATGGGACTCCTTCTGAATTAAAATTAGAAACAATAAAAGAACGAAGGAGAATTAAAGAAGATGCTAAGGAAAAAATGATAAAAGCTCAGGAGAAGGAAGATTTTAGAGAAGCAAAAAAATTCGCTCAGATGACATCTAAATTAGATACGAACATGATTGAAGATAGTAAAAAATTATTAAGATATCTGGGGATTCCAATTGTAGAGGCGAGCTCTGAAGGCGAAGCTCAATCTGCCCTTCTAGTTGAAGCTGGTGATGCTTGGGCGTGTGCATCCCAGGATTATGACACATTATTATTTGGAGGAAAAAGGTTAATTAGAAATTTCGCAATAAGCAGAAGTAAAAAGGTTAGAGATACTACAGTCACTTTAGATATAGAATACATTTCATTATCTAAATTTCTTGAAAATTTAAATATTACTCGAGAACAGTTGATAGAGATGGGGATTTTAATAGGAACTGATTTTTTCCCTGGAATTAAGGGAATCGGTCAACATAAGGCTTATAACCTAATCAAGAAATATGGTTCGTTAGAAAATATTTTAAAAAATAATGTAAAAGTTGGTAACATAGAAATTCAACTAGAAAAAGAATTAATTGACCAAATAAAAGATATATTTTTATATCCAGATGTAAAAAAAAAATATCCAAAGATAATCTGGGAAAAAATTAATTACGAGAAAGTTGAAGAATTACTGATAGAGCAACACAATTTTTCAAAAATCAGGGTTGAAAACGCAATTGAACGGTTGAAAAAGCAAGACTCTTCTAAAAGACAGGTGTCTTTGGACAGCTTCTTCAAATAAAATTAAAACTAAAAGTTAGCAAAAAAGGAAAAATTTTTACAAAATTATTACTTCATATATATTAAAAATTATACTTTGTTTATTCGATCTAAAATGTCAACTAAAGAGAACGAAAAAAAGGGACCAAATAGTAAAGATTCACAAATAGTTGCACTGCGGGTGCAAGAAGCTAAAAAAAGAGATATTGGGCGTAATATTGCTAGAATTGATCAAGAAACTATGGAAAAGTTAAATATTCAAACTGGCGATGTCATCGCTCTTTCTGGAAAGAAAGAAAGTGCGGGAATCGCTTGGCCAAGTTATCCCCAAGATAGTGGATTAGGCATTATTCGCATCGATTCTAGATTAAAAAAAAATACGGGAGCAAGTATAGATGAAACAATCCAAATTCGGAAGGTCAACGCTCACCCCGCTCAAAATATTGTTTTAGCGCCAATAAGTGTAAAAATAAAGTCCAATCCTAGATTTGAAACTTTCGTTAAACGAAAATTAAATAATTATCCTGTTACGATCGATGATTTTATATTTATCTCAATAGGAATAAGTCGAGAGATTACGTTTAAAGTTATAAGCATAAGACCAAGTGGAGTTTGTATGATCAAACCCGAAACAGCTCTACATATTAGCGAACATATTACTGAAGACGAAGAAAGGGGAGCTGATTATGTTACTTATGAAGTTGTTGGTGGATTAGATCGCGAGATACAAAGGGTTAGAGAAATGGTTGAACTCCCACTAAGACACCCCTCTTTATTTAAACGTCTAGGTATTGATCCCCCAAAAGGAATTTTACTAAGGGGTCCTCCTGGTTGCGGAAAAACTTTGTTAGCGAGAGCTGTAGCTAATGAAAGCGAAGCTTATTTTATTTCAATAAACGGTCCAGAAATTATGAGCAAATTTTATGGCGAATCAGAGAAAAAATTACGGAAAATATTTATTGAAGCTGAAGAAAAGAGCCCATCAATAATATTTATTGATGAGATAGATGCAATTGCCCCAAAAAGAGAAACTGTAACTGGTGAAGTAGAGCGAAGGGTTGTTGCTCAATTATTAGCCTTGATGGATGGGCTACATAGTAGAGGAAAAGTTATCGTTATTGGTGCAACAAATAGACCTAATAGTTTAGATCCCGCGTTAAGGCGTCCAGGCCGATTTGATCGCGAAATTGAGATAAAAGTTCCAAATGAAAAAGGAAGAAGAGAAGTTTTTCAAATTCACACAAGAAATATGCCTCTCGATAAAAAAATATCTTTAAAAGATTATGCTAACATTACTCATGGATTCGTTGGTGCGGATATTATGGCAGTGTGTAGAGAAGCTGCGATGGCAGCTCTTAGAAGGTATTTACCAAAGATTGATTTAGATTCTGATACGATAGATCCTGAATTACTTGAACAAATAGAGGTAACTAAAGCTGATTTTGAGGAGGCTTTAAAGGAAGTAATGCCATCTGGAATAAGAGAAGTATTCGTTGAAATACCAAATGTCTCTTGGGATCAGATAGGTGGATTAGAGGAATTAAAACAGAGCCTAATAGAGGCTGTAGATTGGCCTTTATCGCATCCTAAAATTTTTGAGCGTATGGGAATAAATCCTCCTAGAGGAATCTTATTATATGGGGCACCTGGGTGTGGAAAAACGCTTTTGGCAAGAGCAGTTGCACACGAAAGTAAAGCTAATTTTATCTCTATTAAAGGACCTGAATTGCTATCTAAATACGTAGGAGAAAGCGAAAAAGCAATTCGCGAAATTTTTCGAAAAGCAAAAATGGCGGCACCATGTATTATCTTTTTTGATGAATTTGATTCAATAGCTCCAAGTAGAGGTAGGCATACTACAGATTCGGGAGTATCCGAAAAAGTTCTATCACAATTTTTAACTGAATTAGATGGTTTAGAAGTTAAGAAAGACATCGTGGTGATTGCAGCTACCAACCGCCCTGATATTTTAGACCCAGCCTTAATCCGCCCTGGAAGAATTGATAGGATGCTACTTGTACCCCCGCCTGATGAAATAGGTAGACTTGAAATATTAAAAATATTTACTAAAGATATGCCACTTGCGAGTAATATAGACTTAGATGTCTTAAATAAGCTATTAAATGGTTTCTCTGGTGCGGATATTGAGACATTATGTCGCGAGGCGGGTATGATTGCTCTTAGAGAAAATATAAGAGCAAGAAAAATTACGAAAGAGCATTTTAAGCAGGCAACGGAATTAATAAATCCTAGTATATTACCCGAAGTAATTAAATGGTATGAAAAGTTTGGAGAAAAATTTAAAAGTAGAATCATTGAACAATCTAAAGAAGATCGAATGGTTGCATAAAGTTAATTTGGGAAAAATCATTTTAATTGCAATATACTTTTTTTTATTTGAAATTAATTAAAAGGTGATCAATAATCGAAACACAACGTTGGAATCAAAAGCCTGTAGTAAATTCTTTAATCGATATTCTGATTAAAAATAAAGGAGAAGTATTAAATAAACGATTGGAAGAACTACTTAAAAAGGAATTCCCTTACATTAACCCATTGATGTTAGAAGAATTATTGATGAAATTAGAAAGCCGAACTATTATTAATGTCTTCCGAGTCTCAAAAACCAAAAAGATGATTGTGCTTAACAAAAAATCTCAAAGAATTAGAGAAGAAATTCTGCAAGGCTTAAATTGATTGGAATTTTTTCCAATTTAAACACACTTGAGTTAAAGATATATTTTCAGTTTGAGATATAAATTTTCTCTCCCTTATTTTTAAAAATATTGGATAATTTACAGCATTACCCATCAATAACATTTCACCTACTCCTAAACTTGAAATCATGTCAGCGTATTCTTTAGTGATAGATTCTGAACTATCCATTAAATGCTTTAAATCGTATGGGTTCTTAATATTTAGAATTAACTTTGAGTTAATTTGGGATAGAGCCGTTGTGCTTAACTTTTTGGGTCTTTGGCTTATTAAACATAAACACGCCATGAATTTCCTTCCCTCTCTGGCGATAGTTTCAATTATAGATTTAGATAGTGCCTTAGAATGAGCAGCTTCAGGAGAAAATTGGTGAGCCTCTTCAATAATTAATAAAAAAGGGGGAATTTCATTCATTCTTCTTAGATAAAACAAACGACTACAAATATAATCAACTATAATTTGTTTTTTGCGAATCGAAATTTCGTTTTGAAGATTAAAAATAGTAATTTCTCCTTGATTTATGACTTTTTTTAAAATTGGATTTTCTTGCGAACCAAAAAGGGTTAAATGTTCTAATTCAGAAAGCCACCCCACTAATGCTTGCTTTGTACTTTTATTACCGTCAGTTTCTTTTTCAATTACATCTATAATGTTATTTAGATTATAATTATTCTTTATATCTTTATTTTTTCTTAACTTTTTAATGTACTTAGATAATTCTCTTATTTGGACATTAGATATTTGCTCTTGGTATTTTTTAAAAGAATAAGCACTCAATCTAGGTACAGAAATTTGAAAATATGAAGTGTCTATAACCTTAACTTTATTTTTTATCGTAGAGGTTGCACTTAGATACTTGTATTCTCCATGGACATCAATCATTATAATTGCGGGTGTTCCAAAAGTTTTATTTCTTGTTAATAATTCTTCAATAATAATAGAAGTAAGATAACTTTTACCACCTCCCGATATCGAAAGAATAGCAAGGTGTTTATTCAATAATCGATTCATGTTTATATAAGCATCGACATTTGATACCTTTAATTTTCCTAAATTTAAACCATGCTCTTTATCTAAACCTATAAAATTATTGAGAATGTCTTCTTCTACCAAATAAACTTCTTTACCGGGACTCGCAGGATATGTCATCCTTGATATTAATCTAATTTCTTCTTCGCTATCCTCTTTAAACTCTATTATCCCTAAATTCCTAACGATAGCAATAGCATATTCAAAATCATCACTAGGAAATAGCCCTTTGAGAATATTGGGATTGTTTTCGCTGTTATAAGATTTTATTGTTAAGGCATCCGAGAAATATTCGTTTACTAAAACAATTTTCTCAATTATGCCGATTAAATAACCCTCAATTGTTTTAGTGGATACAAACAATCCCTTTTTAACAATTATATGGTCATTTCGTTTGTTAATTACGAATGGATATTTAGAAACATCAGGCAATTGAAGAAAATTAAAAACAATACCAACCTTAAAGAGCATTGATTTTAGATATGACGCCTAATTAATAAAAATAAGATAAGAGGGTGAATTTACTGATTTAAATAACTGTAAAAATAAAGAAAAAATTTTTCAATTTCATGAAGTTTATTCATTTTCTTCTTTTTCTAATGTCCCCATAATTTTAAGTATCATGATATACCCATTTTTCCAAAAGTAAATCAGAAAAAGTCCAGTAAACGAAATAGATAATAGTGAAATTCCTATAAATAACACCCAATTCCCAATTGAAAAGGAACTCAATAGACCTGAAAGTGGTGAACCACTAGGAGAACCCAATAAAATTTCTTCAATAACAGCATATACTATTCCAATAATAATTGCAATTATACTTAATAATAACCCACCAGCAACAATTTTTACATTTATTCTATTCTTATATTGTTCTTCGACTTCCCTTCTCTTAAATGCGATTCTTAATATCCATTTCCGTCCTTTTTTAAACAACCCAAAAAAGAAAATCAGAAGAAAAAATAAACCTGCTAAGAATGCCCCTATAATAGCTATTTGGTAACCGAGATTTAATGCTAAAAATGCTTCCATTTTACCAGTAGGAGTGACAAAATCTCCAAGCGAATAAACTGCACCTCCAATAATTACTAAACATGATGCAACGATTAAAACATAAAATACTGTAGCAGTAATTCTTTGAGCTTTATTATATTCAACTTTTGGTCTAGGTTCAATCATTGGACTAGGTTGATATTCTTCCATTTTTTTCACTAAATTATTTTATTTAAAAGATTTATAGCATTCTAAATATTTAAAATTGATTATTATAGCATACTTTTAGGGAAAATATAAAGAAGTAAAAGCTTTAATCAGATTTTTTATATTGAAGCATATTAAAGTAAGTTCTGTAAAAATTTTTCTCATTCAAAATCTTGTATAAATCATTCGATAATTTGTAAATATCTTGATAAAACTCCTGTCGGTTTAAATCAGGATTCCATCTATTATCTACTTTACACACATTTTCGGCAGCTTTGGCGATATCTGAAAACAATCCCGCTCCCGTAGCCGCTAATATTGCTGCTCCCAACGATGTAGCCTCTTCAATAACATTTCTGACGCATGTTACACCTAATACATCGGAAAAAATTTGATTCCAAAAATCTGAGCGAGAACCCCCTCCAGTTAGTCTTAATTCTTTTGTTTCAATCCCTAGCTTTCTAAAAACTTCAATATTCTTTTTGACTTCAAATGCTACTCCTTCAAGAATCGCTCTAACGATATCTCTTCTTTTATGACCTAAAGATAAACCATAAATTATACCTCTCGCATATGGATTCCAATGTGGTGCTCCAGCACCAACTAAGTGGGGGATTGCTAATAGCCCATTAGCACCAATAGGAGACTTTTCAGCTTCTTCCGTTAGAATTACGTAAGGATCTTGATTTTGTTCTTCAGCTAATATGCTTTCTTCTTTTCCGAGTTGATCCCTAAACCACCTTAGAAAAGCCCCACTTGTAAAAATACTTGCTTCTTGGATCCAAGCTCCCGGGATTGCGTGACAACTACATAATACTCGCTTTTGGGGATCGAAATTGGGTTTTTCCAAATAAGCTAAAATAAAACTTCCAGTTCCGGTCGTTAATTTTATTCTCCCCGGAGAGACGACACCCACTCCGAGGGCTGCTGCTTGTTGATCCCCGGCACCCGTAATAACCAAGGTTTTTTTATCGAATAAAGTCTCTTCTGTAACGATCTCCCCTATATCAACTCCGCTTTCAATAGCATCTGGCATTTTATCCAAATCTATTTCTAACTCAGAGGCAATATCTTCTGAATATTTGAGTTTATTTATATCAAATAACATCGTTCTACTTAAATTACTAAAATCACTAACATATTGTCCTGTTAGTTTATAAATTATGTAATCAGATACCAATAAAAATTTATGAGTCTTCTGGTAGATGTTCGGCTTCTTATCTTTGAACCAAAGAATCTTTGTAGCTGAAAAATACGGATCTATTGTTAAACCCGTAGTACTATAAATTTTTTCTATTCCTATTTTATTTTTTATAAAGTCTACTTGTTCAGTTGTCCGTCTATCTTGCCAAACTAATGCGTTATGTAATAGGGTTCCTTCCTTATCAACAGGTACGATTGTTTCTCGTTGATTTGTTACGGAAAGACTAACAATTTCTGATTTGTCGATTCCACTCTTTTTTATGGCTACTTCGATGGTTTTTTTAATTGACTCCCACCATAAATTTGCATCTTGCTCCACATATGAAGGTACTGGATAAAAACTCTCCCACTCTTGATAATCACTTGATAAAATAGATCCGGTTATATCAAAAATAAATGTCCTACATCCCGTAGTTCCTAAGTCTAAAGCTGCAACAAACATAGTTGGAAAATTCTCCTTTTATATTTCGGTTCAATAATAAGTTATAGATCACATCATGTAATAAAAATCATTATTAAAGGTTTTAATAAAAAATTAGTTTTACTTCACTTTTTTAAATCCACATCGTGGACACACGAATCCAACTTTATAATCACTTATCTCTGTTAATGGTCCCTTACAAATTGGACATTTTACTTCAGATGTAGGGAACCATTGGCCCTGTATGTTAGGCAATTGCCTTAGTTTATTAATAAGTTTTAATTTTTCTAAAGCCTTTTTATCAACTTGAATTAATTGTTGTTCCTCAGCGATTGATTTACCTTTAGGTGCTAAAACTATTAAAAATTTCATCTTTTTCGGATTATTTAGTAAAGATAAAGTTCGTAATATGGCTCCTTCTTTATATTGATTAAATAATTTACCTAATTCTGGAGGGGCTAAAGCTACTAATGTTGCTTGTGAGTCTTTAAATTCTTTTTTCTCTTTTTGAATTAAGAATTGAAAAATTCTTCCTTCATTATCCATTGCCCATATGAAATTCCAGGGGGCTATATCGTAATCTTCATTATTAGGACCGATAATTCTTTTAATACATTGAACCCATGAATAATGCTTGAAATTATATAAGTTTGAAAGTAAGTCATCAAAAAATTCTGGTTCAATTACGGGAAACTTTTTGGTTATACTTTTAAGTGATAATAACTTGACTTCAGCTAACAACTTTGTATTAAGATTATCCCAAGGAGTATATGTAAAAACTGAAAAGAAATTATTCATATTCTTGCAAAAATGGTTATATTATTTATATTATATTATAAAAGAATTTTTAAAAATAATTTTTACCTTTTTAATAATAGCAAAGTTTAATTTAATAATAATTTCAAAAATTTCTTATTTTTATTAAATATTAAGCAGGATTCTTCAATGAACGGAATTTGGGATATAAAAGCCGACGCAGTAAAAAAAGGAGATAACCTCAGAGATGTTTCACCCCTACTAGATAAAACATGGAAAGACGATAGCGGTTTTACTCATTACATTTTTAGTAAAGCTGCTTTTAATAATCCTTGGTATTCGATTCCAGAAAACAATTTTGAACTTTTTGAAAATTTTATTGAAGGAGGGTCAAGAGCTTATCCTTCCGATGGAAGTATCCCATGTGATATTATAGCTGAAGAAGCTCGTAAAATTCTTAAGAAACTAGAAGAATGTTCAAATGATCCTAATCACCATTATTGTGAATTAGCCCGCGACGCGTTAAAACATGGTAAATTTTCTTTAGTTAGGGGTACATTGAAACTCTATTTAGGTAAGTATACTACGAGAGATTGGAGAAGGAAAAGATTCACAGACGACATTGATTTTTGGATGTTTCAGATAAATTTGTTGGATTCAACATTGAGAGATTGTAGCTTCATAAAAAATAAAAATACAGGAGAATGGGAAAAAACAATTGAATGGAATAATCCTAACACTAAAGAATTTAGACGCGAAACATTATTTGCTGCAAACAATCTTAATCAATTACTTGATTTTGGGGCGGGGAGCTATCTTGAAGGGTCAAGTCTTAAGGAAATATTTGATAAAAAAATTAAAAGAGGTCATGATGTAGATTTGAGCGATATTATAAATGTAGCAATGGTGAACAATGACATTGATGGTATTCACAAAAATGAATGGTTAGATGCATGGAATTCTTTTGAACAGGCAGCCAATACACGAAATACTAGAACTACATCAAATCTAATAAGCATTTATCGTTATTCTTTTGCTATTGCGGACCACCTTGAAAAAGTTGGCGAAGCTATTAAAAAATACAAAGATATTATTTTAGATAAACCTAAATATCCCGACGAGAAGATAAAATCACTCTGTAGAATCTCAACTCATTGGGAAAAATTTTGGGATGCTAACGGAGTAGATAAAACAAGAAGGATGATTCATGATTTCTACGATGAACAAGCAGAAGAGAAACCATTGCACGCACAAAACCTAAGAAAAATTGCGAAAAATATACTAAAATTACTTAATTCTAAATACGAATATCTTAAGGTTATATTCGAAATTGAACAATAATTAAAAAACTCAAAAAAAAATATCATTTCTTTTTATTTTCATGCCATATTTTCACTCTCGTTGCGATAAATGTAATAATACAGACAACAAGATAGACCATCATTCCATATTGCCCAAGAAGATCGGACTGCGGAACAATATTTTTTATCTTAATTGCAATTATTCCGATTAAATATGCAACAGGAATGCATATTAACACTATTTCTGCCAGTTGTCTTGCTTTTAATGCAATCATTATAAACATTGCACCGGTGATTAAATTAGAAATTCCAAACGCAGTCATTTGTAACATTAGGTCTCCTGCCATTGGACCGCTTAAATCAAAGTGGGCAAAAAGAGCAATAGCTTCATCAATAAATATGGTGTGCATTATACCCCAAAATAGGTCAATGCATCCCAGAATAATTAGGACAACCCAAGTAAATTTTGGAATTTCTTTCTTATCCTCTTTTTCTACGTCTTCCATCTTTCTATACTCCCTTTTATTATTTGAATGGGCATGGTCGATTAAAAGAATTATAATGTATTTATAAGATATGGTAAAATAAATTTCCTAACTTTTTTTAAAATCTTTGAATAAAGTTCTCACTTTTAAAAAGGAATTTATTAAGGATAATAAACGTCTTGGGTTAAGTAAAAATAGTAATCCTCGAGTTTTAAGAACGCGATAACTTAAACCTTTCCAATCATTAATATACTTAAGCTCTCTGAAAGAAAAGTATAAAAGATCATATAATTGCTTTGGGCTTAATTGATGAGTTTTTATAACAGGTTCAAAGACAGTATATTTAGACCAATCTTTAGAGACAACAAGACCTTGCTCATCTAATTCTTTCATAGTATCACTTCCGGGAAACGGAGTTAACAATACAAAACTAACTATATCTACATCAATAGTTTTCATAAATTTAATTTCTTTAATAACTTCTTCTTCTGTTTCATTTAAATCAACCCCTATTATCAAATTTCCAATAGCTATTATATTATTATCATGCAAAATTCTTAACGCTTCAATTACCTTATTAAATTGGAATCCTTTTCTCATTTCTTTAAGAGTGTCCTCGTTAACGCTCTCAATTCCTATAAAAATAGCCCAAAACCCTGCTTTGGACATTTTATTTACCATTTGTGGCGCTTTAACTAGAGAATCTACTCTAATCTGCGCAAAAAATTTAAAATCATTAATTTCTTTCTTTTTTTTGCATTCAATTATTCTTTCGCATAAATTTTCAATTCTTTTAGTATTAGCAGTTAAATTATCGTCTACAAAAAAAATATCTGTGATTTTCTTGTTCTGAGAAATGATTTTTAATTCTGCTATTATTTTTTCAACTGGTCGTGGTCTCCATAAATTATTATTGAAAATATGTGTTGTACAAAATTTACAAGTATATGGGCATCCTCTTGAAGTTTCTACTGTTTCTAATCTCACCGTAAACATCTTATATTTATTATTCTTTGTAAATTTTCTTACGGGAAATCTAATATCTTTAAAATTTTTAATTAATGGCCTATCTGGATTATGAATTATTTTTCCATTAGATTTATACGAAATACCTTTTATGTCTTTAGGAGTACCTTTAATAATTAATTCTCGAAATGTTAACTCTCCTTCTCCTCTAACTATAATATCGACTTCATTAGATTTAATTGTTGAATCGGGCTCAAAGGTAGGGTGTCGTCCCCCATATACCACAGTGCATTTTGAATTGACTTCTTTTACAATTTTCGCTATAGAATTTGAGACTTCTAACGCAGCAGAAACAAAAACGGAAATTCCTACTAAATCTGGATTATATTTTTTAATCCTTTTCTTTATTTGGTTATAATTTAAATTCTTTACTTTTGCATCAAGAATTTCAATTTCAACATCTAAGTCAGTTAAATAACTAGCTATATATGTTAAATTGATTGGAGGAAAATCCATATTGTAGTAGTCCCAACCAGTCGCTCTATAATTAGGTTTAATTAATAGAATTTTCTCCCAATTAAAATTCTGATTTTTTAATTTTTCATCGTCCATTTATTTAATCCATTAGCTTTAAAATTTCATTTTTTAAATTCTTCATTTGATTCAGGTTTCCTAATTTTATCTGTTTTATTTCTTTTTTTTTAATTCCTTTTAAGTTATTGAGGACAATTTTTTTCCATTTAAAATATGCAATAATTGTTAGATATATTCTCGTAGGAAGGAGAATATAAAAATATCCTCTTAATTTAATAGTTCTACGAAGTAAAGTAATTTTATTCCTTAAATTTCCAGCGTAAAAACCATTAGCATAAAATCCAAGAAATAATAACTTTTTTAGAACTTCCGAATTGAAATTTGGAGTTTTTATTACAGGATTTAACCAATTGAATTTACTATAATCTTCTGTGAGTAGTAAACCTTTCTCTTTCATTTCTTCATAAAAACCAGTAGCTGGAAATGGTGTTAACAATGTAAAACTAGGTAAATCTAAAGTTAAATCTCTAGTTCTATTAATTGTAATTAGAACATCATCCAATGTATCATCTAGATTTATTCCAAGAATGACATTTCCCATAACTACTATTCCGTTTTGATGTAAAACCTCTATACCTCTCTTAATTTGCTCTATATTACATCCTTTTTTAATACTCTTTAATCGGCTATTATCGGTTGCTTCAACACCTACTAAAACAAGCCAAAAGCCCGCTTCAGCCATTAATTTAACAACTCCTGGTCGTTTTGCCATGGAATCTAAGCGTCCTTGAAAGAAAAAATACATTTTTTTTTTAATTCTTCCTTCTCTTTTACCTTTTATAATTTCAATACATAATCTCCCAACCCGTTTCATATTAACAAGAATATTATCATCTACAAAAAAAACATCTTTGACTCTTTTATTTTTTGATACTATTTCCAATTCTTTTATTATATTTTCTACCGATCTAGCTCTCCAAGTTTGCTTATAAACCACATTAGTACTACAGAATTTACATGCTTGTGGGCATCCGCGAGATGTTTCTATCGCGTCGCAATTCATATTAAATATTTTATACTTATATTTTTCTACAAGATGGCGAGAGGGAAGCTTTAACTCATTCAAGTTTTTTAAAAATTGTCTATCTGGATTATGTATCATTTTTCCATTTATTTTATATGACAAACCATTAACAGACTTTGGGGAACCCTTTTTGATTAATTCACGAAAAGTAAATTCACCCTCTCCTCTAACTAAAATATCTACCCATGGAGAAGATAAGGTTTGTTCAACTGCTAAAGTTGGATGCCACCCGCCTATAACTGTTGTTGCACCATATAATTTAGCAATTTTTGCGTATTCTAAAACAATATCTATAGAGCTTGTGACTGGAACTGATAGACCAACTAAATCAGGCTTAAATTTTTCAATTTTTTTTTTTACTTGAAAAAAATTTAAATTAGCTGCTTTAGAATCTAATATTTTTACTTTAACCAAATCCTCTACATACGCAGCTATATATTCAAGTGCCAAGGGAGGAAAAGCCGAATCGTAAAAATCATAACCAGTCGTTTTAAAATTTGCGACTAGTAATAAAATTCTTTTCCACTGCATTTCATTAAACTAATTAAGTATAAAATTTATATCCAATCTTTTTGTTTTGCCCTATTTTTACGTTTAAAAAAAAATTGATTATTCAATTTTAACCAGAACGGTGAGAGATAAATATTTTTTTAAAAATCATATTTCTTACACTTCTTCAATGAGTAACTCCTTCTCTATAGAAAATCGAGCTTTTGTAATTCCATGAAGTAGCCAGAATCCTATCGCCGCAAAGAGTGATAGAATACATGCGAAATACCAAACCCAGTTTGGTCCAATATGTTCCATTACTAATCCCGCGAGTAAAATAGCGAATAAATTAGGGATCGCCCAATGGAAGCCAAATACTGCCATATACCGTCCTCGTTTATCTTCAGGAGCAAAAGATGCTGCCGCAGTTTGCCCAATAGGCATCTCAATCATCTCCCCTATAGTAATAATTATCATAGCGATAAAAAATAGGTATGACTCTGAAACAAAACCGTACATACCAAATCCAACCATATAAAACAGCGTTCCTATAGCCATCACTTTCATAGGAGAATATTTTGACATCTTCCTGGTTATCCATAATTGAAATATCACCATCACCGCGTTCATACTTAACAAAAAACCAAAATACAATGTAGGAAATCCATGGACATCACGCAAAAATACCGACAAGGTGGCATTCATTTGCATGTATACAATCACTGTTATAGCAGATACAGAGAGAAACAACATATATCTCCAATCTTTTAAAACTTCTTTGTATCCTATCACGGTTTTCACAACTGTTTCTTCTGCTTCGCCTTCTTTTTTTTCAGGTTTCGTTTCTGGAATGACAAAAATACAATAATACCTGTAATTAAACTACTTACAGCATCTGCAATAAATAAAAGCAGATAAGATTGAGTCGCTATAATTCCACCAAAGATAGGACCGATCGCTGCTGAAAGATTAACAGCCACCCGTAGAATCCCAAATCCCTCTGCTTATTTCTCTTTTGGAAGCAAATCTGCTACCATTGCTTGTCTCGCAGGACCTCCAAAATTTCCCATTAAACACATAAACGCAGCGAGGATGTAAAAAATATTCAAATCATCAACTAATCCCATGAAGATGCTGTTTACACCGCTAGAAATCAAGCCAACAAGTAGCATAGCACGACGCCCATATTTATCGGCTAACGCACCTCCGATTATACCACCGATTATATTTCCTGCCGAAAATATCGCAAATAGAAATCCTACCTGGGTCATTCCTACATTAAAATGTGCGGTTATATACAATGCAAAAAAAGGAAATAATAAAAAAAATCCCAATCTGTCAATGAAAGTGGAGAGGACCAACACTTTAAACGCATTAGGATATTCTTTATAACCATTTTTAATTTTTGTAAGCATAATTAGATCACTAATTTATGAATTCAAAAATATATCCAATATCTAATGATCAATTTAAATAATTCTAAACTAATAAAGCTAAATTTATCTATTATTTTTATTAGACCCATCATTACTTAATTGTAGTATAAATCATCTAAGGAGAATCGAAAATGTATGATTATTTATTAAACGAAGAAAATAAAAAATTTAGAGAAGAAGTTCGAGAGTTCGTTAAAAATGCTGTACCACCTTCATTATTAAAACAAATGGATAAAGACGAGATTCAATATCCAAGTGAGTGGATGGAGGCATTAGCTAAACAAAATTTGATTGGAATAAGGTTTCCAAAGAAATATGGGGGTCGTGGATTAAATTGGGAAAGCGAAATTATTGCCCAAGAAGAAGTTGGCGTACTAGGAAGTTCTCTAGCTTGTTTATTTTCATTACCGAGTATATGTGGGGAAGCGCTTAATAAATTTGGCACAGAAGACCAAAAGTTAAATTATTTAAAGCCTATGTGTGAGGGTAAGAAATTCACTGCTGAAGCGTTAACTGAACCAAGAGGAGGTTCGGATTTTTTTGGAGCCACATCTACTGCTGTAAAAGAAGGAGATTACTATATATTAAATGGAGAAAAACGATTCGTTGTTGGCGCTGAAGGTGCTGATTTCTTTTTGGTTTACGCTAAAACGAATCCTAAAGCCCCCCCTCGTGATTCTTTAAGCTTATTTATTGTTGATAAAAGTGATGCAGTAGAGGCAGCATATATATATGGTTTGTTAGGTACTAGAGGCGGCGGAGCGGGTAGAATAATTTTTAAAGATGCAGAAATCCCAAAAGAAAATTTAATTCTGGGAGAGGGAAAGGGAGGTAAAATATTCTATCAAATGATGGTTCCAGAGAGGTTGTCTACAGCTTCTGGCTTTATTGGATTAGCACGTGCTTGTCTACACATTGCTACCAAATATAGCACTAAACGAAAAGCGTTTGGACAAGTAATTAAGAATTTTCAAGCTGTTAACTTCATGATCGCTGATTGTATTACATATTTAGACGCAGTAAGAGCAATTGTCTTTAACACTGCGAAAACAATAGATGCAGGTGCGCCACCCGCTCTCCAAAGAAGATTAGTTTCTGAATCCAAAAAGTTTTCAACAAAAATGTGTTGGAAAGTAATCAATAAATCGATGCAAATCATGGGTGGAATTGGATACACAACCGTCTATCCTATAGAAAGATTAATGAGGGACGCCCGTTTAGGAGAGATTTGGACCGGCACAACAGAAATAATGAATTTAATTATCCAACACGAGTATTACAAGGAAATTTTAAGCGAAAAATGGCTTGGTCGCGATGTAGAGCAAGACGCAATTGACGCTGAACACGAGGAAGAAAAACACTACGGTTAATTTAAATTTCTTTTTTTAAATACAACAAATAAAAAAAAACACTGAAATTAATTTTGTTTCGATAAATATCTAATTTTCACTAATAGGTCTCGTAATTCCATTTTATCATTATCAAATGTTATATACTTCTTTTTAACACCTTCAGCTAAGGGAACCTTCTCTATTTTAGTTCCTTGGAGCGAAACCATATAACCAAAGTCTTTGTTTAAAACCAATTTCATTGCAGCTAAACCAAACCTTAATCCTAATATACGATCAAAACAATTAGGAGTTCCTGCTCGCATTGTGTGGCCCAGGACTACGCTTCTACACTCAAAATCCACACCATTATTCTGAAATTCCTTTTTCAAATCTTCTCTTAAGTTGAGTTCTTCAACAATTATTTTGGATATATTCAATTTTACAAGCAACGGGTTTCCGTATGTATCCTTAGGTAATTTATCTATCGTTTCTTTTGATATCGTTTTAAAATCCTTGTTCAACGACTCTGAATTTGGATAAGCTCCTTCTGAGGTGGCAATTATGTGATATTTGTACCCTGCATTGACTCTTTTTTTAAGCACGTCAATAACATCCTTTTCTAAACTAAACGGTGTTTCAGGAATTAATATTATATCGGCACCAGCAGAAATTCCACTATACATTGTAAGAAATCCTGCATCTCTCCCCATTATTTCAACTATAAAAACCCGCTGATGCGAACGAGCTGTTGTGGTGAGATTGTCCATTGCATTAGAAGCTAATTGCGTCGAACTCCAAAATCCGAACGTGTAATGGGTCCCAAACAAGTCATTGTCTATCGTTTTTGGACAGCCAATTACATTCGCTTTTGAGTATTTGCACATAGCATCCGCAACACTTAAAGTATCGTTTTAGGTTTAAAATGTAAACCGTTTTAAATCTCCACCGATAGCGATAAGTGCATCAATACCTAATTCATCAAATTTCTTTGCTAATTCTTTTGCTTTTTCTTCTTTCGAATCAACTCCTTTAAAAGGATTGGTTCTACTGGTATATAATATTGTACCTCCAACTGTGTGTAAATCATCATGTTCGGCGATATTTAGAGGGATAGTTAAGTTCTCCACAAATCCTTTCCAACCTTTAAGAATCCCAACACATTCTATACCGGCATCGTAGGCTTTTAACATTATCCCATAAATTACACTATTTAACCCGGGGCAGTGTACGGCAGTCAAGAAAAGTCTTGAACATGGCTCCGCCGCCCGTTAAAATTCCAACTTTTTTAATTACCATTTGATTTCACATTTTTAATAATTTTATTTTTTTCATTAATACTTATTAAAAAATAATGATGATTTCCTTTATTATTTTTAATTTAATTCTTTAGGCTCAAATTTTTCGAATGAATATTTTGATTTATCGTTAGGAATAATATAACTTCCCCCTCCAGTATCAGTTATAATTAAAGTGAACTTAAATTCTCCGTTTATTGCCTTTCCCAAGTCTTGTAAAATTTTATCAATTTCTTCTATTTGAGCGTCATCTTCTTCGAGGTTTTTACGATATATTGAAACTGCGTTTTCAAATCGAAACAAAATACCCTCAACATTTGTTAAATAAAAATCAGCTCTAGGACCTGGGTTAACAACTAATTCCAATTCTGGAATTTCTAATGACCCTACTGGGGAACGATATATTTTAGATTTTAGGTCGTCTTCATTCGTAACCTTTAATTTCATAATACCTGGAGTAAAATTAGTTGTTAAGGGGATTATATCATTATTGGAATAATTACATATGTTACATTCAAATTTAATAATTAATATTTTATCTCCGTCTGGTACATCATATATCACCTTACTGATTTCAATTTTTCCTTCGCTACAAATTGGGCATTTAAAGGAAAAATTAATTTTGGTTTTTTTAGCCTTCTCTGACATAGGTGTTAATTTTTTTCTTGTTTATTATTTACTAAAATAGCCTATTGTTTATTAAACAGCTTACTTATAAATCTTTTCCAGAAATTTTTAATGTATTGGAAATAATTTTATCTTTAATAGTATAACTATAATTATATGTGAAAATCGCAAGATAACCGTAATAGTATATATTTAATGTTTATTTTGTATAACGAATAAGTGAAAAAAAATTTTGATAGATAATAAAATTATAGAAATATCCTACCATGGTCGGGGTGGCCAGACTGCTATTACTGCCAGTCAATTATTAGCACAATTAGCTTTTGAAAAAGGCTTTAAAGATGCTATTGCGATCCCAATTATCGGTGCTGAACGAAGAGGAGCTCCAATTCAAGCATTCACTAAAATTTCAAGGAATAAACCTATAAAAACTTACGATAGTGTAGTCAATCCGGATTACATCATGGTTTTTGATACTTCTTTGTTAGAGATTCCAAGAGTGAAAGAAACGATTAAAGAAGGAGTTACACTTTTAATCAATAGCGCTAAACCGATCGATTTAAGTTTATTTCCAAAAAACCTAAAGATCTATTTAGTAGATGCAACTGGAATTTGCATTAATAGAGGATTCATGCATTCTAGTGGACCAATTCTAAATATTCCTATGTTAGGGGCTTTTGGTAAAATTACAGGGTATTACGATCTTAAGATTATGGAAAAAGTTCTAAAAAAAGAATTTGGAGAAAATAGGTTAGAAAAAAACATGACTGTGGCAAACGATGCTTACGAGTCTGTAAGGGAGGTATAAACATGTCCGAATCTGAAAAATGGAAGAAGATTAATAAATCCAAAGAAGAACGTCCTAAAGTTCAAGAATATAAAAATTGGAAAGAACTATCTCCAATTCCTATTTCCCTACCAATAGAAGGAAACATGGGAGAGACTGGAGATTGGAGAACATTTAGACCTGTAATAGATCAAGAAAATTGTAATAAATGCGGATTTTGTTGGATGTACTGCCCCGAAGGTGTTATTGAAAAGAAAGAAGATGGGCATTTTGAAATTGATTTATTGTATTGTAAAGGATGTGGAATATGCGCAAAAGAATGTCCTACGAAAAATATTGAAATGGTTAGAGAGAGTGATATAATAGATGGTTGAAGCCACAAATGATTTTGTTCAAGAAAAAGAAACAATAGTAATAAAAGGAAACATCTCTGCTGCTTACGCCGCTAAATCTGCTAGAGTTCAAGTAATAAGCGCTTATCCAATTACGCCTCAAACAACAGTAGTAGAAAAATTATCTGAGTTTGTCGATAATGGATTAATGCCAGGGACTCAGTATATAAAAGTGGAGTCTGAGCATTCTGTAATGGCATCAATGATTACCGCGAGTATGGCTGGAACTCGAACTTTTACAGCAACGGCAGGTCAAGGCCTTTTTTACATGTTTGAAATGCTTCATTGGGCGAGTGGGTCCAGATTACCAATAGTCACCACCATCGCATCAAGGGGAGCTGCACCGCCATGGAATATATGGGCCGATTTTACAGATGTTATTAGTTGCAGGGACACTGGATGGATGACTGCGTTTTGTGCGACTCACCAAGAAATTTACGACGAAGTATTAATGTCCTATAACATATGTGAAGATTACGATGTTTTATTGCCTAAGTTCGTCGCTTATGGAGGATTTATATTATCCCACACGTCTAAACCTGTAATAATTGAAGATCAAGATCTTGTTGATTCATTTTTACCACCTTTGCCAGATGAAAAGGGATGGCCTCATATGTGGATTGATCCGGAAAGGCCTCTAATGTTTGGAAATCTTATCATGCCTTCGGGATTCTATTACGAATTCAGAATGAAGATCCACGATGCCATGGTTAGAGCTAAAGAGAAAATCAAGAGTGTAGCAAAAGATTTTGAAAAAGTCTTTGGTAGGAATTACGGAAATGGTTTAATTCAAGAATATAAAATGGATGGGGCAGATATAGGAATGGTAATTTATGGAGACCTAGCTCTACAAATGGAACAAGCAGTTGATGATTTGAGAGAAGAAGGATATAAAGTTGGTATGGTTAAATTAAGGTATTTAAGACCTTTTCCAGTTGAAGATATTATTGAAATTGCTAAAAAAGTCCCACTTCTTGGAGTAGTTGATAGAGCAACGGCGTTTGGAAGTCCAACGGGAGGACCCGTGAGCTCCGAGGTAAAAACGGCTTTACACGATGTTAAGGGGACCGCTAGAATATTGCCAATGATAAACGGTTTAGGCGGAAGAGAAGTTACTTTAGAACAACAAAAAAATCAATTAAAAATGTTAATAAAACTAAACGAAACCGGAGAGTTCCCAAAAGATATGCTTTATGGCACTTATTGGGACGGACTATTAGAGGTGAAATAGGTAATGGTAAAATTAAAAGAAGTATTAGAATCTTGTCAAGAAGAATTTTTTCTTCCAGGCAATTCTTGTTGTGCTGGGTGTGGTCTCGAAATTGCCCTAAGATGGGCAATGAAAGCATTAGGGCCTAATACAGCGTTAGTAACGCCAGCTAGTTGTTTAAATGTAGTTGTAGGATTATGGCCTAAAGCTGCACCAACCTTTCCCTTTACAAACATGGCATTTGCAGCGGCAGCAGCGGCAGCAACTGGGATGTCTGCAGCCTTCAAAGCAAAGGATTATCGATTTCCAGGTAAAGTATGGGGGGAAATGACAACACTAGTTTTTGCTGGAGATGGAGGTACGACAGACATCGGTATTCAAGGTCTAAGTGGAGCTGCTGAAAGGAATTCTGATTTTATTTATTGCTGTTACGATAACGAGGCTTACATGAATACGGGTATCCAGAGATCATCAAGCACGCCTCACGGGGCTGTTACAACGACGACAACATTGGGAAAAGAAAGGTACAAAAAAAATCTTCCTGCTATAATGGCAGCTCACGAGATTCCATATGTTGCCACGTGCAGTGTTAGTGAACCGCTTGATCTTTACGACAAATTTAAGAAAGCAAAATCTATTAAGGGATGTAGATATATTCACATTCTAGCACCATGTCCACCAGGATGGGGGTATCAATCCGAAAATACAATTGAACTATCGCGTTTGGCCGTTAAAACGGGTTCTTGGATATTATATGAGATTGAAAATGGTATAATGAAACTTTCAAAAAAGAGCCAACCACTATTAGACCCTTCTAAGAGGACGCCTTTGATCGACTATCTTTCGAATCAAAAAAGATTCTCAAAACTTTCAGAAAAGGATTTAATTGAACTACAAGAACGCCTCGATCGCAATTGGGAACGAATTGCTGCTGAGTTAAGTTGTCAAGAAAATTACCAAAAATAATCTTTAAATTATTACTATCTTCATTTTCTATTATCAATTTATATTTTTATCCGAATATTATGGGTTTTTTAATTAAATTAGCGGGAAAAAAAATAGAAGAAATTGAATATTTTCTAGATATTGTAGTGGAAAACATAATAGAAGGAAAAGTTATCGCTTTTCCTACCAATTCTGTCTATGGGCTTGGAGGAGATCCACTAAATCTCGATGTGATAGAAAAAATTTACGAAATAAAATTTCGAGAACGATCTAAAGGATTATTATTGTTAGTAGCTGATGTTGAGGAAGCTTCTAAAATTGCTGAGTTTAACATTTTAGGTAGAAAACTAGCAGATCATTTTTGGCCTGGCCAATTAACCTTAATTTTAAAAAAAAAAGAACCAAATATCATTCCTCCAGAAGTTACTGCTTTTCAAAATACTATTGGTATCCGTGTTCCTGAAAACGAGATCGTTTTACATATTTTAAAAAAGCTGAAATTAAAAGGGTGTTTTGGTGGGATAATTGGAACTTCAGCAAACTATTCTGGAGAGACTGCATCTATTAGTGGAAGCGAAGTTGCGAAAAAATTTTTAACACCTATAGACTTAATAATTGATGGAGGAAAATCACAATCGAAAGTTCCTACAACAATCGTTGATTGTAGCTCAGAAAAGTTAAAATTATTGCGAATTGGGTTGATAAAAGAAGAAGATATCGAAAGCATTTTAGAAATAAAGGAAGATTAAGTGTGGGGAGTATAATTTGAACAACTTTAATTTATTGATCTCAACCTCAAGATATAACGAGACAAACGCAAAGGCAGAAATCTGGTTTACTCTGTTAATGTGTGGCGATAAATACCCCATTATTTCGGGGATAAAGTATCCTGGATTGATAACAGCAGTAACTATTATTGATCGTAAAGAAGTTATATATAAAATTAAAAAGATAATAGAAAATGATTTTAATTTTTTTCAGTTCATTTTAAAAATTACTCCAATTGAATATGTTTGTGAAACTAATATAAAAACTATCAAAGAATTCATAGATAAATATTATCGTATCTATATTAATGAAAATCAGTCGTTTAAGATTGAGTTAATACGTAGGAAAAATGAGTTAGTAGAAAGGGACACTGTTATTGAATCGATTGCTAAAATTGTTAATAATAAAGTTAATTTGGATAATCCAGATAAAATTATAAGGATAGAAATTCTGGGAAATGTTACTGGAATTTCTTTTTTAAACCCAGACGATATAATTAGAATTAGTAATAAGTTCAATAGGCTCTAATTAGATCTTGTTTTCTCTAAACTTAACAAAGCCATTTCTTCACATACTAAATCGTTTAAAGCTCTAAACAGATTCACGATATTTTTCTCGTTCGGTTCTATGTAATTTAATTTAATTCCATAAGACTTTAACACAGTTAAAATTTGCTTATTAGAAAAATTAAAATAATTTTTAACGATTTTATATTTTTCTATAGATGTCTCTTCTAAATTTAAACTCATATCTTTAGAACCTAAATACTTATTTACTTCCAAATTAATTTGCTTAATGTTATTTTTCGAGGAGATTATACAAAAACTAATTCTACGATTATTAATATTATAATTATCTATCCCAAAATCTTCGAGACCTAACTTAATTTGCCTTTTAGCAGCCAAATATAAAAAAAATTCAATATTTTTTTTATTTGAAATATTAGTTTTATTAAAAAAAGCGCTTTGAACGAAATAACAAGCGTGAAATATGTGTTCTTTATTTAGAACATACTTTTCGTTGAAAAATTGTAATACAGTGTCTATGTGATTTTTTTGTATAACTTCAATTAATTTTAATAAATTTTCTAGAGATAATTCTTCTGGATCAACCTCAATTTGATTAATTCCTACGCAATACTTAAGATTTTCGGTTAAACCTTTAAAAGAATTTATGATCATACAGGTAAACCCCATCTAAACCATAATGGCATTGAAATAAAGTGGATCTTGATAAAAATTAGAGTAATCGACAACAAAATCAAATATATCGTAAATATCCAATCTTTGATTGAATATTTAATAGTAAAATAAAAAGTACGCTCCTTTATACTTCCAAAACCCCTTGATTCTAGAGCCTCTGCGACGCTAAAAGCTCTTTTTATAGAGCTTATTATTAGAGGGACTAAGAGAGGAAATAGGTTTTTTATTTGATTAATAATGCCTTTTTTTTGCATTTCATAACCTCGACTTTGTTGAGCGTCCATAATATTTTGAGCCTCTATTGCAATCGTTGGCACGAATCTAAAAGCTAATGAAAAGGCAAATGCATATTCATAGGAAATCTTCATAGAAATCAAAGAAAGAGTTAAATCATTTGGGTCGACAGTCAAGAAAAACAATGAAAATGCTGAAATCATTATGGAGATTCTTAAAATCATGGCAATTGCAAATGATAACCCCCTGTCTTTGATAAATAGGGTGTTCAAAATAATTATAAAAATATAGAGAAAGGACATTCCCTTGATACTTGTTAACCATTGTTTAAATAAGCGTCCTAGAAGTATTATGGGTAGTAAAGTTATTAAAATTAATATTAAAGGGACAATTTCTTGGAACAACAAGGCGTTAATAGTGTATGTTATTGCTAACAATAATTTAGCTCTTGGATCTAGATTATGTAAAAAAGTATCTTTTTTCAAAAATTTGAATGCACTGAGAAATTCTAAAGACATTTATAGACGACCCTCGGGAATAGTTGTTGTTTTATTTTCCAAATAATTGTTTAGAAAATTTATCATTTCTTGCTCCTTTACAACTTCTTTAGGGACATCAATTCCAATTTTTTGAAGTTCTATTCTAAGTTGATAAACTTGTGGCATAATTAGCGATGAGTTTTCTACTAAAAATTCATTAGTAAGAATATTTTTTGTTGGGCCATCAGCAATAATTCTTCCTCCGCTCATTAAAACAGTCCTTTGGGAGTGCTCTATAGTAAATTCTACACTATGAGTTACTATAATTATTGTTTTCCCCTTTTTCAATTCATTATGTATTAATTTAACAAAAAATCTAATTTCTTTTGCATCCTGACCCAATGTTGGCTCGTCAAAAACTAAAATTTCGGGGTCGCGGCATATAATTGAAGCAATAGCTATTTTTTTTGATTCTCCACCAGATAGGTTTAATGGCGATCTCTTTCGATACTTTTCTAGATTAAATTCTTTTAATACTTTATCAACTTTTATCTGAATTTCTTCTTTGTCCAAATTAAGATTTTTCAACGAAAATTTAATTTCATCTTCAACTGTATTAGAAAATAGTTGATGTGAAGGATTTTGAAAAATAATTCCTACTTTTTTAGATAAAGTAGCAATAGTTTTAGAGTCGATATTTTCACCCTCTAAAAAAATTTCTCCCTTAGTAGGACGGATTAAGCCATTAATAGTTCGAATTAATGTCGTTTTTCCCGCTCCGTTTTGTCCCATTATTGCTACAAACTCGCCTTTATTGATATTGAGAGAGACTTTTTTTAATGCTACCGTCCCATTTGAATAAACATATTCAACATCATGCATCATTATTAAAGGTAACGAGTTATTTTCCTTCATAGCCTTTCTAATTTAATTGATAGTTTTTAATAAATTAATAGCACCTTGAATCGATATTGGAATATTTTGTCCAAATAAATTTCTTTTTTTCAATTTATTAAAAATTGAATATATTTTTGGTTTATTGATATTTAAATTCTCAAAAATGTCATCACTAATTATCTTATCTTTATCGTCGTAAGCGATAACCTCACCTTCTTTCATCAAGATTATATCATCCACAATTGGGACAAGTAAGTCCATTCGATGTTCGCTAATTATAACAGTAATTTTCTTTTCAATTTGGATTTTTTTCAATAAAGTAATTATTTTTTGAGCAAAAAAAGGGTCTAAATTTGCGGTAGGCTCGTCTAGAACGATAATTTTAGGCTCTAATACTAAAATTGAAGCAATAGCAACTCGTTGTTGCTCACCGCCACTGATCTCAAAAGGTGCTTTATCCATTATGTTTTCAATTTCAGTTATTTCTACAACTTCTTCAATTCTTTCTTTAATAACTTCCCTCGGAAATCCAAGGTTTTCCAAGCCAAAAGCAATTTCGTATTCTACATTCATTGCAATTAATTGGTTTTCAGGATTTTGAAATACAATTCCAATATCTTTAGATAAATTTGATATAGGTGTTTCAATAGTATTTTTTCCTGAGATTTCCACAGATCCCTTATAATAACCCGCATAAAATTGGGGGATTAACCCATTCATGCATCTGATTAGCGAAGTTTTTCCAGATCCAGTCTCTCCGGCTAACAAAATAAATTTATTAGATTCAATTTTTAAATTAATATTATTTAAAGCATATTCTTCGTTTCCTTTGTATCGAAAATGAAAATTGCTAAATTTAATTAAGCTCATTATATAAGGATATCTACATATCTTTTTGCTTTATAACGGTTGATAATTAATTAAAGTTCGCTTTATATTATCTACTATTTCGTTAAGATTACGCTCTAAATCATTCTCACCGTTTAAAGTCGCAGCGCCATCATGCCCGCCACCATCTGCATTACTTATACCATTTAAAATTTTCCCAAGATGCAACCCAGTTTTTAAACATACATTTTTTTTTGCTCGAGCGCTGATTCTATATTTAGATTTTTCTTTTGTATAAACAATTCCAACATCAAATCCAACTTTTATTAAGGTTGATGCAACGGAAGCGCCAAAACTACTAACATGTGAAATACCAATTAACCAACTGTCAACTCGAATTAGTTTAGTTCTTTGCAACCCTTTAATACTTGCAATTTTTTTAGAGATATCAGTTTCGTTCTCTAATAAAAGTAGAACATCTTGAAATTCTATTTCATCTTCCAAAATATTTAATATATGCTTGATAGTCTCGGTATTTCCATATTTAAGAAACCCTGAATCGGTTAATATTGCCGATATTAAAAGATATTTGTATGGGATTGGAAGATCAAAGTTATAATTATCAATTAACTCTAATATTATTTCTGCTGTCGAAGAATAATTTTCAAATATTAAATTTAATGATGTTATATTTCCTTCATGATTCTTTTTTAAATCTAAATGATGATCTACAAAAATAAAGGGGACATCTAAATTTAGCATGCTTGACAATTTTATTTGTTCTAAATTATTTGAGTCGACTATTACTATCACGTCAATATTTGAGAAGTTTTCGTCATTTTTAGAAGGGAAATTAAAATCTGGAAATTTTTGGAGAAATTTTACCACGAAGTTTTTAGTATATTTAGATAATTTTGAGAACATTAAAAATATATTTTGATTTGTAAAAAAATTCTCTAAAAAGAATTTTAAAACTAAAGCAGACACAAACCCGTCAAGATCAGCTGAATCATGAGTGACAATTAAGAGATTTTTTCCCTTTAAATAATTTAAAAAATCTTCTTTTTTAGAATTAAGCATAAAAATATTGAATATATTACTGATTTTGTAAATCTTCTTGAAGAGATCTCTGCATGTTATCAAAAGTGCTCTTGGTTCTTTCTATTTTTTGAGCAAGCGTTTTAGATTGCATGGTTAGAGTTTCTTTATTAGATTTTTTCTCGTCAAGTAGTTTGTCTCGAGTGCTTTTTACCATCACGCCACCAATACTCTTGTAAACAGGTGTATCTGGAGTAGCTTCAGTTAGGCTTTCTATTGCTAGTTCTGTTTCTCTAATATTACTATCAATTTGTAACTTCTGTTGTGTAAGGATCTCTAAAGTTTGACCAAATTGAGTTAAAGTTTGAAATTTCTTCTTTGTTTCTTCATTTAATTGGTCGAAATTAATTGTCAATGATAATCACATAATATTTTTTATATTAGTAAATGAAATTTCTAATATGAAATTTACGGAATTTCAACAATTTTTAGCGTATTATCAATAACCTTTCCGAAACTGATTATCTCATTAATACTTGCCCTGAAAGCAGTGATATCGTTGCTATCGATTTGGAATATTAACGAATATTCCTCTTTTTTCATCGATATTGTAGATCTTTTCGATTTCACTATATTAAACTCTGGCAAAAATGAGTTATATGAAATATCGCATAGTTTAGAAGTTTTAAATTTAAGCTCTAAAGTAGATTTTATTGTATAAAAATTATTTTTATTCATTATTCTTCGATTACTTCTAATTCTCTTTGTTTTCGCTTCGCTATTCTAAAGGACTCTGCGCCTCGAGGCGTTTGTGTGTAATATGCCCCTCCTGTAAATTTAGCATTACATTTTTTACAATGCCATATACCGGTCGAAATTCTACGGATCGAGCCTCCTGTTTCGCATCGAGGGCATTTTAAATTTCCACTTTTTTGTTTTTCCATGACTAGTCTCCATTTTTTACGAACATTAGAGCCATAGCGAGCTCCAAAAGTGGCAGAAAGACCGGTTTTTTTCGTTTTACCCATTAATATCACTAATTTCTTTTAATATGTTGTGTTTAAATAAAAACTACTATAAACTTTAAATTTTTCCAATTAAGAATAATCAATTTCCCTTAAATCCGTAAATTTCTAGTTTAAGTTAAATTAACTTTTATAAACAAATTTAAACAAAGATGTATTAAAGATTTTTATTTAAATTTAAAATTATAGTCAAAATTAAATGGTGGATTTATTTGGTTGTAGAAGGTCCTTTTACAGTAAAATTAACTGATATTTCAACTGATGATGTTAAAGAGATCGGCAACAAATCTGCTAATCTGAGCTTTCTAATGACAAAAGATTTTTTTGTTCCAGAAGGATACGTCATAAAAACTTCGGCTTATACTTTATTTCTAATGCGTAATAAGCTTGATAATATTATCCAAGATTCATTAAATAAAATCAAAGATGATGATTATGACTCTATTGAAGCAGCAGCGAAATCAATTAAAAACGCTTTTGAGGGGAGCCTACTTCCTATTGAACTCACCAATGAAATCTCTGCTATATATCCTCATTATGATTCTTATTATGTTGCCGTAAGATCGTCGGCTACGGCAGAAGATTTACCTGAAGCTTCATTTGCGGGTCAGTACGATACTTATTTAAATCTTAAAGGTTTCAAGCAGATTTTTCATCACATTAAACAGTGTTATACCTCTCTTTGGACGGGTAGAGCAATATCTTATAGGATAAAGAACAAGATACCTCATAACAGCGTTAAGATTGCAACCATTGTTCAAAAAATGATTTCACCAAAATCTGCAGGAGTATTATTTACAGCTAATCCAATTACTTCGGATATTTCAGAAATTCTTATTGAATCCAATTTTGGATTGGGAGAATCCTTAATGTCTGGCGAGATTAATCCAGATCAATACATAGTTCAAAAAATACTTAAAAAAGGAAAAAAAGTATTTAGAGTCATTGACAAACGAATAGGAAAAAAAAAATTTGCCATTTTTTCAAAAGAGACTAATGGCGATAGTGGTATAGAGCAAAAACTCCTCTCCGAACAAAAAAGCACGGAATCTTCCCTCTCAGACAAAGTTATTATTAAACTTGCTAGAATTGGGAACAAAATTGAGAATATCTTTGGAGGAAAGCCTCAAGATATCGAATGGGCTATAGATCAAGACGATCTCATCTATCTTCTTCAATCGCGGCCTATAACCTCAATGAGTCCCCAAAAAATCAAAGAAAAAAAAATGTGGAGTCGAGGCTATAGCGATGATTATTGGAATGATCCTGTTAGTCCTCTCTTTTTCGAATTATTAGGCGAAAATTTAACCAAAATTGTTAATATCGAGCTTAATAGTATTTTAGGCTATGAAAATATAGATAATAAGCTTTTAAAGCTTTATAATGGTCATGTGTATTTTAATTTAAAAGTTCTTAAACTTAAAGTAGAAAATGAAATTCCAAAAATGCTGCGAAATGAAGATATTTTAAATTACTTTCCAGATGGTTCTGGATACTACGGTAAGGAAACAATTACAAACCTTCCTTTCCATATTAAGAATCGTGTAATTGCAGAAATTCGAATAATGATTTACGATCCTGATGGTAGTATTACTAAAACTGCAGTAAAATACGATGAGTGGACTAATAAGATATTTAATCCGTTTTGCATAAATTTTGATTTAAAATTCAAAAAAATCGAAGATACAAGCGATGGACTAGTTTTATTTTCACTTGTAGAAGATCTCAATCGTGTAATGGTTCCTCATTTCAGTCTAGTAAGATATGGGATCCCCGTTCACAATATTGGAATGAATTTAATGACACAATATCTTCTAACTCGTTTTCTAGGGAAAAACGAATCACTACTATATTATCCTGTTTTAATATCGGGCATAAAAAATAAGTTAACTGAAACAAATGAAGGAATTCATTCATTAGCGGCCTTAATTCAAGATAATTCTAACTTAAAGTCAATAATACTCGATAATAAATCTGAAAACATTTATGACCTGCTAAAACATGAAAAAAATTCACAAATTCACAATTTTCTAATAGAATTTGATAATTTTTTAAAGAAATTTGGCGATCGTGGATTCACTAGAGAGCCATACTATCCCCGTTGGAGCGAAAAACCAATGACTCACGTATTTAATATCTTAAAACCATTAACCACGGAAACAACACATGAAAAAATTAGTAAAAACTTTTCCAGTTGTGAGATCCAAGAAAAAACTGAGAAAATTGTTGAATATAAAATTAGATCACAGCGATTTGGTTTTATAAAATGGAAAATCTTAAGTGTTATTTTAAAACTAAGCCGATTATACATAATCTTTAGAGAAAATCAGAGATTTATCTTGGATCGCTGGATTACAAGAAATCGAAGGGTTTTTTTAGAAATAGGGAAACTGTTAACTAATGAAGGAATTCTAAAGGAGTCAAATGATATATTTTTTCTAAAAAAAAGAGAGATTGAAGATTTATTACATCATAAATTTAATGAGAAACAAATATCCAAATTACAGATTGAAATCAGTAATAGAAAAAGAGATTTTCTAAAATTTGAGAATGAAGTTCCTCCAAAATTTCTTTTAGGTTCCCACGAATTTAACGATGTTTTAAAATACTCAAAAGATAGTTCAATTTTCCAAGGGATACCAGCCAGCCATGGAATATTTACTGGAAAAATTCATATAATTCGAACTATTAATCAAATCTCTACAGTTAAAGCAAACGAGATCCTTGTAGTACCTCGAACAGATCCAGGATGGACTCCTGTATTTTCAAAAATAGGCGGTCTTATCACTGAAACGGGAGGCGTACTTAGCCATGGTGCCGTAGTTTCTCGAGAATATGGTATACCCGCAGTTACTAACGTTCCAAACGCCTGTAAACTCTTTAAAAACGGTCAAATTGTAAATATTAATGGCTATAATGGAATTATTAAAATTAAAGATTAATAAAGGTTTAAAATAAAAATGGAAAAAATAACTCATATAGATAAATCAACCAAACATCCTGAATGGAACGAAAGTTATTATTTTGTTTTTTATAGTAAAAAGGACAAATTGGGGGGCATGTCTAGAATTGGTTTTAAACCAAATAAACAGGAGGGCATGACTTTTTTCTTTCTTTTTCTGCCTGATGGTTCCGTAGCAGGATATCACCAACAGATTAAAATAAACGATTATTCAGATGCCCTTAAAGTAAAAGGAATGGTACATGGTTGGCAATCAGATGGAAATTGGAATTATAAATTTAAAGGTAATATGGTTTTTGTAAAGAACTCGTTAGATTTACCAAAAGTGCGTGAAAACCCAAAACTCATTTTAAAAGTCCAATCTATTGAAATGAATTTATCATTTAATCCTATCAACGAACCGTACGAATATAGCGAATATATGACTCCAGAATCACTAGAGATCGGTAAAAAATCAGGAGATAAACATTGGGAACAAATAGGACTTGTTTCTGGGGAATTAATAGTAGGTGATGAAATTTTTAATATTGAACGGGTTTTAGGACAACGAGATCACACTTATGGGGTAAGAGATTGGACTGGTATTGGAGATTGGTTTTACTACGTAGTTTGGTTTAACGAAAATTTAGCAATTAATCCTGCTGCGATTGTTACTGATGATGGCAGGTTATCTACGGGTGGTTTTTTATATAAAGATGGAAAAAATATTCCTTTAAAGACTCTACGAATAATAAATCAAAAATTTCAACCGGATGGTATTTTACCTATAAGTTCAGAGTTAGAATTGATCGATAATCTCGGTGATCGACACATACTCAAAGCTAATGTAGGCTCAATTATCCCCGTAAATTTTCAAGATGATGAAGGTAATCAAGCAATCTTGGTACAAGCATTTGGAACTTTTGAACTTGATGGAATTTCGGGAGGATATGGTACGTTTGAAACTCTAAGAAAAGTTAGAAAACAATAATTTTGATTTATTAATTAATCTTAAAAAAAAATGTTTAAAACAAATAAAAAATAAAATTTTAAAAAAAATACAATTAAATAAAAGTTTTAAATTTTAACTTTATATTGCCAAAGATTTAATTCCTTCCTAAGTTTTTTACCCATCTCCATAGATTTCTTGGTCAACATATTTATTTCTTCTATAGAAAATGTAGCAAGACCACTTTTTTGAATAGATACTATTTTATCTTCGGTAACAGAAATGGAGATTTTTCCATCACTCACTAGTTCTTCTGGTAAAGTAGGGTCCAAAAAGATGACATCGCCGATTTTTCCATATGTTGTAACAATTGGTAGTTCATTTACAATAGTTTCTCCGGTTAAATATTTGCCCGTCCATTCAATTTGATCGTCCACCCATTTTCCTTCGGGAATGTGACTCGAGATTAATGTAGTTAACGAACTTATACCACCTGCATCAATTAAATTCCCCGAATAATTGATAACATATAGATCTACAAATAAAATATACACAGCTTTATTTGCTTTTATACATAGTTTTTTTGTTTGGACGCAGTCAGCATGTCGAATCCCTCTATCAACAACACGTGCAAGCTCAATTGATTGCTCGCTTGGAGGCCCTCTTTCAAATATAGGAGATGCTAAAGGTAGCAGTTCCGCCATAAAAGTACAAACGCCCTCTTCAGGAATGTCAGGAAAGGGTGTTCCTACATCGTATTTTAACCCCGTAATTATTCTTGTATCTCCTAATGTTACGTCAGCAGATCCTTCTGCTGAAGTAATAACATCTGGTTTTATAGTCCAATCTCGATATTCCCAAAGTCCTCTACCGTCAATTCTTTCTTCTTTCCTCAAATTATTGAGAATGTAATTTTTTTCTATTGTCGAGATTACGCGTTTTGTATTCATCATTTTTTATTCTCTCCTCCAGAATATTCTTCTTGAATTGCAATATATTTATTTTTTAGCGTGTTTAACTGTATTTCATGGATCTTTATTAGAGCATTTTTAGCAAGAGTTAAAACCTCGTCAAACTCTTCTAAATTCATACTGCCATCGAATTGGAGTAATGAAATTTCCTCATTAAACCATGTTATCGCACACGGTAAATCTGCATCACCTGATTTATCTTCAATTCCTGATAAGTCTGTTACTAATTCTCCATCAATTTTTCCAACGGCAACAGCTGTTACTAGACTCCTCATTGGAACCCCCGCATCAGCAAGCGCTAAAGCAGCAGCCGTGACACATGCACACCGTGTTCCGCCATCAGCATCCATCACGTTAATAAAAACCTCAAACGAATTACCCGGATAAAGTTCAAGAAAAAGCAAAGGTTCTAAGCAATCTGCTAATACCATTGAAATTTCTTTTTCTCGACGTCCTGGAGCTGGGCGTTTTCTATCAAACACCGAAAAGGTTGCCATTCTATAAAAAACTCTCAGAATTCCTCTATCTGGTTTCGCTAAATAATGAGGATGAACATCTCTAGGTCCGTAAACAGCGCAAAAAATTTTGTTATTACCCCATTCTAAATATGCTGAACCATCTGCATTTTTTAGTACTCCTACTTCCATTTTTATAGGTCTTAACTCATGTTTGTCTCGACCATCAAGTCTCTTCCCATCTTCACGAAATAATTTTTCTGGGTACTCATCTTTAATAATTAGTGGCATTTAATTTATACCTCTTATCTTTTTTTCATTATCAATATATTCTGAAATTCGGTCTGTTAACCCAACCGTATGGGCTTCTCTTTCAATTTTCTTTATTGCGTCAATTAATAACCTTTCATAAGCAATATTTTCACCTTTTAACCAAATACGCCCATTTTGCGTTACAAATATATTACTTTTAGTCAAATTTTTTAACATTTTAATCATAGAACCATTACGTCCAATAACTCGTGGAATTTTTGGAGGATTAATTGAGATAACTATGCCATCTCTTCTTTTGCCTAAATATTGACCCACGGTTGTTAATTCAGGTTGATTTAGACGATCTGCAGAAAGTACTTTTACAATTAATATATCTCCAATTTGATACTTATCAGTTGAAAGATCTGCAGAATCTGAACCTCCCCCTCTAAATCCCCTGGTTTTTCCTCTTTTTACTGTATTCCTAGGTTTTAAAATCCCATCATCTTTAGCGTTAATGTCTAATCTATATTTGACTGGGTTTTTATCTGTAACTAAAGCAATAACCTTATCTCCTGCTCGAGGCGTATAAAACCCTTTAAGAGGGATAACGTTAATGTAATTTTTATTAATCTGCTTTAAACCAATGTTTAACGATATTATTTTTGTTCTTTCTTTATTTAAAATTGTACCTCTTCCGGGTAAGAAATTTTTTGTATCTTCTGTCAATACCTCTCCTGGCACGACAACTTCCCGAGAAATCTCCTCACTCTCGAATTCAGCTACTTCTTCAGCTTCATCATTATCTGTTATAGTTTCTTCCTTTGATTCATCTTCTTCATTTTCCATTTATTTTTAATCACTCTCTATTTATAATTTATACATTTGATTAATTATCGTAAAAAACCATTAATGAAAATTAGTTAAAAATTATCTGGTTAGGATTTCATTAATTTAATTTGAACTCTTCCGTGAGTTAACTTATTCAATTTATCAATCAATTCCATTTGCAATCCTGCAGGCAAACTCACCACTGAAACCCAAGATCCATCCGATTGCCATTCCTCCTTCTTAATTTGTGCTAATTGCGCAACAACATTATATCCCTTTGCAGTAAAGACCGAAGGTATTTTTATCGCAATTTCCACTTGCTCCATTCGAATAGGTATAATTGCGCGTATCTGTTTAAGTACATCGTCCACTTGTTCTTCCGCGCTTCTCATTAAGTCAACTTTAACTTTTGCTTCCTCTATAGCTTTTTCAATTCTTTGATAAGGATGTGGTTTTTTATTTTGAGGATTTATCGCGTTTTTAGTGATAATTGTAATTATCTGCTTTAATTTTTTATCTCTTTCATCATCTCGTTGGGTTCGAGTCCATTGTATTTCTCCTTCTAATAAAATGGTACTTGCGATAATTCTTCCGTCTTTAGTATTAAATACAGCTTCCATATCGCCGTCAGTTGCTTTTTTTCCCCTTCTCAAATCTTCAAACACGGTAAAACTTTCAAAAATTAATTCAATTGAAATTTTAGGGTTTTTCAAGAGTTCTTCGGCAGAAATACGAGATTTTTTGCTTCCTTCCATAAGACGTTTGTTTATTTCTTCTCGAATGATTTTTTTGGCTTCCCATGCTTTGTCCGGGGCTAATAACATCTCAAAGGTGCGCCCCTCTTTAATTATGCGCCCAACAATGAAACCACCTAAATCTATTCTTGCTCTACCTATCATTTAAATTTTTCACTAACTACTTTTTGAATGATCTCGCTTTTTACTATTATTTGCCTTATATTAATTGATAAATGTTAATGAGGGTTAACTTTGAACCTTAAATATTTTATAGAAGATTATAATTTGTTCAATAAATCTTCCTTTTCTTCATTACTCAATAATTTAAATTTAATATCGTCTTTCATAATGAAAGCTACATCACAGGTTTCTTTATTCAATTTATCACCCATTAATTCTTTCAAAGCCCTTAAAGGTAATAATTTTAATTCATCATCAATAATATCTTCTTTATAATTTTCTTCAAGGTAAACCCGCGCCTCAGTTGCACCTGCACCTATCGCAAAAGCTTTATAGCCCCACATAGCACCCGATGGGTCTGTCAAATACAACGAAGCTTCTCCATTTGGATCAACTCCAGCTATGAGGAAACTCACTCCAAAAGGTCTCACACCTGCGTTCTGCGTGAAAAGTTGAAGATATTCGCAGATATTAAGCGTACTATCTTTAATCGAAATTCTCTCGTCGTAATTTAAAATATTAACTTGTGCCTGAACTCTTGCTCTATCTATAAGCACTCTAGCATCAGCAGTAAGCCCAGCGATAGCCGCGCCAATGTGGTCGTCAACTTTAAATATTTTTTCCGAGCCTATAATTTCTTGAAGTTCAGAACTCTTTTTTTCAACGGCAAAAACAACGGAATGACTATTCCTACAGACAATAGCCGTTGTTCCTCTTCTCACGGCTTCTATAGCGTACTCAACCTGAAACAGCCTCCCCTCTGGAGAAAACTGAGTTATAGCCATGTCGTACCCTCGTCCTGCTTGCTGGAACATGATATTTATCCCTTTTTAATTTTTAATTAATTATCTTATTTTTTTTTTACTATTAAAATATTGAAATTTTTAATAAAATTTATATTTTGTCTAAATAAAGTATTAGCTTTTGAACACAAATTCATAATAAAAAATAAAATCTATTTGCTTAAATTCGGGATATATAAAAAAAAATAAAACGTAATTTTACAAGACTTGATTATAATTAGGTGAATTCTCCAAATAGTTTAACTCCAAGCAACCTTATTGATAAAAATTGACCACTCAAGTAAAATCAAACCTTCGTCTCGAGTATGTGCTATGAGGTAATCTCCGTCTTTTGTTATCGATCCAACTATATTACCCTTCCCCCCAGCTATATTTTTTGCCGCTAATTGAATGTCATCATTTTTTAATATCGCAAATCTATAGTTTTGAAAGCTAAGAGCTGGTTCCTTTTGTTTCCACGCTACAAGCATAGCTTTAGCTTCTTCGTTTGATAATGAGAATTCTTCAGATTTAAAAAGAATCTCGCCGTTAGAATCCAACAAGAAAATTTCTTCCGTACCTTCGTATTTTCTTAGTTCTTCAACTAAATAATTAAATCGTTGTTGTTCCATAACTCACATCAACAAATTCTTATGCTTTTCTTTAAACTATCATAAAAGTTCATCAATTTAAATTTTATTAGAACGAAATTAAGTTAAAATTAAATAATATAATAAGAGAAAATAAGAAATATTACGTTTTACTTACTATTATAATAATTATTTTTATGATTCATATTTCTATATTTAGGAATTTTTATGGTAAAAAATTTAGTCCTATACGATAAAATTTATAATGTCTATACAGAAAAAGATAAAATAGAAATTTCAATAAGATATCGAAAGTATTTGAACGAATTAGCTCAAAGCTTTCCAAATACAAAAGTTCAAATAAAAAAAGTAAGACAATTTGACGATAGAGTTGAGATTCTAATATCGGGACCAGAAGAAATCTTCCTTCTTAATTTATTTAAGAAAGAAGTTGGAGCTATCGTTGAGTTCAATGAGGTCGAAATAAATCAAACGTATAAAGGAGTCTTTTTAGATGTAGGAAAGGTAGGGTTTGGAATTTTTGTGGATTGCGCTATTTTAAACCCTAAAACGGATGTTTTGCTTAATCTTCACGCTCTTAGAAAACAATTGTGTAAAGGAAGAGATGTTTCGCTAACAGAAATTATTAAAGCTTACGATTTTATCGATCATTATCCTGTTTATATAAAAATTACTTCAATCGATAAAGAAAAAGAACAAATCCAAGGCAATCTAGATCAGAAGACTTTAGAACTTTACGGTAAATTAATTGTGGAAAATCTCGAAGGCGTTTTTGTAAGCGGTGAAACAAAAGGGCAGTTCAAAAAAGCTCTTATAAGGACCGGTCATTATCGAGACATCGCATCAATAGAGCGATTCGGATTTCTTGAGAATGTTGTAATTCTAAGACAAAACACAAACGCTCCAGGAATTATTGCAGATATTGGCAAATACCTTAAGAATTGTAAGTTGAGCGCAATTAGACCTGAAAGAATTAGAAAATTATTTGTATAGAATGGAAAAATGGTGGGCCCAGGGAGGTTTGAACTCCCGATCTTCTCGGTGTAAGCGAGACGTATATTATTCAATTCCTAAAAATTAAATCATAACCACTAAACCATGGGCCCTATTAGTGCTTATTATATCTAATTATTTAGATATAAGATAGTAATTTAATACTTTAATATTTTTTTAAAGCGATTTGAGGATATTTTTACTTATAAGGATGGTTAATATCTCAACGATCAAAAATTATATAGTTTTTTATAATTTCATTCAGAATATTTTCTAACGACAATGCCTTTAATCAAATTTTTATCAATAAGTGTTAAGCAATGAAAGAACATAATGATAATGAATATAAGGATGAAGAAAATAAGTTTGATATCAATAATGAAGATGTAATTGAAAACTATTATCTTGAAAACGATTTTGAACCAGAAGATGAAATTAGATTAGACGAAAGTGATTCCGAATTTGAGTTTGAACCCAGAGATGAAAGAGAATATAGATCACTAAAGAAATCAAGAAGAGGCAAATCCCATTATCATAATGTTAGAAAAGAATTAAATGAGTATCTTGATTCTATTTTAAAAAATTATCCCGAGAATATCAGAGAAGATAAAATATTAAGTATGAATAAACTTGCAAATAAATTTGATGTTTCAAAACCGTTTGTTATAGATTTTCTTAATAAATATATTAAACTAAGATATACTAAACAGGAAATGATGAGAATTAAGAAAGATCTATGGCCTCAAGGTTCTTTAGTAAACAAAATTAAAAGAGAAAAATTTTACCAAATCTTACATGAATACATTAAAAATTATCCTAATGATATTTCAAAGATTCCTTCATTACAAGATTTTGCAGATATGATAAATGTTGAAAGAAACACCATCACAAATTGGATAGAAAAATACTTATTGAGGGAATTTGGGTCAGAAGAGTCTGCAATAAGATTTAAAGAAATTTGGACTAATAGACAGGGTGGTCAAGATGTAAGATTAAAGTATGAAAAATTACAAAACTTTATTAGAAATAGAAGAGGGACCTTATTAACATCAAAAGAGCAGTTCGATTCTATGAAATTTCCTAGTCAACAACACATTGAAATTGTCTGTGAAGAAAACCATACTTTTTCACCTCAAATCCTTCACATTTTATACCATAATCAATGGTGTCCTACATGTAAAGAATATTTCTGTCAAAAAATTACACGTTTATATATGGAAGCAATATTTGATGCAGAATTTTCAGAAACTTCGTTAAAAAATGCATATGGGCTCTCTGCAGAGGAAGGAGGGCAGTTAAGATGGGATGGTTATAATAATAAGGTTTCTGTGAAAGGAGAGATTTTTAAGATTTCATTTGAATATGATGGTCTTCAACACGATAGATGGCCAAATTGGATTCATAAATCTTGGGAAGATTTTAAAAAACAACAGGAAAATGATCAAAAGAAGAATGTTATAGCTGGTCTTTCTGATTACAATACAGTTGTAATAAGGTTAAAGGAAATTAATGGATTTAATAAAAAGACTATAAATACATTCCAAACAGAAATATTAAAACAATTTAACGAGCAGACGGGTATAAAATGTCCGTTTAATTATGATTTAGATTATGATCCTTTTACAGATTCTTTGAAGCTGAAAAAGGGAGGTTTAGACAATTTTTTAGGTTAAAAACAAAGAAAAACTATTAATTAACAATCAAAATTTTAAAAATAGATACGCTCAGGGTGGGATTCGAACCCACGCATCCGATGGACACTGGATTAGCAATCCAGCGCTCTACCAGGCTAAGCGACGAACTTTCACTAGCACGAAGAGGCTAATGAGCTGAGCTCTTTATAGTCCCGAGCATAAATACAATTTTTTTAGGTGTGTTTCTTTTTTCATTATAACGATTTAAAATTTTAATACTTTTTCATTGTATCGCGTATTGGATCTGTATTGAAATGAAACAAAGAAAAAAAAAATCATTGTGAAACTAAATTAGAAAAAGTTAAATTTTAAAAAGAAAAGAGAGAAATTTAAGCTCAAAATCACTCTTGGATTATCTCAAACACCATTTTCTCGATGATTGGCTTCTTCGTGTATCGCTTATCGTAATACCAACCAACTAAATGAGCTTTTAAAGGAGGATCATTTTCGGGAAGATTGGGAATTACGATTATCATTACACCATTTGAGAGATATTTTAAAATTTTTTTATCGATTGCGTGTAATTTATCGTTTCCTGAAGGGTGTGTATGAGCCTGCCAGATTATATCTATTCCAAGCTCTTGTTTAAACTTCCGCATATTGTAGATTTTCGATTTCTTATATCGCATCCAACTTCTAGGTTTTACGTGAGTTTTGGTTTTTCTCAAATCTGGATTGATAATAAATTTATTTACTATTCCGAAGTTTTCTTTACGATCCGCAAAAATCCAGTAATTTTCGATGTTAGGATAAACTTCTGTGGCTCGGTCAGTGATTTGTTTAAAAATTCGCTCTGGTATTAAATACCTAAAATCTTTTGCCCCGCTCATTTTTTATATCATCTCAATTATTAAAAATTAAACATAAAATTTATATTTTTCTTTTAAGTGTTCCTTAAAGTATGAATTACGAGAGTAAAATAAAAAAAAATTTATTTTATTAAATATAATCTATTTTAATACCTATATCATAATCAAAAAAAATAAAATATAGATCATCCATTAAACATGGATAATTCGGTGGAGTGTGATACTAATACCACTTTGTCGAAAAATCGTAATTCCAGAGCACCTGTAGCCTAGTGGTAAGACGCTGGCCTTGAGCGTACAATAGAAACTATCAAGTAAGCCAGTGCGCGTAAGCGCTCGGGGGTTCAAATCCCTCCAGGTGCGTTTTCGATGATGTTTTTAGTAAACGGGGCTATTAGCGCAGGCAGGTAGCGCATCCGGCTCTTAACCGGCAGGTCGGGGGTTCGATTCCCTCATAGCCCGCTTATTTTTTAAAATAAAAGAAAAAAGATTTATCTCTTTATAAATATTGAAATATCACTTCAAAATCAGAGAAATCAAAAGGTTTTAAGATGTAGCCATTGGCTTGACTATCCTCAAAATTTTTTTTTACTTCAGAACCCGGGATAGCTGTTAGTAAAAAGACTTTTATGTCTTTAAGATTTTTATTTGATTTAATTTTTTTACAGATGTCGTAACCACTATAATCTGGCAAAATAATATCGAGAAGAACTAATTTACAAGGGTTATTGGCTAATTCTTGCAATCCCTTTGTTCCACTTACGACACCCTTACAAGAAAAACCTTTGCTATCAAAATAGCTCGTTAATAAACGAATGGTAGCTAAATCATCTTCGATTAGCAAAATATCGTAATGAGAGCTTTCCGTTTTTATATTGTCTAGTATATTAATAATTCTATTCTCGAGAAGTAAAGATTGATCGAAGATATTTTGAATTGTATTAAATACATCATCCACCAATTCCTCCCTATAATTCTCAATTAATAGTTGTGAAAACCCCTTAATTGATGTTAATGGCTCTTTCAACGCGTGGGATATGTTCGTAAGAGTTTTCTTGTCTAGTTTATGCAAATCTTCACCGATTAAACCCGATTTCTGCTTAATAAAGTAATTTACGCTTTCTCTTATGAGTTTTGATACGGTTTTGTATTTATCTTTATGAGTATTTATAAAATCCTGCCAGTTAGCTTTAGTTTCATCGGCTACATACAACGAAATTCGCTCTTTTTCGCGATCATAAATTTTTTCTCCTTTCAACCATTTAATAAAGCCTTCGGTTATAGAGCCGCGCCAGATAGCGTATTTATCGGTTTCCGCTTCGTATTCTTTCATTAGTTCTTTAGTTTTTTCACTCTTCAAATCAAGATTTTTTATTTCATTTTCAGTCACTTTAGGCATAGAATAGTTATTTTTATCGTTCAAATTACTATTGCGTTTCTTTTCGTCAGGAATTTTTAACACCTTTATTTTTATTTTGTGATTTAATTGTTTTTTACCGTTCAAAATTTAATGTAAATATTTACTTATTTTATAAAAAAATCTATCTTTGTTATGTCAAATATTATATAAAAGTAATTTTTTACAAAAAATAAATATTGTTTATTTTAATAATAAGTGATTAATCTATAATATATTATCTTTAAATGTAAGCATCTCTTTCTCTTATAGTAAAGAATTTTTATAAGAAAATCTGAATTTAATTATTTTGCTCTTCCGTTTAATATTTCAAAAATAACATCAAAATCAGAAAAGTTAAAAGGTTTAAGAATAAACCCATCTACTTTTGTTTCTTCCAGGTGTTTTTTTACCTCAGACGCCGCAATGGCCGTAAGAAAGTACACAGGAATTTTTTTATAAGAGTTATCAGTTTTTATGGTTTTACAAATATCGTAACCACTTAAATCTGGCAAAATTATGTCTAATAAAATGACTTTAGGTGTGGTTCTTCGTAGTTCTTCTAATCCTTTCGCTCCGCTAACTACACCCTTACAAGTGAACTTTTTACTTTCAAAATAACTGGTAATCAATCTAATTGTCGCTAAATCGTCTTCAATTAATAAAATGTCGCATGGAGAAGTTTCGGGTTTGATGTTGTCTAAGAAATTCTTTATAATATTCTCTAACATATTGCTTTGATCAAAGATATTTTTCACAGTTTCTTTTACATGAGTACTCAATTTACCTTTATATTCTTCGCTCTCAAGCAATAATTGAGAGTACCCTTTAATAGAAGTTAACGGTTCTTTTAACGCGTGAGATATGTTGGATATTGTTTTCGGGTTAAGTTTTGATAATTCGTTCGAAACTTTACTAGAGTCTTCAATAAATGACTTGACGCTCTGTCTTATTAGCTCAGAAAAAGTAGGAAACTCTCCTTTGTTTGTGTTGATGAATTCTTGCCACTCATCCTTAGTGTCGTCAGCTACATATAAAGAAATTCTTTCTTTATCTCGCTTATATATTTTTTCGCCTTTCAGCCATTTCTTAAATCCCTCTGTTATAGCTCCCCGCCAAATCGCGTATTTACCCGTTTCTCTCTCGTATTTCTTCATGCGAAGTTTAATTTTTTCATCGTCCAAATCAAGGTTTTTAATTTCTTTTTCTGTCATTCGAGCACTATCGCCGCTTTTTTCAGTTTTTCCCCCCTTCTTAATTTTAATTTGCTCTTTCTCCTTTTTTGAATTATGGTCTCCTTTTTTTGACTTATCTTCCGATTTTCTCCGTTCTTCTATGATCAGTATTTCACCTTAACACACGATTTTTACCAAAAAATTAGTGAAAGAAGTATTATTTAATATTATCTAAATAGAAATTTTTTGCTCACACTTAAGCAACTAATTTTTTTTGGGTAATTTAAGTCGTGCCAACTTACGAAAAAAATGAAATTTTAACAGATTTCCACATTCTAAAATAATTCCTTGTTATGAATCGAATAATCCAATCTCGACAAAAAAGAATCTTTACTTATGGTATATATCGATATTATATTGCTTTTTAATCCCATTAAAAATATTTATATTCAAATTCATTTTTTTCACAGAAAAATATTGAATTAGTTATCAAAAAAAAGTTTTGTTGCTAGAATTTGTAAATTTTTGATTTAAAATAGTAATGTTTAAATATGCATGAAGACTAATTTGTGTAACAATCAAAATTGTGTGTGTTCAAAAAGTAATTTTTGTTATCAATTAATTCCTATGAAAATTAGGAAAATTAAAAAAAAAAAAAGATAAAAAAGATAATTTTTACATGGATAGGAAAGAGGTATGTTAAAATGGTCGTAGAAATAGATGTGATATCAAATTTATGCCCCGAATGCGGGGGAAGTACTATCAATGTTCTAGAAAGAGGGGAAACCGTCTGCCAACAATGTGGTTTGGTTGTAGGTGAGAGAAATTTAGACCTTAATCATAGCGGAATTAGAGCTTATTCTAAACACGAAAAAGATAGAAAGGAGCGTACTGGATCCCCTATGTCGATTTTGATGCCAGATATTGGCTTAAGTACTGTTATTGATAGGACAAAAATCAAAAACCCAGATTTAAGACGGGCTGCTAAGTGGAATACGCACTTATCTTGGGAGAAACGCAACATGTTGATGGCTATAACCGAATTAAAAAGAATTGGTGGCAACTTAAATTTTCCTGAAAGAGTAAAAAAATCAGCAGTACGATTGTATAAAGAAGTTTTCAAAAGACAACTATTAAGAGGCAGGTCAATTAATGGTATGGTTGCGGCGTGTGCTTATTACGCGTGTAAAGACGAAAAAGTACCTATTACTCTTCAAGAGATTTTAGCGGAAGCCTCTATTAATGATAATATCGTAAAAAAGTGCTATAAAATATTGGTTCGGGAGTTAAATTTAAAAATATCGCATATCGATCCAGTTACACTCATTCCACGTTATTGCGCAGATTTGAGTTTAGGGATTGAGGTCGAAAAAGAGGCGATGCGCGTACTTCAAAATTTTATTAAAACTACATCTATATCTGGCAAGGATCCTAAAGGATTGTGTGCGGGCGCCATATATCTTGTTGCGAAGTTGAGAAATGTTAAAGTGAGTCAGAAAGATATTTCGCGTGTAATTTCCGTTACGGAAGTCACATTACGCTCAAGGTATAAAGAACTCCTTAAAAATATCAGTTTTAATTTTGCTCCATCAAATTAATTAATATTTTGAAAGATTTTTTCATTATTTTTCTTTATTTTTTGAGTATGATCTTTGAATAATAGCTAACTTTTTAATTCTTCCAAAACGCTTGGAACTATGATGAAAGGACACTCAAGATAGTGTTTAAGTCTCATCTCCAGAGTTTCAACCGTTCGCATCCCGAACTGCGTTTGATACAGTTTGTTAATCTTTCTCATGGTCGATTCATCGACTACTTTTATCGACTTAACGTTCTTTAACGCCGGATATTTCTCAATTAGCACTTGGAAACGAAAGATTTGTTCCTCATACCTTATTAGCGTATCTACGGCACTTTTAAGCCAAGAATGACAACGTTGTGAAACAAGCCCTAATAAGAAGTTTAAAGAACATCGTTTTGCAGGGGAGAGGCGAAATTGATAATAAAATTTAGTCACGATTCTACGGATTGAGCGAAGCCACGGAAATTTTACCAGTGCTTTTCTTAATGCTTTCTTTTCGAATCGCTCCATGTTTATTGGGTTCATTAAAACCAAGTATTTTGCGTCTTGGAAACCAGATTTTAAATCTTCTAATTCCTTGCGAAAAGAACGGATAATTGCTCTCCACGCTCGATAAACCCTTGATTTAAAGG
>JAHLWS010000069.1 GCA_019057795.1 Promethearchaeota archaeon | reverse complement strand
ATGGAATGGGTGCCTCGACCTTCGCTACTAAAAGGGAACTGAGAATTATATCTTAATTACGATCAGAAATTTTTAATTGTTTGTAGTTAGGCGTGGATCTTAAATTGTTTACTCTCAAACGTTAAAAAATAAAAAAAAAAAGATGGACACATTTAGGTTATGTTTCTATCTGTTCTTGGGGTTGATCTTTAAATTTTTTAGTTCCACATTTACTACAGAAATCTCCTTTAAGTTTACTTCCACAGATTGTACAATGTTTAATTCCTTGTTTCTTCTTATAATGGAAAACTACTGCAATTAATACAGCACTACCAATGACCCCTCCTAAACTCCCGACTATTATAATAAGGCCATATATCTCCCAGAAGTAATAACCTTGTTGTACACCTTCCTCAATTGTAATGGATGTAGAATCCTCAAAATCAGTATTAATATAAAGTATATACCACGTATCCTGATATGGTGGTTGCCATGTTCCCTCACCAGAAGAATCTTGATCTGCCCCCTTATTTAATATTGCCGTGTATTCAGAAAGAAAGTAATTATAAAAAGCGTCGTATTCTGAACTATCTAACGCTAAAACCAAAATCACTATAGATGGAGAAGTCGAAAAACTCCACTCGTAGCTATCAACCTCTCCCATTTCATGAGTATAATATATATATGTTCTCGCATTTAGATTATATGTTTCCTCTTCTGCTACAGTCAATAAAGGGAACAAACAGCCTAAAGAGATCAGTATTATTGAAGCATACAATACTAATCCATGTTTGTTTTTAAAATTCATATTCTCGCCTTTTGTTTTTATTGTATACAATTCTAATTTAATTTCTTCATTTAAATAATAATGTTGAAATATCAAATCTCAAAAATCTATTTTTTATTAGGACTTTGGTAAGGGTTCACCACAAGTTCCGCAAAACTTCAGTTGACTCGAGCACATTGAACCGCAAAAGGGGCAGATTAATTTGCTTACTTTGGCGTTTTTCACACCTATCGATAGTATTCTTCGAGCTATAACCTCCTTATATCTAGTAGAGTATTTCACTTTCGTTTTACTGTCTTTTAATTCTGGGTGCTTGGCAAGGTCAACTCCGTTAGGTGCTAAAATTATACTCCCATACTTCCCAACGTGAATTTCGGTTCCCGCTCTGCCCTTCCTCGCGAATCCGTTTAAAATTTTTACTAGCTCGTCCACATTAAATTCGTTTCTCGCAAAAACTTTCGAATGTTGGTCCCATAAAACCACTCTAATATTTCCGGTAGGATCGTGGAGCAAAAAGGAAGCCCCTTGCCCTTTGTTCCCGTCGGCTCTTTCAAACTTAAACTTGCCGTATATTTCTTTAATTCTCCCATAAATAGTAATGGATTTCATGTTAGGCTTGATATCGATGACTCTTAATTGAGAATCATCAAGTACGAAACCAAAATCTTCATCTTCTACTATTTTAGATGGTTCCAGAACATCCAATTTTCTAGCGAAACGGACTAAATACCCTAACCCGCTAAAACTCTCGCTTAATAACTCGATTAGTTCGGTTTTGTTCAATCTCTGGTGTATTGAATCGCTTGCTAACAAAGAGAACGCGAGCTTAACGAAATCGTCCCTTAAAGACTTAAACTCGCTCTTAAATTGGGAGATCGTTCGATAGATCACGGCTTCCTCGAGGTAAGAATTGATAATACTATCTATCTTATTGTTTGAAACTAGTTGTCTTATCTTTTCGGCGATTTTAACTATGGAAGTAAACCGAAATTGTGGATCGAGGTAAATACACAGGTAAAAGCCGAACTTAAAAACCCCCTTCGTAAATTCCCGCATAGTTTTCGGCGTTATTCTCTCCTTAAAACTTTTGTTGAGGTGGTATAAGCTGCGGGCAAGGATGTCATCGTAATCAAATTTGATAGCGTTTATTTTTGGTAATTCGTTTCGAATGTTTCGACCGTAAAGCAGAGCTGAATTGCTCGGGAGTCTTAGGTCGAGCAAGTTCCACTCAAAGTTGGCAAAAGATTCCTTTCGAAATTGCTCACGGTCTTTAACTCCTTGTAGGCTGTTAAACCCTACCCAAATTTCTTTACCCCCTATTTTCTTTTTTTCGTACCTCACTTCGGTCCAATCTTGTTTTGGGATGTGCTCTAAAGAGTCAACGATGACGACCAAATCTACATCGTTCTTGATCCAATTGGGGGGGAGCCTCTCGTCGAAATAGCTTCCAATACCGAACACGCTGACGATGTGACCCGAAAATCGCGATTCGAGATCGTCTAAAATGTTCTTGATCAAGGGATCGCGTACATATTTTTGATTCAAAACGAGAATAGTAGTTTTAATTGCCTTTTTAATTTTAACAATTTTATCTAAATGTTTTAGAAATAACTTCGTTTTTTACTATTTCTAACTTTCTTCTTACCTGTGTCTATTCCATAGAAACTTGTTTTTTTTAGGGAATTTTGCAACCTTTTCGCTTTTTTGTAAATGGAATTGTCTCTTATGTCTCCAAGGTCCCCGGGGTCGTTAATCTTTTCGTAGGCTATCTCTAAAAAGAGTAGGCACTTTTCCGCGTTAAAAAGAGCTCCCTCGTAATTGCGAGTGCCAAAACGAATGGTACAGATGGAATAATGGATTTTAGACCGACAATTAAACAAGTGAGCCGATTCCCCCAAAGCATCGTAAATCCTTAGAGCTTGAGAATATTTGCTTAGCGCCTCGGTCGTGCGGTTCAGCTTGTGATAGACGCAAGCGAGCTCGTATAGAACGTTGGCAATGGCTTCCAAGGGCCCAAATTCGGAGAGTAACTTTAGAAATTTCTTGTAAGTGTCTACTGCGAAAAAATATTTCCCAGTCCTATACTGACATTCCCCTAAAGTCCAAAACAATTCAGCTAGTTTCTCTCCAAAGTGCTCTCTGTGAGAGCCATCGATCTTTAAAAAACGCTCGCACAGCTTAACGGATTCCTCGCAATAAATAATAGCTTTATCGAGATCTTTTAAAAGCCGATAGTTGAAGCTAATAGAGTCCAATATAAACAATTGCGCCCAAACCTTCTCGTCGCTCCCGTAAAACCTAAGCAACTTTTTGTAAGCGCGTATAGCTTCGGGCAATCTGTTCTTAATGCAGCACAAACTCGCCTTCATTTCTAACGCCTTCAAGTTATCGGGTTCTTTTTCGAGTATTTTAAGCACCAACTCCAAAGAGCCTAAATACTCTCCTTCTTCGTATAACTTTTCAGCAGTTTCTATCGAACTCATTTCACTTTTCACGTTTCGCGACTTTTAGTTTGGTTACTATATATTTTATTATTTTTTCAAGGAAATCAGAAAAGTAGTGACTTGACATACTCATTTTTTTTTTTTCTCTTTATATTTTACTTAAAACATATTTTCTAACTCGTCTAATTTTTTTAAGGTCCATAGCCTAAACTCTCGAAAATTTTCTGTTGAGGGTATCAAATCCGATCTTACTTGCTTAACTTGCTTAATTTTTTTAACGGGGGAGGAGGGAACTGTCTTAGGATCTTTTTCTTCTCGAACGATCTGGGTTGAAGAGCTTACATTAACGGGTTCGCTCTCCCGCTCTGCGTCAAACTCTGGGATTGGGTAAGGTAAATTGAGCTCGTTTAGGACCATCTGAAACTCCACGTGGTCGTCTTCTGTAAAAGGGAAATCGGCGGTTGTTGCTTGAATCCACTTAGATACGAATTCTTTGGGAATTCCTTTTTCCCAATGGCGATTTCGCAAGTAATTGTACAAATCCCGGGGGTAGAAGAGCTGTTCTACTTCTAAATTGGCGGGGTTTACTTTTTCGAACCTGTAATTGTGAATCAATTGGATAAATTTCTGCCCGATCTTTCGGTTGGCTTTCATTATAATTTTGTATTCGTTTGAAAAGTCTTTTTCTTCTTCTGGTTCGGAAGTATCGTTTTCTCTCGGAAGTGGTTTCGGCCTATCGAAGTTTGGAATCTCGATATCGTAATATAACCGGGTAAAATTTAAAATCTTGTCCCAATAGATTTGATCGTAATCCCGAAGGAGTTTTGGGAGGTTATCGGTGTTGCTACTTTCGTTAAGCTGGAGATATATCTTAGTCGCTAAACTCTTTATCTTTATCATCTCGTCTAGTAATAGTTGCTTGTCAGGGTAGGTGCGAATTAAGTGCTTTTCAAAAGACAAATTTTGTTCTTCGGGCTCGTAATTTACGAAAGTTTTGCTCTTTTTGTTGTAAAAAACGAATCTGGTACCGTTGGCCAAACTTTCAACGATTTCGCGGGTATTTACTACGCAACGCACTCTAGGAGAGTTGATTAATTTCTCGATTTCTTCTGTCTTTGGGTTTAAGACGAAGTAAAAAGCAGGTTGTTGCGAATAGCTACTGGCTTCGAACTCGATTATCTCGTTTAGGTTGTGTATAGCCGTGGAATCGATGTCTACTACGTCGTGCCCGACCGCAAAAATTTGGAGAGCCCGAAGGTGTTTCAAATCGACGTAGGGAAATATCACCAGGTTTTTCTGCTGGAAAAATAATATGTTTAGAAACTCTGCCGTAATAAAATCGTAATCAATGTCCATTTGTCAAAAATTCACCTGCTATAAATTTTTTTTTTATCCTCATTTTCTTTAATTTCTTACTAAAATTTTAATACTAACTTAAGACTATTTTCTTTAATTCTACAATTTATCTTTAAAAAAATTGAAAATTACTTGAATCATCAAGTCTTCGAAGCACCTTCTAACGCTCTCGCCCTGCAACGCTACGGTAGGGTAAACTACCAGCGATCCGTCCTCGTACTCCTCGGACTGAGGTAAACCGAGCCCTTTCTTAAAATCTTCTATGGAAATTGGGTTTTCCAAATCTCGTTTGTTGAGCTGTATAACGTACGGTATTTGTTGATCTTGCGTGAAACTCGTCAATTCTCGGAAACTGCGTTTGTTTTGTTCCATTTTATCAGGGTCGGAATCTGCAACGAAAACAACTCCGTCGGCACCGTCAAGTACGTACTCGCGGGTAGATAGAAAGCGTTCTTGCCCAGTAGCCGTCACTATCTGGGTAATTACGTTATACTTTACTTTAGCGAGGTTCAGGTAAAATGACAAGCGAACGGAGTCTTGCCACAGAGTTCTGCCATCGGTCGTCTCGATCGAATAACCCGCATTTAATTTCACGGCGTCGAACTTCTCGCGCAACCTAAAGTAATTGGTGGTTTTTCCCGACTCGCCGGGGCCCCAATACACTATTTTGAACTGAAGTACTTCTTTTAATGCGTTCGAACCCGATTTCCCGCTTAGACCTAACTCCCCCCCATTCTTTTGTTCTTCTTTTCCATTTTCTTTCGAATCTACAATCACGTTTTAAATCGCCTCGCTTTTAGTTAAGTAGATTGAAACACTTTTTTCTTCAAATCTTTGAGGTATGTCTTTAGCTCTTGCTCGGTCATCTCCAAATTGGTCATAATAGTTTGATTTCTAGTGATAGCCTCTTTAATTTTTTGCGAGAACTTTCTCATCTGTAATATAAGTACGCCAATATTTACCATGTTATCGACCAACAAAACGACGAGAATCTCTCGTTTTCCTTTTTTATGAAGGATTACATCTCCAATTGATTTAACGTAAAGTTGTAAATCTTTATAGATTAAAGTAGCCCTGATTAAAGAGTCGGCCTCGAAAAAATCTTGAGCTTGTCTAGCGACTCCGTATAAAGCGGCGCCGATAGAGCTTAAGTCCCAATAATTCAGCTTACGGTCAAATCGGGAGTCGATCGCTATTATCTTTGCGTCTTGGTCGATGGCAATTAACCCATAAATGTATCCTCTTCTAGTTAACATTCCGTAACTGTACCTAATTTCATCCAACACTATGGTTATTTCGTTCTCGTACAACGCCCTTGGCACGAATAATGTCATATTTTATTTTATCACCAAAATTTAATTGTTTTATGTTTTTAGTACGAAATATTTTTTGACTATATAAAGGAAAAAGTGTGGCAAAAAAAGAATAGATTTTTTTGGCTTGCCTTTATTAATTTTTTAAAATTAATAATTTGAAATCATTTACACAAAAATAAATCTAATTTATTGGAAGAGTGATCACGAAATGGGGAATAAAGAAGAGAAAGAACGATATATAGTTCATAGACCTAATCCGAAGAATAAAAAAGCTAAAACCTGGATCTACGATCAACAAAAGCAAGAACATTTGAATGCAGAGGAGGCTCTCGCGAAAATATTAAATATCCTCGATCAAAAGAATTAACTTTTGACTTTTTTTTATGATAAGTTACACTTATGAATCTTTGAAGAATAACTACAAATTCTCCGAATAATAAATGCAAAAAGGGATACCTTTCTGAATAATAAGTGCTAAAAAGGAGATAAATTGATTAGTTTTTGCATTTATTCTAAAAATTCTTTGGATTTATTATTCTTTGATTTACATTTATTCTTGTAAGTTATCATAAAAGATGAAACTATCTTTGAATTAATTTAGACCTGTATAGTGATATTTTTTGAAATAGTTTCATTTATTTTGAAAAGTTACAATTCTTCAAAGTTACAACAATGTATCTTTTATTGATTTAGCGATAGCATATGCCATTAGCGGGCTCACGGCGTTCCCAACTTGCTTGTATCTATCTCTTGCATTTCCAAAAAACCTATAATCGTCTGGAAAGGATTGTAATCGCGCGGCTTCTCGTACGGAAAGCGCTCTATTTTGAGTGGGGTGGATAAACCTTCCCGGCGCGCTTACACAACCGCAGTTGGCCGTTATAGTGTCTGCCGGTTTTTTTAAGTGTAGCCGCCCGTAAACGTTAGAATACCCTCCCTTTAATTGGTACGCTGGCGGCAATGACTTGTGGTTTTTTCCTTGCTCGACGTGAGAAATCCTCTCTATTACTAATTGGCTATGGTTTGGCGCTGAATGGTCGTAGAGATTGTCGGAATTTTTTCTTAGATATTCTTGGTAGTCTGTTTTGGGGGGGTTTGGATATTCTTTAAACGACTCCTCCCCGTTATTTATCCTAAACGGCTTTAATTCGAGAATATCCGAAAGAGTATCGTTTACGGTTAAATATTCGGGTAAATTTTTCTCGAAAAGGGTTTTTTGACCTGAAAAATTGTTATTAGTTTTTGGAATTTTTAGCGATTTTAATTCTCCGTTTTTAGCTCCTACGAAAAACACTCGTTTTCTTAGCTGTGGGACTCCGTAATCTGCGGCAATTAGAATTATCGCTTGGCAAGAGTAGCCAATATCGCTATACATTGTTTTTATTTTTTTAACTACTTGACCATTCGCCATGGTTAAAATTCCTGAAACATTTTCCATTACGTAAAATAAAGGTTTGAACCGTTCGACCCACTTTATAAAGAAAAAGATTAAAGAATTGCGGGGGTCGGTGAGTTTTCTATTTCCTACCGAAGAAAATCCTTGACATGGTGGACCTCCAATAATACCCTCTATTTTCTCGCCTTTAAAGTATCTGCTATTTATTTCTTCAAGAATTTCTTTGAGACTTAATCTGGTAATATCCTCGTTTAAACAAACGCATTCCGGATTATTGTATTTGTAAGATTTACAAAAACTCTTCTCGCGTTCTACAGCTAATTTTACGTTGAATCCCGCCGTTTTAAATCCGAGCGATAAGCCCCCAGCTCCGCAGAATAAATCGATAAGAATTTTCTAATCACTGTCCAAAAGCTAAAATTCTATTTTTTAAAAACGTATAAATCTAAAACTAATAAAAACGCTATAATTGAGTAGTACAAAATCCATTCGATTATAGGGATCGCGATAACGCAATTTAGAACGAACAAAGCTAGCGGAACTACCAACCCGAACGCCCCAACTTTTTCAAAGCGCACTTGTGAGATAAAACTATGTTTAGCGAAAAAAAGAAAATGGAAACGACTATGCCGGCAAAAGCGAAAAAAGCAGAAATTCCGTGATAACTATGTCCAGGGCCGGCTCGATCTAAGCTAAAAATTCCTACGAAAACTAACCCGAGGTTGCCAAGAACGCCTGAAATTAACCCGATTTTCGTAAATAGTAAAGAATGCTTCGAGTCTTTGTACCGAACTTTTAATTTTCTGCTAAAACTAACTGTTACCGGCACGCTTATTAACCCCGCAAAAACGCAAAAAGCGTCGTGCAACCAAGAAAAAGGAAACACGGCTTGGCGCCCAAGGTCGCTGATGTAGTGGGTTAAAACGCTGTAACCAAAAAAGTAAGCAGCTATTACGCTAGTAAAAAGATAAAACACGTAAAAAAAGCTTCCGTACAACAAAAATTTGCTTAATCGGTCGAAAATTAACTCTTTTAAACGCCCTTTTGTTTTTAGCCCGAAATTTACTTCAGGTTCTAATTCTTGCTCGGTTATCACGGTATTCAACCTGCTAATTTGAAAAAAAATATCTATTCGATAAAACAAATTTCGAATATATAAATAAAAAAATTTATGGATTAAGTTTTTGGATAAAAATTAAGAACCTATGAGTAGTTCTACTAACTTGGCCTTGGAGTCGTATACGATTCCTTCAATTCTCAAGTCGTTAATGTAATGACCCCAGATGCGGTACCTTCCTTCAGAAGGTCTCCTATTATATAGTCTAACGTAAGTTCCAGGATCTCCTGCGTCTTCCTCTTCAGTTTCGTATATTTGTTTGTATCCTTCGTAAATACAGCGAAACAAATCCATTCTAGTAAATCCGCTCTTGTTTGTGTATTCAAAGTTAACTTTATTCCTAAGCGGGTAGCTAAACTTAATAGAGATGGTCTCTTCTTTTATCAAAAGCTTCTGAGGATCGATTATTGCATCTACTACTTCTTGTTCTTCGTATTGGATTACGTAAACACACGACTTCCAATTATCCAAATTATAAAAGATCTCAAAAATCTCTTTGTCGGGGTAAAAATTTTGCATCCTTCTTGTAAAAGCATTATCTTCCATACACTTTCACCTGATTTGTATTTTAAAAATTCGTTTTTTATATAATTATTGCAATTCCTATTTTTAAAGGAAAATTCTAAAATTAAATAATAAATGATAATGTAGAGAAGATAAATTTTTTGTCTCGTAAATTTTTCAGCGTGATAATAAGAATTTGTTTGTTAACCAAACAAATTTAAAGAAAAATACTTATGTGTCAATAAGTTCTCTAATTTTTTCAACAAAATTCAAAACGAAACGTTTTACATTGCTGCTAAATATATTTAAATAAAATCATTACTAAAATTATACCTAAATAAAAGGCAAAATGAAATGGTAAACGCTTCAAAAAGATTTAGCTTGGAAATAACAAGGCTAGAACAAGAAAAAGAACAGCTTCTTAAAGAAAAAAGTGCTTTGCTGAAAAAAATAGGCGATAAAAAAAGAAAAATTTCTGCCTTGTGGAAACAATTGAAAAAAGCCGAAAAGACGGGCCAAAAAGTACTATCTAAAAAAAAAGAAAAAAGAAAGATATCTTTTGTTTCCTTAAAGGCGATGCTATTCTTACCCGTATTAACCGTAACAATCGTATTATCTCTACTTTATGTGAATACCATTCTTCCTCTCGCAGATCTGGGTTTCATCTTAACGTACTATCCTCTAGCATTGCTTTTTATAATATTTGCTATAAGTCTTATTTGCCTTATCGTAACAATTTTCTATTTTGCTCTGTATCAGTTAATACAGAACTTAGGAAAAAAGAAGAGTGTCACATCCGTAAGCGAGAGGAAGCCTCTTGAGTGGTCTCAAATCGCAAAGCTTGTCGCAATTCTCTGCGCATTATTTGTGGTTCTCTCTTGTTTTACCATAATTACAACAATTGAGGCGTTTAATCGATTATTTAGCTTGTACCCGTACGAATTAAGATATTCATTCTATCCGTTAATAATCGGGTTTTGGTGCGTTTTATGGAGTTTGTTTTGCATTAAGACCTACTTTATGATTAATAAATAGAGCTAAAGAAATCTTGAGAATTATCGATTTCTACTTACTATTAATTTCTCCTGCTTCTTTCACATTTCTCTGGCAACAACAACGATGTGATGTCCTTGACCGAGAAGCTCCTGCTTAGCGCAATATCCGTATTCTAAAGTTTCCAGTAACTTCAACTCTTCGTCATTTTTACGATAGATGTTGCTATTATCGGTTGTATGTGCGAATACAGGACTGGTGGCTGTCTCTAAAATCTGGCATCCAAGTTTTCGCAATAAATTAGCGATCTCACCTACCGTATAAAGATGCGACCTAACTCCCATACCGTCCGTGAATGGTTTATTTTTATGAATCTCAAAAGCTTCCTTAATTAATCCCTTCCTAATTTTGCTTGCAATCATTCCGCACTTTGACTGTATTTGTACAATAATTGTAGCCCCGATTTTTGCGACTCTAAGTAATTCTTGTATCGCTCTTTCTCGTAAATCCAACACGTACGAAAGTGCTGCTCCTACACAAACGATAAAGCTAAAAGTCGCGTCGCAAAACGCTGCTAAATCGGTGATATCGCCTTCAACCACGCGAATCTTGTCGGTTAATCCTTTTAAGGCTATATTTGTTCTCGCACGATCGAGAATGCCGGGCGCAAGGTCCACAAGCGTTACGCTTTTGCACGAAAGTGCCATAATTATTGCGTTTATTCCTGTACCCCCCGCAGCATCTAGTACGATATCGTCTCGAGTTATATATTTTTTTATAAAGTACCGGGGGATTAGCACCCGAAACGACCCTTCTTTTTCCGCTTTATCTTCTAAATCGGCAATTTGTTCGTACCTTTCTCTTATTGCAAATGGGTCGTATTGCATTTTCTTCTTAATTATGACTAATTTAATCTAAATAACATCTAATACGATAAAACAAAGCTCGAATATATAAATGAAAAAATGTAAAACAATTATTGAGTTTAATATCATCTCAAAATTTATGTAAACTAGCAAAATTTCCTATAATTACCAAATTAAAGGTTTTGTTCTGATGCAATTGAGCTAAACCTTTGAGATAAAAATAATATAAAATTAATAAAAAATGAAAGTTAAGGCTAGATGTTTTTAAAAGATTTGAAATATTCGCACGTTCCTCCCTTTATCAAGGCGAGGCTCGCAATGTTAGAGTAAGCTGTTTTGTACTCTTCGTCTTTTAGCATCTCTATCACTTGGTCTTTCGAGTCGAACTTAACTATTATAAAAATCGAATTTTTAGGAATTCTTTTTTGGCTTCCAGGCATAATTATTCTACCACCTACTACCAATATCTGTTTAAGTAATAAGTTCTTGGAAAGGGTGATGAAGCTTAAGAGACTGCTTACCGAGTCAATTATCCAATGCGGGATGAATGGAGGGTGCATTTCTTATATAGAAGCTACTGACCACGGTCTTCATCCCGAGAATAACCCAGCTAACCTCGATATGGCGTGGATGCCCTCTCATAACGCATGGTTCTGTACCAAGTGCTGCGAAAACCTTATCGAAGGAGATAAAACTCTTAGAAAGGAAAGGCATCCGGATTATATGCGTCAATTAAAGGAAAGAGGGTTTCTGTAAATTTATTGCAATGTTTATTAACCATGTTAATCATCCTTTTTTAAGAAAAAAAATTAAGAAATATAATTGATTTAATCCCTGCAAAGACGTTTTAACAATGTTGGATCAATGATTTCTTTAGGTTGCCAATCCCTTTCCTTAAGAAACTCTTGAATTGAATTCTTGAATTGAATTGGGATATCGGCTTCTACTCGAATAAATCTTTCTAAATCGTTTGGAAATTGTACGCCCTTGTATTTTCGTTCAAGGTCAATCCAATGAGATAATTTAATCATCCTTCCTTTTGAGTTGTCCGCAGGTCTTAGAGCTAATTTTGCAACCAAGCAAATTGCTTGCTCTACAGTTTCTGCTGTTGTAAGCAGATGTTCTGGTCCTGGTCCAACCAAGTGGCCGCCAGTACCATCTCTTGCGTTATACACTTTCCAAGTATCTTCGTCGTCAGATCGCCCTATATACATGCGACGATATTCCGCTGAGTGAGGTCCAACAATTACAGGAACACCAACTCCATTAACAGCACTCGCGATACTTGCAGCTTTCTGACTCATTGCGCCCCAAGCTACGCCAACAGCTCCTACACGATTTAAGATGTAATCAGCAATTTCTTCAAAGTTACCTCGAATTGGACGGCGTGCGAAAATACTAGCTACTTTAACTGCCGCTCCAGTTATGTGAGGGTTCGAAACGCAACTTCCCACATTTACTAGACCGCCACGATCGAAATCGCCTGGATATCTGTCATATAAAGTTTGACCTTCTTCGTCTTTAACGAGCCCTATATCCATTGCTGCACACCCAGAAACAACTACGATATAACCTCTCCTACAGAATTCTTCAGCAAGGATATACAATTCCTGAATTTCTTTGCCGTAATTTGCACAACCGACAATAGCAACGATTCCTGGAATTTCACCAAGCACTAATGGTGCTCCAACATTACGAATTTCAGTATCTTGAATCGGTCCTCTCCCAGATCGACAATTATACCTCTCACTTCTGATTCTATCTCGTCCAGCATACATTATAAGAGTGAGAGGTGATACATTTTTCATACAGTCAGCCTCGCATCGGCCACAATCCAAGCACGCATCATAACATTGCTCTGCTAATACAGAAAAGTCTCCTTCTTTGGCTAATCGTACGCCTTCTACTATGGGTAAATCGTTGGGACAGTTTCGTTGACAGTTACCGCACCCATTGCAATTCATCGCCATAGTTATACAACCGTCTTCGTCTGGAACCGCGCTTCTACCTTTTCTTATAGGCTTTACTTTAATCGCAACTTCAGCAATAACTTTTCCTGCTTTTATTGGATCTAAAATTAATACGCCATCCGCTTTACCACTAACTAAATCGTCAATAATTTCTTCTGCGGGGTCATCAGTTCTGTCAGGTAACCCTGCCATTATCTTCTCATTCGTAGCAATGAAGGGAGCGCCAACAAGTTTTGCTTGCTCAAAAGCGCGAAGATGTACGCATTGTTCGTCTACAACAACAACATCAGCTAAGCCCGAACGGATGTAATGCATCTGACGGGAAAGCGAACCGACGATTTTTGCACCACTGTAATACCTTGTTAAATCGAGCGCTGTGCAACAAATTGCTCCTACATCCACTTTATCTTCTAAACCTTTTTCTCTTAGATAATCAACTAATTCAATCCCTGGAGCTACATTATGCCCAATCAACAAGATAGTTGCCTTATTTTCGAAATCCATTGTACCCATGCCTAATTCGACGATTGGGACATCAGGATCTCCGCAGGGAAATCCATAAGCAGCAATTTGAACGGCATCACTTATTTCCATTCCTACATGGTCGCAAAGACCAGCTAGAAAAGATTTCGCTTCGTAGTCTAAGTAAGAAGATTCTTGGCCTGTGTGCCCCGCTGCTAAAAGATGTGTAATATTAAATTGAACCCATTTCATAGCCTCTTCTAAGTCTTCTAAAGTTTCTGGCTTCATTCCGACGATTAATCGGGTCATAGGCATTTCAATTGCGATATTGTTCCCGAAATCTATAGGAACGTTACCAAACTTTTCTTTTAGCCAATGAAGTAGATGGTCTCCGTGTGCAGAATGGCAACTAGCGCCTATGCAGCACGCAATTTCTACAATCTTTGCACATGCTCCTTCCATGTTGATTCCGCACGCACCAGTTCTGCCCTTGGAAAGATTACACTTGCCGAATGTGCATAAGCAACACATATCACAAATAGGCATATAAAAAGGCTTATACCTTTCCATGAGTTTAAAGAACCAGCTTCTAAGCGTGGGAATGTGGGGCTTCATTTGAGGCCCTTCTGGCTCCCACTCTGTCTCATCACCGTAAGATATTCTGCCAGTAGTCAATTCAAATCCTTTAATTTGCCCGAATGGACCTGAATAGCTATCAATCTTTAATTTTGCGCCTTTCCTACTCATATTTTTCACTTATTTTTGCAATATTTTTTTTTTGAATAATTACTTATTCTAATGATAAATAGAATTATATTTGATTTTATTTTAAAATTTATATTTTCTATTGAGAGAATAATTTAGTGAATTTAAAGATATTTAGAAGATTGTAAAGTAGAAATTGGCTAATTAATTTCAAAAAATTAGTGTGAAATTCCATTTAATGAGTTAATTCGTTTCAAATAAGGAAAGTAATTGAGTTTAAAAAGTTATTTTATTACAAAGAGGATAAAAAGTGTGATACTTTCGCATCAGAAAGATCTCCATCTACTAAGCGGTCCTCTATTTCTTCTGTGAGTAAATCGAATTTAAAAGAACATTTTTTTCCCCCAGTCAGAACACATTCTACTTCTTTGCCATCGACATCGATACCTAACTCTTCAAAAATGCCGTTGAATATTCCGAGATAAAGTAGACACAAATTTTTCGCCATAATATTTTCTTTTTCTTGAAGGGCTAAAGATTCGTACGCGTTTATAATAATATGATCTTTTTTAAACATACAAGCTAAACCACCATATCCCATGAGCATCAATGCTTCAAGAGTGCCAAAAACTACTTCTTTTTTAGTAGCCATTAATTCTTTGGTCCAATCTTTATTATAGAAGAACTTTGCCATAAATAGTTTACCTAAAGTCTTTCCGGTCCAAATCAGGATGTCATCCGCATTTGTTCCGGCGAATTCACAGAATTCCATGATTTCGTTTGGACGTAGCATTACTAGGCGCATGTCTTTATTTTTTTCGCCTAAAAATAACTGGCCTTCTTCGATATTAATTTGGAGCTCTTTTTTTAGTCGTTTGAACATAATTTTCCGTACTCGATATATTTAATATTTAATATTTTTAGATCTAAAATTACAATATCTTACATCTTTAATAATAATAATAGAAATTTATTTGGTTAAGATATAAATTTAATGATGATGATACAAATTATTGTTAGATTAATTAAGTTGAAATTAAGGTGAAAATTGAATTTAATAATTTTTCAATATTATAATTAGTTTTAACAGAGGTAAACAAAAATTCCCAATTAGGTAATTTATCAAACTCAAAAAATTCAATAATTTCTTTTTTTATCCTCTCAAGCGGTTCTTTGTTGTCGTGATTAAGGTTATTAATCAAATCAACTTTATTACCTAAAATCAAGAGTGGGATGTCTTTTATACCATTTCGCGTTATAATGTCCCAAAATTCTTTTTTAGACTCCTCAAATCGTAATTGATTAGCTATATCTATCATGTAAACTATGATATTTGAGTCTTGTAGGCCAATTAGCCATTTTTTTCTGAATAAAGATTGTCCAGGCATATCCCACCAAGACAACAAACCTTCCTTTTTTTGAAGGTATTCTATGTTGAATTTTCTTGTTGGAGTAAAAAAATTATCGTTAAATTGACCGGTTTTTAATCTCCTTGTTAAGGAGGTCTTTCCGACTTCGTCAATTCCAAATAGGAATACTTTTGTAAATAATCCTGCCGGTCGGAAGGAAGTTTCTGTAACTTTTTCAAGAATTTCGTCCCCGTACCTTTTTATATCAATGAAAAGTGTTATCAAAAAATTCTCAATTTCCATCTCATCTTCGAAAGAGCAACTTTTCTCCGTATTTAATAATTCATTCGATAAATCTTCAAAAATTTCTTTGTAATCAAAAGGATTATCTTCTTTTTCAAAAATTAATCCAATTAGCATTTCTGAATTAATACAAATGGTATATATGTTCTGGTCGCCAATAATTTGCGGAATAGGGCTACCAATTTCAAACGGATTAGAATTGTTGCTTATACCATTAGACTCATCTAATTGTTTACTGCTTTCACTACAAGGTTCTATTAGAGAGCCGTGATCGTGACCATAGATGATTTTTGAAACGATATCTTTGTTATCAGAAGAAGAAATATCTTCGGGATAGCTATAAATATCGAAACGGTTTAGCTCATGGGAATTTTTCCGTTTTAACAAAAATATTTTTGATAACAAAAAATCTTCCTAATCATTTATTTATGATGTATGATATGGATGTTAATAAGAAATGCTTAAAAAAAGTTTGGAATTAGGCGGATATCCTTTCTTATAAACTTTATCCTTTTGAGCCTTTAATAAATAGATAGAAAAAAGTATTTTATACTAATTTATAAAATTTAAAGAAGTTATTTATAGATCAGGTTCTTCTTCTTCTTCTTCTTCCTTACTCTCTGGTTCTTGGTTTTTATCTTCGTTTTGATTTTCATCAAGTGATTCCTCTGGTTCTTCTGTTTCCTTTGGTTCCTCTTTATCTTCTTCAGAGGTTTTTTCTCCAACAGGAGCGTCACACACAGGGCATTTCGCCCAACCAGGTCTCAAACCATATCCACAGTTAGAACATTCTGTAATATCTTGGTCAGGTTGCCATTCAGGTATATTCAATCCTCCGCTTCGCCTTTTTTCGGCTAACTCCAGCAAATCTTCTTCTTTCCAAACTTCCATGCCTTCAGGAATTCCAGATCCGCGACTTTCAGCAAGTTTGGTTAATTCTTCTTCTGACCAGGAAGGGATATTTGGTTGCGCCGCTAACCTTTTTTGAGCTTCATTAGCGAGGTCTTCTGCCGTCCAAACTTTTAATTCTTGTCCTCCAGGTGTTCGAATCGGGCCTCCAGTTTGTCCAGGGGTAGACCCTGCTTGAGACGTAGCTTCTTGGCTTGGTGAAGGCACTTGACAACACGCAGCAGAAAATTTTAACAAAGCTTCGAAACAATTACCAAATCGGCTATCTCCCTGACCTTCTTCAATAGTAATAATTAAACTTCTTTTATCGGAGGGTAAAGGAACAGCAATGCTGCAGACTGCGATATCTGACTTACTTCTTTCTGATTCTAAAGCAGTAGTAATTTTTCCCATGGAATTAAGCAATTCCTCATCTTTCATTAAGAAATCGCAGATTGGATCGCCATGTCTTTGGTATCCTTCGTGATACTTAACTAATTGGTTTTTAGTTATTGCGGAATCTAATGAATTAATAATGGCATTTACATAAGAAAACACTTGAGACTTAGGCTTATCTTGAGATTCTTCCAACTTATATACTCCTAAATCAATATTTCCCATGAAAGGGGCAAAGAGTGGTTCACTAGAAGGATCTTTCATCTTTCCAAAGATAGTTGTTCTACCAATGAAACAATTAATTTCACCATAATAGGCAATTGCGTTATCTAAGAGGTGGACTTTATCGTCGAATGTAATCCGTGGAATAGTTCGAAAAACAACATCGCTCCATGGCAATTCTTTTACTGGAATAATTGTTATACAGGTTTTAATAATCAATTCTGATAGTTTTTTAAGATAATCCTTTAAATTCTTCTTAATATCTTTGTACTTATTTTTCTCTAGTTCTAGTTCAGCTTGTTTCATTAATTCCTTGAACTTTTCCTCATTTTTTTTAACAGAACCTCCAAATGATTTCAATTCTCCTACGATGTTTTCTTTTAGAACGAAACTTGCGTCATCAACGATTTCTTTTTGAAGTTCTGTAAGTTCTTCGACTAAGTATTCGCTCACATCGAAGTTAAGGCTATTTACAAAGATTTCAAACAATTTTGTTTCAGACAATTTCTAAACCTACCTATTTTGATTAAATTCTTTTATAAATATATCAACGAAATGAATATAAAAATTTATTTAAAACATAGTCATTTCACTAGTAGTTATTACACATTATAAATTTAAGATTAATGTGAAGATAATTTGAATGCAAATAATATCACTGTCTGTTTTATTTCTATTGTATCTGAAGAAGTTCAAAATTACTTAACAGAGAATTTAAAAAACCTTTCAAATGTAAAGATTATATTTCCTGAAAACACTTCTGAAGAATATTTAGAAAAAATTGTTCCAGATGCGGAAGTTTTAATTGGATGGAGACCTTCGAAAAGCATTTTAAATCACGCAACTAATCTAAAAGTATTCATTAATCCCGGTGCTGGTGTTAATCATCTTTTAGATTTATTTATTGGCTTAAATAAAACAAGAAAGATAGCACTGATTAATGGTCATGGAAATTCCTATCTTGTCGCTCAACATGCTGTTGCTTTACTTTTAACTCTTATGAATAAAACAGTCCCCCATCATAATTGGATGAAAAAAGGAAGATGGCGGACTGGTGATGATGATGCGATGTCAATTCCCCTGCGTTTTAGGGAAGTAGGGCTTTTGGGTTATGGTGCGATTAATCAGAAGGTTCATCGATTTCTTTCGGGTTTTGATGTAAAATTCCACATCTTAAGAAATAATTGGAATAAACAAAAGGATGATTTACCAACTCCAGCAAAGAAATATAAATATAACCAACTTTATGAATTTTTGAAAGAAATAGATATTTTAATAATCGCCGTTCCAGTAACTTCTTTAACATCTGGATTAATAAATGCCAAAGAGATAAGTTTATTAGGCCCAAATGGACTGATTGTCAATATAGCAAGAGGAGCCATTCTCAATCAAAAAGATCTTTACAAAGCTTTGAAAAATAGAATAATTTCGGGTGCAGCTATAGATGTCTGGTATGATTATCATCCAAATCTGGATAAAGACGGTGTTAAGCGCCCTTATAAATTCCCTTTTCATTCTCTTGATAACATTATTCTTTCGCCGCATAGAGGATACTCTCCTTTCAGTGATCTGTTCAGGTGGAATGAAGTGATAGAAAATATTACTCGTATGGCAAAGGGGCGAGAAGAGTTGATTAATGTTGTTAGGTTCGAAGAAGAGTATTAAGTTTTGTGTTGTATAAAAATAATTAGCGTAAATAATTTTCGAATAGAAAAATGTTGTAATATTTTAATTAAAAACAAATTTTTTGTTAGGATTTAATGTTTTAAAAAATAATTTTTTAAATTTTAAAGAGTTTATTTTAAAAACATGTATATAAATTAGAATTTTAAGATTTTGTACATACATTAACATTGTATAATGATTTCCAGATATTCTTGTGAAAAAAAGGACATATTTTTTTTTTTTCAAATTTAAAAATTAACTATTTATTATTTTTATTTATTATAATTTTTATAAAAATTTTTCAGATACTTTAAAGAATTTTCAAAAATATTTTCATAAAAAGTATTAAATTTGAGAATCATCAATTCCTTTCTAGAATTACGCCTAAAACGGGAGATTGGTGGTATTCTTCTCTTTAATCTATAATCGGGTAAAAATCATATTTATGAAAATATATTAACCCACTAAAAAACAATGTTTATATATCAAGAAAAAATAAATAATTATATAAAGTAAAATCTAAAAAAATTAAGGTTAAGGCGATTGAATGAAGATTGTTACCGTTAATGTACCTGAAAGTTATATAGGTGCTATAAATAAATTAATAGGGGAAAATGGATTGTATCCCAGCCGCTCAGAATTGATTAGGTGTGCCGTCCGAGATTTTCTTCTCAAAGAACTTAAGTTGGCAAACAATATGGCTAAATATAATGAGCCTGAAATTGATGATTTTGACGATGAAAATTTTGTACGCGTACCAATAGAAAGCATAAATGAGAAGTCTGAACCGGTACGCGCATTTAAAACATATAAAATTATTAAGAGGTTAGAACACTAACAACTTTTAATAATAGGTATCGTAAAATATTTAATTTAACCATTAGCAGAATAGAGTTCTTAACTTTCTTTTCTTTTTTTAATTTACTGGTTTGAAAATGAATTAAAATATAACAAATTCATTACTTTTTTGTATATAAATTGAATACTGTTAGATTGAACAAATTTTAACATTTACTAAACATTATTGTAATTTATATAAATATGTTTTTGACTAATTAGTTTTGATGAATTAATACGCAAATAATGTGATAAATTACTATGAAGTTATAAGTTAAATATTAAATAATAGTATATTCTAGTCAAAATATGATGAAGAAACTATGGGTGTTGATATAATTTCAAACAAAAGAATTTTTCCCGATTTTATGGAATGGGGTATAATAAATAAGGAAAATTTTATAGATAAAACCTCTTATGATGTACCTATTAAGAGATGGGACCCTTTATCTACAGTTATCATTCAAACTAAGGGATTTGGCTTTAGAAAAGAACGAGTAAGATACTACGGTCACTACGCTTATTTAAGCCCTATTCGTGGAAAGAGACCTAAAGGTTTTAAAACTGAAGAAGAGAAAAACCAATTTTATGATTGTTCAAGGAAAATAAAATCCAAGTACAAGGACGTTTTTACATCGGTAACAGAGGGAAAACCAATATACGATGATTGGGGGAAACAGATTGGTGATGGTTTTACAATAATTATTACTGAAGACGAAAAAAAGAGAGACAATCCCTTTTTAGAAACACCGCATCAAATAGAAAGAATTCCTGATTCCTGCAAAGCAATAACATTAATAAATAGATACCCTTCTATGGCTCGAATAGTGGATTCTGATATTGAAAAAGAGATTAAGGACAATATGCCTTCTCATTTAAAGCTCTCACGGGGCATTAATTTAGTTACACTCTCAAGGCATTTTTATCCTGCTTTGTGTTTTAATTTAATTCCAGAAGATGTTTTAGCTGGTATTTTTTTATCTATGAAAGCGGCAATTCTCTATTGTGTCCAAGAAGCCATTGATAAAGACTATTACGATATTACCGTTTCACCGTTTTTTAACATAGGAACTAAGGTTGGTGGTTCTCAACCTCGTATTCATGGTCAGGTATATATCGATTTAAACATGGACGGGCATGGAAGTCGGTTAGAAGGACACCTCGAAGCATTTAAAGAAATGGGGGATAATTGTCATTTATGTCAAACCACTCATGGGGATAGTGATCGGATAATTTTAAAGACTAATTTTTGGACGTTTTATGCAACGGGAAGTCCTGTAAGAAATTATCACATTCGCGCGTATCCACACGAGCATATTAGGCGGTTTACCCAATTGAAAATAAACCAAATCAACGATTTTGCAAACGCGATTAAGATGGTCTTCCAAGCTTTAGATGATACTTCAATTGATAAGAACCGAAATATTTTATTTAATTGTTGTCCGTATGGTTATGATGCGGATTTTCATATGTTTGTTGATATAATTCCACACGAAATTATTGGTGGGGCAGAAATGGCAGATGACATGAGAGTTGCAAGAAAATTACCCCATATAGCGGCAGCAGAAGTTAGGAAATCGTTAGAAAAATATCTAAACAAATAAGTATAATCTTCATTTGTGTAAATATTTAAATTTTATATCTATTACTCACCATATAATGAAAGAGTAATTTTCTGAGAGATTCAACATGCGAGAATGGTCTGCCATAATATTAGCTGGAGGAAAGGGGTCGAGGTTGATGCCTTTAACATCACTCGTTCCAAAACCGCTTGTAAAAGTAACTAATAAAGCTATGGTGGATTATTCTATTGCTCATTTAATATTTGCAGATATTAAGCACATAATTCTTGCTTTAGCTTATATGGGTAAAGAATTAAGAGAATATGTGGAAAAAACATGGACTCCCGATAAGTTAGGAGATGTTGAACTTGAATGCGTAATTCAAGAGAGCAAGGGTACGGCTGACGCTTACCGATTATTGATTAATAACATTGATTCCGAAAAGATTGTTGTTAGCATGGCAGATATCGTAACAAATCTCCCAATGAAGGAGTTTATGGATTTCCACACGGAGAAAATGGGAACTACTACTATTTCCATGAAAACCAGCGAAAGTCATACGAGTCAATATGGAGTTGTGCTTCTCGATCAAAATAGAAAAATTTATCTCTTTTTAGAAAAACCTGCTCCTATGGAACTGTATTTAAGTAGTATGGCTCAAAGAACTGATTTGTTTTTACATACAAACATAATAAACACAGGAATTTATTGTTTAAATAAAGAGATTGGTAGTATCTTACAAGAAACGGGTTTAATGGATTTTGGGGGGGAAGTTTTCCCTTATCTCCTCGATAATAATTACGATTTATATGGATTTGTTAAAAATTATTATTGGCTTGACTGTGGAAACGCTGAAACTTATTTGTGGGCAAATTGGGACTTATTACGTAAATATTCGTGGCCGATCACCCCCAATGGTGAAGAATACGATGGAATTTATGTAATGGGCGTTATTAATTCGGGACAAAATGTATCTATCGAAAAACCGTCTTGTTTTGGGGAATTTGTAGAATTACTTAATCGAGTAAAAATAAAACCGTTATGTTCAATTGGAGCCCATGTTAAAATCGGAGAGGATACGGTAATCGAGAAAAGCGTTATCTGGGATAACGTAAAGATTGGAGCTGGTTGTCATATTGATGGTTCGATCGTTTGTAATAATTGTGAAATAGGTGATAATGTTGTTCTACATAATGCAATATTAGGCCCAAATAGCAAAATTAGTGATGATATTCAAATCCGAGATAAAACTCTTGATCTGGGTACAAATATATAATTAAAAGTAAACATCTATTTTTATTTAATAAGAATATTATCTCAAAATTAATACGCTAAAATGTAATAGGGAATTTAAAAGTCTCTTTATGTGATTTGATTACGAAAATCTTTATAAATATTTTTATATTTACTTAAAGAAGAGAATTCAAATAACGCATACAAATTATTTATAAATTTATGTCAGATATAATTATTATACGATATATATTATATACTATTTATGTTATTTTTAGTTATATAATCCTTTTTGGAGGTATTTTTTTAACTAAATTTTTTACGGACAAATTCGAGTGTCGTAAACCATATAAAACTGCAGTATTAGTTAATGTGATCTGGTTTTTAATTACGTTCTTTGTTTTAAGTTTTTTGAGCGGTTTGATAACGGGTTATTTAATTACTATTGGCGCAGATATGGTTTTAATTTCAATTGTTGGTGTTATCAATTCGATAATAATATTAATTATAAATTTTTTAGTTATCGCACTGCTAATCAAGGCTTTTTACAAAACTGGACTTAAAGACTCGATTTTTATAAGTTTAACTGTAATTTCCATCCAGGTTTTCATTCGAATTATAGTGGCTAATGTATTAAACATTATTTTTATTTTAACAACAGGGGGATATTTTTCATTTTATGTTTTTCAATTCTTTTAACTACAAATAATTAAAATTAAACAAAAATTAAAAATCAATAAAGGTATGAGATTATGGATCCTATTAGTATTCTTGTAGATATCGTAATTTTAATAATAATATTAATTTTAAGAGCACTGTATACTAACTGGCTTGCGACAAAGCTGAAATGGGAAAGCTCTTTTAGAAGGGGGTTTCTAGTTAATTTAGTATGGATAATCTTCTTAGTTGTTATAAACTTGTTAATTATTTTCATCGCACCTCCTCTATTTATTGGATTAAGTTTGACTATGAATGAGATAACTTTTATTTATATAATAATTGGTTTTTTAATTTTCATAATAAATGTAATAATTGGAATTTTTATCGTGCATTCTTTTTATGAGAAAGAATATTGGGGTTCTTCAGTAGTAACTATTATTGTGGTGATAAGTGAAAGAGTAATAATGTTAATTATATTTATAAGCATTTTTTTTTTCTTTAGAGTAATATTTACTGAAGGTTTTTATCTATTTACTCCTTTCTAAGTTAAGCTTATAGTAAAGACTCCTATGATAAACTTTGCAGACTCTCTAGAAACTTATTAACTTGATATTTCGAAGTTTTCGCGATTTTTATAAGTTTTTGATAGTCTTCTAATAACGCTTCTATTTCATTAACCGCACTTTCTTTAGATTGGGCTAACCTATCTACTACAGCAATTAAAAACATCCATCTTACGAACGTGTCAAACGATTCTGCGCTAAACCATAAAAGATTGTGATATCTATTGATATTTAGATATAGTTGTACTTCGGGCTCGCTGAAAAATGATTGAAAGATAGAATATAAGTTTTTCTCGGTATATTTATTTGAAGCAGACCAGTTTTGTAGAGTTACCATCAGTTTAATAATAGAAATTCCATCTTGCATTTTCTCTTCTTTTATGGATAACTCTTCTAGGATATTTTTAATATATTTGGAGAGCCTCCATTCGTCAAACCAACTACGACTTTGCAGTTCATAATTTTTATCTGAAACTACCCTTCCTAATTGATGAATAAATAGCCAAGATAAGAGGATCCCCCATTCAAATTCAGAATTAGGAAGTATTTTCTCATAAATAAATGTTAATTCCTGATTAACTTTTATATGTTTTAAATTTTGTTCCAATCTCGATATTGCTTTTAATTTTTCAATTATTTCTCTTTTAACTCTTGTAACGTCTTTTTTACTCGAAGAATAGTTTTTAACTTCTATTAAAAATGAATTTAATTTATCGCTAATAGCTTCTATTACCTGTTCTGTTTTTTGAGGGTTTAATAAATTTTTAAAATTAGGTGTATTAACTATTTCTCTAAATTTCTCGTGTAATGGTTGATAGATTATCTCGTGCAGAGTTTCATTAATATTATAAACTCCTTTTCCCCCTAATAAATCATACAATTGAGCATAGTGAAAAAATTCATTATCTTGGACTAATTGGAAGTCCATAAATAAAAACATTTGATATGCTTGAAGCTCTAAATACAACCCTTGTTCATGTAGGTCTCTATTTCGTCTAATATACTCTAACCCAGTTAGATAATCTTTAAAGATGCAATATCCCTCTTTAGGTAAGGCTAAACCGTCTATTAAAGTTTTTTGAATTACAACTTTATCTTCTGTTAGTTTATCAGCAAATCCAACTGAATTTTTAACAAAACCTTTTGTTTCAGCGAACTTATTGTGATAAATAACCAAAGCTCGTTCATTATTAACTCTGTTTGAGTAAGCAAATACATCTTCATTAACCACATTACCACTCCAAAAATCATATAATAAAAAATTATTCACATTAGCAAATAAGTAGCGTTTCTTTATTATAGGAAAAATTATATCTTCGTGCCGTTGAAGTAAACCCAAATTAACCGTTTCATCCCAATAAGCACGTCTATATTCCATGCCGTATTTTTCATGAAATCCTTCTATTTGACCGTGTCCAAACATTGGTAAGCCAGGCATAGTTATGAGCATTAAGCAAACACCGAAATATTTACCGCCATCTCCAAATTGTTTAATAGCAGTTTCTTCGTCTGGATTATTCATGAAATTAACAAATCGTTTAAGAATTTCAGGATCAAATTCTAAAGTGTTTTTTAAGACTAATCGGTACATAGCGTTATCTTCGTCGCGAAGCATATTCATAAAGGCAGAATTATATACACGATGCATTCCTAGAGTTCTCACAAAGAATCCTTCAAGCAGCCAGAATGCTTCTGCTAATAGTAAAGTGTCTGGGTTTTCTTTATTGATCCTATCTACAACTTCACGCCAAAACTCCTTCGGCATTGCTTTATAGAAATCTTCTTTTGATATGCCTTGTTCAGCTCTTGAAGGAATAGCCCCTCCAGTTCCCGGTTCTGGAAACCACAAACGTTGATAATGCTTTCTCGTAAGTGTCATAGCAGCATCAAAACGAATAATTGGAAACATTCTGGAAACATGAAGTATGGTTTGTATAACTGCCTCTCTCACTTCAGGCTCCAAAAAGTTTAATTGAGCGGTATCATTCCACGGAAAACTAGTTCCGTCATTTCCGTGGTAAATATATTTAATTTCTCCCGTTCTAAAGTCTACATGTTTAAACGTAACTGCAGCATCAGTTCTAGAAAAATATTTGTCTTCTAAAAATATCCCTTTATTAGGATCACCAGATAAATTTTCTCCTGAAAAACTATAAGAAGGAAATGGAGGATAGTGTAAAGAAATGTACCAATCAGGATGTTCTATTATCCATTTTGAAACGATGCCCGTATGGTTTGGAACCATATCACAAGCAAGACGGATACCCCTCGCCATTGCTCTATCTCTTAAATTTTTATAGGATTCGTAACCACCTAAGTCATGCGCGATTGCGTAATCGTACGTGGAATAAGCGCTAGCTTCCGCTTCTGGATTGCCGCACCAACGTTTAATTGTTTTAGATGCCTGACTTCTTTCCCATAGTCCAATAAGCCAAAGTCCTGTAAACCCCCATTCCTTTAATTGATCTAATTCTTCATTTGGTATTTCATATAGCTTTGTTATAGATCTTTGATACTTTTTAGAAAGTTGGTCCATCCAAACATAAACATTCTTAGCGATCATCACAACTTTAGGCATCCATTCTTTATCGCGAGTGTAATTTTCAAGCTCCATTATGTCGTATTCATAAGCTTTTGACTTACCAGGTCCTAATCCTCTTAGCATCTCTTCTTCTCGTATAATATCGATGGCGACCAAGATTCTAAATAAATATTTCCCTAATTGTTCGCCCCAATGCTCATGTATATATTCTAATTGTTCGCGAATTGAATGTGGATATTTGAGTGTAGGCTCATTTAACATCTCAATTAAATTTTGATTATTTGGACCAAATTTAGATTTACCATTGAAAAATTCCTTTGTTTCGTTAATTATTTCCCTGTATACCGTCTTCTTTTCTAGCAAACCATCATCGAAGAGTTCAATGTATGGTGAGAAAGAAGGGTTTATATTTCCAAGCCATAGATTTAAAAATTCCTCAACAAATTGGATTTCATTTTCAACACCATCAATTTTTTCTTTCAAGAATTGATCGATATCAACTTTCTCTTGATGATAGATACTTTCGGGAGGAAATTCTTCGATTAATGAGTAAATTGCAATATTAAGTTTAGGAGCCCCTATTCTTTTTTTCAAGTAATCAAAAAGTTCACGGTTTAAAGATGGATTCTTTGTTTCTTCTTTATACAAATCAAGCAAATATTTTTTAATTTCATATATTAAGGCCATCCCGTTAAATTCTCCTATTCGGATTGCCATTTCTGGATAATTTACTAAGTCTTTCTTTTGATTCAATTTCTGCACAAATAATCTAACTAAATGTATATCACCATCAAATTCAATACTTCCATTTTCAGAAAATTTGAATTCATCAAATATATATCGATTTCTTGCATCTCTCGAAATTTTCATAGGTATTTCACTTTTTTGCCTTAGAATTTTTTTATTTTCTGTTAATATTAATTATCTAATGAACAGTTATTAAAAGATTTCATTCTAAAAGGGAGCGATAATCGAGTTTAACTAATTCGAAATTACTAATTTTTTGATAATATTTAATAACATAAATCATTCCTAATTTTTAACAGTTAAAGTTATTAAATCAAAACTAGGTATATTAATTAGTTTTTTAATTATTTTTTTTAAAACGAAATTATAATGATGTGAAATGTGTGCGCGCGTCCAAAATCTAGATGAACTGAACAAAAACGGACGAATTGTAGGAAGAGCAAATTATATATTTACTCCTGAAATAGCCAGCTCTATTGGATCTATTCATGGAAGTTCATTTCAATTAGATGAAACAATCGTAATTGGACGCGATTACCATAACGACAGCCGCATGTTAAAAAGAGCATATACTTCGGGTGTTATGAGTACAGGAGTAAATGTTTTAAATCTTTCCAGTTGCACATTTCCTTTATTAGAATTTACGATTAGAAGATTTGGAGCAAGTGGAGGGGCATATTTTTCAGGAGGACATCTATATAGCGAAGATGTGGGTATTAGATTTGTAGATGCTGGAGGAATTGAATTGTCCCTTGTCGATATAAAAAAAATCATTGATTCATACCGCAATTTCCCCGCGCAAATTAGGCGGGCAGAACCGCGAAGGATAGGGCGCATAATTGCGATCCCTCAAACTCAAGATGTGTACATCAAATCATTAGAACAATTTGTTAATAAAAAAATAATAAAAGAAGCGCGTTTAAAGATAGTAGTTGATTGCTCATTTAGTCCAACTGGAAATATTACTCCAATATTAATTAACGAAATAGGAGTTGAAGTAATTGCGCTAAACACTCATTACCGGGAAAGATCTTTAGTACCCGTCCCAAGTATAAATACCATAAAAAATACTGCGGACATCGTAAAAGCCTCAAATAGCCATTTAGGAGTGTGTTTTGACGTCGATGGATCAAGGATATTAGTAGTGGATGAAAATGGATTAGAAATTAGCTATGAAAATTTATTAATGTTATTTGTTGCACATGATGAGAGAATTCAAAAATCTAGAAATAGTACGGTTATTCTAACACCCTCGATTTCTCCCGTCGTTAAAGGTTTTATAGAAGAAAGTGGACATCCAACTAAACTTGTAGAGAATTATCCAGGAGAGCTTTCAAGGCAAATTAGACAAGAGAGAGCTTGTTTTGCCGCCTCTGAGTCGCTTAAATTTTATTTTCCACATTATGCACCATTTTCAGACGGAAATTATATTCTGTTGAAAATTTTAGAAATAATGGCACACCAAAAAGATTTAATTAGTTCTCTTACAATTGGTTTTCCTACTGGGATAAAAGTTAATAAAACAATACCCGTACCAGCAGAAATCATAGAAACCATTCATAATAGGTTAATTGAATTCGTCGATGAACACGAATTAAAGTACCAAGATATCATAAATGAGTTAAAAATTATTGGTGAAGATGTGTATGTAAACATTAAAGTAGCCTTAAACAGAAATGCAATCCTGTTATCGGCAGAGTCAGAAGATAAGAACAAATCAATAAAAATGGTAAATGAGTTATCTGAAATAATTTCGAAACTATAATAAATCAGAAGGAGAAAAAATAAACTATTTTAAAACTTAAATCCTTTCTAATGGAATTATATTTAAAATAATATGTTGTTATATACTTATTAATAAAATTAAAATAATTAATTAAAAGGGAAGTTTTAATAGTGGCTGAATATGAAGTAATAAATGCTACAATCATTGTGGCTACACTTTTTATAATATATGGAATTTTTTTATTTTTCGATCTATTCAAAAGGAACGAAAGATATGGTTATCTAGCGTACATCGTGGCTCTAATACCCATTAATGTCTTATGGTTTCTTCAATTTGATGCTCTTGGCGTATATTTAGTATTATTTATTCTTTGGATTTTCTGTTTATTACGAGATTTATATGGCGTAACAAAAGAGAAAAAGGAAATTAATGATATTGTTTTATACTTGGTCTTAGCAATTATAATACAATTAATTCTTACTGCGATTTTACCAGTTTCTATTACTGCAATGCAAACTAACACTACTGAATATTGGTTTTTTTATTTACCGGACACTTACACAGATACTTTTGGAATTGAAAGTTGGGTAAACTCCACCATATTGATTGCTTTTAGAGTTACAATATCTATTTTGATTGGATTAGTAATTGTTCCATTACTCGTAGATCTAAAGGGTGAGGACGTGCCCTTACCGGTATTTATTATCGTTATTGGTTTATTTATCCCCCCTTTTCTCTATTTAAGCTTCGTTTGGTTGCCGGGAGCGATGGCATTATTGACATTTCTTATGAGTGTGCTATTATTTATTCTACTACTACTAATAACTAAGAGCGGCAAGGAAGTTCAGAAATAAAAATAACTTTATATTTTTTATTTTTTTGTTATTATTTTTATATATATTGGACAATACATTATTGACATTATAATTTAAATTAAACTAATTTTGTGATTGGTAAAATCATGGCAAAAAAAAAAGTTGATTTAAAAGAAAATAGCAGTGAAGACGCAATAAAAACGGATGTAAAATACGAACTAAAGGATTTACCGGGAGTAGGAGATGTTACGATAAAAAAGTTAAAGGACGCAGGAATTATCTCGATCAAATATCTTGCAATTTATCCAATTGCTAAATTAATGGAGAAAGCAGGAATTGGAGAAAAAACTGCTCAAAAAATTGTTAAAGCTGCTCAAGACATTGAAAAAATGGGATTTAAAAGCGCTGACATTATATGGGAAAAAAGAAAGCATTTGAATCGGTTAACAACAAGTAGTCATACATTAGATGAATTATTAGCAGGGGGGATTGAACCGGGTGCTTTAACTGAGTTTTATGGAGAATATAGGACGGGAAAAACCCAAATTGCGCACCAACTCTGTGTAAATGTTCAATTACCCTACGAAGAAGGAGGTCTTGAAGGTAATGCCCTTTATATCGATTCGGAAGGAACTTTTAGACCTGAAAGAATAGTCCAAATGGCCGAAGGAAAAGATTTAGATCATAATCAAGTTTTACGGAATATTACTGTTGGGAGAGCTTATAATTCTGATCACCAAGTCCTGCTAGCACAAGAAGCTTCAAAGATAATTAAAGAAAAGAATATCAAACTAATCGTTGTAGATTCAATAATTGGGCACTTTCGAAGCGAATATGTCGGGAGGGGCACTTTGGCAAATCGACAACAAATACTCAACACTCACATACATGATTTATTAAGGTTAACAGAAATATTTGACGAGTTGGCAATAATGATTACAAACCAAGTTTCTTCAAAACCTGATGTTTTTTATGGAAACCCAACAACTCATACTGGAGGACATATTATGGCCCACGGTGCTACGATAAGAATTTATTTAAGAAAGGGAAAAGGAGAACAGAGAGTAGCAAAAATGGTTGATGCACCCCATTTACCCGAAGGAGAAGCTGTATTCTCAATAACTGATGGTGGTATAACCGATTAAATTATGCACTTAATTTATTATTCAAAAAAATAATTTATACACGCATTTAAAAAGTTATAAAGAAATAATAAATAAAATTAATAATTAACGTTCACTTCAACATCAATACCTTCTCGAACGGCTTGAGTTACAATACAGTATTCTTCGAACATCTTTCTACATTGATCTGCTCTTTTACGAGTGTCAGGATCGCTAATTTTAATATCAATATTGACATCGATCTTTTTAACTCTCCAGAAACCTTTTTTGTTTCGAGTAATTGTTAGTTCTGCTTCAGCTTTCAAATCATCTAAAGTAAGATTTCTTTTTTTTAAACAAAAGATAAAACTGGCGCTCAAACATCCTAATAAGGCTAATCCTAACATTCTTGTAGGATTAGGGCCAAGCATGTCAACCTCATCCTTATTTGTATCGTCCACATAGCAATCTTTTACTTTCATATCCCCAAGGTCGCACGAGAATATCATTTCTTGTTCTAAAGACAATCCAACTTTGGTTTTCATTCCTTCAGACATATAAGATCACATTTTTATTAAATTTTTTAGGTTGTTAGTTTAATTTGCATCCACTTTGTGGGATATAATTTAAAACTAACATTTAACTCTTAAATTTTTTTCATTTAATTTATAAGGTGTAGGAATCGATTATATTCTGACTAAAATTAATCTGAAGATTCAGTTCTTGTTAATCGAAAGTGTCTATACAAATGGAAACATAAAAAAATAAAATAAATGAATATAAGAAAAATATATTGAAACGCAAAAATAATCATAAATATTACCATAAGTACAAATAAAATAACTTCAATTCCTAAACAAATCTTACTACTATAATATTTTTCATCAAAAAAGGATTCGGGTTTTTTATATTTAGCCAAGTATTTAGGAAGATTGTTAAATTCTTCTTTTGATATTAATAGTTTTAATCCAACTTGTTTTTTTTGAAAGTAGAAAAAATTTGTACCCCAATCAAAAGTATCTATAACGATATGCGTAGAATATGCGATACCACTGAAGAACAATGCGGGCCAATTAGTAATTACTCCAATTACGATGATAAAGAAACTAGGTATTATTGAATGTGAAATAAGCATTCTGTGATTATGATTTTTAGCAAATTGAGAAAATAAAACGTCGAAATCACAGATAAAAGAAAGTAAAACGATGAGGAAATATTCAAACAAAGAAAAATTGAAAAAGTAATTCAATATTGAACTAAAGATTATTCCTACAGCAAAATGTGAATTAATATGCATGTTATTATACTTAAAGTGAATTAGTTGATATAATTTTTATTTTCTAACCTTTTTAAAACTTTATTTTTCGTTTCGACTCCCGTTGGGCCTTTCTTTTCAATCAAAAAAGATGCTGCCGCTGATGCGATGTATCCTGCACTTTCAACCGCTTTCCATGACTTATCAGAATTGATTAGTTCATATATAAAAATTGCTAGATATACATCGCCTGCTCCAGTTTCATCTACAACCGTTTTTGGTTTAAAAGCCGGGATTTTTAATAGTTGTTCTCCATTCTTTAATATCATTGATCCTCCTTCTCCCAGTGTCATGATAAATATAGCTTTATTTTCAAATCTCTTAAAGGATTCCATTACTTTTTGTAGGTCTGATTCACCAGATAATAATTTCATTTCAATTTCAGACCCTTTTAGAATTAATCGATCACCTATTAAGCTAATTATTTTTTTCATGTTAGCAATAATTACTTCATCTGAGATGTAAGATATTTTCCCATCGTCATCAATATTTCTAATAAATCCTTGCAAATCAATTCCAATAAAAGCATTTGGAAATTCTACTAATATTTTTGATACATATTCATAAGAAACTTCATTACACAAAGGAACTAACACGATAATATTCGGAAGGTTTGTTTTATAAAATTCAGGTATATCTTCGAATCTTAGATTAGGACTTCGAGATTTGAGGGTTAGTGTTCTTGAATGATTTGAATAATCTAATACAAAATTAGTATTCTCGGTCTCAAACGATTTTACACCGCTAATATCTATTGACTTGTTATCAAAATGTTTTAACAACGATTTATCAAAATTTAAAGTTCCTAAATTTGAGATAATACCAATCTTCGTTGACTTTGTATACTTTCTAAGCCCTAACGAGCCAAAAGTAACGCTTCCACCTAAAGATGGTTTTCGTTTTTGTTTAAATCGAATAATACTGTCGATAGCTATGTGTCCAATGAATAAAAATGATAACGAATTTTTCATATGAATAGCCATCTTTTCTACATTTAATTTCTTATCGCACAAAGAACTTACTTAATTATAATATTTGAAACTTTTGGTTATGGTTTAAAATAAAATCTATTTAAGAAAGAACTTCATTCTTAAAAATGAGACAAGACTTAATAAATTTGCAAAAAATCAATTAACTACATTTGCTAAACTTGTTTACTTAATTCTGAAATCTTTTTGTCTTTCTCAGCAATAATTGATTTTAATTTGTTTATATTTTTCTGTAGATTTTCGACTAATTCTGGCATTGAGCCCGCAGAAACCGTAGTTGGGGTTATCTGTGATAATTTTAAGTCTGCTATTACATCTTCCTTTTCTCGTATTTTACTTTCAAGGTTTTGGATTTTTTGTTCGATGTTTTGGGTAGCAATCTGCGTTGCTTCTATTTTCTTAACCTCAAGAGAACTTTGTATTTCTTCAAGATCTTTTTTAAGGGATTCATTTTCTTCTTTCAATGATTCCAAATCTTGAGAGCTAAATTGGAATCCTTTTTCTTCTAAAGCATTCTTAAGTTGCGATTTCTCTTTGGTTAATTTATCAATCACTCGTTTATATTTGGTTAAATCCAATTGCAGATCTTTACATAACGCTTCAAGCGGCATTAACGACGGTTCAGGATGGAGCGGTTTGATAACGGGAGGTTCTGGAGGTTTAGGAGGTTCTACTTGAAGTACATAATCTACAGGCTCGTTTTTCATTTTTTCAACTAATTGCTTATTTAGTGAGTTAATCTCTTCCGATAATAATGAAATTTTTGACTCTAGATTTGTTACATTAGATTTTCTTTTATTTAAATCAGATTGCAGCTCCTCAACCAACGCATTATTTACTGGAGTTGTGGATCCTGAAGTAGAAATTCTCGTTTTTTGCAGATCAGATATTAAACTATCTTTAGCTTTAATTTCTTCGTCCTTTTCTAACAATAGTTTTATCATACTTTTTACTTTACTACTAAGCTCTGAATTTTCGACTCCTAATTCGTTAACTTTTATGTTTATTTCAATTACTGCCTCTTCTTTCTCTACTTTTAATTTTTCTTTTTCAGCAACAATATTTTTAAGGATTTCCTCAGACCGGGTTATCAAATTAATATCAGTAGCAATTTTTTTTCTTAAATCTTCGTTTTCTTTTTGTAATGATTCAATTTTTTTTAGTGCCTCACCAAGTACAGAAGATTTATTTTCTGTTGTGATTTTTTTTTTCCAAAGAGAGATGAAGTCTTCAACTTTCTCCTCGTTTTCCTCTGACATATTTCTCAAAATTTTTTCTTTAATTTTAGTTTTTTTATTTTTATATTATTTTACTATAATTCCCGAAAAATATCCAACACAATATCCATATCCTCCCCTAATATCGCTACTAGTATAATATTTTAACAACTCACCTTTAGTTGCGTTTAATTTTTCACAAATTAACATTAAAGTCGTTATTGTTTGGGCTCCGCATACGGTTGTTTTTGAAGCAGCTGAAAGAGTTTTATTAGGATTTAATTCTATAAAAGCATCAATAACATCTTGATCAAATTTCTTAAACTCACTTAATTGATTTGTATCAAAAACCTCTTTATGTGACATATCAGACGATGCTACAATAACAATATCTTTATTTAACGCCTTAATTGCTGCAGATATATCAGAAGCTATTTTCTCAAATATGTTATAATCCCTTCTAATTCCAATTTTTAGCGTTACTATTTTTACATCTTTATCTTTAGCGCAATATTTAATGAAAGGTAATTGTATTTCAATATTGTGTTCTTGTTCCATGAAGCCAGTGAAGGCAGAACGATCTTCAACAATAATTTCACTTGTATCTAAAATCTTTTTAGATAATTCATCGTCAATTAGTAAGTTTCCTAAAGGCGTTTCCCAAGCGCCATCTCCTAATAGAGCCACCTTTCCATAGCCAACATGATCAGTCCCTAATACGATAACTGTATCCGGGATTTTTTCTTTAAATAAGTTCAAATACGTAAAGGCGGCACATCTTCCAGAAAAGGTATATCCCGCATGAGGAGATACACCTCCAATTATAGTCCTACTATCTTGGTTTAGCGTCTCAGGTAATTTACCTGGCCCAAACTCTTTATCAGAAAACAAATAATCAAGGTTTTTTATTAAATCTTCTTTTTTGCCAGGGTACCAACTTCCCGCATGTGATGCTTTTCTTATAACCAATTTTGTCACCTTCTTCTAAATAATTATTGTTCTTTTTCTATTAAATCTTTTATAATAATCCCCGAAAAATATCCTACATTATATTTACATGGACCAGCTCCTCCACCTTTGTCATAACTAGTGTAATAACTTAGAGCTCTACATTCGTTAGCACCCATCCTTTTACATATTAGCATTAATGTGGTAAGAATTTGTGGCCCTTTTATAGAAGATTTTGACGCATCAAAAAAAATCTTCTTTGGATTAAATTCTGTAAACGATTTGATTACAGTTTTATCTGCTAAGAGCATTTCTTGCACTTTAAGTTCAGCAGTAAATTCATCTTTACAAATAATATGACTCATATCTGTAGAACCTATAAATACTATATCTTTGTTTAAGGATTGGACTGCTCTCGCGATATTTTCAGATAATTTATCTAATTTATCATAATCCATTATAGAAATAATAATTGGCAAGATTTTTATCTCTCTCTTTAACGCACAATATTTAATAAACGGCAATTGTACATCAATGTAGTATTCTCTTCCAAAGGGAAATCCAACAAATGCAGAATCATCTCCTTTAACCATGCTACTCGTTTTTAGCAATTTTTGAGACAAATCGCTATCAACCTCTAAGTTACCTAAAGGAGTTTCCCATTCACCTACTTCTAATAAAGCAATGTTGTTATATCCTAAATCTTCAGTGGCTAATATTACAACTGTATCCGGGATTTTTTCCTTAAACAAATGTAAATACATATGCGCCGCACAGCTACCAGAATAAACGTAACCCCCGTGTGGAGATATTCCACCAAATACTGTTCTTGTTTTTTCGTTTAAAGAGTCGAATTTTTCATTTGGGCCAAATTCTTTATCTAAAAAGGATTCATCCAACATTTTAATTAAATCCGATTTGGATCGTGGATAATAAATTCCCGCGGCAGAAGATTCTCTTAATACCAAATTTAATTTTGAGTGAATGATTTAAATTATTCTATTAAAACAATTGTATTAAAAATTTATATAATTTTATCTATTGCTAGTTAAATTGGAAGAATTATTAAATTATCCGTTATACATCTAATTAGATGAGTAAAGAAAAAGAGACTCCCATTTCGCTGGAGGATTTAAACGACGACGACATCCCTAAAAAGATTCCAACTAAATTTATTAATAATCGCGTAATTGTGTTTAATCCACTGCATGCTTCCTATTTATATGTTAAACAAAAGTTTTTTGGGGCTCCTCTCGGGATTAGTAAACCACGTTTAGAATATTTCTCTAAACCATCGGAATTATCCCTAATTGAAGCACTTTTCTTGTTAGAAAAAGAAAAAATTACTATATTTGACGCGAAGAGCGATAAATACCTTTCTACCAAAGAATTTCACGAAATAGGAAAAAAAATACATCATAAATTTGAAGAAAAATATATTATTTACCAAGATTTAAGGAAAAAGGGATACATTCCTCGTCCGGGGCTAAAATTTGGCGCTGATTTTGTAGTGTATAAGAAAGGACCAGGGTTAGAGCATTCAGCGTTTATTGCTCATGTATTACCTCATGATGCAAAAATAACTGCGATTGATATGGTTCGAGCTGGAAGGTTGGCAACCTCTGTAAGGAAGAAATTTGTAATCGCCAATCCATTAACAATGAGTTATTACTTCTTTGAATGGTTCAAACCATGAGACGCAGACAAACCTTAAAAATAGATAATAGGTTTTCTATCTTCGATGAACTTTAAAAACTAAACCTAAAGATTCATTATTAATTTTATCCCTTAGCTCTTCAATTTGTTCAAAATTTTCATTAGGAGCATAATGGCTAATTTTCATAATCTCATTGAGAATTTCATCACACCTCTTCTCATCAATTAGAAAGCCTCGCTTTACGAGTGATTTAGTTTTATTATATAATAAAAGTGTTACTTTTACTAACCCTAGCAATTTTCTACTACTCGTATAACTATCTACTTCGTTGAAAGCGTTTTGAACTAAAAAAGCATTTCTTATTAGATTTGCCGTAAAAATTTCTAACCTTTGATCTTCAGCTAAATTCTTTAGCCCTAGTAGCTGGGTAAGATATTTCAACTCGTTTTCTTTTGCTAAAATCTCATTTACTTGTTTTCTACACTCAAACCAGTTTAAATTTATCTCAGGCCAAACAATGTCTCTCTCGCTCCACCATTCTGCTACATACTCAGGATAATTGGAATATGAACTGATCCAACTAATTGCAGGATAATGTTTTAGATATGCTAATTTAGGGTCTAAAGCCCAAATCCCCTGAACAACACGTTTAGTAGCTGCGGTAACCGGTTCGCTAAAATCACCAGCTGGTGGAGATAACGATCCTATGATTGTAATTGATCCTTTTTTTTTCCCTAAAGTTGTAATAACACCGGCTCGTTCAAAGAAACTTGATAGTTTCGATGGCAAATACGCAGGATAACCCTCTTCAGCAGGCATTTCCTCTAATAACCCTGAGATCTCCCTTAATGATTCTGCCCATCTCGAAATACTATCTGCTACAACGGCAACATCGTAACCCATATCTCTATAATATTCTGCTATTGTAATTCCTGAAAAAAGGCTTGCTTCGCGAGCAGATACGGGCATATTTGAAGTATTAGCAATAAGAACAATATGTTCTATTAAAGGTCTTCCCGTTTTGGGATCGATAGTTTCCGTGAATTGTTTTAGAAAATTTGCAATTTCATTGCCAGGCTCTCCACATCCTATAAAAACGCAAATTTCTGCGTTACAAAATTTAGCTATATGTTGTGAAATAATTGTTTTACCAGTTCCAAACCCTCCTGGAACCGCAAAAGTACCACCTTTAGCTATGGGGAACAATAAATCTACAATACGCAAGCCAGTTAGTAAAGGTTCGCTAGGTTGCTCTTTTGAGCTATAAGGTTTGCTCATAGTGACTGGCCATTTTTGTAACATACAAAAAGATTTTTCTACATTCTGCTTTTTCAAGGTATATATCTCTTCGATGATTGTATAATCACCTTCGTCAACAATAAACGATAAAATACCAGAATTTTCAGGAGGAATCATTATTTTATGTTCAAAAAAGGATGTTTCTTGAACGGTACCAATTTCATCTCCACTACTTAAAGAATCATTTATTTTGCTTGATGGAATAAAATGCCATTTTTTTGTTCTTGATAAAGAGGGAAATTCAAGGCCTCTTCCTAATCTTCCTTCTTTAAACTGGCTGAAAGTAAGATCTAAAGGTCTCTGAATTCCATCAAAAACATTTGCTAACAATCCTGGTGCTAACTCCATGGATAAAGGTTCGTTGAGATTAATTACTTTATCGTGTAACTTTATACTATTAGTACTTTCAAAAGATTGGGCTATTACTCGATTCGCGTAGATTTGAATTACCTGACAAATAATGTTATATTTACTAATCTTAATTAAATCGTGAAGCCGAACCTGATTTTCTAATCCTTTAACCTCCACTAATGATCCATTGACGGCAGATATAAAACCCAAATTAGAATTATTTGTTTCTGTGACCATTTTTTACTAATCCTACCATGTAAGTTAACATTATGTTTTTTATTATATTGTTCGCTTTCTACAAATTGGACATATTTTCACAGACTTTGTAATTAACATTCCGCAATTTTTACATTTCTTCACAATTTCTTTCATTTCAAGTGCTTGACCACATGTAGGGCAATTTTTCCTGTAGCTTGTTATAAGCATCCCGCAATTTTCGCATTTATTCATAAGGGATTTGCGATACTTAAAGTTTAGATTCACTTCTTTAAAATCTTTTTGAACCGGTTTCTCAGGTTCCGTTTCTATCTTTATTTCCAATTTTCGATGAAAATCTTGACTTCTTCTTTTTTTATAAGGAAAAATTTTTGAATAAATTGGGCTTTGCTTTTTTTCCATAAAAAAGGATCCTACAAACAGTAACAGCACAAATCCTAGTATTAAAATAATGAGAAGTGGATGTACTCCAAATTCCATCAAAATAATATATAAAAAGATTATCACAACTAGACAAACAATTGGTAGTAATATTTTGAGAAAAATATTTTTCTTGGATGAGTTTTCTTTCGTGTTTTCGGTTTTCATATTTTTACAATAAACCTACTTTATAAATATTTTTTATAAATGTATTTTTCTGCTTTAATTATATCCTCATGAGTTTTCTTTGATTCAATCTCTTTATCTATTTCTTCGGAAATAACATCTTTTATGGCGCTTAATTTAAAGGAAACGATAGAATATTCATCGTCTAAATAAAAAGGGATATATGTAACTCCAGTTCCTTGATAGAATTTGAAGAAAAATTCATAAAAATGGAGCCTGATGGTATTTATAAAAACAAGTAATCCTTCTAGTAAAATAACAAGCGTATTACCTAATATCAATCCTACTATATTAATTATCTCGTTAATAAACGCCCCACCTTGAAATAAATTCCCCATTGCTTGAATTGCGACCATTAAAGAGATATGTGCTAAAGCTAAAGCTAGTAATCTTATATAAGATGCTACATTGCTCATTATCGATAATAATGTTTCAAATGACTCCATTGTACCTTCCCCTATAAGGCCTCCAATTGTCTCTTCTTTCAAATAAGAAATGTGGAAAATTTTGCCAAATGGTTTTAAGAGTATTAATAATATACCTGGGAGCAAGGGCAACAAAATTGGGTAAGGAGGTGCCATCCATACATAGATATCAAAACCAAAAGTAAAAATTAAAATAGTTCCCCCAGTTAATAACCAGATTTTAACTAAAGAGTCAGTAAAACCTAAGTATTTTCTATGCTGCTTCCAATAATTCAAAAATTGTATGAACCAGCCCAAATTAATATGTACTACCCCAATTAATATAGCAAACTTAAAAACAACCATTATATTTTCCAATGGATTGTGTAAAGTGATATTCAAAAATGGAATGGTAACAGGTTCTAAGTGTAAAAAAATCGTTCCAAATAATTCAATGTCATGCATCCCAAAAAATTCGCCATATAAAATCCCAACTAGTATAGAACCGATTCCACAATACAGAATGATCCAGCAAAAATTTAAGAAATCGGTACTTTTTTTGTTCCTAAAGACAAATGCTCCAATTAAACCGGAGATAATTAATGTGATACCATGTCCAATATCCCCAAACATCAATCCAAACAAAATTGGGAATGTTATTGCCAAAAAGGGAGTGGGATCAATTTCTGAATAAGCAGGAACACCGTACATTTTAGTAATAGTTTCAAAGGGTCTCATAAAGAAATTATTCTTCATAATTGTAGGAGCTGTATTTCTTAAATCCTTTTTAATTTCTTTATTATTATTGGTCGGTTCTTCCTTTAATGAAGAGTCTTTCCTTTTGGAGTCTGGTGACTTTCTTGGGCGTATATGGCTCTTATCTTCTTTTAAACTAACAGATCTATCTTTTGTAATAGCGATTGATTCAATCGTTATTTGATCTTGGAACTTTTCAATCAACCCCTTTTGTATTTCTTGTTTTTTTTCTTGTGGAATAAAAAAACTCAAACTTAATCGATTTAAAGATAATTCTTCGAATTGATGTGAAGCCCAATTATATTCTTCTATATTTTGCATGATCTCATTCGTAGCAGCAAATAATAGTATGTTATTGTCTCTTAATCGTTCTAATTCCTTTTGATATTTATTTAAGGACGACACAATAAACTTGATTTCATCTGCTATACGAGGAAAGTTTATCCCATTTGACTGCAAATATTTTTTAAGAATCGGTACTTCTTCGGCATGAATGAGGCGTATTCTCTCTCTAAATGCCTCTTCTTTTTCCTTTGGATAGATTACGAAAAAGGCAATTCTTTCATCGCTTAAAAAATCATACTGAAAAAAATTCGGAAAATAAGAAAATTCAAAAAGATTCTCTATATTTTCGAGGTTCTTTGAGAAGGTTGTAAAGGCTTTAAATTCTAATCGATTAAACTTCGATAATTTAGTTCGCGTTAAATCATATTTTTCCAAAAATATGTAACTTACATGAATCAAATTTATTTTATCCAATTCCACTTTGATAGTGATCATATATCTTTTTAACTCATTAACACGGTTTGAATAAAAATTAATTTCACTCAATATTTGATTTAACAAATCGTCTATATCTTTAGCATCAAATTCTTTTCTCTCTTCTTTTTCAAATATTAATTTCTGGAAGTCAGATTCAGTAATATTAAGGTTTTTGAATAAGGTTTCTAAATTTTGGCTTAATTTCTTAATTCTATCAAACAAAACTTTATCTTTTTCAATTATGTCGCTTATTTCAGGTTTCGTTTTAATGTGAACTAGATTAAGCTGGGATAGGTGTTGTAATAGAAGATCCTTGTAATTACGATTAATATTTACCTTAAATAATTCCATTGGGCTTTTCTTTGTCATTTTTTTTCATTCCTCACTTAAACATTTTTTGTAATAAGATCTTTTGTATTTTTTAACCGAACATAATTCTCTCTTTCAATTTCTTCTAATATAGCTTTAATTTTTTTAATGTCTATTTGTAGTTCAGGAATTATTACATTCTTTAGACCATTTATCCTACGATTTATTTTTTTAAAAGTTAGGGAGAGTTTCAATAATAGATCTTCAGACTGTGAAAAAATTATAAGGCTTTCAAAAAACTTTATTAAAAGAATAATCAAATCATCAAGATAATGAGATGTATTTTCAAAAGAGTAAGCTGGAAGCGATTCCTCCCGTATCAGTTTGTAATCTATTATTGGCACTAATGTTCCAATCTTCTTTATATAATTTATAGAAATCATTGGGTTATATTGGATTTTACTTAATTTGCTAATTAAATTAAATTCTCGTTTACCCATTTCTTTATATGTTTGATTAAGTTTAATCATAGTTTCTTTGAATAATTCTAAAAAGATTTCACGTTGTTTTAAATAATTATCCCAATTTTTTTTGATTTCAAATATTATTTGTTCTAATTTAAATTTTAGAAAATTTTCGCCTTTAACAGCAAAAGTTAACCTTTTCTGTAGACTCATTAAATTTGTTTTTGTGGGCTTAAACTCTCTAAAACTAATTGATACTTACACCTCTTCAATGTAATACTTATCAATAAAATCGTCATGTATTCTAAATAATTGATTTTTTGGTAAATTAGATAAAGCTTTCCATGCAATATTGAGAGTCGTTGAAAAATCCCTTTCCTCTGTGTACCCTTGATTTAAAAAATTTTGTTCGAAAAAGTTACCAAATCTTAATAACGATTTTTGATTTAAGTTTAATCCATCTTCCCCCACAATCGATATAAGATCTCTAACTTCAAGGGCAGCTGAATACGATGCTAATAGTTGAGAGTTAACATCAGCATGGTCTTCCCTAGTAGTATCTTTACCGATTGAGTCTTTCATAAGTCGTGATATAGACGCTAAGACTTCAAAAGGGGGATATATTCCTTTTTTTTCTAAGTTACGATTTAGAACTAACTGACCTTCAGTTATGTACCCTGTTGTATCCGGAATTGGGTGAGAAATGTCGTCGTTAGGCATCGTCAAAATCGGTAATTGGGTTATTGTCCCTTTTTTACCTTTAATTTTACCAGTTCTTTCATAGATCGATGCGAAATCAGTGTATAAATAACCCGGATACCCCTTTCTGCTAGGAATCTCTTCTTTGGCGGAGCTTAGTTCTCTTAAAGCTTCAGCATAATTCGTCATGTCTATTAAAACAACAAGAACATGCATATCTTTTTCAAATGCAAAATATTCCGCAGTAGTTAATGCTACGCGCGGAATTATTAGTCTTTCCATTATTGGATCGTCAGCAAAATTGATAAAAGAAATGATATTTTGTATGTTTCCACTTTCTTTAAAACGATTCATAAAAAAAATTGCTTCATCTTGGATAATTCCAATTCCACAAAAAATTATTAAGAATGGTTCTTCTGTCAAAACTTTTGCTTGAGTAACAATTTGAGCAGCTAATAGATTATGGGGTAATCCTTGACCACTAAATATTGGGAGTTTTTGTCCTCTTATTAAGGTAAAAAGACCGTCTATTACCGATATTCCCGTTTGGATGACTTGCGTTGGATATTCTCTTGCAAAAGGATTAATTGGTAAACCGTTTATATCCCGTTCAATTTCGGTAAAAATGTCTGAATCTAACACTTGTTTCGTATTAATATCAATAGGTTTTCCTAAGGAGTTAAAAACTCTTCCAATCATATCACTTGAAATTTTTATCTTAAAAGAATCTTCAGTAAAAGTAATTGTAGAATTTTCTGAAGAAAGTCCAGCTGTATTTTCAAATACTTCAATTGTTATAATCTTTTCATCCATTTTTACGACTTGGCCTATACGTTCTTTTCCATCATCAGAATGAATTTTAACGATTTCACCATATTGTACATCGTGTCTATTATCTAGAAATATTAAAGGTCCAACAATTTGTTTTATTTTTCTATAAATTACGCTCATTTTTTCCTAAAAATACCATATGTTAATTTTAATGACTCTATTTCGTTTAGCATTTTCTTTCTTAATTTCTCTATTTGAACAAAATTATTATTAGGAACAGTACGGCAAGTCCTAAGAATATCATTTACAACATCGAGTTCTTTGATATCTTCAATTAGAAAACCTTGCTTTAAGAGTTGATTGCCTTCTTTAAATAGTAATAGAATGAGTTTTACTATTCCAATTAATTTTTTAACGTCTGTAAAACAATCTATAGAATCAAAGGCATTTTGAATTAATAAACCATTTCTAATCAATCGTGAAATGAATAGGATAAATTGTTGATTTTCTGGTAAGTTTTCTTCACCAACTAATTGGGTGACATTTTTTAGTTCGTTTTCTTGAGATAGGATGCTATTTATTTGTTTTCTACACTCGTACCAATCTATATCTATCTCAGGCCAATAAATATCTCTTTCAAACCACCAATCTGAGATGAATTCAGGATATTTTGAATATGAATTTAACCAATTAATCGCAGGATAATGTTTAGAATATGCTAAACTCGCATCTAATGCCCAAAAAGCCTGAACAAAACGCTTTGTAGTTGAAGTAACGGGCTCACTGAAATCTCCTGAAGGCGGTGATACTGAACCAATAATTGTTATAGACCCGAATTTCTCTTTTCCAGAATCTTTTTCTCCCAATATCTTAACAACACCAGCTCTTTCATAAAAGCTAGAAATTTTAGAGGGTAAATAAGCCGGATATCCTTCTTCGGCCGGCATTTCTTCTAATAACCCTGATATTTCCCGTAATGATTCTGCCCATCTTGAAGTACTGTCTGCTAAAACTGCTACATCATACCCCATATCTCTAAAATATTCACCAATTGTAACTCCAGAAAATATACTTGCTTCTCGCGCAGATACGGGCATATTAGATGTATTAGCTAGGATAACAATTCGTTCTAATAACGGGCGTCCACTTTTTGGATCTTTTATTTCAGAAAACTGTTTTAAGACGTCTGCAATCTCGTTTCCTCGTTCTCCACATCCAACAAAAATAATTATATCTGCGTTACACCATTTTGCTAGAGATTGTTGGATTACCGTTTTGCCCGTTCCAAATCCTCCAGGAACGGCAACTGTACCTCCCTTTACTATTGGAAATAGTAAATCGATTACCCTCATTCCTGTAATTAGTGGTTCATTAGGAAAGCCTCGCTCTTTATAAGGCCTATTTTTGGTGATTGGCCATTTTTGAATCATATTAAACGATTTTTCTTTGGAACCATTTTTCAAGCGGTAAATTTCGTCACTAACAGTATATTCTCCTTCTTCTGCAATATAGGTTATTTTTCCGGAAATTCCTAATGGAATCATAATCTTATGTTCAATGAGTTCTGTTTCCTGAACGGTTCCAACTACATACCCCGTACTTACATAATCATTTATCTTTTTTACTGGTTTAAAATGCCAATTTTTCGCTCTTGATAAAGCAGGTAAATCAACTCCTCTCTTTAAAAATCCTTCGCCTTTAGAACTCAAAAAAGTTGCTTCCAATGGTCTTTGAATACCATCAAAGATATGTCCTAATAAACCAGGACCTAATTCCATTGATAAGGGTTCTTGTAAACTAATAACTTCTTCATTTAATTTTAAATTAGAAGTATTTTCAAAACATTGAGCAGTAACATGATCTGAATAAATTTGGATTACTTCGCCTAAAATTTTATGTTTAGACTCCTTAATTAAATCATTTAGCCGTACATAGTTTTCTAAGCCTTTTATTTCTATTAAGGATCCGTTTATAGATGAGATATATCCGGACTTAATTTTTTCTTTAATTTCATTCATATTTCTTTAAATATTCGTTTACAGCTAATTTTTGATTTTGGATAAATTCAATATAATTATTTTCTAGAGCTCTAATATCAGTCTCGGAGTCAGAAAAAATCTTTGAAAACTCAATTTCTATAATCGGTGTGATCTTCTTTAATTGATTTTCAATCGTATAATCGTAAGATAAATGTCCGGCCATAATTACACACTTAAAACCTCCCGTAAATTCTTCTTCTGACTTGACTAAACTTATTTTATTTCTTAATATACTTTCAATCTTTCCCATATTATTGCTGAAATATTTAAAATCTATTGAATTTAAGTGAATGATAATCTCCGGGGGTTTATCCACAAAATCCTTGATATTTTCAAGATTTTTTAGTAAAAAACTAATGTAGCTCGAATAATTATTTTTTATTTTGTCTTTTATTAAGTCTGTTAAATCTGAAATAAGTTCCAACATTAATTTGTTTTTAGATTTTAATACTTCTTCTTTAATTTTCAAGAGATAAGAAGATAGAGAATTATTTAATAGTTTATTGTATGTTTCGTTAAAATGCGCTTTCAATTTTAAAGAGCTTTCTGAAGTTCTTTCCCTAGCTTTTTTTCTAACTTCTGCCATTTGAAAGAGGGATTGTTGATTGATCTTCTTTATCTCATTTTCAGCTTGATTTATTAAATACAAACTTAGTTTTCCAAATCTCTCTTTCATGTCATTTCCTTCACTAATGGCCGATCATCTTTTTTTATATAATTTCTTCTATCAATTCGTAAATTTTGTTTAATACCTTATCTTGATTCTTTATATCTTGTTGAAAAATATTTGGTAATAAATATACAAATGGTGTCCTATTATTTATTTTAAAATCTGTTAGAAATTCGAGATTTTCGTCTGATAAATCCATGTATATAATTATCATAGCAACAGAAGATTTTTTTATTAAATTTTTAAAAATTTTTAAAAAATCTTCATTATGTTTAATTATCGTTCCTTCAATACCTAAAAGACCAAACAATGAAACTATTTCGTCGTAACCTAATACATGTATTTTTTTATCAGGCATTAAAAATCAAATCCTAATTTCTCAAATATTAAATTCATTAATCCTTCCTTATTTTCATAATAATTTTTTTCTATTTTGCTATATAATTTTGATATTGACTCTCCGAATTTTAATGATTTTTCATCAATTTCTTTTGAAAGTGTTTTTAAGGCAGAATTAATAATTTCTTGATTATTATGAAGTTTTTTTTCCATATTTTTTTCTAATGAAGCTTTTAATTTCTCAATGTCTTCTAAACTTTCTTTTTTAGCGTTTTCAATCAAATTTTCATAAATATTTTCGATTTCTTCAACCCATTTAAAAATTGGCATTATTACAACTCACATATTATTATCTATTAAATATTTTATTTCATAATTTCATAATTAACTTTAAAATTTCTGCGTTTTTAACGCTTTAAACTTATAGTGAAGGATCTTAATTACCTGGGGTAATATAATAAATCGGATTTCTCCCCCTTTTTTTATAAGTATTTCTAAAATTTTGTAAATGGTGAAAAAATCAATATCGTCAATTTTAATCTTAAATTTCTTAAAATAATAAGTTATATAAAATTGTTCAATTGACCTAATTAAGTGTTTTTGATTAATTTTTAGCTTGATAAAAAATGGTTTTGTTTCCTTAATATTCTTCAAATATTCTTTAATAATTGATATAAATTCATCAACATTATCAAGATTTAACAATTGTTCTAATTTACTTTCATTTAGGAATAAATAATTATTTACAAGAAATTGAGATAATAATTTTCCTTCAATTTTATTTTTTATTCCCCTATAAATCACATTTATATTATAAATTTCAGTTTTATATTTCACAAACAACGATATCATTGTTTTCTCTTTTTTATTTAAACGTTCCAGTTGAGCATTAAGTTGCTTATAATATAATTGATCTAAAAAAGCTTCCAGAATAAAAATTTCTTTATTTTTCTTAAAGTAAAGAATCCCTTCTCTAATAGCTATATTGTATTTAGTTCTTTTAAGAAATAATTGTATTTCGTCTAAAGAAGTAAATTTAAGCAATTCTTCAATGAATTCCGTGTTATCTAAATATTCTTCAACTAAAAAATTAATGTATTTTCTTTTTTCTTCTAGATTAATTCCTAAAATTAAACTGATGATTATTTGTTTGAGATTTTGTATTTCAAATTTCATGAGATAATTTCTTAAGAATATTCTCATGTTTTGGGGGGAATAATGTAAAATTTTACCAATTAGCTTAATATAATTATTATTAAGAGCTACTTCAATATCTTCAATAGTATTTTCTTTGAAATCTAAATTAGGATAGTAAGGTCTAATAGATTCCATGAAGTCATCAATATCGTAGATTCTTTTAAGTTTTAGTAAAGTGTCATCATCAATTATTAATAGTTTTAAATAATCGATTTTAATATATGTATAAGCATAAGACGGAATAATTTCACTCGTAAAAAAACACCTTCTTAACGATTTTAAATGTAAATCAAGATTATCCTGGCGTGGGGATTTTTGTCCAGAGGAGGATGGCAACAATTAAACCATATACGGCTAAAGCCTCACACAATGCAACAACTAAGAATGCTTTAAAAAAACTTTCTTCTCTTTCGGATAAAGATGATATTGCTGCTGTACCTACTGTTTTTAAAGCGATTGCACTTCCTAATACTGCTGCTGAAAGGGAGATTGCTGCTGAAATCGCTAAAATCGCCGCTGTTGGAGAATTATAGTAATCAAAACTCTCTGTTTGTGCTGCAACCATAGTGATAATTCCATCTACACTAAAAAACACAATTAATATAAGCACTAATTGGAAAAATCCTAACAATGAATAAAATTTCATTTTTCCGTTCATAGTATTCACAAATTGTACTTGTTTTATATTTTAACTCAATTAAAGTTATTTTAAATAGAATAATGTAAAAATAGGTATAAATTTTTCCATATTTTTTATGGTTTTAAGGAATTTGCTAAAAAAATATTGAGTTGTTTCGATTTTAAGAAAGAATATGATGTTTGGTTTAAAAAAGAACGAATTTGATGTAATATAGGATGAGATTATTTATTGATACAGCAAAACTCTCATTAAATCAGCAATATCGTGGATACGATCTGCCAACTGCTCCAGTAACACAATACTATCCCTGATACGTAGTAAAATTCTTATGTCTTCAACATTAGAATATAAAAACTCAAGAAATTGCCTATAAGTTCTGTCAATTTTAGATTCAAGTTCATGAATTGTAGTTGTGTTATCAAAGACATTATCCTGATTATCCCTTAAGTTTTTTATAGCTATTTTCAAGATACCAGCCATTTCCATAATTTGGTTTATTAACTTATGATATTTCTTCTTAATCTTATTTGCACTTTTACCAGTTAAGTTAATTTTTGCTAACATATCGACAAATTCGAGGGGATAATTAATAACATTATCCATCTTCAACATTAATGCTACATAATCTCCGAGATTGAAAGCTTCAGCCTCTGAAAAGTTCTGTATTAAGCGAATTTTTAGCTCGTCACCTTCTTCTTCTGATAATTGCATTTTACTTTTTTTCTTTTCTAAACTTTTCTTATTAGCCTCAAAGTCTTCTGCCCAGGTGGTATAATACACGCCCATGTCGCTAATAATAGAGTAAATAATCCGAACATGATCTATGAGTAATGAAATTATTTCTTCTTTGATTTTTCTGTTTGTCAAAATTAGTATTCAATTCCATAATTTTTAATATTCTATGAATATTATATGATTAAATAAATAAAAATCATCAGTTTTTACTGAAATTTAATTCAAAAAGATTAACAGCATCAAATAATTACAAAGATTATAATAGATTCCCCCTTAAATTTAAAATATAAGTATGTGTTATTAAAGATAAGAGATTTATTGTATGTACAAAATGCGAAAAATGGGGTTTTTTTAAATAAAATGGGTTTAAAAGATTTAACCAAGAAATGGCGTAAATATTCTGAACTGTCTAATTTAGGCATAATAGTTCGCCGTAAATTTTTTAATAACGCCTTTGACGGAGCCTTAACTTGTGCGGGAATAGTTAGCGGAAGTTTCATCATATTTCTTCCAAATTTTCTTTTAAATACAGCTCAAACTTTAAGTTCAACTATCATTATAATAACTGGTTTTTCCACTGCTTTAGCAATTGGTATTAGTGGCTTATGGGGCGCCTTTCTCTCTGAAGAAGCCGAAAGAAAGAAAAAAATGATTGATCTAAAAAAAGAGATGGTAATTTTTGAAGAAGAAAAGGAAGAAAAACCGAATAATAGAGAGAAAAAAGGCTTAAGTAATGATGAGAAAGAAATTTTAGAAGAACAAGAGATTCAAAAAGCAATGGTAACTCCCATAAATTTAAATCATACTAATAACAAAAGATTTTTTTCTTTAAAGGGAAAACCAAAGAAAAAAATAAGAAAAAATAATAAATCAATAATTGAACGATCAGAAAAATTTGCCACCATAGTCGCGTCTTTAGTCGACGGGGGCGCTCCTGTTTTAGGATCGATCCTTCCATTAATTCCGTTTTTCTTTGGAGATACTTTATCCATATTTCATTTTTTAGTTTCTTATGGAGTTTTGGTAGCTATATTGATTTATTTAGGTATATTTTTAGGAAAAATCTCTGGCGGGGGACATGCTAAGTACGCAATTCATTTAGTTACAGCGGGTGTTACGACATTACTAGTTTCTCTATTGCTACAATTAGTAATTCCTACTTAATTTAGCCTTCAACTAAAATAAATTTGTAATGAATAAAGGAAGTAATTATTTGGTTTTATCGAAAATTTAAAATTTTTTAAAAAATTTTAAGATATAAAATTATATTTTTAAATGATTTAAATTGAAGAATTTTATTGGTATAGATATTGGTTCTTTGGCAACAAAGATAGTGCTTATTAACGATAGGAAGTTAATTGATCACCGAACAGAAAGATCCACATATGATTTCAAAAGAATTGGTCATAATTTATTTAATGAAATATTAAATAAACACAGTTTGAAGAAGGAAGATGTACACATTATGAGCACCGGTTACGGAAGAAATACAGTAGACTTTGCAGACGATCGAGTGACTGAAATTACAGCTCACGCTAGGGGGGTGCAATATTTCTTTCCAGATGCTAATTCCGTAATAGATATTGGGGGTCAAGATAGTAAAGCAATTGTAATGTCTGCAAAAACTGGAAATGTTATTGACTTTCAAATGAATGACAAATGCGCAGCAGGAACGGGCCGGTTTTTGGAAGTCATGGCTCACGCGTTGGAAGTTCCTATTGATCAATTTGGAGATTTAGCTTTACGATCTAACAAATCGGCTTCAATAAGTTCAACATGTACAGTTTTCGCAGAAAGCGAAGTAATAAGTTTATTCGCGAGAGGGGCTTCTAAAGAAGAGATCGCAAGCGGCATACATAAATCAATTGCGAGAAGAGTTGCCGGAATGGCAAAACGTATTGGAGTAGGACCTAAACTTATTTTCTGTGGTGGAGTCGCCAAAAACCCTGCTGTAAAAAAATTTTTAGAAGATGAACTTGGATATGGCATCGAAACACCCGAATTTCCTCAACTCACGGGAGCTATTGGTGCCGCTTTAATAGCTCAAGAAAACAATTCTAATTAGATTAATTTTATTTCAGCTAATTTTAATATTTTTATCTATATTTTAAATCGGGAAACTTTTTTAAGGAAATAAGTCTTTTCAGATAGATAATTTCATACTACTCAAGCTAATATTATGACCGATCCCATTCTTCTCCCAGAGTTTTCGTTATTTCTTAAAGAAAAAAAGCAAGAAGGTGTTAAAATCGTTGCTTTTTTAGCTCACGACAATATCCCCGAAGAGTTGATAGATGCAGCGGGTTTCTTTCCTTTAAGGATGATGTTTGGAGGGGATGACGAGTTAATGGAAGCTAGTCACGATTTTTTACCTCCATCTACATGTGCATTTGCTCAATCATGTATTGGATTATTTTCTACTAAACCAAATAACTACAGATTTTTAGATTTGGTGGATTATTTTATTGTTTCAAACCACTGCGTATCAGATATTTGTGCTTCAGAAATAATAACTAAATATTTCAATATCTCTCGTTTAAATTTTTATGTCCCATATATGACTAATGAAAGTAGTTTAAAATATTTCAAGATAGAGCTACAAAATTTAAAGGAGAAGCTTGAAGATATTATAGGTAAAAAAATTTCTGACGAAAAATTATTTGAGAGTATTAAGAAGTATAATGATTTTAAAAAAAAAATATCGCAAGTTAATGATTTAGAGATTTTGGGCTCAGAAAAATTAAATATAATTCAAAAAGCAATATTATATGGTCCAACATTCCTACCTGATTTAGAAAAGTACATTGAAGAAGTAAAAAACAATCCACCTCAAAACCTTGGTTTATCTAAAGATATTTTATTTACAGGATGTTCTATCTTCATTAATGATAACCTAATTGATTTAATCGAAGAAGGAGGGGGAAATATTGTTTATTTCGATACATGGATTGGAAATCACTATTATTCACAAGTTATAGATGATGACTCGATAAATTCAAACAAAAATCCTTTAGATTTATTGGTGCTGAGATTTAAAAATAATACGTGTGGAGACCATTCAGTACCTAACTTCTTGCAACAAAAAGTTTCTTTGATTGATAATTATTCTAAGAACTATACAAAAAAAACTGGTAAAAAATTAGGCGTTTTCAATCATATTATTAAATTTTGCGACCACATATCGTTAATGTCTTCTTTCTTGAAAAATGAGTTACAAGAAAAAGGAATACAAGTATTGAATTTAGAGCGAGACTATTCTCGAGCTAATCGAGGGCAGCTCTCAACAAGAATAGAAGCGTATTTGGAGATGATGAAATGAGTTTAATTGCTGAGGAAATAATAACTTTTAGTTCTGTATTAAAAATGGCTTATAATCTTTTAACAGGCAGAGAGTATCTAAAAAGGAAAAAGTTCCGAGAGAAAAAAAAGCTAGTTGGAGTATCCTTAGCATTTTCAGATCTAGCTTTCGCGGCAGGTGCTGTACCAGTGTTTCCGATAAGGATGCACACTTTTGAAATTAGTAAATACCTCGCGTACTTAGGCTCCGCGTCTAGTATTTTTGGCTGGAAAAATGTTTCTAGCTTCTTAAGTTTTGTTAAGAACCTTGGAATATCTGAAATCAGTAAAATTGTTGACGGAATTATTGAGGATGTAATTGACACGATTAACAAAAAATACAACGAAATGTATGATCTTGGAATTGAGAATGGAATTTCAAGTGACTTCTGTTACGGGTTGAAAAGTTTAGTTGGTGCGCATATTTCCAAAGGTCGTAATTTAGACGCATGTCTCAACGTTACAATTCGATGTAGCGCGTATAATAAATATATGGAATCCTTAAAAATAATCAATCAAGACCCAAAGCAAATATGGGTTGATATTCCTCCCAGAAATATTGGAAATGCTTTGGAAATTATAACTGATAATGTATCGAACGCCATAAGAGAATTGGAGAATTTAACTGGCAACACAATAACGGATAATCAATTGAGAGAGCATTTTAAAATTAGTAATCAAGTAAAAAAATCTTATAAAACAATAATCTACGATATTAGTGCTTCTGATTTTTATCCGTGTAATCCAGCAACATTTAGTGAAATTCTGGCGTTATTAAGCCTTACATTTCAAGACTATAATTCTAATTCGATACGATATAGGGATAATTTAATTTCACTCGTAGACGAAATGCGGGAAAGAATAAGAAAGGGAATTGGAATGGATGTGTCTAAAATGCCGCGTATTTTTGTAACGCCAATATTCGGAGGATGGGAACCAAAAACCCACGATATTATATATGAACTAGGCGGGAGAGCGATTTATGCTGACTGGGAAGTAATAAAATTCTCAGAGGAAATTCCCGTGGCTAATCATTTAAATCCTGTTGAAGAATACGCTCGATTTCTTTTAAATGCAACAGTATCAGGGATTGGGTGTGATAACGACACGTTAACTGACTCATATTTGAGAGTGGCAAAAAAATTAAATGCCGATGGTCTTATATTTTTTCAATTGTTTGGATGTCATTCTATTTCAAATTGTTATACAATGCTGAGAGAGAAAGTAAGACGCGAGCTTGAGATACCAACAACTGCAATTACTTTTAATAAAATTGGAGAGAACATCGAACAAATGAAGACAAGGCTCGGTGCATTCATGGAAATGTTTAAGTAATTAAAAAATAGAGATTTTAGATATAATCTCCTAATATAGAAGAAATTAAAGCTTAATAATATCTTCATAAATTAAAACAATTTAAGCATCGATTTGTGTTTTTTGACTTTCTAGTATTCCCAACATATCTTCTCCTTTCATTTGTTTAGTTATATGGCTAGCTAAATTTAAGTTCATAATGCTTCTTCCCTCTTTTCTAAAATCAATTCCACATAAAATCGAAGATAAATTTATTATAGAATCAATTATTGGTGTAGAAATTTCTAAGAATTCTCCTAATGACGCCATAGGTACAAGTCCAGTTGGAACATCCTCAGTGAAATATCTAGTTATTAATTCTTTTGGAGCAACAATATTTTTATATGCCTCTATTTTTTGAATAGCATTATAGATATTGTTTGCTTTAAATCCATAAGATTTCTCCACCCATTCACAAAAATTTATTTGCTTTAAATTTAACTTTTCAAAAATCTTTCTGAATTCCATTTGAAGAGCCTCAAGAATTTCACAAGTATGTGTAGATGCCCCTTGTGCATAAAAATTGAACTTTCTTCCATAATCCATAGCACTAGCATTCAATAATGAGAGAGTTGGATGCAATAACATCCCCATGTTATTTAATGTAACTTGCAGATAATTATCAATAGGATTCATTTGGGGAAAAACATCTCTCAATGTATCACTAATGAAAAACGTATGCTTCTCTGGAAAAGCAGAAAAACTAACAGAATCCTTAATTGTAAGAATTTGAACTTCATTTTTTTTCAATTGTCTTGATGTAAAAAGTAATGTTTGGGTTTCAGCAATAAAAATAGGGAGATTCCCTCTTTCCTTTTCTATTATACTTCTAAACTCTACAGCTCCAAAAATTCTACCTGGATTCAACAATATTATCTGATCGTTTGTTAAAAAATGTGCAATGTTCTTTGCAATACTTTTATGTGCTGAAGCAGGAGTTACTATTAAAATAACATCTACATTCTTAACTGCCAAATTTAGATTTTGTGTAATCAGATCAATTGGGAAAAAGCCTTTTAACTTCCCTTTTGCTTTTATTCCTCCTTTCTTTTTGATGTCATAAATTCTGGTATATGAGCGATTATATAGATTTACAGGATATCCTTCTGATGATAAATATGCCGCAAACGCTCGGCCACCATTTCCTGCTCCAATAACGCAGAACCTCATTCATCCATCACCTTTGTGATGGATTTTTCTTTTTGTTGTAATGAATCAGAAAAATTTTTAAATGGGCTATTAAAGATAATGTCTTTTATTCTTTCAATTTCATCGTAAATTTTTTGCTGAGATTCATTCCACGAATAACAAGCACCGTTAATTACTTTTGTTTTAATTTTACCCAACGCAAATTTATTGTTTTTTAAATGTGGGGCATCAAATATACCATATTTTACGAGTCGACTTAAAACTTCATAATTGGTGTATGGACTTATCGTTTCTTCTTCATTTTTTGTTAGATGAGGTATTAAATTAACTATCCATTTGGCTTGTCTTATTAATTCTTCTTTCCTTTCCTCAATTTTTTTATCTATAATATTAATTTTACAGGAATAAACTTTATCTATGACTTGATCCACTATTTTACAACTTTCTATTACATTTTCTGGACGAGCTGCATGACTAGCTTCAGAAGAACTAACTACATGAACAATGTCTGGTCTAATAGCTAATTGAACAAATGTCGCTGTAGCAAGCTGTCCTTTTGCTTTATCCAAATCTAATGGGAAACTTGTTATTCCCGTTCGAACTTGCTTAATTATCGTAAAGTTCTCATTGGCTAGCGTTTGAAGTAACTCATCTTTAGCGAGAATTTTTGCTAAGTCCATATCAAGTGAACTTGATGGAGGTGTATTAAACATATATTGTGCTATAAAATTTTTGACGCCTAATTTTTTGGCTATTATTCCACATAAATACATATCAGCAACAGCTATAGCATCAGGAGCGTCTCGAAGGCTCCAATGATGTGGATCGTTTACTTCAACGGGAATATTGTGCTTTCCGTGCCACTTTATTGCGTTTAGATGCTGTTTAATCGATTCTTTTAAAGTTAAAGGCCCCCTACTATCCATTTGATTAAACCAAAAAATAGGAATTGCTGCCCAAGCATTTTGAATTGTATCTCGATACAATTTTCCTAATTTAATGAAATCGCGTGTTCCAGCATATACCCTTAACATCGGATAGTTTCCGGTTAATCTTGCCTGATGGAGCTTTTCGAAATCTTGCTGAGTGCGCAAAGGAACCCCGCCCGCTCCAGATAATTCTTTATCTTGATTTTCAGGGTGGAAATAATTTGCTTGCGTATTTTGATCGGGCGCAATTGAAATAACATCTAAGACTTTAGCTTTAGCAATTTTTTTTATTCCTTCTATTGTTTCATTGAAATTAGGTAATCCAAAGTGCGCTCTAATTACAGGATAAGGTTTCTTCCATTGTATTCGAGAAATAATGTCCATAGGGATTTCTGTTTTACTTTCTGATTTTACTTTCTCATTTCTCAAGATAGAAATTAATTCAAATTTTGATTCCCCTCCAACAAAATATTCATCGAACCCTTCATATTTTCTTGCAATCTCAACTACTTCAGGTGTTCCAGCAAAAAATAATTTTTTTGGTTTTTTCTCTAATTTTATAAAATTTTTAAAAAATTCATTTAGTAAAGGTCTAACAGTGTCTGCCGTTAAACGATAACTTAGCCCTACAATGTTAGGGTCATACTTTTTAATTTGATCGATAACAATTGAAATAGGGGTAGCAGGTCCTAAAAATATATTATTATAACCTAACTGTTTTGAAATTTGAATGAAATTATATGTACCTGCTACATGCACGCATTGTCCTATACATGCTGTTAAAATTCTTCTATTTTTTTTTTTCTCTAAATAAGAGTTAGTCATCATTATTGAATAAAACACCCTTCAAACAATATTTGAAATAAGCATTAAAGAAACTTACTGGATTGCAGAGTAGTGATTATTAAAATTCGATAGAATAATAACAGTGAATAACCAGTTGCTCTAATTATATCCCTAATTTATTGGATACAAAAATATATTCTAATATTTAGATAATTAATACCGTTTTAAGTTTCAATGCAAAATTCTTCCTATCTTATTATATCAATTATTACATTTAAAATTTTGCGTCATTTATATAGATTAAGAGGCAAATTTTAATTCTACAATTATGTAGATGTTTTTTAGAACTTTTTTTAATAAACTAAAAATTATCCTTACTGTAATAAAAATAAATTTCATATTTTCATTTTCTTCTTCTAAAATGTGTTTCGTTACCATTCAGAATAAAATCATAAACCCATGTAAATTTAAATATCGATAAATTTCTTATGGATATAGGGACTAGTCATTGCTCTTAAAAGAGCTTCATAATTTAAATCAAAATGCAATTTTTGTCCAATCTGAAATTGATTATCTCTTATATCTACAACTAAGTAGTCGCTTGAAGCTCCAAGAATATTAATACTTTCTTTCGGATTTAATCCTTTTACTGCAATATCTTGTCTACCTATATTTAAAAGTGCTTGTGTTCTAATTATATCGCTTTTTTTACCGTTGTTAATTTTTTTATGGTAAGTTTGGACACGTTCCCCAAATGCATTTGATACAATAATCCCTTTGGGGATTACAGATCTTTGTTTTAACTCAACAATCTCTGTTATTAACTTAAAAGCGTCTGTATATAGATTTGGAATTGGTTCATAATTTATCGTTTCTTTTCCTAGAAACATGGCTTCCCCAATTCTAAAATTATTTATTTCACCAATGTTTTTACACGATTTAAACCAGTTAAAATTTGCAGAATTTCCTCCTGAAACAAATTCTAATTCCAATTCAAATTTATCCTTGATCCTAAAGACTAATTTTGAAAATTCATTCATATTTTCATCTGTCGGGATGATACCACCAAAACATTTGAAATTTGTACCAATTCCACTTAAATTTATATTTTTTAGTTTTAAAATCTCTTCGACAAAAAATTCAATATTGAATATATTTATTCCTTCTCTTAAATCTCCCATATCTACCATTAGAATTATATTATGTATCTTTTTTTGTTTAACGGCTTCATTTGAAAGCATTCTTATGGTCTTTAATTCTGAATTTAGGCTATAATTTGCGTATTTAACAACAAGAGGAATTTCAGTAATGCTTGGAATACGAATTAAAACAAATTGAGCTCTAATATTATTTTTTTTCATTTTAATAATATTGTTAATTCGTGAATCTCCTAAATACTCTATTCCTCCTTGAACCAACGTCATTGCAATAGTAGGGTTTCCTAAGACAAGTTTTGTAATTCCAATAATAGATACATTTCGCTGAGTTAAAAGATTCTTTAATAATTTTGCGTTATGTCTAATTTTTCTCAAATTTATTTCAAGTATTGGCATTTTAATTCACATAATACAATTTGTTTTTAGTTTGAACGAAAGTTATCCAATTCTTTTTAATGCTTCTTTTATAATTTCATCTAAGAATTCACTACTTTTTTTGTTTTCTGCAATTGCCATAAAGCCCATGTAACTATGAGGTTTATCTTTTGGTGTACACATTAATCCTGCAAAACAATTTATTTCTAATAAAAAAGGACCTTCTTCTGATAAGATCATGTCTACACGACCATAATCTCTAAGATTTATCGCTTGAAATGCTGAAATAGCTAATTTCTGTAATTCTTTAGACTGTTTCGGAGTTAATTTTGCAGGGCATTGGAATTGATCGTCATCTAACTCTTTTTTATTAAATGTCAAGAATTTTTCCTTTTCCTTGTGTATTATTTCTAATAAAGGTAAGGCTTTAATCTGATTTCCATTACCAATAATTCCACATGTTATTTCCCTACCTTTTAAAAATTTTTCAATAAGAACAGGTTGATTTATTGTGTTTAATCTTTTTTCAACTCCTTTAATTAATTCGTTATATGAACAGATAAGTGAGGATTCATCGATTCCAGAACTTCCTCTCCCTTGAGAGGGTTTTATAAATAAAGGATAATCAAATGGCTTGTTTTTCTTAAAAATTTCACAATCCTCTTTTGATCTTGCTAAAATATAAGGTGATGTTGGTAATCCTTTTTTAAACCACAAGTCTTTAGTAAGAACCTTATCGGTTGCTATAACGCATCCAAAAACATCAGACCCTACATAAGGTATCTCTAATTCTTCTAAAATAGCTGTTTCAACAATGCTGGATATATTAAATACGATATCAATGTCAAGACTTTTTAAATCATAAATTATATTGTCATTCCATTTTAATATTTTTACATCATAACCCGCTTCATTTAAAGCACTTAAATGATGTTCTACTTCTTGATTAGTTGTATCGATAATATTTTCGTTTTTAGCAAATTTCTCTTGTATTGAAAAATTTCCTCGTTTTTTCTCAAGTACGCAAATTTTTATTTTTTCCTTAGTCATCTTGATCAGATTTTTTCATATTTTCATTTTCTTGGTTTATAATACATTTTATATACAATTAAATCTTGCTTAACTCTTATGTTTGCGGAAAAATTCGAATTTCAAGAAGTAAACCATGAAATATAAATATTTTCAAATCCGAGATAATATTCGAGTATTAGAATAAAACTTCTAAGAGTATATGTTATATTAAAAGAAAAATTATGTCGAGTAGTTGAAATACCATCAATAACAATGATATATAATAAAATTGGCGAAAAAATCGAAGAAATAAAAACTCATCTTGGAGTTTTTATGAAGATGTTCAAATAAAATCATAAACCCTTATACTTTACCTCATAAATTTTATTACAATTAGATGACTATTTTTAAATTATAGTTGTAGAAAATTCTTATTTTATAATAGCAGCTAGAGTTGGTTTTAAAACGAGTATATACGCTGACGATGTCGTAAGTTTCACGTCTGTTCTTAAAATGGCTTATAATTTTTTAACAGGTAGAGAGTATCTAAAAAAGAAAAAGTTTAAAGAAAAGAAAAAATTAATTTCAGTTGCCTTAGGTTTCCCAGATTTAGCTTTTGCCGTTGGAGGGATTCCAGTTTTTCCAATTCGAATGGAATCGTTTGAAGTTAATAAGTACTTAGCAATGTTAAATTCCGCCACTAGTGTATTAGGTTGGAGTTTAACATCAAAATTTCTAGATTTCGCTCGTCAATTTGATATATTAAAAATAGTCGATAAAATTCTTGAAGATGTTATTACCTCGATTCATAGTAAATATAATGAAATGTACGAATTAGGTGTTAATAATGGCGTTCCCTCTGAATTATGTTATGGAATTAACGCTCTTTATGGAATGCATTTATCAAAGGGCAAAAATTTAGACGCTAATCTTAACTTTGCTATGCGTTGTGGTGAATGGAATAAGTTTTCTGAATCGTTAAAAACAACAGTCCCTAATCAAATAACGATTGAGGTTCCTCCTAAAAATCTAGAAAATGAAAATAAGGCACTAGAACAAATAATAAACAGTGTAAAAAGGGGGATCAGTGATTTAGAGGGTATAACAGGAAATTTTGTCACAGATAGTAGCTTACAAAAACAATTCCGAATAGGAAACCAGGTAAAGCGATTTTATAAAACAATCCTTTATGAGATCAGTACTTCAAATTTCTATCCTTGTAATCCTGCATCCTTTGCGGAAATTCTAGCGCTTCTAACAATAACATTTCAAGATTATAATTCTAACGCTCAAAGATACTTAAATAATATGAGTCAATTAGTTAAAGAAATGAGAGAGAGGATCAAAAAAGGTATAGGAATGGATGTTTCTCACATGCCAAGGGTGTTATTTGCCCCAATGTACCAAGGGTGGGAACCAGAAGTACACGAAATTATTTATAAATTGGGTGGAAGGATAATTTATGCTGATTGGGACTTACTAGGTTTATTGGAAGAAATCCCTTTATCAAAAAATTCCGACCCCATTGAAGATTACTCTCGTTTTCTATTGAACGCATCAACAAAAGGAATTGGATGCAACAGAGAAAATATGACGAATTCCTACTTAGCAGCAGCAAAAAGAATGAACATAGATGGTTTAATCTTCAACCAGGTATTTGGGTGCCCTTCAATATCAAAAACATACGATACATTAAAGGATAAAATGAAAACGGAATTAAATATACCATCAATAGTTATTAATTTCAAAAAAATAGGCGAAAATGTAAACGGAGTCAAAAAAAGTGTAGAACCTTTTATGGAAAGATTGAAAAATATGTATTAGATTGATTAAGTAATTAATCCCCGGGCAGCAGGTGGACTTATATTGATTTTTTGAGCCAGTAAATCTCCCAAATTACTTAAAAAGGTCACTTGGCTTCATAAGGTGCGGCTCGTCATTTTCGTCTTCTTTCTTCTTCTTTTTTCCGGGGACAAATCCGTATACTTCAGGTTCTTGTGAAGCTACTGCACCCCCCGGAGGGTTCAGATTAAGATTAGCTGTAATTTGTTCTGGTTGCTGTCCTACAGAAACCGCCCCAGGAATTGCTGTTATTGGTATTGTTGAAGCTTTTAAAACTTTAAGTTCGCTTAAAACCTTTTCCAAATTCATCGATTGAACGCTCTTGTTCATTGTATCCATGATTTCTTGAAGCGATTTGGACGTTTCTCTTAGACCTTTCGGGTTTATTCCTGTAAGTAAACTGTCTAAATTATTGTTTATGTCCTCATTTAATTCCTTAAGGGATTCTAACACAGTAGACCAGTGTTTATTCATCTGAGACTCAATTGCACTAATCATTTTAATGGTTTCGTTCATAAAATTAACGTGAGCCTCGTAACGCTCCTCGTCTTTAGCACGTAAATCTGAAATCAGCATTATAAGCTTTCGAATTGCTTCTTTCTCTTCACTCATTTTCAATACTTACTTCTTTTATTTTTCTTTATTATAGATATTATAGATATGATTGTCTAATAATTTATATATATTTATTTTTAAAAAAGTTGACAAAAAATAACTTAACAATAAATTACTCGTTAACTTCTGTTCGAAATTTGAAACTAAAATAGGATTTATTTTTTATATTAGGAGGCATATTTAATATTCATTAATACTAAGAATGAATCGACCCTAAATTAATCATGTCAATAAAAAAGATTATATGGCCTAAACACCCTAAAATTTACGAAATTAACACGTGGCCATGGTTAAACAATTTATCTGAGATATATGGCCATTCAATTAAGTTAGATACATTACCTGTTGAATTAATTGACCAAGAATTAACTCCTTATGATGCAATTTGGTTAATGGGAGTATGGGAAAGAAGTCCTATAGGAAGAGAAATTGCGATTAACCACGAAGGTTTACAAGAAGAATATCGTAAGGCGTTACATTATTTTAATACCGATGATGTTATTGGTTCGCCATATTCAGTATATTATTATCACGTTAGTTCTCACCTTGGGGGTTCAGATGGTTTAGATTTCTTCCGCAAAGAATTAGCTGACCATGGAATATTGCTACTTTTAGATTATGTTCCCAACCATGTTTCAGTAGACCATCTATGGACGCTTGAAAAATCAGATGTTTTTATAAAAGGAACTATAGATGATTTAATAGCTAAACCATACGACTTTTTCTCTTTAGGAGATATTGTTTATGCTCATGGTCGCGATCCCAATTTTCCTGCATGGACCGACACCGTGCAAATCAATGCGTTTTCGCCTGAAGCTCGTTCAAAAGCCATTCACACGCTACTTTCGATCGCCCAACAATGTGATGGTGTTAGATGTGATATGGCAATGTTAATGACTAATAGCGTTTTTAACCGCACATGGGAGGTAAAAGTAGGTCCAGCTCTTGAAAAAGAATTTTGGGAAGAAATTATTGTTGCTGTAAAAAATGAATTCCCCGATTTTAAGTTTATAGCTGAAGTGTATTGGGATATGGAATGGGAATTGATGCAGCAAGGATTTGATTATTGTTATGATAAGAAACTATACGAACGCTTAGCTAATGATAATGCTCAGAGAGTAAACGAACATCTTAAAGCAGATTTGGATTACCAAAGAAAATTGCTCCGCTTTATTGAAAATCACGATGAACCAAGAGCTATAACGGTGTTCGGAACTGAAGCTTCAAAAGCTGCTGTTGTTATTACATCAACACTACCTGGCGCTCGATTGATTTTTGAAGGGCAAACACGAGGATACGAAATAAAATTACCTGTTCAATTAGGAAGGGCGACGACAGAAGAAGATGACTTAGCTCTGATGGAATTCTATGACAATTTGTTGGAAATTATTCCCGGAAGAGAGTTTGATAATGCAAAATGGTCTTTATGTAAAGTTAAACCTATCAGTTCAAGTGATAACTCTTTCAATAATATTATTTCGTATCAGTGGTGGACAGATAAGGATCGACTATTAATTGTTGTCAATTATAGTTTAATTGCTTCCAAAGCGCATTTAATAATAGAAGATATAGATTTTGGACTATTTAACTGGAAGTTTACAGATCTGCTTACAAGGAACGAGTATATTTATAAAGGAAAAGATCTTCGTGAAAATGGATTATATATCGAATTAGAGGGTTGGAATAGCCATATATTTCGTGTAGAAAAAGCGTGAAAAGCTTTCAATAGACGTTAACAAATCTCTTATATGAAAGCTGGTATTATTAGGTGTAAATTCTTTATTTAAAAAGACTTTTGAATTTTATAAATTTATTTAATTTTTAGTTGAGCGTAAAATATAAATTTTTCGTAGTTGTTTTAAGGTTTTTTTAAAACAATAAAATTATATAAAAAAACTAGTTCTAAATAATAAAAAATAAAAGATATTTAATAGGCTCAAATAGTAGAATTATTTCCAAAAGTTAATATTAAATGGGTAAAATAATATATGAAATCATCAGAAAGAAAATCTGGGATTGAAGTTTTAGGCACTATACCATGGGGCACTCATTTCTGTATGTTTTATCAAACACAAGGCGATCTTCTCGAGATTTTAGTGTCCTATTTTAAAGCAGGTTTAGAGAATAATGAATATTGCATGTGGATAACTTCTGAACCGTTAAATGAAAAAGATGCCGAGAAGGCTATGAGAATGGCTATACCTAAGTTTGATACGTATGTACAGAAAAATCAGATAGAGATTATTCCATATACAGAATTGTATCAGGAAAATAACGAATTTGACCTGCAAAGCGTTCTCAATCGATGGGTAGATAAATATAATGGTGCGTTAGATAATGGATTTAATGGATTAAGATTAACAGGAAATACTTTTTGGCAAGAAGATAAAGATTGGAAAGTTTTCAACGATTTTGAGGAAGAAATAAGTAATATAATCACTTCCTATAATATAATTGCTGTTTGCGCCTATTCCCTTGAAATATGCGGATCTTTTAAGATTTTGGATGCTGTTCGCAATCATCAATGTGCTCTTTTTAGGCGAGAGGGCACCTGGGAGATATTCAAAGGCTCAGATCAGACTAAATTCAAACACAAATTAAAAAAATCCGAGAAAAAATATAGAGAGCTTCTCGAAAACATGATGGAAGGATATTATGCTCTCGATCTTAAGGGAAATTTTACCTTCGTGAATGATTATTGGTGTAAAACAGTAGGATATTCAAAGGAAGAACTATTAGGAAAGAATTTTCGCTTGATTTTCGACGAAAAGACATCTAAAGAGTTATTTAAAATGTTTAACCAACTTTATAAATCAGGAATTCCCCTTCCTCATACTAATAGAGCTAAAGGGTTAACGAATAGGGGAAAACAAGTATTTTTGGAAGGATTTATCGATTTAATACACGATTCTGAAGGAAATAAGATCGGATTTTACGGTTTCGCTAGAGAAGTTACCGAAAAAATAATATCAGAACAAAAATTAAGAGAATCCGAAGAAATTTTGAGGTCAACCCTAGAATCTACTGCAGATGGGATTCTTGTTGTTGATGAATATGGTCAAGTAACGCACACTAATTCTAAATTTGCGGACATGTGGCGTATTCCACAGGATTTAATCGAAAAAAGAGATGATCAAAAATTATTAGATTATGTATTAAGTCAATTAACAGACCCAGAAGCTTTTCTTTCAAAAGTAAATCAACTTTATAGATCTGCTAGCGAAGGTTTTGATACTCTCTTATTTAAAGATGGAAGGATTTTTGATCGCTTATCTAGTCCACTAATTCACGCAGGAGAGATTAAGGGACGTGTATGGAGTTTTAGAGATGTTACCAAACAAAAGATATCAGAACAAAAATTAAAAGAATCAGAACAGCGATTAGCGAGTTTCATGAATTCAGCTACCGATGGGTTCGTCCTTTATGATGCACAATTGAATTATATTGATGTGAACAAGGTAACGCTACAAACTATAGGGATGACTAAAGAGGAAATAATCGGAAAAAACATCTTAGATATCGTACCAAATCTTAAAGAAACTGGGAGATATGACAAATATATTGAAGTCATTAAAACTGGAAAACCGTTTTCTACAGAAGATGGTATTTTTAATAGAATAGATGGACAATCTTCCTCTCAACTCTCGATAAGAGCGTTCAAAGTAGGAGATAATCTTGGAATTATATTTACAGATATCACCGAGCGCAAGAAAAAGGAGAAAGAAATCTTTGATTTAGCTCAATTTCCATCAGAGAATCCCTATCCCGTTTTAAGAGTGAATAGAGATGAAGTTATTTATATAAACTATGCAGGTCAAAAATTATTTAACATAATAGATTATAATCAAATCCCAAATATCATAAAGGAAAACGTGAAACATTCGTTTGAAAGCAATCAAATTACTGAATCAGAAGTGAGATTTGGTGAGAATTTTTACTCCTTTACTTTTACACCCATAAGAGGTACTAATTATGTAAACATATATGGCATGGATATTACTGAGAGAAAGCATGTTGAGGAAAATTTAAGAGAAGTAAGTAAACTAAAATCTGAGTTTCTTAGAAGATCTTCTCATGAATTAAAAACCCCCCTCATTTCAATTAAGGGATATTCTGAACTCATATTATCTTTACATGAAGATCAATTAGATTCATCTATTATTTCAAAACTACGAGAGATAAATGCTGGTTGCGATAGACTTCAGAATATTATTAACAACCTTTTAAAATCTTCTAGATTAGAATCACCCGAATTAAGACCGAGTAAGCAAAGGGAAGACTTATCATTTCTCATAAATTTTTGCGTGCTTGAATTAGAACCTATGGCAGAAAAAAGAAAGCACTCAATTAAATTAGATATACATGACCAGTTGTACGCAAATATTGAAAAAGAGGAGATTCACGATGTTCTTTCTAATTTACTATCTAATGCGATTAAGTACACTCCACCCAGGGGGAAAATTGAAATAAAGACAGAATTAAAAGAAGAGCTTGTTGTTGTTTCAGTAAAAGATAACGGAATTGGCTTTAATGAAGATCAGAAAAAGAAACTTTTTCAACAATTTGGAAAAATAGAACGTTATGGTCAAGGTCTTGATTTAGAAATTGATGGTACTGGTTTAGGGCTATTTATTTCAAAGAGAATTGTGGAATCACACGGGGGGAAAATTTGGATGGAATCAGAAGGGAAGAACATGGGAAGCACGTTTTATTTCTCCCTTCCTAAGAAGATAGAATAATCATCATATCAATTCTAGTTTTAATGTATAAATATAAATAATAAATAAATGCAAGGCACTAGAAAGGATTTTTAGTTAAGATACTGTAATGATATTATAATTATTTTGCGAACAATGAATCTTCATTAAAGATCTTGACTTCACTCATTATTAGAGATGTTTAATAGTCCTATTGCCCTAAATGGCATTATAGAGGAAGTTTTTAATATAATCTTAAACTAATATCTTATATGAAAGCGGTAATAATTGCAGCAGGAAAGGGAAAGAGATTGATGCCTATAACTTTTTCTCGCCCAAAACCTCTGATTCCTATCGCTGGCAAGCCTTTACTTGAACATACAATCTTAGGGTTAAAGGACGCAGGGATTAATGAAATTTTATTAATAGTTGGATATAAAGAAGATATAATTAGAAATTATTTTGGCAATGGAATTGATAAATTTCAAATTAAAATAGAATATAAAACCCAAGAAGAATATTTAGGTACAGCACATGCTTTTGGTTTTGCCAAGGACTTTATTAAAGACGAGCCTTTCTTAATGATGTATGGAGATTTATTAGTAGAACCTAAAGTTTATCAAGAAATTGTTCAAAAATTTAATGAAAACAAGGTGGAAGGTATAATTTTATTAATGGAAGTAAAAAATCCTGAAGAATTTGGTATCATCTCTTTAAATCCTAACGGTTTTGTTGAAAAAATTATTGAAAAACCCACACCAGAGATGAATGTAGGAAATCTAGCAAATGCAGGAATTTTTATATTCGAATCTAAAATCTTTCAAGCAATTGAAAAAACTGAAAAATCTATTCGAGGGGAATATGAATTTACAGATTCTATGGAAATTCTGATAAACCAATTTAAAGGAAATATTGCAGGTTACACGATAAAAAACTATTTCTGGAGCGATATAGGATTACCTTGGCAATTTTTAGATGCCAATAGTTATCTTTTAGACAAAATAGAAAATAAAATAATAGGCAAGATTGAAGATAATGTTCAAATCTCAGGGAAAGTGTATATTGGCGAAGGAACTAATGTTCGTTCTGGCTCCTATATTCAGGGGCCTTGTTATATCGGAAATAACAATTTAATCGGGCCTAATTCGTTTATAAGACCATATACTTTCATTGCTAATGATTGCCACATTGGCACGAGTGAAATTAAAAATTCTATTATTTTATCAAATACTACAATTCCTCACTTTAATTACGTAGGAGATTCAATTATTTGTGAGAATGTAAATCTGGGAGCAGGAACTAAAGTTGCAAATTTAAGACTTGATGAAAAAAGCGTTAAGGTGTCTATTAAAGGTCAGTTAGTTGATTCAAGAAGAAGAAAATTAGGTACTATTATCGGACCAAACGTTAAAACCGGAATAAATGTAAGCATAATGACAGGTAAAATCATTAGTGAAAATTCAAGAATCGGAGCCCATACAATAGTAAGTGAGGATATCCCTCCAAATACTCTTTATTACCATGATCCAAATAAAGGGATTATTAAGAAGAGTTTATAATAATTCTCACATCTTGTTGGGACACTTCAGCAGAGTGTGTAATAGTAATAATATGTTAGAAGTTGAATTGAGGGAATAAATGAATTAGACAATAATTTACTAAAAAAGGTTTATTAGAAGTTAGAAATTATTTTTATTAAAAAAATAAGAAATATGAACCAGAAAAGAGATAAGATTATATGGTAAATAATAAAAACTCATTAATTACTGCTTTAATTGAAAAAGGAGTCAAAATACCAAATCCTTCTTCGGTTGAAATAGGCGAGGAAGTCAACATTAATCTGATATCATCTGAGGATGTTACAATACACTCAGGATGTAAAATATTTGGCAAAAAGACACTTATTATGCCGGGAGTTAAGCTGGGCAGTAGGTCTCCAGTTACTATTAAAAATTGTCAATTAGGGAGAAAAGTTGAATTAAAAGGTGGATATTTTGAAGGATCAACATTTCTTAAAGGATCAATGTTTCAGGATGGTGCTGAAGTACGGGAGGGATGCCTGCTGGAGGAGAAAGCAAATGGTGCCCATACAGTAGGTCTTAAACAAACAATTCTTTTTCCATTTGTGACATTAGGGAGCATTATTAATTTTTGTGATGTTTTAATGGCAGGCGGGACGAGCAGAATAAACCATAGTGAAGTGGGTAGTTCGTATATTCATTTTAATTATACACCTAATCAGGATAAAGCAACTGCATCTTTAATTGGAGATGTAGCATATGGTGTTATGCTCAATCAACCTCCCATCTTTTTAGGGGGCCAAGGCGGAATAGTAGGACCTAGTCGGATAGGTTATAAGACAGTAATTGCAGCTGGAGTTATTTACCGTGGAGATTGTCCCCAAGGCCATAAACTTTTAATGGGTAAAGAGCCTCAAAAAGGGGATATGGATTTCTATCCGGGATTATATTGGAGCGTTAAAAGAAGGGTTATAAATTGTATTGAATATATAGCAAACATAATAGCTCTTAAACAATGGTATCTAATTGTACGTTCTAAGTTTTTTCAAGGAAGTGATATGGAAAAACTACTTTATGAAGGTGCACTTGAAAAACTTGAGATTATTTTCAACGAGAGAATTAAAAGATTCAAACAATTAGCTAGTAAGATGGAAAAATCCATTGAATTGTATAAATCGATTAAGGGTAATGAAGTGTCAAATGAGTTGATAAATCAAAAAAGAGAACTACTTGAAAACATACAAAAAATCGAAAAATGCTTTAATGAATGTCTATCGTATTCTGGTGACGAGAAAATGAAGGATGAATTTATAAATAACATAGATACAACAAATAAGGATTATATCAATGTAATACAAAATTTGGACGAGCACAATTTAAAAGTTGGAACTTCTTGGCTTTTGAGTATCGTTGAAAATACAAGAAATGCAATATTGAAGTATCTTCCATCCTTTATTTAGAAATCATCTTTTCATTTAATACTACTTTTTTTCTTATTCTTATTATATTTTTAATATTGTTAAAATAGCAATAATAGGAAGAATTTTGAACTTTAATAAGAATAAAGAATATCTTTAATGAACGGTCACAGTCTTACTAAGATTTAATGGTTTATCGGGGTCTAGATCATGAGCTAAGGCAGCATAATAGGCTAATAATTGTAAGGCAGGCATGAAAGTAATTGGGCTGAAAAGATTATGATATTTATCAGCGGGTTGAGGAATTCGAATTGTTATGTCACTTAATTTTGTTATTTTTACATCGCTTTCCACAACGACGGAAATAATTCTTCCTCCTCTAGATTTGAACTCCATTACGTTCCCAACTAATCTATTATATGTCTCGTCAGGTGGAGCAATAAAAATTATAGGAAATCCTTCTCTTACTAAAGAAATTGGCCCATGTTTAGCAGAAGCTGCTGAATAACCTTCGATAAATCGACAAGCAACTTCTTTCAATTTTAATCCTCCTTCTTTGGCAGTTGCGATTGAAATACCTCTTGCTAAAAAGAAATAATTCAGATTTTTTTCTAAATTATTTACGATATATTTAATTAAATCAACATTTTTTTTAAGGAAATTTTCAATGATATTAGGAATTCCAGTTAAAGCACCGTAGTATTTTATTATATCTTCGTCTGATATTATTTTTCTAATTTTTGCGATTGAAACTGCTATCAAAGCAAGAGCAAGAACTTGTGTGCTATACGTTTTTGTTGCGGCTACACCAATCTCAGGTCCTGCATTTGTTACGATCACGTGATCGGAATACCTAGTAATCGATGAGCCTACAACATTAGTAATCGTTAAGATTTTAACAGACTTTGCCTTTTTTGCCCATCTAATCGCTTCAATCGTATCAATCGTTTCACCTGATTGAGAGATTGCAATAATCACGGAATCATCTTGTAAACTACCTGTTAGTTGAGTCTCAAATTCAGAGCATTCTATATCTTGAATGTTTTTACCAAGAAATCTAGTAATTATAAATTTTCCTGCTAGTGCTGCGTGATAAGATGTACCCGCAGCAGTAATATATATGTTATCTGCTGATAATAAAGCGTTTGCGAACTTACTTAAAAGTTGCTCTGAAATTTTCATAGTATACCTTAATGCATTTGGTTGTTCGAAAATTTCTTTTAGCATAAAATGCTCATAACCACATTTTTCAGCAGCATCTATATTCCATTCAATATTTTGTATTTTTTTTTTAATCAATTCATTATCGTTTTTAAGATCAAAAAATTTTACTTCTCCCGCTTTCAAAACAGCAAGTTCGTTATCTTCCATTATATAACATTTACGAGTAAGAGGTAGAAAAGCAGGAATATCTGAAGAACAATAAGTTGTTTTTCCTTCTTCTATTCCAATTATTAAAGGAGATTCCTTTCGAGCAACTATAATCGTATCAGGATTATCAACCTGACAGACTGCTATTGCGTATGCTCCTTTACATTTTTTTAATGCGCTTATGGTAGCAAGCTTAAGATTAAAACCTTTTTTCATAAAATCTTCAATTAAATGGGGAATAACTTCAGTATCAGTATCTGATTTAAACGAGTGTCCTGTAGAAGAGAGTTCATTCCGTAATTCCATAAAATTTTCTATTATCCCATTATGCACAACTGCAATTTTGTTGAAACAATCTAAATGCGGATGACTGTTTTGTTTAGTAGGTGCCCCATGAGTTGCCCATCTTGTATGGGCCAACGCAAGTTTCGAACCATCAGGAAACTCATCTAATTTAACTTTTTTACAGATATCAGCAATTTTTCCAGCCTCTTTTTTAACAAATAATTTAGAATTACAGAGTGAAACAATACCACATGAATCATATCCACGGTATTCTAATCGTTTAATTCCTTCTAAGACAACTTTTCCTAAAGGAATTTCTTGATTAGTAATTATTCCAAAAATACCACACATTTAAAAATAGAAAAGAATGAAAGGAATAAAAATATTTTTGTTCCCGAACGAAGATATAACAAATATAATCCAAGAAGTTCATATAATTAAATTTTTATTATGTAAACCTTTTTTTAGTTTAAAATAAATTTTAGAAGTATTTTTAATGGCGATTAAAGTATTTGTAACAGATAATTTTGAACAACTAAGTAAGGTTGCAGCAGAAATCGTAAAAGAACATATCATCCAAGGATTACAAGACAAGGGTGAATATGTTTTAGGGCTTGCAACAGGAAATTCACCTACCGGGATGTATAAAAATTTAGCTCGGATGGCTAATTCTGGTGAATTTGATAGTACTCGAATTCGTAGCTTTAATCTTGATGAATATGTAGGTCTCCCTGGTGAAAATGCTCAACAACGAATGCTACATCCAGAGAGTTATTGTTATTTTATGATTCAAGAATTTTTTGGGCTTCTTGATAAAAAATTCATCGAGACCTCGGTCCCTTATGGTTGTTTGATTGATCAAAAACAATTAATAAATGAACTTGACGCAAATCCAGAAGACTGGAGTGAATTGGGTACAGATGCAGGTAAATCGATATCTATTAAAGAAAATCCGGTGTCAGATTATTTAAAGTGGATTCAAAAAACAATACTAGAAGGGTATGTTCAAAAAATTACAGATGCTGGTGGTATTGATTTACATATAATAGGCGTTGGAGGTCGTGGTCATGTTGCTTTTCATGAATCAGGAATCCCTTTTGAAGGGAGTAACGTTTTATTAGTAAAACTTGACGATAACACTGTAGAAAATGCTGTGACAGATGGTCATTTCGCTACAAAAGAAGAGTCCCCTCAGTATGCAATCAGTATGGGGGCTGAATTAGTATATAAAGCAAAGGCAGTAATTCTGTTGGCTAATGGCGAACGTAAGGTTGAATCAGTCACCAAATCGTTATTAAATGATCCAACTCCAGATATTCCAATTTCTTATGGGCAGATATATTCAAATAATGGTGGTAATCTGACCTATGTATTAGACAAAATCGCTGGTCGAGAACTTCTTGCTAACAAAAAAAAGCTTGAACAAAAAGGAATAGAAATAGAAATTAGAAACAGTTAATTCCACATAAAAAAATAGATGCTTTAGAAAAGCTTTATATTAAATTTAATTTCTTCATTTTTTCTTCTGCTATTTTATTCATTTCAATTGATTGATTTATATCGACACTAGATTCACCAGAAATTCTTAAATATGGGCTAGTTCCTGAACGTCTTATTAAAATCCATCCATTATCGTAATCGAATCGACAACCGTCCATTTTATTAATAGATTTTAAAACTTTTCCCATAGATTCGAAGCTCTCTTTCATCTCAGTAATAATTTTTTGGTTTATCTCATCAGTAAAGGGAATGTCTTTTATAAGCTGAAATTGTTTACGGTAGTAGGGATATTTTGGTATTTCTTTCAATAATTCTATTAAATTTTTTCCTGTTTTGACTATCATTTGCAATACTAATCCAATTGTGACTATTGAATCTGGACCTAAATGGAAGCTGGGCCAAATATAAGTACCTGAAGTTTCTCCACCTAAGAATCCCCCATTCTTCTGTAAAGCTTGAGCTACTTGAATATCTCCGACCTCAGTTCTTATTACTTCGCAACCTAGCGGTTGTAACACATCTTCAATTAAGCTAGATGAGTTTACTGGAGTAGATATTTTCATATCATTCAATGAAATTTTATTTTTATTATTTTGTATATAATATTTCGCCAAGAGGGCTAATAACCTAACTGGATCGACAATCTCACCAGTTTCATCTAAGAAAATAACTCTATCAGCATCCCCGTCTAGCGCTATTCCAATATCTTCTTGTGTTGATATTTTCAGAAATTTGGAAATCTGAATCAAATTTTTTTCGCTAGGTTCTGAATTTCTTCCAGGGAATTTACCATCCATCTGCGCATTTATGGTAATAATATTTACATTGTAAGCACTTAATAACCTTGGGACAATTTCACATCCTGCTCCGTTTCCAGGGTCAACTATAACATTAAGTTTACTCCCATCAAATGCTATACGATCCATTATATCTGAAATGTGTTTATCGTTAATATCATTAACCTGAGTAACTCTTCCAATTTGATCCCATTTGATATCAAGAAAATCCTTCTCGTCATATATTCGCGAAATTTCATCTTCTTGCTCGTGGGAATACCCTATACCTGAAGGATTCCATAACTTGAGCCCGATGTATTCGGGAGTATTATGAGAGGCTGTGATTTCAACACCAGCATCCCCTTTTAGATATCGTAAAGACATTGCTAATGTGGGCGTAGTTACAATTCCTAATGTTTTCACATTACATCCCGTACTTAAAATCCCTGAGATTAATGAATATTCTATTGGTAAAGCAGAAGTTCTAATATCCTTCCCGATAACTACGATTCCTTTACCTTTTAAATATGTGCCCAACGCCAATCCCACATCTAAAGCCATTTGCGGCGTAAACATGAGATCTGTCTCGCTATAATTTTGGAACACCTTTCTTATGCCTGAAGTACCAAATATATTTGAAGTCATATTTTTCATCGTTTCCTTAAAAATTATCTTATATATATAGATTATTCTTTAATTTTAAATTTTATGAAGTAATTTTTTCGAATTTTAAGTATCCATTAAGGTTAAAATTCAAATGGTCAAATCTTTAATTTCATAGAAGGATTTTTATTACGAGTTAAAATTATAAATTTTAAATTAAAGACATTAAGAACCTATTATCATTTTTAATTTTTTTTTGATAAATTTCATACTTAAATATAACCGCCTAATTAAATAATAATCGGCAAATATTTTCATTTTATTGAAATAAGAATAAAATATTAATTTCTGTTCTTCCATATATTCTATAAAATATATTGAGTATAGCTATAATTAAAACTGGTATTAAAATTTCGGGTAGTTGTCAATGATTTTTCAAGGATTATTTAACATTTTTAGTTTATACCTCGACAATGTTGATTCTTTTTATAATAGGGTAGACCAATTTTTTCGCGAAAGAATTTATAATTATGTTAAAATGAAGAAAATTGAAATAGATAATTTGGATAATAGATTTGCTGAAATTTTAGATTTTATCAAAGCAGATTTACTAGAAATGGAATTTGAGCTAGAAGAAATAGAAAATAAATTTTTAGACCTTTTCTTTGAGATTAATCCTAATGGTAATTGTAAAATTTCTTCTATTCATGAAATTTACGATATAAAAATAGCACCTATTATGTATGAGATTTTTTTAGAAAAAGTTGTAGATTATTTAGTTGATATTAATGTTAATCCAATTATACTAAATTTGAAATCAAAAGATTTTCTGAGTTTAGAATTTATAGTTGAATTGAGAAATTTAAAAGATCTAATTAATAAACATCCAGAAAAAAAAGAAAATTTGAAGAAATATCTTCAAATTCAAGAGCGATTCGTAAAGAAATTAATTGGAAATAAAAAAAGAATTGAGGTTTTAGAAGATTTAGAGGATCCAAAAGAAAAATTACAACTTTTATATTTAATAGACCGTATAATTAGCTTTTTCCACTTAGAAAGGAGATTTGATTTTTCTCATATTAAAGAATACATTTTGAATAATATGAGTGAGTGGTTGGTTACAATTCCGCTTGTTACTTTAAAAAATCCTGACCTCTATTTTTGTGGGATTTATTTAGCAAACCTTTTTAATCTAAAATTAGACAAAGATAAAATTAAGAATTTTTTAATGGATTTATATGAAGAAGGGATAGATGAGTTTGAAGCACCCTTAGTACAAGCTACTGATGGAGTATATTACCTATTAAAAGCTACACAATTTATGAAATTGTGGCTTACAAATTCTCAACTTAATAGTTTAATAGAAGCTGATTCTAAATATTTCGAGCAATCTTATCTAAAGAATTTAGAAACATCTCAACTAGTTGTAATCTTAAAAATTTATAATCTTATTCGTGCTCGTAACATAGAAGACAATATTTATGCAATATTGGAAGAATTAGAACATAGAATAACACCGGAAGGAATAAAGCAATATAGAGATGGCTTTATTTCATCTGAAGCGACTTATTACGTATTATTTTGTAATTATATGAGAAATACTTTAGAAAGGGTAAAAGACTACGACCTTTTATCAAGTATAATATCTAGAATTTATAGAAATTTAGAACTTCTTGAGTTTTCAGCAGATATGAATTTTGATTTAATTTCCGAGCTGTTTTACGCATTAGAAATTCTTAAATTATTTAATTGTATTGAAACTCGACAGATGATTATTCAACTGGCTAAATATTTATTTCCCCCCGAGGTTGTAGAGAAAGTATCTTTAAATATGGAGCTGATTAAAACTCAAGCTAGGTTTAGACATTTAAAGGTGAATAGAATTACAGGAGAAACATTTTATTAATTTACACGCTTTTTCTCGTAGTTTTTGTTACAAATAGTGTTAGAATATTAATAAAAGTAGAAATTTTAAATTAATTCTAATCATTTTACTATGATAACAAACCATAAATTAAATACTGATTTTATATGGATTTTAAAGATTTTGAAATAATATATAAGGAAAATCGCTCTGAAATTAAAAATAAGTCAAACATTAAGTTAAAACTAATTGAGATTATCGGAGAAAAAAATGTTTCGACTGAAGAAGTGGACTTATTGGCTTATACAAAAGACACTTCGATGATAGCTTTGAATTGGACAATACAAGGAATAATTGCAGGTTTACCTGATTTTATAACTTGGCCAGAAAATGTCATTCAAATTTCAGAAATTTTAAAGCTAGCAAATCTAGAGAAAATCCCTGTAATTCCATTTGCTGAGGGTTCTGGAGTTGTTGGAGGCGCTATACCTATTTATGGGGGTATAATTCTTGATATGAAAAAGTTTAACAAGATCGTGGATATAAACGAGAAAAATTTAACGGTAACCGCTCAAGCTGGAATTAATGGAATGAATTTAGAAAGGTTTTTGGAGGCTAAAGGATATACTACGGGGCACATACCACAATCTCTTTACACATCTTCACTAGGTGGTTGGATTGCTCATAGAGCAGCGGGTCAATTTTCAACCAAATATGGTAAAATTGAAGATATAGTTTTAGGTATGGATGTAATATTACCACAAGGCGACCTTATCAAATTCAAAACGATTGCAGGAGCATCAACAGGACCTTTACTTGATAAATTATTTATAGGAGGAGAAGGAACCTTAGGGATAGTTACACAAGCAACATTGAAAATATGGCCTATTCCGGAAAAAAGAACATTAATATCATACACATTTCCTTCAATTGAAGCCTCTTTTGAAGCTGTAAGAGAAATTTTAAGGGAGAATATGAATCCTGCGGTTATCAGAATTTACGACCAATCAGAAACTAATAGGCATTTTGGCGAAGTTGAAAATGCGAAAGATAAAGTAATGGTTATTTTCGTTTGTGAAGGAAACCAAAAACTAGTTGATTTAGAAGAGATAATCACAAGAGAAAAATGTGAGAAAAATCTTGGGATAGATTGCGGAGAGGCTCCGGTAGAACATTGGTTTGAAACTAGATTTAAAGTTACCGAAACTTCTTCGATGCCTGCTTATAAATTAGTCTTTGATACTATTGAAGTCGCTTCTTTATGGGAGAACGCAACAAAGTTATATTATTCCGTATTAGAAGCAACGGGCAAGGTAAAAGGTAATCTACTAATAACGGCTCATGTTTCACACTTTTATCCAAATGGCATTGGTATCTATTTTACGTTTGGAGGTGTCCCTCCTAAAGGTACATCTGATCTTGAATTTTATCAAAATTGTTGGAATTCAACAATTAAAGCAGTTTTAGACGCTGGGGGTTCCATTGGGCACCATCATGGAGTAGGTATTAATAGATCTCATTGGATGGCTGAAGAATGGGGGGAATCTCTGAAAACTATGAAAGAAATTAAAAAACTCTTAGATCCTAATAATATTTTAAATCCAGGTAAAATTTATGTGGATACATGGAAGAGAGGCGAAAAATGAATGGGTGCTTTCGAAACATTAAAAAAGTATAAATGGATGCTTCCACTCCTTAGTAAAGCAGATAGGGATATTAAAGCAATTCTAATGAAAAATATGCGCTCAACAAAGAAGAACTTTTACCCTAAAGGAGAATATAAAGCAGATATTGGTAATTTAATTAAATGTATGCTTTGTCCAAATATGTGCAGGTTTGACTGTGGTACGCTTCAAGCTTCGCAATCAGAAACTATGAGTCCCGCTTATAAAGCACGAATTGGATATTATCTGTCAATAGGGAAAATAGATCCTACAAAGGAAGAAAATAAAGCATTTATTGATCTTATGTATATGTGTTCCAACGAAGAGAGTTGTAAAATTTGGTGTCCTTTTGACTTTTCAGTTGTTTCTTTGTTAGAAACTGTAAGAGACGATCTAAACGATAAAGGATTAATGCCTGATTATTGTAAGGAGCAAATTGATAAATTAAAAAGCTCAAACACAATTGAAGGGTACAACATTTACGAAACCTATAAAGAAAAAGGGATTGAAAATGTTGAAACTGACGGTAATGACGAGGTTTATTATTATATTGGTTGCGAGTCAATGAAGTTCCCAGAAGTAATAAAGGCAAACATTGAAATTCTTAAAAAAGCAGGAGTAAAATTTTCCACCAATCTCGATAAAAAAGTATGTTGTGGGGGCCCAGCATTTAATATAAGAGATTTTGAAACAGCGAAAGGATTTGCTAATAAAAACAAGGAATTGATTGAATCTACGGGCGCCAATGTTGTTGTATCAGATTGCCCTGGTTGTATTTTAACATTAACCAAAAGATACGAAAGCGCGGGAATTAAAATCGATAAAAAAATAATTCATATAGCAAAATACATCAAAAAATTGTTAGACGAAGGTAAAATCGAGCCAACAAAAAATATACCTGATGATTTGAAAAAAGTAACGATCCACGATCCTTGTCTTATTGCTAGAAATATGAACGATACTTCATCTATTAGAGACATCCTTGGTAAGATTCCAAGTCTGGAATTGGTAGAACCAACATATACTAAAGAATACGTACATTGTTGTGGTTGGAGTGGTACAGCTCATTGGGCCGATAAAGATTTAGCGATTAAACAGGCTTCTAATAGAGTCAATGAGTTAAAGGAAACGGGAGCAGAAGTTTTTGTTTCTGCATGTCCATTATGTGAATTAGGCTTGGCTTATGGACTTGAAGAAGATGAAAAAGAAAAGATTAAAATAGTAGACGTGTCTGAATTATTAAATAAAGTACTTTAATATGAAAAAATTATTTTTAATTAATTTATTTAAAATATATTTTTAAAGTGATTAAATGAGCGATTTAATATGTGTTTTTGATGTTGGAACAACAGGTACAAGAACAATGATTTTCGATATAAACGGGAAAGAAATAGCTCGGGCTTATGAAGAGTATCCCGTTGTAGAACAACCAATTGGAATCTCAGAGCAGGACCCAATAATATGGTGGAATGCTGTCAAAAGTACTTGTAACAAAATTATAAAAAGTGGAGTAATAGACCCAAATGACATAATTGGAATTTCAGCAGCCTTTCAAAGGGCAACTACGACTATCATTGATATAAATGGTGAAGTATTGCATCCTGCGCTTACATGGATGGACGAACGAGAAATTACGGATTTTAAAGGATTCCAAGAAGAGGGAGAATTACGAAGAGCAATCCCAAAAATACTCTGGTTGAAAAATAACGAATCTGAATTATATAATAAAACTTTTAAAATAATTTCCACAGACTCGTATATTTACATGAAATTATGTGGAGCGTGCGTTACAGACCCCACGAATGGAATATATGGTATCTTAAATATGGATACATTGCAATGGGACGCTGGTCTTGCTGATCTATACGATATGCCACTAAATTTATGGCCTGAACTTCATACTCCCGGTGAAATAATTGGTAAGTTAACAGATGAAGCTGCAAAAAGTTTAGGTTTAAATCCATCTATACCAATAATAATGGGAGGCGGAGATCAACAATGCGCTGCTTTAAGTTTAGGAGTAATTAATAAAGGGCAAGCAAAGGTGACCTTTGGAACGGGGACATTTGTGGATTTAATTGTTGATGGACCTATGAAACCTGCTGGGGATGTGCCAATTTTCTCCTTACCACATGTTATTAAGGGAAAGTGGTTTATAGAAGGCACTATGCCGGGAACTGGGACGGCCTTGAAATGGTTTAAAGACAATTTCTCACAACTTCAAGTCAAAGAATCTGAGGAATTAAATAGAAATATTTACGATATTTTAACAAAAGAAGCAGAACAGATTAGTCCCGGAAGCGCAGGTTTGTTATTTATTCCGTTGTATATATTCAGAAAAGGGACAATTCATGGATTAAGCTTAAATCATACAAGAGGTCACATGATTAGAGCTATAATGGAATCTGCTGTTTTAAGTGCTCAAATGTACCTAAATATATTAGAAGGTATGGGAAAAGTTAAAATAGATGAGTTAAAAGTAGATGGAGGCGGTATGAATAGTGATTTTTGGGCACAAATGGTTGCAGATGTTATGATCAAGAAAGTAATAATTCCAGAAATCAAAGACGGTGCTGCTTTAGGAGCCGCAATTCTAGGTTTCTGTGGACTTGGTAAATTTAACAGTATCGAAGATGCAATTGAAAAAATGGTAAGATTTGCTGATGTTAAAAACCCAAATAAAGAAAATTCAAAAATATACAAAAAATTGGGGAGAATATTCATGTCCACAGTACTTGAAATTAATGACAAAAAACGAATAACAAAAAACCTATAATTTTTTTTTTCTCTATTTTTAAGTAAAGTTAATATATATGAAAATAGTTCACGAAATTTCTTCTTTCTGAATAGTAGTTCTTTAAATTTTTCAGAATAACCTTCTAAATTTAAATGATTTTCATTTTAGAAAAGTATTTGTTTGTACTTTAATTCACAAAATTAAACCCAATAAATAAAATTTTGATACCATGCCCTTCTTTAAAAACCAAGAAGGTTATAACCTGTATTACGAAGATATCAACGGCGAATTTAAAGATAAAAACGAAGGTACGATTATTTTACTTCATGGTTTCGCCTCTTCAGCTTCATTTTTCAAAGGGCAAATACAAATGTTAAGAGAAAACTACCGTATCATAGCTTTTGATGCGTTAGGGCATGGGAGGAGCGATCATCCTGTAGAAATAAATCTTTCTAAGAATTTAAGGTACGATATCATAAGAGATCTAGAGGATTTATTAGAGAATTTAGGCGTAAATGAAAAATATGGAATTATTGGACATTCTCTGGTTGGAGGTATGATCGGACAATTAGTTTGTATGAAATATCCGGATGATGTAGAATTCTTAATTTTGTTAAATTCAGGATACATAATGATTGATAATGTAGTTAGAAATATTTTTTACAACCTGCTTCCATATTTTATCCGTATAAATTTTTTGGATGTGGTTGCCAATTCTGTAGAGGATATTTTAGATAAAATTATACCCTATATTTTAACTTCGTTATCTGACTCTTTAAATGGATCGAGAATGACTAAAGACGAATTGTATATGCTTATTGAAGATCAGATATTTAGTATGATAAATGAGATTAATGAATACGATCCCTCTGGAATTAAGTGCCCCACGCTGATTATTGGTGGAAGATTAGATAATTTTGCTCCCGAACAAATGTCGGAAGAACTCCATAAAATGATTCCAAATTCTAAGCTTGAAATTATTGATATAGCGGGACATTTTGCCCCAGCTCAACGTAAGGATAGAATTAATCTGTTAATATGCGAGTTTATTAAAAACCTCCAGCAATAATATCTTAATTATATTCTATTTTGTTGTTGTTTACTTAATTATGAATCCAAATCTTAAAGATGATAATACGACAATTTCTTTTTTTAAAGAAGAAGTGCGAGAATTTGTTAGAGAACGCAACTGGGCTAAATTTCATACTCCAAAAAATTTAATTCAAGCACTTAGTATTGAAGTTGCAGAATTATCCGAAATCTTTTTGTTTAAAGATTATTCACTTGAAACTATTCGTAAGAATAAGGAAATATTAGAAAAGCTCTCTGATGAGATTGCAGACGTGTTTATATATTTAATTAGCATTACAAATAGCGTTAATGTAGATCTAACTGATATTTTTATCAAAAAAATGGAAAAAAATAGAAATAAATACTCAACAGAAGAATTTAACAACGGTTCTTACCGAAAACTATGAGCGTTTTATTATTATTAATTATTTTTGCGTTAATAATTTCAATATAAAATTTTTATGCTTTTTTATCTTAATTATATACATGGTAACTGACAAAATAGATGATATAATTAAAAATCAATTCGAAAAGACTTTAGATGAGACTAATTTTTCATCTTTAGGGGAATTATATAAGGGAAAAGTGCGAGATAATTACATAAAAGGCGATACTAGAATTATTATTGCTACAGATCGTTTATCTGCTTTTGATCGCGTTATTACTACGATACCCTTTAAAGGGCAGATGCTAAATCAAATCTCGTCTTTTTGGTTTGAAAAAACTAAAAATTTAGTTAAAAATCACATTATAACCATTCCAGATCCTAACGTTGCCGTTGTTCATCAGTGTGAAATGATTCCAGTGGAAATGATTGTAAGAGCGTATATAACTGGAACAGCGTGGCGTAGTTATACTAAAGGCAATATGACTTCAGGAATTGTTTTACCGAGCGGTTTAAAAAAAAATCAAAAGTTAGACGATATTATTTTAACTCCTTCTACTAAAGCAAAGAGTGGTCATGATATATATATCTCAAGAGATACGATCTTAAAAGATAAAAGAGTTGATAAAGACATATATTTACAAATGGAAGAAGCTGCTGTTAAATTGTTCAGATTTGGCCAAGATTACTGCAACAAAAACGGACTTATATTAGTAGATACGAAATACGAATTTGGCTTGAAAGATGGAGAATTACTATTAATCGACGAAATACACACTCAAGATTCGTCCAGATTTTGGATGTTAGAGAATTACGAAGAAAGATTTGAAAACGACGAAGAACCTGAAATTTTAGATAAAGAGATATTTCGGGGTTGGTTGATGGAAACTTACCCCAATATATTCCCAAATATTAAGCCGGATCAAGATATACCTCCAATTTCCTCAGAAATTAAAATTGAGCTGACAAAAAGATACATGAAAAGCTATCAAAAGATTACAGGGTTAGAATTTAAAGCTGAAGTCATCGATGTGGTAGAGAGAATTGTAAACAATTTGAAGAAAGCAAATTATTTATAGCTCTTAGGAAAAGATTTAAATAAGATTTAATAGTAATTTTTTTATCATGTTTATTTTTATTTTATTGATTGGTGTATTTGCATTGTTTATGGCTGCTTTTGTTACGCTGATTATTGATCTAACTTCCACAAAAAGGAATGAAAACAGAGTTATGGACAAAAAACTGCCAAAACTCGGTAAATACAGTTTTCTATTCAACCTTTTTGCGTTATTACTCTTGGTTTTAGTTAGCTTTATGCAATTGTAATAGATTAGATTCGATTTAGGGTCTTTAAATTTTAATAGATAAAAAATAAATCATTTTTGTCGCATTTTATTGAAGAAAATTATTTATTAATTAATAAGAACTATTAAAATTATTACTCACCTTTTTTTCATAAATGGCTCAATCAGAATTTGAAATAGAAATCTCGTTGGAGAACAAACCTGCCGCTCGCGATCCCGTAGCTGAGACTATAAAAAGAGATTTGCTCGCAAAAAAAGGATATGACCAAGTATCCAAAGTTCGTTCGGGTCAATATTTAAGAATCGTTTTAAAGGCGAACAATGAAGAAGATGCCAAGGAAATTGTCACAAAAATGTGCAATGACCTAAGAATCTTTAATCCAGTTACGCAGAATTTAAACGTTCTAAACGTGAAGAAATTATGACTATTAAGATTGCTGTTATTCAATTTCCTGGAGCAAATTGCGATTTAGACGCAATGCATGTTTTAAATAATGTTATTGGAGTTGAAACCAGCTTAGTTTGGCATAATCACTTTAAAGAAGCCGAGTTTGATGGCGTTATTCTTCCAGGAGGGTTCTCATTTGGAGATTATTTAAGAGCGGGCATTATTGCAGCCCATAGCCCCGCGTTAGATGAAGCTCGTATCATGTTGAAGGACGGTAGACCTATAATAGGTATCTGCAACGGTTTCCAAATCTTAATCGAAGCTGAATTTCTTCCTGGCGCTCTCTTACAAAACGACTCTTTGAAATTCGTTTGTAAATGGATAAACATAAGAGTAGAAAATAACAAAACCCCCTTTACACACAAAATGAAAAACGGTGACGTACTTGCTATCCCTATCGCTCATGGAGAAGGAAGATATTTTGCTGACAACTTAAAGGAATTGGAAGAAAACGAGCTAATAGTATTTAAATATTCAGATGAAAATGGTATATATACTCAAAATGCAAATCCTAATGGATCAATGGAAAATATCGCAGGAATTTGTAATTTAGAACGAAATTGTATGGGATTAATGCCACATCCAGAACGAGCATCAGAAGCAATATTATCCCCTAAAGGTACGACACATGGTAAGCTGTTTTTTAATTCGATGGTAGAATTTATTAAAAGGAGGTCATAATAATGCCTAAAGTGAAAATTAATGGAGAAGAATTAAAAGTTGATTTAACGGAGCCAGAGGTTAAGTGGATAAAAGATACGCTTGAAAGAGATCCATCTATCACTGAATTGGGCATGTTTGATGTCATGTGGAGCGAACATTGCTCCTATAAATCATCTCGTCCTAAATTAAAACTTTTTGAAGATGCTGAAAAAAATTACGATTATGTATTAGCTGGACCTGGGCAAGATGCAGGGGTTATTGACATAGGAGATGGTTACGCGTTAGCATTTCGAATTGAATCTCATAACCACCCTTCAGCGATAGAACCTTATCATGGTGCTGCAACGGGCATAGGTGGAATTATTAGGGATGTTTTATGTATGGGTGTACGACCAATTGCGTTATTAGACCCACTTAGATTTGGTACACTAAAAAATAATCCACATTCTCAATGGCTTTTTAAATATGTGGTAAAGGGAATTGCTGACTATGGAAATTGTACCGGAATCCCCACCATTGGAGGTGAGGTAGAATTTGATAGAAGTTTTGAAAGCAATTGTTTAGTCAATGTTGCATGCATCGGATTAGGTAGCGTTGAAGATTTTAAACACGCTCCGAGTAGAGCATATAACCCGGGAGATTATATTATCCTTATGGGAGGCTCAACTGGGAGGGATGGCATTCATGGAGTAACATTTGCCTCAAGGACATTAACAGACATGTCTGAAGCAGATAGACCTGCGGTTCAAATAGGGGACCCGTTTACGAAAAAAATGATAATTGAAGCAACTATAGAAGCTATAAAAACAGGTTATGTAAGGGGATTAAAGGATCTTGGCGGAGGAGGGATATCTTGTGCGCTAAGCGAGTTAACAGGAGATGGTGGAACGGGAGCTAGGATAGAGATGCGTAAAATATTTACGCGTGAACCGGGTATGAATTCCTACGAAATTATGCTTTCAGAATCCCAAGAAAGGATGGCATTTATAGTAAAACCAGAAGGTTTAGAAAAAATCTTAGAAATCTTTCGAAAGTTTGAAATGGCTCACGCAGTAATAGGCAGAACAGACGATTCTAAGGTTTTGAAGATATATGATGGCGATAATTTAGTAGTTAGTTTGCCTTCAATAGCTCTTTCAGAGTCTCCAATAATAGATCGCGAAGAAAAAAGACCTGAAATTCTTGATGATCTTATATCCCAAAAAACACCTGAACCTTCTTCTAATCTTGAAGAAATAATCTACAAATTAATAGCTTCTGAAAATATTTGCAGTAAGGAATGGGTTTATAGACAATACGATCACGAGGTAGGAGTTAGATCAGTCGTAAAATGTGGAACTGGTGACTCGGGAGTGCTTAGAATAATCGGAACTAACAAATTTTTAGCGTCGAGCGTTGGAACGAATTCAAAGCAATGTTTCCTAGATCCATACGAAGGAGCTAAAGGAGGTCTTGTAGAGGTTTGTGGGAATATAATAGCAAACGGTGCAAAGCCTAAAGCTATGGTAAATTGCTGTAATTTCGGAAATCCTGAAATTCCTGAATCTTTCTGGTATTTTGCAAATTCCGTAAGAGGTATGGCTGATTTTTGCAAAGAATTAAGAATCCCTGTGGTAGGTGGAAATGTTTCATTTTATAACGAAGACGAGGTCACTAAAACGGCAATTAAGCCTTCACCCGTAATAATGATTGTTGGTATAATTGATGGTGTTGAAAATATAATAACTTTACCGTTTAAAAATGTAGGAAATGACATTCTTATTATTGGTGAAACCGAAAATGAATTAGGCGGGTCAGAATATCATTCAGTTATATATGATATTGAAGGGGGGATTCCACCTAAAGTAGATGAGAAAAAAATCAAGGCAAGATGGGATTTTATTTTTGAATTGTATGAAAAAAAAATGATTAAAGCTAATCACGATGTAAACAAGGGAGGATTTATAATCTCAATTGGCGAAATGTGTTTCAAAAATAAACTTGGAGCAGATTTAGACCTAAATAGTTACAATGACAAGAATTTAAGAGACGATAAGCTTTTATTTAGCGAATCTGTAGGGAGATTTATAATAGAAACTGATCCAAAAGATTTTAAGGAAATTATGATTCTTTGCGAAAAATTTAAAGTATCCGTTAAAAAATTAGGTGTTTTAACCAATAAACCAGAAATCAACGTAAAAGGTTTAAAATCTCAAGATATTAAACTTGATATCGATAAGATGAAGGATTTGTACGACTCAACGATACCAAACCTTATGGATATTTAGTGTGAACGATCTGCTTGAAAGAAACTTGCGATATTAAAGAAGAAATTGTAAAAAACAAAATTGAGTCTAGTCTATAGTATAGAAATTACCTCTTTTAATATTATGTTCGATCAACACGAACATTTCTAAAAAAAAACAATAATTTCTTATACATTTGATTTTTAATAATTATAGATTTAAGATAGATCGATGAAGAAGTATTATGAGAGCTCGAGCATGTATTAGATGTAAGGAATATATAGTAATTCACCCAAATAATCCCATAAATCAAAATAAAATTGAGCTCTTTGAGAAAAAACATCATCTTCACACGCTCATTACCGTAGATATTGATGAAATAAAGGATCAATATCAAATTTTCAAAATTAATGGAACACCTAATTCTTCAGCGATGTCAGCATAAAACCAAAATTATTAATTCATAGCAGTTCAAGTATGGAACTAAACGAGTTAATAACCATATTTGGATGTATCTCTGATTCTAAGGGATTAAAGAATTTTCCTTTTCCCGTTTTTACAAGAATTCCTCTAATGTTGGCATTAAGAGCACCTTCAATATCTGATTCGATATCGTCTCCTATTACAACAGTGTCCTTAGCTAACAAATCAAGCTTCTTTAAAGCCTGTACGAAATATTCTTTTGAAGGCTTTCCAAATATTTTTGGCGTTACATTTGCTGCGTTGGCAATCATCCACACAAAAGACCCCGTATCTATTACGGGTTCTCCATTACGATCTAGGTAATATTTATTTCCTTGCGTTCCAAGTAATTTAGCTTTATGTTTTATAACATATTTAAAAGCTACATTAAGTCTGTTAACATCCCAATTATCCTGAAAATCTCCTATAATTACAAAATCCGGAACTTCTGAACTCTTAATTTGACGAAATTTTTGAAATTCTTCTTTTACCTCTTCAGTTGTAACCAAATAAATTTTCTTATCGGGATATTCCTCTAAAAATTCCTTTAAAGCAATAATCGGCGTAAATAACTCCCGCTCCTTAATAGAAAATCCGTATTCATTCAGCGTATTAAACACAGTTCTAGGAGATTTACTATCGGTGTTAGTTAAAAACAACAATTTAATGCCTTTTTTTCGTAGCTCTTCTACGGCTTCGATCGTTCCAGAAATTGCTGAACCTTTAAAGTAGAGAGTACCATCAATATCTGCCAAAATTCCCTTTATTTGCTTCAATTAGACTTCACAACTTTTTATTTTAAATTTAATTGCACTTTAATTCGATATAAGACATAAAAATTAATTTAGCATATATATATAAAAAATATTAAGAAGAAGGGAAAAAAAAGAAAAGTCGTTGTTTGTTAATCCTAGTAGAGGAAAGGATAAACTTTTTTATTTTTCTGTATTCAATTCAGGTTTTTTTAAATCATCACCTTCGTTTATAGCATTATTTGTGGGAATCGAGTCCCATTACTGTATTATTAATGTGGCTATATAAATTTAACGCTTAGTTTCAACAAAAATTCAACAAAACTTAACGAATAATTTCAAGTAAATTTAAAATTTCTAAACAGAATAGTATTTACTAAAATTTGGTTTGAACAAATCACATAATAATCACATAAAGATATTTATAATATTATCGCCAATTATTTTATTATGAAAATCGCGATCGACATAGATGGCGTTTTACTTGATATTATTGTAACCTATTGCGAAATATTCAACAAAAGATATGGCACTAACCATCAAAAAAAAGATGTTACTAAATGGGACTTTTTTAAAGATTGGAATGTGGATGAAGATACTGCTTTCAAAATTTTCTACGAAATATATGCTGATTCTATGAATATTCCTTTTATTGACGAGAACGCTCCGGAAATTATGAAAAAATTAAACGAGGTATACGACATGGATATACTCTCAGCACGGATACCTGAATATCGTTCTTCAATAAAAAAAAAGTTAGATTTTCACAATATTAGGGAGAGTATTCAATATTCTGAATTAATTTTACTACACCATCGGCCTTACGATATTAAATTAAAACAAAGTTATGATCTCTACGTTGATGATAACCCGAGCTTAGTAGAACCAATTAAGAAGTTAAAAAACAGAACATTGTTACTATTTAATCAACCCTGGAATCAAGATATTATTTGTGAGAATAATATTTATAGGGTTCATAATTGGAAGGAAGTACATCAAAAAATTAATGAATTATAACATTCTTTTATATGTATTCGATTTCCGATATATTTATTAAGGCGTCTTTATATTAAAATATTAATGTTCGATCTTAGATATATCGAGATCAGACTATCTAATTGGTGAAAAAAATGTTTTTTGGTAAACGTTTCAGCGGACATCAGAGCGGATCCTTATCAGGGTTAGATATCCTAGTACTTTCTATTATAGAAAATTTCGACGGTATCTCGGGATACGGTCTTATTCAAAAAATCAACGAAAAATTTAAAAATTTATGGCGAGCTTCACCGGGAACAATTTACCCTTTATTGAACAGGTTAACTACGAAAGGATATATCAACATTGAAGCAATAATCAGAAACAATCGTCAATTAAAATTATATCGAATAACAGAATCTGGAAAAAAGGGATTGAAAGAAATACTCAAAAGCAATTTAGAGCCTAGCATTAACACGCTTGGAGAATATATACGAACTATTGTTAAAACATGGATTCCTAACGAGGAACGCATACACAGTATGATGTCTTGCTTTCCTTATCACTGTGAACCTTCATCTAGAAAAATTAATGAAAATGATTATTCTTTAGCAAACATTGAACGCGTAAATAAAGTAATTAAAGAATTAGACTTATCGAAGCATAGACTTTCAAGAAGACTGAAAGAAATTGATAAAAAAATCTCTGAATACAAAGTTCTACTCAATAACATAAAGAAGAATAGGGAAGAAAACGTGAAAATTATTGAAATACTAGACGATGATGATGATTTCGAAAACTTTTGATTTTCATCAATTTAAAAAAAAATTAAAGAAAAGAGGTAAAAAATCGAATGTGTGACGACAGAAATTTTGGACCAAGAATGATGCATGGTTGCATCCCTATTAATCCAAGAGACATAACTAGAATGAAGCGAATGGCCCATCATTTTATGAGAGATTTTATGGGCGGTTATATTCACCACAACATAGAAGATTTAGGAAGCGTATATTTAATTACCGTACCATTACCAGGACGTACTAAAGAGGATGTTAAAGTATCGCTTATCAATAAACATCTAAATGTAACAGCAAGCAAGCCGAAAGTACCAGAACGTGAAAAGAGCAAAGAAAAGCCTGAAAAACATGGATTTCCTTTTGCGTTCAGAGGATTTACGTTCACAGAAGTAAACATGGACATTCCACTTCCAGCTGACGCAGACGAAAATACGATATCTTCTAAATTGACTAACGGTCTTTTAAGGATTACGATAGGAAAGAAACTTGCTAAAAAGATAGATATTAACGAAGAACCAAACAATTAACATACATCTATCGAAAAATAAGGCGGAGCGCTTTAGAATTATTTACTTGCCGACTTCACGAGAGTTTTTAAGTAAAAATTTTACTCTAAAGCTCCCCAATAAATATTATTTTTTTTCTTTTTTAATCTTGTTTATATAAAATTATTAAAAAGAATAATTTAGACACTACTCCACATGATTTAATTAACATTTATCCCGCAGGTTATAATCCTCCCAAAAATGATTTACCAGACAGTTCTGAATAATTTTTGAGCCATTTTTTTTAATAGCTTTTTTTTATTTTTTGTTTAAACTGGTTATTAATTATCTTAATATTAATAAATAAACTGATTTTGGTGAGAAATAATCGAAAAGATATCATTAAAAAAAAAGAAGTTAAAAAAAAATCGTTTTAGAATTATCTTTTATGTCTCCAATTTCTAATAACTACATAAGCAACTAATACAATGCTGCTTGTTGATACTATTATTAGAATTAAATAAAACAGCCACTCTGAATTAGAACTGGTTATTCGATAGATAACCGTATCACCAATGTCTTTTACCGTGAATGAGGACATAGTCCCCTTATCTCCGTATGATATTTCGACAGTGTAATTCGTTAAACCGTAACGCTCAATTATAAGTGTTGATCCGCTTACCGATGCATTTTCGCATCCAAGTTCAGTAATTAGAGACTCCAAATAACTATTATGTGGTTCAGCGATTGCTAAACTATTGAAAGCGAGTTGCCAAAGAAATTCATCTGCGCTTATATTTGGAAAGCTATAGCCCATAATTTTAATAAAAAAGTTTCCGTTAAGATCCTCGGCGATGTTATTATAATCGTCCAACATTGATTTGTAATCTAAAGGATTGTGAAGGATTATGATTCCATCGGAATAGCTCGGATTCTCCTCATAGTCATTACTCGTATAATTCCATACAGCAGTGAATCCATACCATAAGCTATAAGTATTTGTATAATTAGCATTGATCGTAGTTTCGTTGTATCCCTGCTCATCCATTATGTATAAGAGTGCCATGGTTTCTGTAAAATTGAAGTATTCGGGCATAAATATTGATGTAAGAACATCATATGTGTCCCAGGTGTTGGTTGTCCATCCTTTTAGAGTTGTTTTGCTTTTTGCATTTGTTATATTTGCCTCTCCTTCAAACCAATCGCTCGGTGTTGAGTTGGAATCAACAGTGGTTTTCCATTCAGCACTATTATAAAGCTCTACTACGAAATCATCAGTTCTTTTCGCTAATGTATGTTGGTATGTTGAGCTAGCTACTATCGATGTAGATAGAATTCCAATAAGAAATAAGCTAAGCATAGTTAAGCTCAATATGCTTGTTCTGTTTTTACTTTTAATTGACCACATTTTACAATTGCCTCCGTTTGAATAATAATGCTGCTAATACAAAAAATGCTACGATATACACAAGTAATAACGTTGTTCCCATAGCTATACTAGGTGTTACCCAAGAACCATATGTAAAACTGCCCCCCATACCACCCATACCACCCATTCCACCAAATGAATATTCGACATATCTTGGATCTGGAAATGGATTTTGTAATATCGAAGTAATTAGATTATCCAAATATGCCAAAGAGTATAGAGGTTCAAAGGTACCAGCATAAATTAGGTTAACAATCATATCAGCTATATTAAATCCCATAAAAAGTATTATTAAAGTTACAATGATTGTTACATTCACATTTTTCATAAAAGAACTAAATAAGGTCACAAAGCTGCTCAGCGCAATTACATATAGTATGGCAAAACCATATGAATAGAAGATTCGAATATTAATTGGTCCACCGTAATAATAGAAACCTAGAAGCCCAAGAACGAAGTAGTAAACGGTAACAATAAATACCACGAGGAATAAATTTCCAAGATATTTCCCTATTATCAATTTGTATTTGTTTATTTTTGGAAAAACTATAAAGCCTGTTCTTTTGTTAAATTCAGAACAGATAATCCCTGAAAAAAACAAACATGCAGCAAATAAGGATATAAACGATATAAAGCCTAATCCGCCACTAAAGAAGGCAGCTTGTGTGTCTGATAAGAGATATTCAGGGAAAAGCTGCAAGATATAACCTAGTAACACTGCAACTAAGATTGTGACTAATATAAAAAAGTAGAGTTTTTTTCTCTGTTTTTTCATTTCAAAGATAATTGTATGAAAAATTGGGGTTAGACCAATATAAGAATCATTTTTATTTCTCATTTTTACTGTCATCTCCTTTTAATTTAGTTGAACCTTCTGGTGTGTTATTTCTTACCATTTGTGTATATATTCTCTCAAGTTGAGTAGTTCTTGGTTGAATAAATGAGACAACTGTGAAATCTGACTCGAATTCCTTAACTAAAATTTTCAAAATCTCTCCTTTAGATTCGTTTTTTCCATCAAAATACAGTTTCAATCCTTGATGTTCAGGGTTATACTTTATAGGAATCTTTGATATGTTTGGATCCAAATTCTGATCAAGATAAGGCTTAAGTCTTTCAGCTAATCGAGATAACAAAGAAGCCAATTTTTCAGCTCCAAGAGGATTTAGTAGATCACAATTCAATTCACTTGTCTTTAGGGTAAGTGCTAAGTTCTCTACTGTATCGAATCCTATTATTTTACCATAATTTATTAACGCTATTTTATCACACACTTCAGAAATCTCGTAGAGCATATGTGATGCGACAAAGATGGTTTTTCCCATTGATTGAAGTTCTCTGAGATATTTACGTATTTCTATTCTCGCAAGTGGGTCCAATCCAGTTTGTGGTTCGTCCAAAATAATAATTTCTGGATCGTGGAAAATGGCTTGGATTATTCCTAATTTTTGCACCATCCCTTTAGAATAATTTCTAACTCTCTCAAACTTCCACTCTGAAAGATTAAAAAGCGTTAAAAGTTCGTCGATTCGGTTATTTAATTTATCCTTAGGATATCTCTGAATCTTTCCAAAGTACTTGAGTAGCTGATAGGCTGTCATGTTGTAAAAATTAGGTATATCGATTAAGAAGCCAATCTGGCTAACTGTTGAAGATACATGTCGTAAGTCCTGCAAATCACTATGGTTTGTTCTAATTAGTATTTTACCTGAATTTGGTCTGAGAATCTTCGCAATCATCTTTATCACGGTCGTTTTTCCCGCGCCGTTTGGACCTACGAGTCCGATAGTTTCTCCTCTCCGTACTTCTAAATTAACACTGTTGACCGCAGTAAAGTTTCCAAATTTTTTCGTTAAATTTTCTAATTTAATTACAATTTCTGACATTTTTTCTCAGTTTTTGATTTAAATTTGTGTGAGACAAAAAGAATATCTCACTTATGGATATATATCATTAATCGATATAAAAACTTATTATTTCTAAAATATTAGAACTTTTAAATTCCCTTTTTTTTGGTTATCTTTATTTAAAATTTTTACCTCAAATTTGTACGGATTCAATGATTTCATAAGTTTCACAAGAAAATCTAAGTAAATTCTCTCAAAATATAAAAAATAAAGATTGATGGAATGCATATAGACTTTATAATAGAATTTTTTATTCATTCCTAATTATAGAATCTGAAATACTTAACATCCCAAGGATTAAAAATTTAAAAAATAAATATTTAACATAATTAGTTAGTATACATATTCGTGAAATGTTTGCGTGTTCTAAATATATTATTCTCGTATTATACGGATATATTATTCTGTTTTCGTGCTTAGATATTAAAAACAACATTATTAACAGTTTATAAGGTGGTTTTAATAAAGCTCATAACAGTACACATTCCAGAAGCATATATTAAGGGAATAGAAGAATTAGTTAACATGAACATGTATCCTAACCGTTCAGAAGTTATTCGCGTAGCAATTAGGGATTTACTCAAAATTGAACTCAGCACTCTTCTGAGGAAAGAATAATTTTTTTTTCCTTTTCTTTATTATTTTTATTATATTTGTACAAAGACCAAAGAATCAACTTTCTTTTAAATATATTAACTTATATATATAGAAATACGAGAAAAATAAAAGAATGAGTTTTACAAGCTTTTAAAAATTCCATTACCATGTAAATAATATTTATCATAAAGAATTTATTTTTTACTTAGGAAATATCGCATTTTTATGAAATCTATAGTAACAGTGTAATTACTGAAATAATCATGTGAAATTAACCCACCAACATGAAATCCAAATGCTTTTTCAAATTGAAAATTATTAAAATATATCCCTCGAATATTATTTTCTCTAGTATCTCCAAAACTTAATTTATTTATTTCAAATGGAATACCTTTAGTGTTTCCACCCCCTCCTAAATATTCTTCTGCTTTCTCCTTTTCTAATTTGATATTTCCTTCTTTTATCGTAGATTTTGGGCATACAAAACCTCCCACCGCTAATCCTGTATCTATAAAGAAAAGCATGGGATTAGAATCGTTCACTCTTCCCCAAGCAACCATATAATGATCTCCTGCTAGCCAAAATGGAACAATTACGCATTTACCATTTTCAGCTTCTTTTTCAAATTGAGATAAATTTTCATAGTCTTTACATCGCAAGATTAATTGACTATTAGGGTAATCAATACTAGCGAGAAATTGATATAATAATATGGTACCAATTACACCATCTATTCTTAAACCCTTAAAATAAGCATCTGAAATGCGACGGATGTCCATTATATTAATGGGAACATTTCTCACTTTGAAATCCCCAATAAGAATTGAATCTACTTTTCCATGTTGAAATGTTGCGGTTTTTCCTCCAGCAAAGGATCCTATTTCATTACCAAAGTTCTTCGCTCCTATTTCTTGAGCAAATTGTTGATCAAGTATGATTTCTGCACCACCTGTGTCTATGACAAAATTAACTGGTTGACTTTCATTTACTTTAATTTCAACTACTGGTAATGGTTCTGACATTATGAATTTTATTTTCGATATTTCTTGTTCACTTTCAATCTGGTAGGGTATAGAACCATTAAAACTAGCTAATTTTTTAGCGACAACCTTTCTTCCAGCAGCAACATAAAATTCGGATGCTTTAGAATAATTTTTTAAACGATAGTATAATTCACCAAGTAAGGGGTTTAATTCTAGTTTCTTTGGTTTTAGTTTGGATGCCTTGGTTAATAATTCTTTAGCTTTATTCAAATTATTAGAAAGCAAATTTATTCTCCCTAAATAAAATAGAGCATTAAATTTGTTTGGGATTTCATCTAAGATATTTTGAAATCCAATTTTTGCTTCAATAAACTTTCCTTCTTCAAATAATGAAATCAATAACTTCTCTTTCTGTTTTAAATTTAAGGTTTTAATCTTCATTTTTTTAAAATATTTAATTATTTCCACTTGCGGTAATGCAAGCGCTTATGTTATAGAAAACGCTACACATTTATATATCTTTTGCATAATTAAAATTATAGTAATAAATATAGAGTGATAATATTGGTAGTATTTAACATGCTCAAGTTATTTGATAATATGACCCGTTCTCGTATTTCATGGAATTTAATCGTTTATAGGGAGTTAAGCGCTGGAAAATTAGCGAAAATGCTTAAAAAAAATGTATCTACAATTACAAGAAATCTAGAAATTATGAAAGATGCTAATTTAATCCAACTTTCAAAAGTTAAATCAAAAAATAATTTGCAAGTAAAATTTTGGAGGATTAATCCTGAAATTTTTAGAGAACCTTCAATAGTCGATATTAAGACTATCGAAAATTTGCCTCTCCAAAAAAAGCAGGAAATAACAACTCAACTAAACAATTTTATTTTACTCTCTCAAAGCATAATTCAAAATATTCTCACACCTAATCTTGAAGAACATAAAGATAACATAAATCTTGTCATGTTTCTTCTTGATAAGAAAACAGGAAAGCTGTTTAATCAAAAAGTCGAAGAATTCATACAAGATTTTTTAAAACAAAATAAACAAAAAACGATTAATTTAGATAACTTAGGACTTGACAACTATATCTATTTTTTAATAAGTTCACAAATAAGAAATTCAGTCCCTCCTAAAGAAAAGTGATTTTTAATAAAAAATATGATGATATGATTTCAATGTTAGGAATAACTTTTTGGATTATATTTTTTATCGGAAGTTATTTTATTATTTTTTTTGCTGCTGACATCTTTTTGGATAATTTGAAAGATATTTGTGTCATTTACAATTTATCGCCTTTTATTATTGGAATGTTGGTTCTTGGAATTGATCCTGAAGAATCAATCGCTTCCATAATCGCTGCTATTAACGGGCTACCTTACGTTTCTATTGGAAATGTAGTCGGTAATTCTATAATTGCTATGACATTACCATTTGCCTTATCTTTAATATTCTACACTTTGAAGTTTAAATCTCTATCAAGATTTTACTTTATAATTTTATATATTTTATTAATTAATCTTCTTTTTAGGCTCGTATTTAACAATTTTATGTTTGTATCCGGTTTAATCGCTTTAGGAGTATATATAATCTACTTTTTGAGGAATCTTAGGCATTATTCCCAAGAAAAGGATAGAAATGTAGAGGATATCGAAGAAGACACAAAATTTAACGAAAGAGAATCGATGGAATTACAAGGATCCTCTAAAGCAAAGAAGATCTTTATAACATCTATAGGGTTTATCTTTATTTTAATTGGAGGTGAATTACTAATTTTATCTGCAGGTCAAATTATTGATATACTACATATACCCGAAGCGTTTTTTGGATTTATTATTATAGGATTCGTTACTAACGTGGAGGAATTAACCTTGATTTTAAAATCCATAAAGAAAAAGTCCGTAGATATTGGTTTCGGAGGTATGATTGGTAAATTAATTTGGAATTTGACAATTACTTTCGGAATTAGTGGAGTTATTATGATGAATATATCTTTTAAATTAATATTACTATTGAATTGGTTAATATTATTAATAATTATCGTTTATTTCAACCTTTCTTCTAGAAGAGAAAAGCTTACCAAAAAAGATGGATTAATTTTGTTGGTCATCTTTATTGTTTTTATTATTATTAATGTTTTTTTTGCAGAAATTTAGTCTTATTTTCTATTTAAAACTTTTATTCATTGAACAATTCATATTTTTTAATGAGCTATTCGCATAATGATTTCAAATACATTGATTCACACTGCCACTTTTTCCCACCGCAAATATTTGAAGCAATTTGGAATTACTTTGAACAACGAGATAATGAAGGTAAAATAAAAGGATGGTTAATTAATTATAAGCTACCAACAGAAGAATTAGTAAAAATTCTTGAAAGTAAAAACATAAAACATTTTACTACTTATAATTATGCTCATAAGGTAGGTGTAGCAGAATACATTAACGATTGGACTTATGAGTTTAATCAAAACTATAAAAATTCCATTCCATTTGCTTGTGTTTGGCCGGAAGATAATAACCTCGTTGAATATATTAAAAAAGTGTTCGACGAATACGATTTTTACGGTATAAAAATTCAACCTTTAGTCCAGAACTTCTACCTAAACGACAGTCGTTTATTTGAGATGTATGATGTAATTGTCGATAGAGGTAAATGGATGGCCGTCCACATAGGAACAGCGCCTTATCGAAACCAGTACGTCGGATACAAAAATTTTATGAATTTTTTTGAAAAATATCCAGAAATGAATATAATCATAGCTCATATGGGAGCTTTTGAATACGATAAATTTTTAAAACTATTAGATAAACACGAGAACCTCTATTTGGATACCACCATGATTTATATACCTAATAATATATTTCCTGAAAGAGGAACAAAGCGTCCCAAACCGGATGTATTATTATCTTATCAAGATCGAATACTTTTTGGTTCTGATTTCCCTAATATCCCCTACGACTACGAAAATTCTACAAAAGGATTACTTAAAATGGAGTTACCTAGATCTTTTTATGAAAATATTTTTTTTAATAATGCTAAACGTATTTTTAAAATTCAATAATTTCGCTATTTAGAGTTATCTACAAATTAAATAACGACAAACTTAGGGCCATGATTAACATCCCAGAAATGATCCCTAAAATGGATATGTGTTCTTTACCTAGCGCTTTAGAGACGGGTAATAACTCATCTAAAGAAATATAGACCATAATTCCACCTACAATGCCTAATAGAGCACTTAATGAAACATTGTTAATAAAAGGGAAAAGGATAAGTCCCGTTATTAATGCACCTATTGGTTCGCTTATACCTGATAAGAAAGACCATTTAAAAGCTTTTTTTTTATCTCCTGTGCTAGCATAGATCGGTACCGCAACAGCAATTCCTTCTGGAATGTTATGCAGAGCTATTGCTAAAGTTAATAACAAACCAAGTTCAACATCCTTTACAGTTCCAATAAATGTTGCCATCCCTTCTGGGAAATTATGAATAAATACCCCTAAAAATATGAATAAAGAGCTTTTTGCTAATTTTACGTTTTTTATTTCGCCACGATACTTCTGACGGCCACGATGGCCACGATGAATATGTGGCTCATATTTACCATTTTCGGTGACAAAAATTTCTATAGAATCCTCAAATTCGTATTTATGGGATACAAGAATGTCAATAACAAGCATAATTAGCATCCCTATAAAGAAAAATACGAATCCCATAAAAATACCATTTGTGTTAATACTTTCTTGTAGCAATTCTACAAAGGATATGAGAATCATAATTCCCGCTGAAAATCCCATTATAAAAGAAATAAATTTTGGACTAGGTTTTTTCATAACAAACGCGATAAAGCTGCCCACTGTTGTAGACAACCCAGCAAATAAACTCAACAAAAAAGCGAATAAAAAGATTTCCAAATTTTAAACCTCGTTACGATGAAATTCCTGTAATTATTACAAATCCCCTAAATAATATCAACTAAATGCAAAATGATTTTATTTACAATATAAATAATATGGAATCGTTTTTTAATTATAGATAAAATCATTAAACAAGGTTAAATCGTGAGAAATTTAAGCTTAGAGGACAAATTATTTTTTTTTGAAAGAAGTTTTTTTAGTCTAGATGGACTTTGGATGATAGAGACGGAAGAGGAAACGAATTGGAAGATCGCATTAAAGATTGATTTAGTTGTATGGGAGAAGTTGTTAAAAATCATTATTAGAAGGCTAAAAAAATATTTAAAGATCGAGACAAATAATCTTAACGACTTAATTGAAATTCTTAGTTTTCGATGGTCTATAGAAGGCTGGGATTACGAACTGAAACAAAATGAATGTGATAAAGCAGAAATAATAATTATAAAATGCCCTTATAAAGCGGCTATGGATCGAAATCCAGAACGTCAAGAAAAAATTTCTTTAATCTGTAAAGACATGTGTATTCCATTCTATAAATCAATTATTAGAGATTTCAATAAGGAAATAATTGTAAAAAGAACTATGTATATGGGATTAGGAGATAATTTCTGCAATTTTAACTTTTTTTTAGATAAATCTCTTTTAGGTGAAGATGAAAAAAGCGAACCTATTAAACCATTGAGGAGAATTACTAAAAAAGATAAATTGTTTTATTTCGAAAGAAATTTTAGGTCGCTCGACGGGTTGTGGGTAATAGAAACCGAAAACGAGATAGACTGGGATACAGCCCTAAAACTTGATATAGTAGTATGGCAGAGATTATATAGCATCATATTTCGCAGAGTAAAAAAATATTTAAAACTCGAGGGAAATTCTCTAAACGACTTACTAGAAATTCTTTCTTTTGTATGGAATTGTGAAGGTAATATCCACGAGATCTTTCAAGAAGGCGAGAAGAAGGCAGTAATAAACATCACCAAATGTCCTTATATCGAAGCTATGGAAAGAAATCCAGATAGGCACCACAGAATAGAGTCAATTTGTAAAGAAATGTGCATCCCATATTTAGAACCAGTAATAAAAGAATTCAACCCTAAAATTAAATACAAAAGAGAGAAGTTTATCGGCACAGGGGATTCTGTCTGCGATTTCATCCTAAAATTGGAAGATTGAAAATAATATTGTATTAATTACAAATTAATCATAAACCTTTTTGTAAAAATCAACTTGATTCTTTATAGTTAAGATTATCAACTCTCTTTCATCAATCTCTCTTGATACTTTTAAATTTTCTCTCTTAGTAAAGCAATAGCTTTACTATAAAAAAAAAATCCTATTCTTTATATAAAAAAAGGGAATATTTTATGTAATAGAATCATAAAAATTAAACGATCATTTTTTGCCCTTTATAAACATACATAAATATTAATATAAAATGGAAAAAATAAAATCTGCTATTCCAACTGGAACAAAAGAATGGGCATCTTCTAACGTAAATATTCTTTCAGGATGTTCTCACAATTGTCGTTATTGCTATGCAAAAAAGCTTGCTTTACGATTTGGGAGAAAAACGGAAGAAACTTGGAAAATTATGGAGTTATGTCAAGAAAAATTAAATAAGAATTATAAAAAACGGAAAGGAAGGGTAATGTTTCCCTCTTCACATGACATCGTTCCTGAATTTAAATATGAGTGTTTTAGAACAATAGAAAAACTTCTAAATGCTGGAAATTCGATCTTAATTACTTCAAAACCTTATTATTCTGTCATAAGAGAGCTTTGTGAGACTTTCCAAGAATATAGAACTAAGATTCAATTTAGATTTACAATCACTTCATTAAATAACGATTTATTAAATTTTTGGGAAGAAGGAGCTCCCTCTTTCGAAGAGCGTTTAGATTCTTTGAAGTACGCTTATAAAATGAAATTTAAAACGAGTGTCTCCATTGAACCCTTTATAGATCTCGATCCAGTCCCTTTAGTAAAAAAATTATATCCTTATATCTCTGAAACTATTTGGATAGGAAAAATGAATTATATTGACCGAAAAAATCTAAAAGAGAGAGAAATTGAGTTCTTCGATGCTATAAGGGAGAATTATACAATCAATAATATCGAGAAAATTATTAATAAACTAAAACAATTTAAAAAAGTACGTTATAAGGATAGTATTAAAAGATTAAATATCGTAGTTCCGAGTTATCAAATCCCAGAAGTAAAATATCATTTGAATCACTAATTTTTCACTGTTGGTAACTTTAAAATTAATTGTGATTTCCATCTTTTTAATGAAGTCTCACTCTTCAATTTTTTGTCGGCACAATTAAACCTTAAACAATTTTATTTATAAGCATTATTAGATTAAATTTTTTCAGAAATGTCAGAATCTAGAATTTGGAAACACCATAGCAGAATAAAACTCAGGTTTTACAAACATTATGTCCAGATATGCGCAAGTCATCATATAAAAGATAATTATAAAAGGTTTACTCTAGTAGATCTCTTTTGTGGGGAACCTCGAATCCAGTTTGAAGGGAACAATTACATTGATGGTTCTCCTTTAATAGCATTAAAAAAAAAAGTTAAATGTGTTTTTAATGATATTTCCGAATCAGTTGTAGAAAATGTGAAAAATCTCAATAAAAAATATCCGCAACAAATCATTGAAGTATTTAATTCAGATGCTAATGAGAATATTGAAGCAATATTAGAAAAAGTTCCATCTTATTATCATAGTCTTTTTTATCTGGACCCAGATAATGCGTCACAAATATCTTTTGAAACAATTCAGAGAATAATTGATTATAAATATATCTATAAACAAACAAAAGAAATCATGCGTCCTGAAATGCTTATTAATTTTCCGCTATATAGCATTACAAAGAATTGTGGCTATATAGATAAACATAATCAATCAAGATGTGAAATTAATACCAGGTTTTTTGGTAATGATAATTGGAAGAAAGCTTATCAAAAAGGTAAAACTCCCGATGAACGGAGAAAAAATTTGTTTATAACATTTTTAGAGAGTTTCAAACCCTATTATATTCATTCGTACTCTGTATTAGTTAAAAGTTTGAATTCTAATACACCGCTTTATTATATCGTATTTTTCTCAAACTTTAGGAGAATTGATGAGATTTTACCCAACCTTGTTGGTAACATTGAGAGATGGAAAAAGGAAGATTACATCAGAAAGTATAAATATGGAATTTCGAGACCAATTGATTGTTACAATAGGGAAGAATCATTAAACATACTTGAACGAGGGAAGAATGAAAACTCGTCTAAAAATTAGGGATTAGGAAAATATTGGATTTCCATATATTCTAACTCAAAATTGAATATTAGTAAGTTGATAATAAAACATTCTTATCCTGCATTTGATGAAATTAATACCCAAATAAAAAATATATAATAATTTAAATCACATTATCTATTGATAATTGAAATGGATTTTAAAAAAATTTTTAAATTAGTAAAACAACAGTTCGAAAATCTCATTGCTGATAATAAAATTAAGAATCATTTATTTGATAAAACAAAGAAACCAAGGTTAGTATTAAAATCGAGCCATTTAAAAGCACTCCCTTTAACCGCAGGAAGTTTGCCTGAAGCAATTACCTCTCAATTTATAACTAAACTTCTTAACAACATTGGAATTGAAGATGAATATATTGTTCCTCAAGTAAGGTTAAAATCAATTTCATTCACAGGTAAAAGTTTAAATAAATATCCGGATTTTGGAATTTTTAATAAAGGGGAGGGGAAATCCTTATTATTTGAAATTGAAAGTCTTAATAAACCACTTGACAAAGCAGGAGATGAAGAGGGTATAGAACAAGCTCAAAAATGGTTCCATGAGTTTATAGGTTTAGAACAGGAATATAATGCGATCATTACTAATTTTAATGAGTGGTATATTCTAAAATATGACGAATCTACTCATCAAATGAAACCAAACAGAAAGGAACCTTCAGAAGTTTTAGAAATAATACGTGATATTGCATTAGGAAAGGAAAGATCCTATTTAGAAGAAGAAAAAGGCGAAATAATTACAAAGAAATTTTACAATTTATTCAGTGCAAAACTTAATAAGCTCTTGGATCCCAACGATACAACAATTAATATAAGAAATCTAACAATTCAATCTGGGGAGGAACTTAGTGACATGCAAACTACCTATTATAGAACAATTTTCTTTCGTATGTTGTTTATAAAGATCTTATTAGACTGGAAATTGTTACCCTTAGACCCTATTCAAGAGATATTTAATGAGGAAGAAGAAAGAAATTATTTCAAATGCCTTAAGGATTTATTCTTTGAAGTTTTAAATAACGAAGGTGAGAGAATCGATGTTTTAGAAAAGTTTAAAAATTTACCTTATTTAAATGGAGGATTATTTAGACTCTCGGAAATAGAAATTAAAAATCCTAACATTTCTCTGAATTCTGAGGCAATAAAAGTAATTTGGGCTTTATTAAAAGCTTACGATTTTACTATTAGCGAAGAGAATGGTGAAGAGGAAGTAAGCGAAAATAAAAAGAATATTATCAACCCTAGTATCTTAGGTTATATATTTGAAAAATCCATAGGTGATGTGAGAAAACCGACTGGAACTTATTACACCAGAGTTACTATAACAAATTACATATCACGAAATACATTAGAGGTTTTTGTAGTAGATAAAATAAATAATAAATTTAAGAGTGATATCCCTTGGGAATTACGAACCATACGAGAAATAAGAATGTATGATATAGGGATCAAGGCTAAAATTTATGATTATGTAATTAAATTACTCAAAAAAATTAAGATTTGTGACCCTGCAGTTGGCTCCGGTGCTTTTTTAGTCAGTTCTGCTAACTTACTCCTTGAATATTATTATTTCTTTATAAAAAGTCTAAAATTAGATGAATTGAAATATCAATCAGTAGAGGAAATCGAAGGGGACAAAAGACCCTTTAAAAATCTAGTAGATTTAAAAACTTACATAGTGCAAAATAACTTATATGGTGTAGATATAAATTCCTCTGCAATCGAAATTTGTGAACTAAGGTTATGGTTATGGATTGTCCAACCTCCCCCTAATTTAGACACTATTGATATAGAATTATCACCTCTACCTAACATTGAGTATAACATTAGAGAAGGTAACAGTCTGTTTGGTTATACAAAAGGGATTAAGAGCATTGGATGGTTAGATAAGATAACAAAAAAAGAAGTAAAGTTTGCGCCCCTTAGTGAATGGGTAGGAAAAGAAAAGGAATCTTTAAGCCAAATGTTAGTAGAAAGGAATAACAAGATAAAATCTTATTATCAAGAAAAGAATGGAACTAAAAAAATTACACTTAGAACAGAGTTAAGAGATTTAACTGAAGAATATACAACAAATTTTAATCAGATACTATTAGAAGAATATCAAGAGAATAAAATATTAGGTAGAGAAATTGATATTAAACCTAAAGCTGTCGAAACTACAGACTTTAGCAATATATTTTCAATATTAATACGATTAAAGGAAGGACAAGAGATTAATCTCATCGATACAAAGAAGAAAGATTTAAAATTAGATAAAAACAGTAAAAATATAAGAGGTATTAGTTTTAGAAGTAATTCAGTATCCTTATCATATCGTGTTTTTAAGCCCGAAGACACTGATGTTTTTCAAGAACAGAATCCAAAAGAAATATGTACAAAAATTATAAATGCTATTGGAATAAACAAAATTCAAAATATAAATTTAAAGTTCTTAATTAATTTAGCACAACTTGAGAGTCTTAAACCTTTTCATTGGTCTATGGAATTTTCTGATTTCTTCAATACAAAAGGTTTTGATATAATAATAGCAAATCCACCTTATGGAAATATTCTAAGTAAGATGGGTAAATCAATCTTAAAAAATGATATAACCGAAGATATTTACTTAAATTTCTTATTAAAGCTTGCTAGAAAAGAAATTCCTTTTCAATATGCAGGAATTTTAACACCAAAATCATACCTCCTTAGGCAAAAGTATATTGAAGTAAGAAACGAATTACTTTTGGAGATTGGTCCTTATGAAATAACAGATATTGGATCAAAACAATTTCCAGGGGCAACAAATGAGGTTCAAATTCTTTTCTTTAATACGAATCATGGGTATTCTGAAAAATTGCGAATAAAAGATCTTTTTGACAGTCAACTCAGAATTGAATATGTATTAAATGGTAAAAAAGCAGATAAACAAGTAGATGGTTTAAAAATCTGTAAAAATTCAAAATGTTCTTATTATAATGGAAATGCAAGTTTTTGCTATTATACATTTAAAAATAAGTGTCCGAAGTGTGATGTTAAGACGGTATCATTGAATAGAATTAGAATTAAATTAACAGATGATATATATCCAATAATTACCAAAATTGAAAAAAATGGAGATCTTAATTTTTTAAATACAGTTGATTTTCCTAAGATGGTTCGAGGAGAAGAAGATAAAGGATTAATAAAAATTAAGGCAATATTAAAAGGAGACAATTCCCAAGCGTGCACATTTGTATATGCAAGAGATGATTTCACATATTATTATATCGATAAAAATAAATCTTTTGACATTGATAAGATTAAACCTTCTATTCTAAAAGGAAACAATTATGAGTATTATAAAGATCCTAAATTACTCATAAAACATAATAGTATCGTTCCTGAAACGTATTATACTGAAGACAATATGTGTTTTACTTCATCAATCTATTCTTTACTTCATAATGATAAAGATTTATTGAAATATTTATCAGCTCTCTATAATTCTTTATTGATACAGTTTTATTGCATGTATGGAATTAATAATCAAAAAGACACCACAATTAATCTTAATCAATATATGATTCGGCACTTACCTGTTAAAAAACCAAATAAAACTATAGTAAAAACTATAGCAAGTAAAGTGGATTTACTTAATAACTTATTTATTTCAAATAATGGGACAATTAATAATGAGATAAATAATTTAATTAAAGAAATAGATGATTTCATCTTTAAAATTTATAAAATCACTGAAGAGGAAAAGGAACTGATAATAAGCCTTATTAAATCACAATTAAAAATGTTTAAGGAAGTCTATAAATAGACCTTCACCTATTTATTTCTTTATGATTTGGATTTTAACCTGATTATCTGACCAATCTTCAGAAATTATGAAATCAAAGAATTCATTTTCGTATTCAATCTGGAATATTTCTTCAAAATAAGTTAATTAGAAGGTTCTTTATATTTTTATAGTTACATTTATTTATTATAATTAGAAGTATGACGAATTACGAAGATGAAGAAGATTACCATGGAATCGCTCCAATCAAGCCAATAATAAAAAAATTGAAAAAGGAGTACGATAAGGACCCTAACGATTGGAGAGTTATAGGATCAAAAGACGACCAGGGAAATACAGATACTTTTATAACAAAAAAACCCAATGCGTATTGGTTAAAATCTAAAATGCTCAGTCCTTATTCCTCGTTAACTATGGGTACCATTGTTCGAAATATTGATAGAGATATCGAGGAAGAAGTGGGAAAAGGAAAATCCTTATCACCTGATGAAATGTTTCGTCTTTTTGGGATGGTCGTTCCCATAAAAAAAGGTAAAAATATCGTTGCAGCGGGGATCGAAAAATACTCGCAACAACATGGAAATTACTTAAAAAAAATCGTTGGCGAACGAGATTCGAATTTAGAATATCAAATGGCGAAAAGAATTGACGAGGAATTCACAAAGAAACATCCTCTAAGAAAGAATTTGTACATCTAAAGGATTGAACTTTTTTTGAAGATTCAGGAAGAGTAATATAAGAAATTCAGAAAAACTTAAATTTTACTTGTTAAAGAGTTAAGTTCATCTTTGTTTTTTATGATTGGAAATTTTGAGGAATATTTTGATGAGTTATTGATTAATTCAGATATAATAGCGTTCATTTTTTCGGGACCAGGTTTTCCTTCGAGTGTTTTGGCAAATTCCTTTATCATGGGTACTTTTAAGTCGTCAACATAAAAGGATACGCCTTTTTCAACTTCTTCAAGCAAAAATTGAAAGGATAAATCGGCAGCTCTCTCTGTGATAAAAAGAGGATTATCGGGTTCTTCAAAAGTGTATGATATCTCTTTCCAGCGAGCTCCACTTGCATCTACAGGCACCATACCAAAAATATAATCGCTGGTATAAATCCAGAACGGAATACCATTATCAAACGAAGAATTAACAATTGTTATGAAGTCATTCATACTAAATCAGTTTTCTCAAATTCTATAAATTTTATTATATATAAGTTGATAATTAAGATTTTTCTTTTAATTTTATGATCTAATAAATATTATTTGAATCTTTTCTTTTAAATAGCTTTTTAAATGAGTTTTAAATAAAAAGAAGATTATTATACATTATGCGCAAACTCGACTATAAAAAGTTAGCTGTTGACATTCAAAATTGGATTAAGAACTATGTTATGGCTGCTAATGCCGAGAGTGTTGTACTAGGGCTCAGTGGTGGAATTGACAGCGCAGTTACAGCCGCATTATGCTCAAATGCACTTGGCAAAGAAAATGTTATTGGATTGGGTTTACCTTGTGAATCAGTATCTCAAGATCTTGAAGATGCAAAATTAATAGCGAAAGTTTTGGATATCGACTTTAAAATAATAGACTTAACTTCAGTATATAACAAATTCTTAGAAGTTATGGAACCAATAGTTAAGACTAATAAAATGGCATCTGCTAACTTAAAACCCAGATTACGAATGATAACCCTGTATTTTCATGGTCAGTCAAAGGGAAATTGTTTGGTTGCGGGTACAGGCAATCGTGCAGAGCATGCAATTGGGTATTTTACCAAATATGGTGATTTAGGTATTATAAACGAATTCCTACACTAGAGTGGAGTAGACTTTGAACCAATTGGTGCACTTTACAAATGTGAAGTCCGAAAATTAGCAGAAAATCTAAAAATTCCTGAAAAAATAATCTTGAAACCGCCCTCCCCGGGGTTGTGGATTGGACAGACAGATGAAGGAGAAATTGGGTTATTATACGATACTATAGATGAGATTCTATATAGGATGGAATATGGTCTTGACTTAAGTGAATTAAATCAGGAGAATGTTAAGAAAGTTAAGAAAATGATGAGATTAGCAGAGCATAAAAGGAAAATGCCTCCAATGTATGAAATATTTAAGTGATTAAGTAAAAATGTTTTTTATGAAGAATTGTGATATTCAATATAACGGTCTTTCCAAGCAAGAATTAACATATTAAATTCTTCAGAAAATTCATTTTTTTTTTTTTTAATTATCTCTTTAGCTTTTTCTATACCTTTAGGAGTGATTGCAAAAAATTTTTGATTAAACTGATGTCTTCCTTTTACATACTGTATATAACCATCACTGATTAATTGGTTTTTATAATTATTAAAATGAGTATGAAATTTATTGAGAATAAAATTAAGAACACTGGCAGTAAAGAAATGCTTTTTTGTATCTCTGGAAAATTCTTCACAGATATAATAAATACATACTACTTTTTGGTCTAAAGCTTCTCCCATTTTAAATATTAATCGAAGGGGATTTGCAAAATTTAAACTTCTATCTTTTAATTGAATTTTCCATTGTAAAATTATATTTCTTTTTACTGCTATTTGTGTATCTAAAAGTTTATAGAAATTGTTAACAAAGAAAGCTTCTTTTTGGTTTTCTAAAATAATGAGAATATAATCTCGATAAATTGTTGCTTTAATCATTGCATGACAATTTGAGCAAAGATAGATGCATTCTTGTATAATTAAGTTCTTAATCAGCCAAGGGATAGGTTTGCGTTTATATTCCTTTCCAAACTCTATTTTTTCAATTTTTTCAAATAAGTCTAAGTTAGTATGATGTGCTTCAAAACAAGTGAGGTGGTCATTAATATTAGCTTTTTGGCAAACTGGACATATATAATTTGCTCCAAATAGATATTCAATTACATATTTCTTCTTTACGAATCCTATTATTGATCTTTTTATATCAATTTTTATTTTTGCTATAGTGTTATTTTTGGTTATCCTATATCTTTCTTTATTTTGCTCAAGAAATTTATTTGCTAAAATATTTACTTCATTGAAAACATCTGATACATTTTCTTTAATATCCTCTAAAGTTAATGATTTAAGAAAATTAAAAATAGGAGGAAAAGTATATCTTATTGAATGTTTAATAGAATGACAATTTATACACATTAAATCAAATCCCCCTATTTGAGTCTGTAATAATTCAAGAGCTCTATGAAGAGAATGTCTAAAAATTTTACTAGGTTGTATATATTCATAGTCTTTTTCTGTTATAATTTTGTTATAACCTTCAAGTCTATGGTGATGACTAAGACTTGGTAAGAATTTGTGATCAATATTGAAGGGACAGTATTCGTCTAAACCTTGACATTTACCATCATAATGTATTTTGATTTCAGTTTTATAATCTATATCTAAATATGTAATTGTTATGCCTTTTTTATCACTGCCTTTAATTAGTTTATAATAAGTCTTGAAACTCCTGATACCATTCCGTGAGGATTCTGGTATTAATAAAGGATCTTGATGTGTTGTTCTTATACTGAAACCAAGGATATCTCTTAAATGTCTAACTATTTCTTTTACAATTTTATACCATTGATTTAATGATGTTAAACTTTTATCATGAGTTTCTTTTGCTACATTGCTTATATTTATTTTTTGATTTGTTTCACTTAGTAATTTAATCTTTGTTAAAAACCAAACAATATTAGCAATATATTTCTTTAGAAATCTTTTAAATTCAGAATTTTTACATGATAATTGAGATTCTATTTGTTCAAAAACAGATTCCTTAATCGTTTTTATATTTTCTAAAATTTCAACTTCTGATAAATCATTAATAATAATTCTTTCCAATTTATTCAAGCTATATTTTGTAATTTGTTCTTTTAACTTTTTAGAAATAGAAGGGTTTTTTATTAATTCTGGAAAGCAGAATGGGCAGAATAATTTTGGTGGTTGCCTTCTTTTTATATTTTTATAAATATCTAGAAATTCTTTTTTACATTTTTTACAACGAAAATTTATATCTAAACGATCAGATCTGTATGAATCGACCAGTTCTACATTATTATGTCTAGCAATTTTTCTTAATTCCTTATTTATATCTTCATGTGATCGAATTTTATTTTTTTTTTCTGAATTAATTAAATCTTTATTATATTCAATATATCTTTTCTCAAGAGTGGCAATTAGCTCATCAAATAATATTGGAAAATCTCGCCTTTTTATTTTTATTATCTCTTCTGTAAATTCTATTCCTTTTTCTGTAATAATATATATCATTTCGTTTGATTTCTTCTTTCTTGTAATAGAGCCATAATATCGAATTAAATCTTTATCCTTTAAGTTTTTATTAATAGTATAAAAAAACTGAGTATGTTTATTAAGTATATAATTTAGTTCGCTTCCAGAAAAATATTTCTTATCGATTTCTCTATTTTTTGGAAATATTTCACAAATATAATATATACATACAATCCCTTGATGTAGAGATTCACCATATTTAAAAATTCTCTTATGAAGATCATTCTCCTGTTTAATTATAAGGGAATATTTAATTTTCTCGTTTTTTTGTTCTTTCCTTAACTCTTTATATTTCTGCGAGACATGCTTAAAAAATTTGCTACGCACTCGAATAACAAAAAACCTGTTCATAACTTCCCACAAATGATTATAAAAATAATCTTTAAAAGCCCGAATATTTGCTAATAATTCTAATTGGTTTGGGCCTAGCTCCTGTAGTCTTTCTGTTAAGGATTTTATTCTATTCTCTTCTTTTTCAGTAAGTTTTTTGTGTTGAGACTTTTCATATAATTCTAAAAATTTTCGAGTCAAATCCTCGAACTCGTCATAACTCTCAAGGGCTTTTTTTAACTCGGATTTAAGCTCAGCGTTGCATTCTTCTTCGGAAGCCTCTCTTATCCATTGTTTAAGGGTTGTTTTCCAATCCTCTTCTTCAATTTCTTTTATTTTTTCGCTTTCACTTTTAGAATTTTTAATTTTTTCCGCTCCTAATTCTCGTTGTTCTAACCATTGGCTATAACTTTTTGTTTTTTTTCTAGCATATATAGGTCTCCTGTTCGTTTCTTGGCGATATAACTCTTGAAGACGCTCATCTTCCTCTTCGTCCGATTCGCTTTCCATAGCATCTAGTTCTGGTTTTAATACTTCTAAATTTTCTTCATTTTCAACATTTTCATTTGAATTTTGTTCGTTAATCTCTAAATCGAGTTTTTTAAGCTTTTTATTTACAATCGATTCTTGTTCTGGTTCAATCATTTCTTTTAAGCTTTCCCCAAATTTAGTCGGTTCTATGGATTCTTCTACCCTCGCATCTATCTCCTCTTGCGATTCTCCTTGCTGAAATAATATTTCTTCTAATTCTACAGCTTGCTCTAATAGATCTATTCTATCCAGCTCTTCTTTTAGGTCCTCTTCAGTCGCTTCGTCTTCGTGATCGACTAGCTTTAATT